>NZ_JACJJE010000006.1 GCF_016899775.1 Pseudoflavonifractor capillosus
AAAACAAGGAAGAAACTCCCTTAAACTAGAAGAAAAAGGGATTTTCAGCCAACTATGACAGCATAACGCCCCTTGCATGCTCCAAAACGTGCTCAAAACAAAAAAAGAGGGAGAAATCCGCGGGTTTCTCCCTCAAAAAATTACCATGGTAGACATCTGGTAGACCGCCTCCGAAAAACAGCAAAAAGAAACCGCCGGAAACCCTTGGCGCGCAAGGCTTCCCAGCGGTAGACCTGGTAGACGGCTGGTAGACCAGAATGAAGTCCATGCAGGCAGGGCGAGGGCTGCAATGGGTTACAACTCAGCAGGCGGGGGAATGGGTGTCCGGCTGTGTCTGCATCCTGTCTTAGATAATTTATACACAATAAGTTCAAATAGTGCTGGGAGTGTTTGCACCTTTTTCATGGACTTTTTCCATTGTCCATGGTACAATAAAGTACTTATAGGGGATTAACCCTGTCCCATTTACTTTTAATATGGAGGAACATCCATTGAAAACCGATATTTTGGGCATACAATTTGACAACCTCACCCGGGAGGAGGCCAAGGAGGCGGGGGCGGCTCTGCTCCACTCTCCGGAGTTCCACTATGTGGTTACGCCAAATCCGGAATTTATCCTGGCCGCCGACAAGGATCTGGAATTTCAGAAGATCCTCAACCAGGCAGACCTGGTCCTTCCGGACGGAATCGGGGTGGTGTATTCCGCCAAAATTTTGGGGACACCCTTAAAAGGACGGGTGGCCGGATTTGATTTTGCCTGCGACATGCTGGATGTGCTGGATGAGATGGGAGGGCGCCTCTACCTGCTGGGGGCCAAGCCCGGCGTGGCCGAGGAGGCGGGCCGCCGCATTTTAGAGAGCCACCCTAACATCGTCTTGTGCGGCACCCATGACGGGTATTTCAAGGACTCTGACCCGGTGGCCCGGGAGGTGGCACAGGCCCAGCCTGATCTGCTGTTTGTGTGCCTGGGGGCGCCCAAGCAGGAGAAGTGGATCTCCCGCTTCGGCCTGATCACCGGGGCCAAGCTGGCCATCGGTCTGGGGGGCGCCTTGGACGTGTTTGCCGGCAACGTGGAGCGCGCCCCGGAGCAGTGGCAGAAGGCAGGGATGGAGTGGGCCTACCGCCTGAAAAAGGAGCCCAAGCGCATCGGCCGCATGGCCAAGCTGCCCCTGGTGCTGGTGAAGGCGGCCGGGCGGCGGGTAACCGGCAAGGGCCGCCAGGGGGTCCTGTGATGGCCGGAAAGCTGATTGTCTTCGAGGGAACGGACGGCTCCGGCAAGTCCACCCAATTTCAAAAGCTGTGTCAGCGGGTCTCTCAGACGGGAAGGGAATTTCAAAAGCTGGTCTTTCCCCAGTACAGCGAGCCCTCCTCCGCCCTGATCCGCATGTATCTGAACGGGGAGTTCGGCCCCCGCCCGGAGGACGTCAACCCCTACGCCGCCTCCGCGTTCTACGCGGTGGACCGGTACGCCTCCTACAAGAAGGTGTGGGGGACGTACTATGAGCGGGGCGGCCTGATTCTCACCGACCGCTATACCACCTCCAACGCGGTCCACCAGACGGTGAAATGCCCCCCTCAGGAGCGGGGGGAGTTCCTCCGGTGGCTGGACGACTTTGAGCATACAAAGCTGGGACTGCCCCGGCCCGATATGGTCCTCTATCTGGACATGCCCACCGACCAGGCGGTGGCCCTCCTGCGCCGGCGGGAGGCGGACACCCATACCCGCGGGGACATCCACGAGGTGGACACCGCCTATCTGGCTTCCTGCCGGGAGAGCGCCCTTCAGGCGGCCAAGCTGCTGGGCTGGAAGGTCATCCCATGTGTGGATGCCTCCGGCACGCTGCGCCCGGTGGAGAGCATTCAGGAAGAAGTCTGGTCTCTGGCGGCCCCTCTGCTGTGACAGCCGGGCTGTCCGTGTGAATGAAAATTAAGGAGGTCTTTTGATGGTCTATTTATTCCTGGCCCCCGGCTTTGAGGAATCGGAAGCCGTTGTCCCCGCCGACCTGCTCCGCCAGGCGGAGGTGGAGACGGCCCTGGTCTCCCTGTCGGGAAGCACCGTCACCGGGGCCCACAACATTACGGTCCAGGCCGATCTGACGGTGGATGAAGTGGATCTGGATCAGGCGGAGATGCTGGTGTTCCCCGGCGGCGGCACTGGCGTGGAGAACCTGTGGAACGACGACCGGGTGTCCGCCCTCATTCAGGAGGCCGCCCGGCGGGACATCTGGTTGGCTGCGCTGTGCGCCGGGCCCATTCTGCTGGGGCGTTGGGGATTGCTGGACGGCCGTCAGGCGGTGTCCTACCCTACCCGGCAGGACCAGCTGGGCAGGGCCCTGGTCTTGCCCGAGGCCCGGGCGGTGCTGGACGGGAAGTTCGTCACCGGACACGCCTGCGGCTCCTCCTTTGACTTCGGCCTGAAGCTTGTGGAGGCCCTCCGGGGCCGGGAGGCTGTCAAGATCATCAATGACCGCATCTTCTACCACCGCTGAGGAAAAGGCCTGTCTGCGCCGCCAAGTCCGCGCCCAGCTGGCCGCCCTGTCCCCGGAAAGACTCCGGGAGAGCGACCGGGTCCTGTTTGAGGCCTTTCTGGCCCTGCCCCAGGTGGAGGAGGCCAGCAGCCTGTTCCTGTTCTGGGGGATTCCAGGCCGGGAGCCCGAGACGGAAATCCTGGTCCGGACCTTGACCGCACGGGGAAAGCGGGTGGGCCTGCCCCGGATGCTTCCGGAGCGGGGGATGGAGGTCCGCCTGTTTCAGCCGGAGGTCCCTATGGCGCAGGCGCCCTTCGGCATTTGGGAGCCCCCGGAGAGCGCCCCGCTGCTGAAGCGGGAGGAGATCCAGCTGGCCCTGGTTCCCGCGGTGTGCTACGACCGGGACCGGTACCGTCTGGGCTTTGGCGGGGGGTACTACGACCGGTGGCTGGCTGGATTTTCCGGTTTCACGGTGGGCTTGTGCCGGGAATGCGTGCTTCAGGCCCAGATGCCCCGGGAGGCCCACGACCAGCGGGTGGACCTTTTGCTGACGGAAATGCACCGGTTCTTCCGCTGAGGCCGGCCCATACGGAAAAAAGCGGGGCTTACGCCCCGCTCTCCTCCAAGGATGGACCTCAGCAGCCGCAGCCGTTGTCACAGCCGCCGCAGCCGTTGTTGCAGCCGCAGTTGTTGCCGCCCCAGCTGTTCCCGTTGCCGCAGCAGCAGCACAGGATGATGATCAGCAGGATGATCCACAGGCAGCCGCTGCCGCCAAACCCGTTGTTCCCACAACACATATTCATTTCACCTCGCTTGCCTCGCCGGGGGGAGCTTTCTCCTTCCCGCGCGTTCTGGTATAGTCTATGGCGCCTTCCTGTCCCAGGTTCTGCTGGGCGGAAAATTTTTCTCGGTTAGGAGCTGACCCTATGGCACAAGAACAACGCAGAACCGGCGATCAGCCGGAGCGCCGATCCCGCGCTTCCGGACGGTCCCGAACGACTCAGAATCGCGGCGGCCGGAAAAAAGGCCGCGCCGCGACGAGCTTTGCTCTGCTCTATGTGGTGTTTGTCATCGGAATTTCCGCCCTGCTGGCCTGTATCGGCTGGGTGGCCGCCAACGATGTGCTGGCCCTGAACAAAGAGCAGAAAACGGTTACCGTTACCATTTCCAGTGAAGACAGCTTTGGCGATGTGGCGGACATGCTCAAGGAAAACGGACTCATTGAGTACAAGTCTCTGTTTAATCTGTTTGCCACCTTTACCGGGAGCAAGGATGAGGTGGTGCCGGGCACCTTCACCTTGAACACCAACATGGACTACCGGGCCCTGCTCACCGGCATGAGCGCCAATTCCTCCAGCAAAGCCACCATCTCCGTCACCATCCCGGAGGGCTATACCATCGACCAGATCTTCACCCTGCTGGAGGAGCGGAATGTGGCCAGCGTGGAGGACCTCCAGGATATGGCCGCCAACCACGACTACGCCTTCTCCTTCCTCCAGGATATCGAGCTGGGGGACTACCACCGGCTGGAGGGATATCTGTTCCCGGACACCTATGAGTTCACCACCCCGGAGAACCCCCTGTATGTCATCAACAAGATGCTGGTGCAGTTTGATGCCAAGGTGACGGACGAGATGCGCCAGGAGATCCTGAACAGCGGCCGGTCCATCCATGAGGTGCTCACGGTGGCCTCCATGATTGAAAAGGAGACCGACGGCAGCGACCGGGAGACCATCGCCTCGGTCATCTACAACCGTCTGAACAACCCCAACGCCTCCGCGGGCACCAACGGCTATCTGCAGATCGACGCCACCCTGGCCTATATCAACGGAGGGAACGTGCCCACCGACGCGGACCGGTCCATCGACTCCCCCTACAACACCTACCTCTATCCCGGCCTGCCCCCCGGACCTATTGCCAACCCCGGCATGGAGTCCATCCAGGCGGCCATGAACCCCGCAGACACGTCCTATTACTACTATGCCCTGGGGGACGACAACACCCACCACTTCTTCCGCACCTACAGCGAGATGCAGAGCTTTATGGCCTCGCAGGAGCGGTACAGCAATTCTTAACAGTTTGGAAATGGGCCCCGGAATGTTCCGGGGCCCGTTTTTGGGAGGTATTTCCTTGAACGAGAAGAAAATTGAGCTTCTGGCCCCGGCGGGGGACATGGAGCGGCTGGAGATGGCCCTGGCCTACGGGGCCGACGCGGTCTATCTGGCCGGCACCACCTTCGGCATGCGCTCCTTCGCGGGCAATTTCAGCCCGGAGGAACTGAAGACCGCCGTGGAGCTGTGTCACGGCAAGGGCGTCCGGGTCCACGTCACCTGCAACACCATGCCCCGGAACGAGGAGGCAGCCCGCCTGCCTGAGTGGCTGGAGTACCTGGACAGCCTGGGGGTGGACGCGGTGATCCTGGCCGACATGGGGGTGTTCTCCCTGGCCGGGAAGTACGCCCCCCATGTGGAGCGGCACATATCCACCCAGGCCAGCGTGGTCAACTACCAGTGTGCCCGGGCCTGGTACGACCTGGGGGCCAAGCGGGTCATTCTGGCCCGGGAGCTGTCCCTGGACGAGATCCGGGAGATCCGGGCCAAGACCCCCAAGGAGTTGGAGCTGGAGGCCTTTGCCCACGGGGCCATGTGCGTGAGCTACTCCGGACGGTGCCTGCTGTCCAACTACATGACGGGCCGGGACTCCAACCGGGGGGCCTGTGCCCAGCCCTGCCGGTACCAGTATGCCCTCATGGAGGAGAAGCGCCCCGGGGAGTATTTCCCCATTTTTGAGGAAAATGGGGAAACTTACATCCTGAACTCCCGGGACATGTGCATGATCGACCATGTGGGGGAGCTGATGGAGGCGGGACTCAACTCCCTCAAGCTGGAGGGGCGGGCCAAGTCGGCCTACTACGCCGCCATCGTCACCGGAGCCTACCGCCACGCCATCGACGCGGCTATGGCGGGGGAGCCCCTGGACCCGGTGTGGCGGGACGAGGTGGAGCACATCAGCCACCGCCACTACTCCACCGGCTTCTACTACGGACAGCCGGGGCAGTTTACCGAGGATTCCCGGTACATCCGGGACTGGCAGATCGTGGCCAAGGTGCTCTCCTGCGACGGAGAGGGCAACGCCCTGCTCACCCTGAACAACAAGTTCTCCACCGGGGACACCCTGGAGCTGGTGGGCCCCGACGTGCGCCCCGTGTCCTTCCAGGTGGGGGAGCTGCGGGACGAGGAGGGCAATGTGCTGGAGCAGGTGCGCAAGCCCCAGATGCGCTTCACTCTGAAGCTGCCCCAGGCGGCCCCGCCCCTGTCCCTCCTCCGGCGGCAGGTGGACCTGACGCCGTAACATAAGATCCGATGCAGAAAAACGCGGAAGTCCCTCTGGGCTTCCGCGTTTTTTGTATCACGGCCTCTCAGTCAAACATGTTGTAGAGGACGATCCGGCTCACTTGGTCATTTTCAAAGAAGAACAGCAGGGCGGGGCCCAGATCCATGTAGCTGTCGCAGTACCACAGAAAATCCTCCTCCGCGCTGTCGTACAGGTGCCAGTAGTCTCCGTCCCGGAGCTCCGGATACAAGTTTTGCACCATGGAGCGGCTGTCCCCCACCTGGATTCCCCGGTAGGTGCGCAGGTCAGTGCGGGTGGTCTCGATAGACTGGACAGTCCAGCGGTCCTCCGAAGCGTGGTAATATCGCAGGGCGGTGAAGCCATCCACACTCCAGCGGTCCCAGTAGTCCCCTGGGTTATAGATCGGCTCCCCGTTTTCCAGAATTTCCACCGCAGGCTCGCCCCCCTGGACCAGATAGGGGGGCTCCTGCCAATCCCCCAGCCCAACGGGAGCGGAGGCGTTGTCATACAGCAGGGAGGCGTCCGCGTCCATCAGCCCAAAGGCCTCCTGGAAGGCGGCATCCCGGGCGGATTTTCCCGTATGGGCCGGGTACTGCCCCAGCAGCCGGAGGAAGGAGCCGTCAGCCCCGTCTTTCTGCAAAACAAGGTAGTCTGACATGCCCTCCCCATAGTAAGCTCGGAAGGTCACCTCATAGGCGATATTTCTCATCGCTCCGTCGGCCATCTCATCTCCATAGACAATGGACTCGATGGCGACTGCGTTTTCTGGAAGGACCTCGGGGGCCGCTTCGCCCGGGAAATAGATTTGAGAGTAGCCCTGGCTTTGATAATACTCCGCAATCAGTCGGTCCCGCTCCTCCAGGCCGCCCCAGGTCTCCCGGGGGAGTGACACCTCCTCCCGGTCCCCCTGAGCCCAGGCCAGCACGTCGCCCACCTGTCCGGTCTCCTGGTCAAAGAGGAGGACGGCGGAGAGCCAGCCGCCCTCTCCAGCTTCGGCCCGGCCGTCGCAGAAGGCCAGCAGGGAGTAGAGGGAGTCCCCCTCCCGCTGTCCGGGGACGGGCTCCTCCGCTTTCATAGACACGATGTGGTACAGGGCGGAGCGGTTGCCGGCGCTCCAGGCGTTGCGGCTGTCCCGGGTGAAATTCTCCACCCACACCCGGGTCTGGTAGGGGATGGGGATGGGCAGGTCCCCCTCCTCCGGGATGTAGAAGTTCTCACTGTGGTCCACCGCCCACTGGGGCCCCACGCCGCGGAGCACATCGTAGTCCGTCTCCACAAACACATCCACCCCGCCGGGGGCCAGCAGGGCCAGGTGGTCCTCCCAGTAGTTCTTATAGTCGGCAAAAGCCTGGGAACTCTCGTCCCGCAGGTCGCCCTCCACCGGCCAGGTCCAGGTAAAGTCGTCGCCCTCCAGACGGATCAGCCCGGAGCTGCCTTCCGAAAGGCCCTGGTGCATGCCGTTGTGGGTATACAGCAGGCAGTTCTCCCCATTTTGCTGGAAGGTGGTGACATACGGGGTGCCGTAGTAGGTCCCCTGCTGGTACACCGGAGCGGTGAGCTCCCCGGTCTCCCGGTCCATCACCCCGATGAGCAGGGTATCGCCCAGCCGGTGGGAATAGGCGGCCGCCCCCAGCAGGTAATCCCCCTGTTGAATGGAGGCCAGCAGGCGGGGCTCATCCCCCTCCTCCCGGATGGACTGGTCCTCTGCCGCCAGCAGGGACAGCAGAGTCTCCTCCTCCTGGGACAGGGAGACAGCCGGGGACTGGGGCTGACAGGACACCAGCCCCCCGCACAGCAGAGCCAGGGCGCAGGCCAGGGCCAGAAGCAGGATAGGCGGGCGTTTCGTTTTATACTGGAAGATATTCCGAATGCGGTCCTCCGCCTCCCTGGCCGAACCGGACAGGGGAGTGGAGAAGGGGGAGCGGGGGAAGGAGGTGTTTTTCATAGCGCATACTCCTTTGCAGAGTGGGGGGCGCCTGGCCCCTTATAGAAGACGGGTCAGGGTGATCTGGCGCACCGTGTCCCCATCCAGATAGAACAGGAGTGCCAGTCCCCGGTCCTGCTCTAAATCCTCCGCGATCCACAGGCAGTTCTCCTCGTTGAGGGAGGGGTTCCGGTCCGAGTGGGATTTGGCCTCCGGGTAAGCGGCCAGCACGTCCTCCCGGCTGTCCCTCACCCGCACGCCCCGCCAGGTGGCCACGTCGGTGCGGGTGGTGTCGATGAAGCGCAGGGTTTCAGAGCCGTCAGAGGCTAGGTGATAGTAGCCGGCGGAAAAATTTTCCCATTCATAGGTGAGCCAGTAGTCCTCCTCGTTCTGGGTCAGGCTCTCGCCGGGCCGTTCGATGCGGGTCCCGGGTTCGTCAAAAAACAGAGTGCTGGTCTCTATCCCCAGACCGGCGGGGGCATCCCATCCATCCCGCCACAAGGAGTACTCCAGGTTCCACAGGCCGTAGTCCTCCCCTGTGACGGGACTGGCGCTGGTGTCCCCAATGTCCTCAGAGGCGGGCTCCTGGTTGGGAGGAGCTGGAACGACGGAGCTGCCGCCGGGATATTCGGATGAATCGGGGGCAGGAGAGCTGGAGGTAACAAATCCGCCTTCCGGTTCCCCGCCGTTAAAATACCACTGACACCACAGGGGCGCGTCCACCCCAAACAGCTGGTCCAGCTGTTCCTCCGGCGGCACCAAGGGGGCCGCTGTCTGGGCGGCATAGTCATAGCGGGAGAGGGAGCCGTTGTCCCAGCAGTAGAGGTGTGCCCAAGGGTCGTATTCCCCGCCGGTTTCGGTGGGGGCAAAGCCGGTGGTGACGGACAGGTAAAACACCACATGGCCGTCCCCGCAGATGCGGAAGCCCAGAATGTGGGCGGGCTCCAGGATGGAGACGGGGGTGAGGGTATCGGGGAGAACGCTGTCCGTGTTGTCGGTCACATACTGGTCCAGGCCGGAGCAGAGCAGGTCCTCGGTAAGCCCGGCCAGCTCCAGGGCCTGCTGGGTGGTCACCAGGGTTTGCTCCTCCCTGTCATAGCACCAGGTGCGGATGTCTCCGTCGGTGCCGTAGCTGCCGTAGCTCTGAAAAAGGATCAGGTTCAGATACCGGCTCGTCTGGGTGGGGTAGAAGAGGCACTGCTGGGATGTGTAGACAGTCTCCTCCCCCGGGGAGTCCTGGACCCAGGCGTATTCCTGTGCCAGCTCTGCCAGGTCCCGGTTGATGGAGGCCTCCGCCTCGTTGAGTTCTCCGCCCTCTGGTGGGACCAGGGTGGGGACCTCAATGTAGTTGAGGCTGGTGTCATAGTACTGAATGGCCATGGCGATGCCCGGCCCGGCGGCGGGGGAGACGCTTCCGCCCGAAGCGGGCTGGCAGGACACCAGCCCCCCGCAGGACAGGGCCAGGATGCAGGCCAGGACGAAGAACAGCAGGGGCGGGCGCTTCTTTTTGTATTGGAAGATATTCCGAATGCGCTCCTCCGCCTCCCGGGCCGAGCCGGACAGGGGGGTGGAGAAGGGAGAGCGGGGGAAATTGTGCGGCATAGAAAAGCTCCTTTCAAGAGGTCGAGAGATCAGGAGAAGAAGCCGGTTCCTCCCTCCAGGTTGTAGAGGCCGTAGCACCTCAAAGTGTCGCTGGCCGAGTGGAGGGTGTGGCGCTCAGGCCACCAGGTCCAGAAGTCGTACGCACCGTAGAGCTCCGTTCCGGGAGCGTGGCCTGTGGCTTCCGGGGTATAGAGGATGAACTGCGCCCCGGACGAAAGGGCGTTCCCCTCCTCGTCGTCAAAGCCGTAGGGGGCGCTGGAGATGTAGTGATAGCCCTCCTGGTCCCACTCCTCCCCCACCGGGCGTTCCGTGTCCAGTACCAACTCGTCCAGGGTGAGCAGCCAGGAGGAATCGGTGAGCTGCACGAAGTCCCGGAAGGTCCCGTGAAATTGGCAGACCGACACGAAAGTGAGGTCAGAGTCGTGGTAGTTCCCGGTAAAGGAGCCGTCCGGGCGGAGCTCCAGCACGGTGGACCAGGCTCCCGCGCCGCTGCGGAACGTCATCTGGAGGGGCTCCTCCAGGGGAAGGGCCGCCGTTGCCCCCAGAGGGGTCTGGGCCTGGGTCAGGGCCTCCTGGAAGGCCGTCAGCGTTTCGGCCAGGGACATTCCGGCGCTGGGGGTAAAGTAGTCTGGAAAATCGTCCAGCCAGCTCAGATCCACCGCCGGGGCGGGCTCCGTCCGCAGCGACCCGTCCGCCTCGGACAGCTGGACGCTGTGAGCCAGCAGCTCATCCAGCTCCTCCACAAAGGCGGCGATGTCCTCCGGGTCGAACTGGTGGAAGGGGGCGTAAAAGTTGAGATCAAAGTTGACGCTGTTCCACTGGATAGTCTCCCCAAACTCGCCGGAGTGGTCTGAGAGCGCATAGTAGTATTGGAAGCTGCCCGGGACGTTTTCATTTTCCACTGTGGCAAACCGCAGCAGGTAGTCCATCCCGTCCAGCGTGCACAGGCAGTCTCCTGAGATCAGCCGGAGAAACTGCTGGCCGTCTTCCCACAACTGAATTTCCGAATCGCCGCCGTCCCTCACCAGGCGCACCTCCTCCGGAATGCCGTTGTGGTTCAGGTCGGGGGACAGCGCCGACGGACCGCCGGTCTCCGGGGAGGCGGAGGCCGGTGCGGCAAAGCCGCCCTCCGGCTCCCCGCCGTTAAAATACCACTGGCACCACAGGGGCGGGTCCATCTGAAGCAGTTCCTCCGCCGGGACCAGGGGGTGAAGGCCGTCCGCCGCGTACTGGTTGTAGAGGGAAAAGACGCCGCCGGACCAGACATACAGGTTGTCCGAGCCGCTGACCGCGTCGTTGACCCAGTCTTCCCGGTCGTCTACCCGGGCGGTGAGGTAGAAGATGGGCTGGCCGTCCGCCCCCATGCGGAAGCCCTCCAGCGTCGGGAACTGGATGGCCAGGTCCACGGGCGGGTTCTCCGGGGCCTGGTTTTGGGTGAGCTCCTGGGACTGCCGCTCCAGCTCCGGTGCGTACTGGTTGGCCAGCGCCTGATAGAGCCCCTCCTCGGTCTGTCCGACGATGGACAGCGCGTCTTCTAACGTAAGCTGCCGCCCCTCCTGCCGGTCATAGACCAGGGTGAGCACATGGCCGGAGTTTAAGTCGGTGGAATACGCGTCCCGGAAGAAGACCAGACTCAAGTACCGGTCCGTCTGGGTGGGGTAGAGCAGGCAGTGATTTTCGATCACGGGGACATACTCCGGATACGTCTGCGCATTGAGCGCATCGGGTGACCCGCTCTCCAGGAGGGAGAGCAGCGGGGCGTAGTCCCCTTTCAGTTCCGCCAGGGCCTGGTTGATGGCGGTCACCCCCTCGTCCGGCTCCACGCCGCCGGGCAGGGCCAGCATGGGGATTTCGATATAATTTCCCCGGGTGTCGTAGTATTGGGTATCCATCACCAGGATGGAAGACTCCGCATGGGCAGGCTGGCAGGACACCAGCCCCCCGCACAGCAGAGCCAGGGTGCAGGCCAGGACCAGAAGCAGGATAGGCGGGCGTTTCTTTTGATACTGGAAGATATTCCGAATGCGGTCCTCCGTCTCCCTGGCCGAGCCGGACAGGGGAGTGGAGAAGGGGGAGCGGGGGAGGGAGCGGAGCAGTCTGCGGGACATGAAAACACCTCTTTTGGAGATAGGAGTTAGGAGATAGAAGATAGGAGATACGGAGGCAGGGCCTTAGAAGCGGTAGAAGAGGTAGCCGTCCTCGTCTCCATAGGGCGTGCCGCCCGCCTCGTACTCCTCCTGAGTGGCGGCCTGCATGACCTGGCCGTCCTCGGCGATCCACAGAAGCCGGTCGGCGCCGGAGGCGGATTCCGCGGAGGCGGGCAGGCTTCGGGCGGACAGCTCCGGGTCGCCCAAGACGTATGATCCATCCTGGAAAACCACCGGACAATCTACAACCACCGGGTTGGACAGGGGGGCTTTCGAGGGGACCAGGGCCAGGGTGCACCAGATTGCGCCGTCCCGCAGGTAGAACTCCACCTGGCTGCCGCCCCAGAGGGTGCCCTCCAAAATGGGGGCCCCCTCCACCCAGCTCTCGTCCAGAATCAGCAGCTGGTTATCCGTGGCCACATAGAGGGCCAAGGTTTCCGGGTCATAGGAGGCGGAAATAGTAGTTTCCAGCGTGCGCGGATTGGGCGTGCGGTCCCTCATAGTGTCCGGCTCAAACAGGTGTAGACCTTCCACCCAAGATTGAGAGCCATGTTCATAGGCCAGGGCAAAGGCCAGCTCCTCCCGCCCGTCCCCGTCAAAATCCCCGCACCACAGTTCCGGGGCTTCATAGGCCCATAGATTGGCGCTCCAATCCAGGGAGCAGTAGGCGTTGTGTTTTCCGGAGTGGACGATGACCCCGTATAGCTTGTCGGAGGCGTTCAGGCCGGGGGTGTAGTCATCAAACTGAATGACGCCGTAGAGCGCCGCGTCCCGCTCTGTGTCCTGGGACAGGAGCCACACCGTCTCATTCCAGCTCTCTGATTGGGAGAAGTCCTCCAAATTTACCGGAGTGGTGGGGGGATCGTCTATTCCTAGGCCGTTTGCAGCCAGGTTATCCAGGAACGCAATATTGGTATCATTATAGTCCTGCGCTGACGTAGTGGGTATCACCACGTCCAACGGCTCTCCGGGCAGAGCCGTAAAATTGGGGAATGGGATATCTGTCCCGGTTTCCTGGGCTTGGCAGGACACTAGGGAGCCGCAGGACAGGGCCAGGGCGCAGGCCAGAAACAGGGCCGGCACCGGCGGGCGCTTCTTTTGATATTGAAAGATGTTGCGGATGCGGTCCTCCGTCTCCCTGGCCGATCCGGAAAGCGCGGTGGTGAAGGGGGAGTGAAAGATAGAAGTAGACATAGGGCACCTCTCTTTAAATTTCTGAATCGGAAATGGAAGCAGACTGTGGTCTGCCCGCCCCGGTGAGGGCGGACACGGCGCTTAAAATGGTTCGGCCGTAGGCGGCGTGCTCCGCCGGCGGGAGGTGTTTCAGGGCGCTCTCGTCACAGGAGAGCTCAATGTCCCGGTCCATGGTGCGGGCGGTGAGCCACACCAGGGGGTTAAACCAGTGGAGGGCCCGCACCCACAGGGCCAGGGTCTTGCGGAAGATGTCCCTGCGGCGGAAGTGGGTGAGCTCGTGGAGGAGGGAAAACCGCAGGGCGTCCCCGGCGGGCGGGTTCTCCGGAAGGAGAAGGGCGGGCCGGAACAGCCCGGCCAGCATGGGGACGGCCAGGCCGGGGCAGGAGAGCAGGCGGGGGCGGCGGTCCAGCCCCAGCTGGTTGCCCAGGGCGTTGTAGAGGGCCAGAATGTCCGCGTCCCGGACGGGGGCGGCCCAGCGGTTCAGATACCGGCAGAAGCGCAGGTGGGAGAGCAGGTTCCAAATCAGGACCACCGCGGCCCCCAGCAGCCAGAGACCGAAGATCAGCTGGGAGAGGGACAGGGCAGGGGCGGCTCCGGCCTCCGGTTCCACCGGAGCGGAAGAGGAGGCTGCGGGCTGCGCGGGCCGGAGCACCACCCGGTCCTCCACCACGGGCAGCTGAATGGGCGCCTGCTGTGCGGGGCGGTCGGGGAGCAGCGGGAGTGGGACGGCCAGGCGCAGGCAAAGGACCAGCCAGACCCAGCACCGCCACCGGGCGGCGTACCGGGCGTGGGTGAACCGGGCGGTGAGCATCAGGATGAGAGCCACCGCCCCTCCGCCCAGAGAGAGGGCGGCCAGGTGGATCAGAAAGTCACTCATGGGATTCGCCCCCGCTCAGCTCGTCCAGCAGGTCCCGCAGGTCCTCCAGGTCCTTCTGCTCCAGCCCTCCCTTGGCCAGGGCGGCCACAAAGTTCCGGGGGGAGCTGCCGTACAGCCGGGAGAGCACCATCCGGCTGTCAAAGGCCAGATAGTCCTCCCGGGAGACCAGGGGGGTGTACCGGTTGCTCTTTCCCTCCCGGCGCACGGACACAAAGCCCTTGTCCGCCAGGCGGTTCAAATAGGTGTTGATGGTGTTGGGGGACCACTGAAAGTCGGTCAAAGCGTGGTCCAGGGCGGCTCGGGGGGTGTCCGGCCCGGAGGCCCACAGGGCCTTCATCACTTCCAGTTCGGTGTCCGGCAGTCGTTTCATAGTGCATCGCTCCAATTTACGTCAAATGTAGTTGATAAGAACATACTACACTTGAAGTGAATCCCGGTCAAGTTACAGAGTAATGACAAAATCGCCCCGAACGGCGCTTCGTTCGGGGCAATTCAACTGTCTATTCTCAGAGCGGAGAGGAGGACGTAGCCCCGTCCCACCGACACCGGGACAGGTCCACCCGGCCGTCGGGGAGGAAGGGGATGCCCTCCGCCTCCAGAAGCATCCGCTGGATGCCGGGACCACCGAACACGTCCGGCGGGCTGAGGCGGCCGTCTCCGTAGATGACCCGATGGCAGGGGAGCCTCTCCGGGGCCCGGGCCATGGCGCCCCCCACGATCCGGCTGGCCCGGGGCCGTCCGGCCAGAAAAGCGATCTGACCGTAGGTGGCCACCCGACCGGCGGGGATCTGTGCGGTTACCTGATAGACCGCCTGATAAAAGCTGGACGCCATGTCAGCGCCTCCCTTCCCGCGTGCTGGCCTGCCGCTGTCTTCTCTCCTACCTTAGCACAGGCGTCCTCACCGCGCAACCGTTGCTTTCCCCGTCCGTGCAAAAGAATTGTATTTCCCCCAAGAGTGTGGTACAATAATTCAAATACTGACAAAATGCCCCGAAGCGGGGCGGAGACGAGGTGCCCCATGGACCATCCATTTCGAAGCGCCGCCCTGGGCGGCTTTAACCGGCAGGATGTGCTGGACTATTTGGAGAAGATGTCGGCGGAGAACGCCCAGCGGCAGCAGGAGCTGCAGCAGAACCTGGAAGCGGCTGAGGAGGAGCGGCGGCAGCTGGCCGCCAAGACGGCGGAGCAGGAGGAACAGCTCTCCATCCTCCACCGGGAGCGAGACAGCCTGAGCCAGCAGCTGGAGCAGGCCCAGCAGGCCCTGGCCGCCAGCCAGGACCGGGAGGAGGCACAGGAGCGGGAGCTGGCCGCCCTCCGGCAGGAGCGGGACAGCCTGAAGGACAAAGTGGCAGCCCTGGAGCCGGAGGCCGCCGCCTATGAGGCCGTGAAGGAGCGCACCGCCGGTGTGGAGCTGGAGGCCCACTGCCGGGCCCAGAACATTCTGGACCAGGCCAACGGCCAGGCCAAGGACCTGCGCCGGAGCATGGAGCAGTGGATGGGCCGGGTGGAGCGGGAGTACGACGCTCTGCGCAGCGAGGTGGAGTCCACCGTCTCCCACGCGGCCGACCAGCTGGAGAAGGCCAACAAGTGCCTGGACCGGATGACCGCGCTCCTGTCCGATCAGGACGTGGCCCTGGAGGCCCTGTCCCAGGCCTATGACAACACCGACCCGGAGAAGGTTCCCGCGCCGGTGCCCCTGAATGAGGACTGAGGCCGCATCCGGCGCGGCGGGAGCGGGGAGGGGGCGGCTGCCTCCTCCCATTGGTTCCCCGGAAAAACCAGTTTTTCCAGAAAAATGGATGAGCTTTAGCCCTGTTTCGTCTTGGGGAGAGGAGAATTTTTCCTGGGTCCGGCCCCCTTGGATTCCAAGCTTTTTTGCGAAAAATTCCGTTCCCTCATCCCAAAACACCGGGAGATTTTATTCCGCTTGAAATTTGTCCAATCTCATAAATTAACAGAATTTTAACTGGAAAAACTGTATAAAATGCCAGTATACTTTCCCCTTGCTTATCGCCCTAAAAAACGATATAATTTGAACGGTACATAATCAGTTCAGACCGATTTATGCCCACCGCAACAACAGGGAGATTCTCTGTGTTGCGCTTTTTCTGGTCATCGTTTGTTAATTTTCTAACAAAACTGCTTGTGTCCCGTCAAAACGGTCAGGATATCTGTCCGAAGGAAATCAAATTTTAGGAGGAAAGACAATGAAGGTTGCAATTTTCGGCGCCGGTACCATGGGCCGCGGCATCGCTCAGGTGTTTGCCGCCAACGGCCATACCGCTCTTATGTACGCCAGCAGCATCGCCTCCGCCCAGCGTCACCGGGATGAACTGGACGCATCTCTCCAGAAGCGCGTGGCCAAGGGGAAAATGCCCCAGGGGGCCAAGGACGCCCTTATGGCCAACGTCTTTGTGGAGGAGGAGTCCGCGGCGGCGGATGCCGATCTGGTCATCGAGTGCATTGCGGAAGAAATGGGTCCCAAGAAGGAACTGTTCCACCGCCTGGACGAGCTGTGCAAACCGGAGACCGTCTTTGCCACCAACACTTCCTCCCTGTCCATCACGGAGATGGGCCACGGCCTGAAGCATCCCCTCATCGGCATGCACTTCTTCAACCCTGTGCCCAGCATGAAGCTCATTGAGATCATCCGGGGCGTGAACACCCCCCAGGAGACCTTTGACTTCACCTATAAGCTGGCCCAGGATATCGGCAAGGAGCCCGTTGAGGTAGCCGAGGGCCCCGGCTTTGTGGTCAACAAGCTGCTCATCCCCATGATCAACGACGCCATCGGCCTGGTGGAGTCCGGCACCGCCTCGGTGGAGGACATCGACAAGGCCATGCGCCTGGGCGCCAACCACCCCATGGGTCCCCTGGCCCTGGGTGACTTTATCGGCCTGGACATCTGTCTGGCCATTATGAACACCCTGTACGATGAGACAGGCGATTCCAAGTATCGTCCTGCCCTGCTGCTGAAGAAGATGGTCCGCGGTGGTCTGCTGGGCGTCAAATCCGGCAAGGGCTTCTACGATTATTCCAAGAAGTAAAAAATTTAGGAGGACTGGAAAATGGATTTTCATCTGACTAGAGAGCAAGAGATGGTCCGCAAAATGTACCGTGAGTTTGCGGAAAACGAGGTCAAGCCCCTAGCCGAGGAGCTGGATGAGGAAGAGCGCTTCCCCATGGAGACCGTCGAGAAGATGGGCAAGCTGGGCATGATGGGCATCTACTTCCCCAAGAAGTACGGCGGAGCCGGCGGCGACGTGCTGTCCTACGCCATGTGCGTGGAGGAGCTGTCCAAGGTGTGCGGCACCACCGGCGTTATCGTGTCCGCCCACACCTCTCTGTGCTGCGCCCCCATCTATGAGCACGGCACCGAGGAGCAGAAGATGAAGTATCTGCCCGACCTGCTGTCCGGCAAGAAGATCGGCGCCTTCGGCCTGACCGAGCCCAACGCCGGTACCGACGCCTCCGGCCAGCAGACCACCGCCGTGCTGGAGGGCGACCACTACGTCCTGAACGGCTCCAAGTGCTTCATCACCAACGGCACCGTGGCCAGCACCATCGTGGTCTTCGCCATGACCGACCCCAAGGCCGGCAACCACGGCATCTCCGCCTTCATCGTGGAGAGCTCCTTCCCCGGCTTCTCCGTGGGCAAGAAGGAGAAGAAGATGGGTATCCGCGGCAGCTCCACCTGCGACCTGATCTTCGAGGACTGCATCGTGCCCAAGGAGAACCTGCTGGGCAAGGAGGGCCAGGGCTTCAAGATCGCCATGCAGACCCTGGACGGCGGCCGTATCGGCATCGCCGCGCAGGCTCTTGGCCTGGGCGAGGGCGCCATTGACGAGGCCGTCAAGTACACCCAGGAGCGCGTTCAGTTCAAGAAGCGTCTGAGCCAGTTCCAGAACACCCAGTTCCAGCTGGCCGACATGCACACCCGCATGCAGGCCGCTCAGTACCTGGTGTATGCCGCCGCCTGCAAGAAGGAGAACCACGAGCCCTACTCCGTGGACGCCGCCATGGCCAAGCTGTTCGCCGCTGAGGCCGCTTCCGACGTCACCCGCCGCGCCGTGCAGCTGTTCGGCGGCTACGGCTATACCCGTGAGTACCCCGTGGAGCGCATGATGCGCGACGCCAAGATCACCGAGATCTACGAGGGCACTTCCGAGGTCCAGCGCATGGTCATCTCCCGTGCCATGGGTGTGAAATAAGATAGGAGGCAGATGGAAATGAAAATCATTGTTTGTGTCAAGCAGGTCCCCGATACCTCCGGTAAGGTGGCCGTGAATCCCGATGGTACTCTGAACCGCGCCTCCATGGCCGCTATCACCAACCCCGACGACCTGAACGCCGTCGAGGCCGCTCTGGTCCTGAAGGAGCAGACCGGCGCCGAGGTGGTTGTCGTCTCCATGGGTCCCCCTCCTGCCGAGGGCATGCTGCGTGAGATCATCGCCCGGGGCGTGGACCGCGCCGTGCTGATCTCCGGCCGTGAGTTCGGCGGCTCCGATACCTATGCTACCTCTCAGATCATCGCCGCGGCCATCAACAAGATCGGCCTGGACGAGGACGACGTGGTGTTCTGCGGCCGTCAGGCCATCGACGGCGACACCGCCCAGGTGGGTCCCCAGATCGCCGAGAAGCTGGGCATCCCCCAGGTCTCCTACGCCGCTGAGATCACCAAGGAGGGCAAGACCCTCACCATCAAGCGGATGCTGGAGGACGGCTACATGACCATCAAGGTCAACACCCCCTGCCTGATCACCTGCATCAAGGAGCTGAACACTCCCCGCTACATGAGCGTGGGCGGCATCTTCGAGTGCTATGAGAAGCCCTATGAGGTTCTGGACTACAACGCTCTGAAGGACGATCCCCTGATCGACCCCGCCACCATCGGTCTGAAGGGCTCTCCCACCAACATTCTGACCTCCTTCACTCCTCCTCAGAAGGGTGCCGGCATGATGCTGGAAGGCGCCGACAAAGAGACTTGCGAGAAGCTGGCCGGCATTCTGGCTGCCAAGCATTTGATCTGATAGAAGGGAGAACGGAAGAATATGTCTACTTTCAACAGTGCTGATATCGCTGCCTTCAAGGGCGGCGTGTGGGTATTCTGCGAGCAGCGCCAGGGCAGCATGATGCCTACCTCCTTTGAGCTGATCTCCGAGGGCCGCAAGCTGGCCGACGAGCTGGGGACCAAGCTGTACGGCATCCTGCTGGGCCACAACATCGAGGGCATCGCCAAGGAGCTGGGCGGCTACGGCGCTGACGGCGTGTACGTCTGCGACCACCCCCTGCTGGAGCACTACACCACCGACGGCTACACCAAGGTCATCTGCGACGTGATCAAGGAGTACAAGCCCGAGATCATGCTCATCGGCGCCACCAACATCGGCCGTGACCTGGGCCCCCGCTGCGCGGCCCGCCTGCACACCGGTCTGTGCGCTGACTGTACCCACCTGGACGTGGATATGGGCATCTACAAGGACTTCCTGCGTGAGGCCTCCACTCTGGCCCCCGAGAAGATCGACGCCCTGAACACCGCCATCGTGCTGGGCGAGAAGCACGACGTGTCCCGCGACCTGAAGATGACCCGTCCCGCCTTCGGCGGCCACCTGATGGCCTCCATCATCTGCCCCCGCTTCCGTCCCGCCATGGCCACTGTGCGCCCCGGCGTGATGAAGAAGGCCCCCTTCGATCAGGCCAAGGCCGACGCCTGCGAGATCATCAAGCCCGAGTTCTCCCTCACTGAGGACGATATGGAGACACAGGTGGTCGAGGTCGTCAAGGCCGCCAAGAAGCTGGTGGACCTGATCGGCGCCGACGTGGTCGTCTCCGTGGGCCGCGGCATCTCCAAGGACGTGGAGGGCGGCATCAAGCTGGCCGAGGAGCTGGCTGAGGTTCTCGGCGGCGTCGTGGGCGGCTCCCGTGCCACCATCGACTCCGGCTGGCTGTCCGCCGACCACCAGGTCGGTCAGACCGGCAAGACCGTGCACCCCAAGATCTATGTGGCTCTGGGCATCTCCGGCGCCATCCAGCACAAGGCTGGCATGCAGGATTCCGAGTGCATCATCGCCGTGAACAAGAACGAGACCGCTCCTATCTTCGAGATCGCCGACTACGGCATCTGCGGCGACCTGTTCAAGGTCACCCCCATGCTGATCGAGGCCATCAAGGCTGCCAAGGCCGCGAAGTAAGTTCGTCTCCCATACAGCAATTTCAGCCCCGCATCCAACTGGATGCGGGGCTTTTTGCGTCTCGCGAAAGCTGCACGGGTGCAAAAGATTCTGCGGGATTCTCTTTGAAACTTCTGATTTGCTAAAATTTTATTCCTACAAAAAGAAAAATAAAATTAAAGATTGACTTTAATAAAGTTAAATGGTATACTCCAGATACAGAGAGGAGGCGGTGACTGCATGGCAATCGAGACCGTACCCGAGTGGATGGCCGGGCTGGAGGACGAGGACCTGGTGTTCATCAAAAAATTTGTGCTGGCCTCCGGGTCATTGAAGGAGATGGCGGGGGAGTACGGGGTGACCTACCCCACCGTGCGGCTGCGGCTGGACCGTCTGATCCAGAAAATCAAACTGGGCGAGGACACTGCCGCCGACCCCTATATCGGCCTCATCAAGCGGCTGACCGTCAACGAGAAGCTGGACTTCGACACCGCAAAGGTGCTCATCAGCGCCTATAAGAAAGCGAAGGAGGAATTATAAATGGCGATGTGGTCTGTATTTGGAATAATAGGCCTTTTGATAGCCTTAATTTCCATTCTTCTGCCGGTGGCGCTGGTGGTGGCACTCCAGGTGTGGCTGTGCAGGCGGAAGACCCGCTGGCTGGGCCTGATTCTGCCAGTCCTGAGCTTTCTGTTCAGCCTGCTGCTGGTGTTCAGTCTTGGCGCTTTTGGACTGATCCAGACGGGCAGCGGCGGTTCCATGACCCTTGATGAGAACGGCCAGGTAATCCAGCAAACCATCACAGAGAACGGCATGATCACTACCTATGACGGGGAGGGGAACATCCTGGATCAGTACCCCGACCCCGATGCCCAGGAAAAACAAGCGGCTCAGGAAGAAATATTCCGACACCTGCTCCCCTCAGCGGTCCTGCTGTTCCTGGTGGGCAACATCCCCACGGTGGTGCTGGGGGGCATCTGGCTCCACTACAAAAACCGCCGGGACTTTCAGGACGAGATCAAGAAGATGAACATCCAGGACCTTGGATGACGAAAATATGAAACTCAGGAGCTCCAAATTCGCCCGAACCGCCAGAGGGACGGAAAAGGGAGGCGGCTCTTTTTGGGGATTCTTGCCCATTGATAAGAAAGAGAAGGGAGAGGAATAGTATGGCAATCGCGTCTCTGTTTGGAGTGGTCGCTCTGCCGATTGTACTCATTGGCGTTTTACTTCCGATTGCCTTGATAGTGGCCCTCCAGGTGTGGCTGTGCAAACGGAAAAACCGCTGGCTGGGGCTGATCCTGCCGGGGCTGAGCCTGCTGTTCAGCCTGGCAATGCTCCTGAGTGTGGGAGTGTTTTCCCATGTGGGGACTTCTGTCGTCTCCTATGACGAGCATGGGACTGTGGTGGAGGAACACCATGAGGAGTCCCATCCCGGTTTTGGCGCGGAGACCTTTGCGCTGATGGGGGTAAACTTTTTGATCAACAACATCCCCACGGTGGTGTTGGGGGGGATCTGGCTCCACTACAAAAACCGCCGGGACTTTCAGAACGAGCTAAACAAAATGAACATTCAGGACCTGGAGTGATTCGGTTTCCGGAGGTTCCAGGTCAAAGAGGAGGAAACACCTATGTTTATCCTGCTGCTGATTTTGTCCCCCGTCATTCTGATTTTTGTAGGCCTGCCCCTGATGGCGGTGATCACCGTTCAAAAGCGGCTCTGCCGGAGAAATTCCAAATGGGTGGGGCTGATCCTGCCGGCGGCCGCTCTGGTGTACGGATTATTTCTGACGATCATCATGTCTGTGGTCATGTTTCACTACGATGGGCCGCCGATGATTACCACCACTGGATACACAGTGCCCGCCGGAGCGTCCTCCTCCTATGAGCCCTCTCCGGAGGATATATCGGTATCCTATTTTCCGGACCCGGAGCACCCTCTGACACCCGGTATGGTGGGGGGATTCCTGTTCGTGTTCAACATCCCAACTTTGTCTCTGGGGTGGATTTGGCTGAAAAGCCGGAGGGAGGAGCAGGTGAAGGCAGAAATGGAGAAAATGAAGGTCCAGGAATTAGAGTGAAGAAAATGTGAAATACGAAAGATACAAAATCTCTCAAAGGCACAAAGCAAAGAAAAATAGGAGTCAATCTTTTTGTGGAAGCCTCTAAAAAGGGCTGGGAGAACAAATTTTTTGGAGTTTTCCCTTGACATGGGAAAATACGGCGCATATAATAGCGCCATCAACAGCAAGGGCGCTGCGGCAAGGGAGCCGCGGCGCCCTCTTTGCATTTCTGCGAAGGTTGATACACCCAATACGGACAAAGGCATTGAGGGAGAAAAGTACCGCGGAGGCTCGGCCCCAGAGAGCGGGGGACGGTGGAAGCCCCGCGCAGGAGACTGCGGGAAGAACACTCCTGAGCTTCAAACAGAACGCCAAGGCAAGTATGGGAGACGGGGGCGACCGTTACATCGCAACGGCTTGTCAGAGCCGGAAAAGTGGTCCTCAGGTTGTGAGGGCAAGTTAGGTGGCACCGCGGAGCGCAGCATTCGTCCTAACCCGGAGGAGTTTCTTCCCCTTTTTGACACAAAGAGGGGTGGAAGGCCGAAGGGGAGAAGCAGCTGCAAAATCATCCGGAGGTGTATTTTTATTATGTGTGCAATTATGGGCTTTACCCAAAAATCACGAACCAGGGAGGAGATCCTCCCCTACTTCGACCGGACTCTCTCCCGTGGGCCGGACATGTCCAGCGTGGTGGAGACCCCGTCGGGCTGGCTGTGCTTCCACCGCCTGGCCATTATGGGCCTGGACGAGAGCGGCATGCAGCCCTTCTCCCTGGACGGGGACATGGTGGTGTGCAACGGCGAGCTGTACGGCTGGCGGAAGCTCAAGACCGAGCTGGAGAGCAGGGGCTACACCTTCCAGAGCGGCAGCGACTGCGAGCTGCTCCTCCCCCTGTACCGGGAGTACGGCCTGGATATGTTCTCCATGCTGGACGCGGAGTTTGCCCTCATTCTCTACGACAGCAGGACCGACTCCCTGGTGGCCGCCCGGGACCCCATCGGCATCCGCCCCCTGTTCTACGGCTATGACTACGACGGCGGCATTGTCTTTGCCAGCGAGGCCAAGAACCTCATCGGCCTGTGCAAAGAGGTGTTCCCCTTCCCGCCCGGCCACTACTACGCCGGCGGCGAGTTTGTCCGCTACGCCGATCTGACCACGGTGGATGTGTACCGGAAGGACGACCTGGAGACCGTGTGCCGGAACATCCGGGAGAAGCTCATCGCCGGGGTGGAGAAGCGGCTGGATGCGGACGCCCCTCTGGGCTTCCTCCTCTCCGGCGGTCTGGACTCCAGTCTGGTGTGCGCCATCGCCGCGAAGATCCTGGGCAAGAAGATCCGCACCTTTGCCATCGGCATGGATGTGGACGCCATCGACCTGAAATACGCCCGGGAGGTGGCCGACTTCATCGGCAGCGACCACACCGAGGTGATCATCACCAAGGAGGATGTGCTCAAGGCCCTCCCCGAGGTAGTGGCCGCCCTGGGCACCTACGACATCACCACCATCCGGGCCAGCATGGGCATGTATCTGGTGTGCAAGGCCATCCATGAGCAGACCGACGTGCGGGTCCTCCTCACCGGGGAGATCTCCGACGAGCTCTTCGGCTATAAGTATACCGACTTCGCTCCCTCCCCCGCCGCCTTCCAGGAGGAGGCCAAAAAGCGGGTGGATGAGCTCTATATGTACGACGTGCTCCGGGCCGACCGGTGCATCAGCGCCCACTCCATCGAGGCCCGGGTGCCCTTCGGCGACCTGGACTTTGTGAAGTACGTCATGGGTGTGGACCCCGCCCTGAAGGTGAACACCTACGGAAAGGGCAAGTATCTCCTCCGCCACGCCTTCGAGGGGGACCGCCTCCTGCCCGAAGACATCCTGTGGCGGGAGAAGGCGGCCTTCTCCGACGCGGTGGGCCACTCCCTGGTGGACGACCTGAAGGAGTACGCCGAGGAAAAATATACCGACCAGGAGTTCCGGCAGCTCAGCTCCAAATACGACTTCGCCACTCCCTTCACCAAGGAGAGCCTGCTCTACCGGGAGCTGTTTGAGGCCTACTACCCTGGCCAGGCCAAAATGGTCAAGGACTTCTGGATGCCCAACCGCTCCTGGGAGGGCTGCGATGTGGACGATCCCTCTGCCCGGGTGCTGGCCAACTACGGGGCCAGCGGGTTTTAAAATACCGATTCCCCCGCTTGCGGGATGAAATGAAAGGAGAATGCCCTATGGAAACGAAAGCCACAGATCTCACTGAGCTGTTTGGAAGCATGGTCTTCAACGAGGACGCGATGCGGCAGTACCTCTCCTCCAATTCCTTCAGCGCCTGGAAGGAGTGCATTGAAAATCAGACCGCGCTGGATCTGGCCATCGCCAACGACATTGCCGACGCCATGAAGCACTGGGCCATTGAGCGGGGCGCCACCCATTTCACCCACTGGTTCCAGCCTATGACCGGCTACACCGCGGAGAAGCACGACAGCTTCATCACCCCCGCCCCCGGCGGCAAGGTTTTGCTGGAGTTCTCCGGCAAAGAGCTGGTCCGGGGCGAGCCCGACGCCTCCTCCTTCCCCTCCGGCGGCCTGCGGGCCACCTTTGAGGCCCGGGGCTACACCGCCTGGGACCCCACCGCCTACGCCTTCCTGCGGGACAACACCCTGTATATTCCCACCGTGTTTTACTCCTACTCCGGCCAGGTGCTGGATAAAAAGACCCCCCTTCTGCGCTCCATGGATGAGGTGAGCCGCCAGGCGGTGCGCATCCTGCGCCTGTTTGGGGACACCGAGACCAAGCGGGTCACCGCCCAGGTGGGCCCCGAGCAGGAGTACTTCCTCATTGACGAGAAGGACTTTGCCAAGCGTATGGACCTGCGCATGTGCGGCCGGACCCTGTTCGGCGCCCCCGCCCCCAAGGGCCAGGAGCTGGAGGACCACTACTTCGGCGCTATCCGGCCCCGGGTGGCCGCCTACATGCAGGACCTGGACCGGGAGCTGTGGAAGCTGGGGGTCCTGTCCAAGACCAAGCACAACGAGGTGGCCCCCTGTCAGCATGAGATGGCCCCCATCTACACCGACGCCAACACCGCCTGCGACCACAACCAGATCACCATGGACGTGATGAAGAAGGTGGCCCGAAAGCACGGCCTGGTGTGCCTGCTCCATGAAAAGCCCTTTGCCGGCATCAATGGCTCGGGCAAGCATGACAACTGGTCCTTGGCCACGGACAAAGGCGATAACCTGTTTAAGCCCGGCAGCACCCCCAGCCAGAACGCCCGCTTCCTGCTGTTCCTGGCCGCTTTTGTGAAGGGTGTGGACGAGTACCAGGACTTCCTGCGCGCCACCGTGGCTTTTGCGGGCAACGACCACCGCCTGGGGGCCCAGGAGGCCCCTCCCGCCGTGGTGTCCATCTTCCTGGGCGACGAGCTCACCGCCGTGGTGGAGTCCATCATCCACGGCACCGAGTACTCCGACCCCGGCAAGAAGTCCCTGCGGGTGGGGGTGGACGTGATGCCTCCCATTCCCCAGGACAACACCGACCGGAACCGCACCTCTCCCATGGCCTTCACCGGCAACAAGTTTGAGTTCCGGATGCTGGGTTCCTCCCAGTCCATTGCCGGCCCCAACATTGCCCTGAACACTATCATGGCCGAGGAGCTGGAGCAGTTTGCCGATGAGCTGGAGGGGGCGGACGACTTCAACGAGGCCCTGGCCGCCCTCATCCGCCGGGTGTTCACCCAGCATCAGCGGATCATCTTCAACGGCAACGGCTATGAGGACGCCTGGCTCCAGGAGGCCGCCCGCCGCGGGCTGTCCAACCTTACCTCCACCGCCGACGCCCTTCCCGTCTACACCGCCGAGAAGAATGTGGTCCTGTTTACCAAGCACGGCATCTTTACCAGGGAGGAGATGGAGGCCCGCCGGGAGATCCACATGGAGAACTACTGCCATGTGCTCTCCATCGAGGCCAACACCATGGCGGATATGATCAAGCGGGATATCCTGCCCGCCGCCTCCGCCTACGCCGGGGAGCTGGCCCGCCGGGCCCTGGGCCGGGCCGGCAGTTCCGTCTGCCGGTACGAGACCACCATGGAGAGCCGGATCTCCGAGCTGACCGACGAGCTGCTGGCCGCCTGTGAGAAGCTGGAGGCGGACTTGAAGGGGGCTCCGGAGGCCGTCGAGGCCCGGCTGACCTACTTCCACGCGGTTGTCTTTGAGGACATGACCGCCGCCCGGAAGCTGGCCGATCAGCTGGAGACTCTGGTGGAGCGGAAGGCGTGGCCCTTCCCCACTTACAGCGACATGCTGTTTTATATGTGATAATTCTTCCTTCTTCTTTTCTTATACTGAAACAGCCGGTTCCGTTTGGAACCGGCTGTTTCAGTTTGCTTGTCAAAAAATTTCTGATGAGATGAATCCGCTCAAGTTGGGGCGGAGAAGCTCGAGGGGGCTGGTTAAGGGACCAGGGCGCAGGCGGGGTGGAAGGTGTGGACTGCCTCCTCCCCCCGGAGGATGCGCAGGGCCCCCAGGGCCAGGGCCTCCATCTCGTTCTCCCCGGGGATGACCACCACCTTCACCAGGTTGTGGAGGTAGTCGATAACCATGCCGGTGAGCTTTTTGGAGTTGGCCAGCCCGCCGGTGAGGATGACGGCGTCGATGAGCTCGGTGAAGCAGCCCAGCATGATGCCCACCCCCTTGGCGATCTGGAGGGCCTGGGCCTTGTAGACCAGGGCGGCCCACTCGTCCCCGTTCTCAATGCGCCGCTCAATCTCCTGGCAGTCGTGGGTGCCCAGCAGGGCGGACATGCCCCCCTCCCCCCGGAGCTTTTTCAGCATCTCCTTCTTGGTGTACTTGCCCGAGTAGCACAGGTCCACCACGTACAGCATGTTCAGGCTGCCGGAGCGGTCGGGGGAGAAGGGGCCGGCGTCGTCGGACACCGAGTCGATGATCCGGCCGCGGCTGTGGGCGGAGATGGAGATGCCGCCCCCCAGGTGGGCCACTACCAGATTCATATCCTCGTACTTCCGCCCCAGGGCCTCGGCGTACTTGTGGGCGGTGGCCCGGGCGTTGAGCACGTGACAGAAGCTGGTGCGGGTGACCTCCTTGAATCCGGTGACCCGGGCCTCGGGGAGCAGCTCGTCGCTGGTCACCGCGTCATAGATGTATGCGGGGATGTTCAGAGGCTGGGCGAAGGCACGGGCCATGAGGCCGCCCAGGTTGGAGGCGTGGTCGAACACCGGGTAGTTGCGCAGACAGTCCACCAGGTTGTCGTCCACCACATAGCCCCCAGCCACGATATTGGGGATGATGCCTCCCCGGCCCACCACGGCGGACAGGGTGGACAGGTCGATCCCCTCCTGTCCCAGCCAGCCCCGTACCAGGGCCACCCGGTAGTCCAGCTGGTCGTACAGGGTGGGGTAGGGGGCTAGGTCCTGATTGGTGTGGACGATGCTTTTCATGGCCACCTGCCGGTCGTCGTCATAGACAGCGGCCTTGGTGCTGGTGGAGCCGGGATTCAGAATCAAGAGGCGGTAGGACATATCGGTTCTCCTTATGGTAAAAACAATAGGATTGATTACGGATTGGACTGAGCCATGGCGGCGGCGATGGCGATGGAGTCGTACTTCTCCTCCGGAGCGGCGCTGCGGGAGTTGACGGTGATGGGGACGCAGGCCCCCAGCACCACGCCGGCCATCTTTCCACCGGCCATGCCGTAGAGGGCCTTGCACATGAGATTGCCCGCCGCGATGGAGGGGACCAGGAAGACGTCCGCATCCCCCGCCACGGGGCTGTGGTAGCCCTTGATCTCCGCCGCCGCCCGGTCGGTGGCCAGGTCGAAGGAGATAGGCCCCTCCACCAGACAGGGGCCGAAGTTCCCCCGGGCGCCCTCCTCCTTCAAGGCGGCGGCGTCCTCCGTCTCCGGCATGCGGGGGCTCACCGTCTCCGCGGCGCACAGAATGGCGGCCTTGGGCTGCTCATACCCCAGAAAGCGGCACAGAGACAATACGTTTCGTAATATTTCACGCTTTTGATTTCGATCTGGAGCGATCACCATGCCCCCGTCGGAGACGAACATCAGCTTGTGGTAGGCGGGTACGTCTAAAATGGCCACGTGGGACAGCAGCTCCGAGGCCCGGATGCCCGTATCCGGCTGGACCACCGCCCGGAGCAGGGTGCCGGTCTGGAGCATCCCCTTGATGAGTAGCTTGCCCCGGCCCTGGCGGATCAGGTCCACGGCGCACTGGGCGCACTCCGTCT
Source organism: Pseudoflavonifractor capillosus (assembly GCF_016899775.1). Taxonomy (GTDB): domain Bacteria; phylum Bacillota; class Clostridia; order Oscillospirales; family Oscillospiraceae; genus Lawsonibacter. The sequence goes on from NZ_JACJJE010000006.1 coordinate 28,046, forward strand.
CGCCGCCGGCCTGCACCAGCGCCTCCTGCGGGACGTCCTCCCCCTGGGAGCGGGCGATAGAGCGGATGCGCTCCGCGTCGCCCACAAAAATAGGGGAGATCAGCCCATCCCGCCGGGCCTGGAACACGGCCTCCAGGGTGTGCTCGTCATGGGCGGCGGACACCACCGCCGGCTGGGGGGCGGCCTCCCGCAGCTGCGTCTTCAGCTCCTGAAATCCAGAAATAACCAAGGAAATTTCCTCCTGAAAATATGGGTTGTACGGTAACTGTATTGTATCATTCCCAAAGAGAGAAGTAAAGATTTCCGGGAAAGGAGAAAAGCGGGAGCTGCCCCGCAGGGCAGCTCCCGGACTTGAAATTTTGAATCAGCCCCGCCCGGCCAGCACCTGCTGGTAGTCCCGGTAGTTTTCCTCCAGCAGGCGGGGCGTGTCCAGGCCGTAGGGGCACTTGGACATGCAGGCGCCGCAGTGGAGGCAGTCCTGGATTTTGCCCATCTTCTCCTGCCACTCCGGGGTGAGCCAGCCCTCCGCCGGAGCCCGGCGGAGCATCAGGGACATGCGGGCGCAGTTGTTGATCTCAATGCCCGCGGGGCAGGGCATGCAGTAGCCGCACCCCCGGCAGAAGTCCCCGGAGAGCTCCTTCCGGTCCCGGTCGATGACCGCCTGGCGCTCCGCCGTCATCTCCGGGGGATTTTTGACGCAGGCCAGGAACTGGTCCAGCTCCCAGTCGTACTGAACGCCCCAGATGGGGACCACGGAGGGCTGTGTCTCCATGAAGGCGGCCGCCGCCAGCCCGTCCCGGATGAGACCGCCAGCCAGGGCCTTCATAGCGATGAAGCCCATGTCCGCCGCCCGGCACTTGTCCACCAGCTCCAGCTCCTGGGGACCAGAGAGGTAGCTGAAGGGAAACTGGAGGGTGTCGTACAGCCCGGAGTCGATGGCCTCGTGGGCCACGGCCAGCCGGTGGTTGGTGATGGAGATGTGCCGGATCTTCCCCTGGCGCTTGGCCTCCAGGGCGGCCTCGTACAGGCCGTCCTCCCCGCCGGGCTTGGGACAGAAGGCGGGATTGTGGAACTGATAGATGTCAATATAGTCGGTCTGGAGGGCGCGCAGGCTCTCCTCCAGGTCTTTCCACATCCCATCCGCCGTCACCGCCTGGGTCTTGGTGGAGATGACGATTTTGTCCCGCATGCCGGCAAAGGCGGCCCCCACCTTCTCCTCGCTGTCCGAGTAGGCCCGGGCGGTGTCGAAGTAGTTCATGCCACCGTCGTAGGCCCGGCGGAGCAGGGCGACGGCCTCCTCCGTGGTGATGCGCTGAATGGGCAGACAGCCGAAGCTCTGCTTGCCGACCACCAGCTCCGTGCGGCCCAGTCGTACTGTTGTCATTGTGTTCTCCTCCTCTGCGTAAAGGTTCTCTTCCCACTCTATTATTAAAAACCGGGCCGCCTCTCAGTGTCAAGAGGCGGCCCGGAATTTTTACGACAGGGGTTCCGCTGTGATAAACAGCTCGTACAGCCGGCTGAGCATATCCCAGGTCTGCCGGTCCATGACTCCGGTCTCCTCCAGCTGGGCCAGGTTTTGAAGCCACAGGGTGTTCTGGACCGAGGCGTCCCCGTGAACGCCGTCGGCATCTCCCTCGGCGATGCCCTCCAGCCGCTGGCGGAGCAGCTGAAACATGGTCTGGGGCAAAATCATGGAGGCGCCGGACATGCCCGGCTGCACCTGATAGCCCTCCCCCGGAAAGATGCGGAGGGTGCGGGGGGGCGCGGACTCCCGCTCCAGATTGATCCAGGCGTCCCGGATGGCGTCCCAGGTCCGCTGGTCCACCACGCCGGTGACGGGAGGCGTCAGCTCCCGCTGAAACAGCATGACGGCCTCCAGGGTCCGCTCGCCGAAGATCCCGTCCAGCGCCAGCTGGGGCAGAAAATTGTATTTGCCGGCGAGCCGACGGAGCATATACTGCAGACTGCGCACCGGATTGGAGAGCATCTCCTCCTCCAGCTGCTGCGGTGTGGTCATACCAGACTCACTCCTTTCTGATCGCTGCTCCCCAGCTCCAGGTCCTGGCCGGGGAACTGGCCGTGGCGGCTGGAGGCGCCGTAGCGGTACGGGGCGTCCTCCCGGGACATGGCCTGGGCCGCATTCCCCTGGGGAAAGTTGATGTTGTCGTTGCGCAGGTCCCTCTCGATGCCGGTGAAGTCCCCGTAGATGGAGTACCAGGTCTCCTCGCCCACCACCCCGTCTGCCTGAAGGCCGCGGCTCTGCTGGTACGCCCGCACCGCCTGGGTTGTTCGAGCCCCATAGACCCCGTCCACGGCCAGATCGGTGAGGGTGGGGTCGAATTCGGCCGCCAGCGCCAGCATGTACTGGAGCACCGACACGTCTCCGCCCCGGTCCCCCTGGCGGAGAATGCCGGGGTACTGGAAGGAGAAGCCCTGGAACTGCTGGCCCATGCTCACCAGCTCGGACAGGCGGCTGAGCCCCACGTACAGGTAGACCATCTTGTACCAGGTGGCTTTGCCCACCACCCCGTCCGCTGTCAGACCGAAGACCGACTGGAAGGTGCGCACCGCCGACTGGGTTTTCTCGTCAAAGGTCCGGGTCACCGGCCAGAGCTTGGGGATGGCCGGATAGCCCTGGGAGATGCGGTTGAGCATGGTCTTCATGGTCACCACATCCGGCCCGGTGGAGCCCAGCCGCAGGGGATAGCCCGGGTAGGACTGGCCCAGGGACTGGACCGGGGCGTTTTCCACCAGCTCGATGTCGTCCCCGTAGTAGTACCTCAGGATCTCCATGGGGCCGTAGCCCTGCTGGGCCAGCTCCTGGCTGCCCCACTGGGAGAGCCCGGCGCAGGTGGAGGTGGTGCCGTTGCAGAATTTAGCGGCCAGGGGCTCCACAAAGCCCTCTCTGCGGATGTAGTCGGTGAACATCTCATCCACGGTCCAGCTGATGTTCTCAAAGATGTTCCGGTCCCGGATAAACTTCTGGTCATAGGCGGTGGAGGAGGTGATCTGAAAGTCATAGCCCCGGCTGGGATAGAACTCGGTGTATACCCGGTTCAGGGCAAAGGAAGTGATGGCCAGGATGTTGGCCTGAATGGCTGCTGGCTCCCAGGTGGGGTAGATCTCACTGGAGGCCACATTTTTCACATAGTCCGGAAATGAGACCGTCACATTTTCCGCCCACTCGTCCGGCGGGCCCAGATGTACCGTGATGGTGCGGGGCACGTAGGGGGTCACTTGCACAGGCATGGGGACACCTCACAGGGTCTGGCCGGTGATCTCCCGGACGTTGTTCTGAATCAGACTGGACTGCCCCTCGTTCAGGGGTTCCAGCTCCATGGACTGGAGGGTCTCCACGCCCTGGAAAATCTGAACGCCCTCCACCAGCAGCATGGCGTAGCCAGGATGCTCCGCCCAAACATCGCACACGGCGTATGGGGGGGCGGAGCTGCCCGGGTGGGTGCTCTCCCCCAGGGCCGGAGTGGAAATGACGACGGGCTTTGTGGCGCCGCTGCGGTCGGTGGCCTGAACGGACAGCAGCTGGTATTTTCCGCCCGTCCCTCTCTGGGTGACCACCACAGTGGCCCCCTCCACCGGCAGCTGGGCCCGGGAGGTAATAACACGGACCGACAGGGTCCCGGTTCCTTCCATAAGCGTTCCTCCTTCCGGCAGACTCCAATATGGGCCCGCCTGTCTTGTTCCATGCTATGCCGGGACGGGGAGGAAGGTGCGGATATAAAAAAACGGAGCGCCGCTGAGCGGCGCTCCGAAAAAATCGGGATATTTGAGATTAAGAGACCAAGTCCAGGCCGGAGCCGTGAACCGCCTCCACGTTTTCGGTGAGAGAAGCCAGCCACTCGCTGGTGTCGCTCTCCTTCCAGGTGGACTTCACCGTGTACTCCCAGGCGGGGTCGTCCCAGCCCACAAAGTACATGATGTGCCAGCCCTGGATGGAGCTGCTCTCATTTTTGACGATCCCGGTATCCCCCGGCTGACGGGCGGGGTCCAGAGCCCAGTTCAGGAAGTTGGGCTCCAGGCTGTCGGTGCTGGAGATGCCGCTGTACAGGCCGCCGGTGGACTGAGAGCCGCTGTCGTCCGTGTTCTGGACGGCCAGGGCGGCGAAGCTGTCCTCGGTGGCGTCCCCGGCCTTCCACTGGTCCAAAAGGGCCTGGGCCTCGGCCTCGGCGGCGTCGAACTCCTCCTGAGTGGGGGTGGTGCCGGAAGAAGCGGCGCCGATCAGAATGTGGCGCACATCGGCGGTGGCGGAGTCGTCCCGGGTCCGGCTGTCAAACTGGACCACATAGTAGTTGTATGCGCTGCTCTCACTGCGGTCCAGCTCGGCCAGGGTGATGTCCCCGCTCTGGCGGGCGGCGTCATACAGCCAGTCGGCATAGGCGGCAGAGGAGAAGGTGGAGCCCATGGCGGTGGTGTGGATGGAGGAGCTGTACAGCGCGTCGGCGTACTCGTCGGCCAGGGCCTGAGCGTCCTCACCGTTGGTCAGGCGGCTCTGGATCGCCTGGGCGGTGGCCAGAGCGTCGGCCTTGGCGGTCTCCAGGGCGGCGGTCTTCTCCTCGTCGGTCATCTCCACCGTGTTGCCCTCTTCATCGGTCTGCTCCTCCACGGTGGCCTGGACCGTGAAGACCGTGTAGCCGAAGGTGTCCAGGTCGTTGGTGTGCTCGTTATAGTAGGCCTCGGTCTCCTCATCGGTATAGGTCAGGCTGTCCTGATAGTGCTGCCGGTAGGAGTCGGCCAGCACCTGGTCGGCGTAGAGGGACTGGAAGGTATCCTCGTCCATATAGCTGCCGTAGTTCAGTTTCAGGTAGCTGGACAGACTGTCATAGGAGCCGCTGGAGCGCCAGGTGCTGTCCAGGGTGGCCAGCTCGCTCTCCAGATAGGCCTGGTCCTTCTGGGTGAGGGTGTAGCCCTCCGCCTCGGCGGCGTGGACCAGGACGGTGACCTGGGTCAAATCGTCGATGGCCTGGTCCAGCAGGAAGTCCCGCCAGGTCTGGCCGGTCTCCTCGTCGTAGACCTGCTCTGCGGGGTCCACATTGTAGTCAAAGGTGGAGGAGCCCATCACGGAATTGTAATAGGCGGTGTTAAGGGCCGATTGGTAGTAATACTGCACCACGGCGGGGCCGTAGTCCTCTCCGTCAATGGTGACAGCGGTGGAGCGCTTCTGGAAGAAGCCGCTGTCCCACACCAGAAGGGCGATGGCCAATACCGCAACAACGCCGCCCGCGATGCCATACAGGATGTGCTTGCGGCGGTCCTTGTCCTCCTCACGGTTATTCCGGCGCTGGACATAGGTGGAGTCCGACCGGGTTTTCTTTTCTCTGGATGCACTCACAGTTGATTCCGTCCTCTCATTGTGAACTTGCAAGTGTCCGGCCGCAGAGAAAGGCGGCCGGACGGGGAATTCTGTGCTATTATACAAGAATCCGCAGGAGGATTCAAGGGGGAAAGGGGAGAGAAACCTCAGCTTTTACAGTTTGTTCATGGGAAATCGGACGAATCTCCAGCCGGAATGGGCGTAAAAAAGACCGCGGCTTGCGCCGCGGCCCATATCCAAGTGAGTTTTATATACCCCGCTCTGGCCGTGTGGACCTGTTTAAAACCTGCACGAAATGGCAGGTGGGTCGCCTCCACAACGCTTTACTGCTTCCAACTTCCAGCCGACCTCGATGGGGGCCGGGAGGCCTGCAAGCCACGCCGTGAGGTGGGCGTCCCGTTTAAGAAATGTGGGTTTAAAAAGGCCCATCACGCACCGAGCAGGAAAACCCGCCTGAAGTCTGAATTATTCGTCCTCCTCCTGGAAAAACCGCTCCATGAAGAGGTTGTAGATCTCCTCGATCTCCTCGTCGCTGTCCAGGGTGGAGAGTAGCTCCTCGCCGTTCTCCTCCACCACCTTCATAATGACCAGGCCGTATTCCTCGTCGTCCGCGTCCACGTCCACCGGCTCGCCGCTCTCCTCATCCTCCTGAGAAGCGGGGAACAGGGCGTGGTAGATGACGCCGTTGTGCTCCAGGGTGTCCACCAGCTCCAGCTCAAACTCGTTGCCGTCCTCGTCGGTGACGGTGATAAAATCGGGGCCGTACGCCTCGCTCATAGGGGAATACCTCCTGCCTGTTTTCTGACCCTATTGTAACCCGGATGGAGAGAAAATGCAAGTGGGAGAGACGTCAAAATTTTACCGGCCTGTCGTTCGGGCCTCTCCGGGGCGAAAAAACAGGTTTCCAGGGCGGAGGAGGCGGGCGCGGAGCCGGGAAAATCAGACGTTTGGCTTTACCGGGGCCGGGCAGCTGTGCTATAATGAAATTCACATGGGGCGGCGGGCCGCCGCCCCCGGCCTGGGCGGCTTCTGTGTGCGTTTTCAGACGGCCGCCCGCAGCGGACTGGACGCAATGCTGCCGCGGCACGGGCCGGGATTGGACAAAAAACGTCCGGGGAGCGGGAGAACCGCCCCAAAAACCGGATGGGCAGAGAGGAAGAATACCTTATGGATTTGACGGAGCGGACCCTTTCAAGCGAGACGGTGTATCAGGGCAAGATCGTCACCCTGCTGGTGGATCAGGCGGAGCTGCCCAACGGAATGCAGGCCAAGCGGGAGGTGGTGCTCCACCCCGGCGGGGTGGCCATTCTGCCTCTGGACCGGGATGGAAATGTGACGCTGGTGCAGCAGTACCGCTATCCCTTCCACCAGCTGCTGCTGGAGCTGCCCGCCGGAAAACTGGACGAGGGGGAGGACCACCGGGTGGCCGCCGCCCGGGAACTCAGTGAGGAGACCGGTCTGGAGGCGGGGGAGCTGACCTATCTGGGGTGTATTCTGGCCTCCCCGGGCTTCTGCACTGAGAAGCTGCACATGTACCTGGCCCGGGACCTGAGCCGCGCCCAGAGTCATCCGGACGACGACGAGTTTTTAAACGTCGTCACCATGCCCTTTGAGGAGCTGTTCCAAAAGGTGATGGACGGGACCCTGGAGGACGCCAAGACGGTGGCCACGGTTTTGAAGACCAAGGTGCTTTTGAATCTGTAAGGGAGGGAGCCAAGTTGGGAAAGACCATTCTGATCGTGGAAGACGAGCAGAACATCGTGGATATTCTGTCCTTCAACCTCAGCCGGGAGGGGTACGATACCCTGGAGGCCTATGACGGAAATACCGGCCTGCAGCTGGCTCTGGAACAGAACCCGGACCTGATCCTGCTGGACCTGATGCTGCCGGGGATGAACGGATTTGACGTGTGCCGGAAGATCCGGGAGGCGGGGTCCGCCGTGCCCATCCTCATGCTCACCGCCCGGGAGGAGGAGGCCGACAAGGTCCTGGGTCTGGAGCTGGGGGCGGACGACTATATCACCAAGCCCTTCGCCATGCGGGAGCTGCTGGCCCGGGTAAAGGCCAACATCCGCCGGGTGGCCATGGCCCCCGCCCAGCTTCCCCAGGCGGGAAGTGAGCCGGGAAAGCGGCTGGACCTGGGACGGGTGGTGGTGGACCTGGAGGGGGCCACCGTGTACAAGGACGGCCGCGCCCTGGAGCTGACCCAGCGGGAGTACGACCTGATTTGTTTTCTGGCCTCCCAGCCGGGGAAGGTGTTCTCCCGGGAGGCCCTGATGGAGCACGTCTGGAACTATGAGGGCTATGTGGGCGACGTGCGGGCCGTGGACGTGGCGGTGCGCCGCCTGCGGGAGAAGATTGAGGACGACCCCGCCTCTCCCAAGTTCATTTTGACCAAGCGGGGAATGGGATACCTGTTCGGCGGACAGCAGAGCTGATTGTTATTTTAGAGTGAAGAGTTGAGAGTGGAGAGTGAAGAAATGGAGTTCGCCCAAGGCGAATGATTGATAAGGTCCGGCGCAGCCGGACCCATATCTCCACTCTCCACTTTCCGCTCTGAATGAAAGGGGGTGCCTCCGGTGCTGCGCAGCGTGCATATGAAGCTGGTGATGATCATGGTGCTGCTCATCCTGTCTCTGATGACGGTGGTGGGCACCTTCCTGATCAACTCCGTTATGGCCTTCTATCTGGAGGAGTTCTATACCCAGATGAGCCGGGTCTTTGATCAGAATCAAGCCCTGAGCCGCAATCTGGAGACTGAGGTCACGTCGGATGAGGACGGGGCCCAGGCCATTTTGAGCATCATGGAGGCCTACTACGGCGATTTGGGGCTGGACAGCCGCAGCCGCACTCTATATATCCTGGACGGGGAGACCGGCGACTATCTGACCGGCACCGACGAGGAGGAGGGGCGCGGACTGGAGTACGACTCCCCCAACCTGACTCGGGCCCTGGTGGAGCGGGAGGAGGGGACCGAGGCCAACATCGCCGCCGACTATATGGACGTGGCCCTGCCCATCACCCGGGGGGACAACCAGTACGTCATCTATATTCTGGACAACAAGGCCACGGTGAACAGCCTGATCAGCCAGATTTTCGGTCTGATTCTGGAATCCCTGGTCTTCGGGCTGGTCATCTCCATCCTGCTCTCTTTCCTGCTGTCCAAGACCATGATCATTCCCATCCAGCGCCTCACCGAGGGGGCCATGCGGGTGGCGGAGGGGGACTTCTCCCGGCGCATCGAGGTCACCTCAAGGGACGAGATCGGCGTGCTCACCGACACCTTCAATGACATGGCCCGGCAGCTGCGGGACACCCTGCGCCAGGTGGAGAACGAGCGCAACAAGCTGGACACCCTGTTCCTCCACATGACCGACGGCGTGGTGGCCTTTGACCGGGACGGCCAGGTGATCCACTCCAATCCGGCGGCGGAGGGCATGCTGGGCCGTCCCATCGGTCCGGACACCACCTATAAGGAGCTCTTTGGGGACCAGTATTCCCTGGAGGAGGCCATGGCCGCCCCCGACCATCTGGAGGGGGAGGTCCGGGTGGGGGACCAGGTGCTGGACCTGCTACTGGCCCCCTTCGACCGGGAGCGGCAGGGGGGGGTGCTGGTGGTCCTCCACGACGTCACCGAGGAGCGGAAGAATCAGGAGATGCAGCGGGAGTTCGTGGCCAACGTCTCCCACGAGCTGCGCACCCCCCTGACCAACATCCGCAGCTATGCGGAGACCCTCTCCGACAGCGCCGGGGACATCCCCCCCGCCATGGAGAAGAAGTTCCTGGGGGTCATTTTGAACGAGAGCGACCGCATGACCCACATTGTTCAGGACCTGCTCACCCTGTCCCGGTTCGACTCGGGGCGGGACGAGCTGAAGCTGAGCTGGTTCTCCTTTGAGGGGGCGGTGCAGGACCTGTACAACGCCGTCTATATGGAGGCCCAGCGCCACAGCCACACCATGAAGCTGTGCGTGGAGCCCGGCCTGCCTCAGGTGCGGGCCGACCGGGAGCGGATCATGCAGGTGATGATGAATATTGTCTCCAATTCCATCAAGTACACCCCGGACGGCGGGCAGATCCAGATTTCTGCGGGGCAGAACGGCAGCCGGGTGTGGATGCAGGTGGACGACAACGGCATCGGCATTCCGGCCGCGGACCGTCCCCGGATTTTTGAGCGCTTTTACCGGGTGGACAAGGCCCGCTCCCGCCAGTCCGGCGGCACCGGCCTGGGACTGTCCATCGCCAAAGAGATCGTAGACCGGCACGAGGGCGCGCTGGAGCTGGTGGACCGGAATGGTCCCGGCCTGTCGGTGCGCATGGAGCTGAACATTGAGGGACCCAGCCATGACGAGAGGAAGTAAAAAACGGCGCATTGAGCGCCTTAAAAGCGCTCTGATCGTCCTGCTGAGCTGCTCGGCTGTCTTTCTGCTGGTGCGCACCCAGGCGGCTATTGTAAGCTCGGAAGATTCCGGGACCGCTTACCAGGCGGAGGCAGAGGGCTCCTCCTCCACGGAGAGCCCCGGGGCTACCGCGCGTCCTCTGCGCATGGCGGCGGCCATTCAGCGGGGGAGCGAGGTGGTGCGCTATGGAGTGCAGTATGACCAGGAGGGCACGGACAGCCTTTACCAGCAGTCGTACAGCCTTCTGGTGGAGGCCCTGAGCAGCGCCAGCCAGCCCCGCGCCGTGGGCGAGACGGAATTTCAGCAGGCCCTGTCTACCGCGCCGGGCCTCTACTTTGACTGGCAGGGAGAAATTCCGGTGGCGGTTTTGAACGGATGGCTGTCCGTGGATAACCAGACCCTTACCGGGACGGTGCGGCGGATGGTGCTTACGGCGGTGGAGGGCCAGGTGCTCCTGTACTATTGGGATGAGTCGGCGGACCAGGGCTGGGTCTGCACCTCGGACGTGATCAGCTCCAGCCGCCTGAACGAGGCGGTGGGGGCGCTGCAGGAGAACGGAACTGTGTTTGCCTTTGAAGCTGAAGAGCTGGACGCGCTGGCTCCATATACCATGGTACAGCCCCAGACTCCGGTCCCTGTGGTTTACAGTGCCACCAACCCCATCGCAGGTGAGGATCGCCGCCAGGCCCTCCAGGAGCAGCTGGGCTTCCCAGAGAACTCCATCTCCTACCCTGCGGCGGGAGAGTATGTGATTCGCAGCCGCAACGATACCCTCCACATCGCGGAGGACGGGCATGTGACCTATGAGGCCGCGGCGGAGGGGAGCGAACGCTACCGCCTGTCCGGAGCCGGTGTCTATGAGGCGGTGGAAGGGTGCCGCCGCCTGGCCCAGCAGACTCTGGGCCAGAACAGCGGAGAGGCCACCCTCTACCTGATCTCCGCGGAGGAGAACGGGGAGGGAAATTGGCTGGTGGAGTTTGGTTACAGCCTCAATGGGGCCCAGGTCCGCATCGGAGAGGAGGGCTGGGCCGCCCGCTTTGTGGTGGAACAGGGACAGATCACGGAGTTTCAGCTGTGGTTCCGCAGCTATACGGACAGCGGGACCACCTCGGTGGTCCTTCCGGTGCGGCAGGCGGTGGCCGCCATGGAGGCCAAGGGCCACACGGGCGAGGAACTGCTTCTGGTCTATCTGGACGGCGGAGGCGAGGAACTGGTCTCCGCCTCTTGGGCGGCCGCCCGGGCCCTTGACACAGGGAGGTGACGGCAGATGGAGTGGTCCCGGATCAAGACGATCATACTCATAATTCTGGCGGTCACCAACGTGAGCCTGCTGGGATTCCTGGTTCAGCGGGAAGTGCAGGTCCAGAATGCCCGGCAGGAGGCCAGACAGAACTCCATCCAATTTTTGGAGAACAACGGCGTGACGGTGGAGGATGAGACCGTCCCCGAGGAGATGACCCTGCTGCCCCAGACGGTGGAGTGGGACCGGGAGCAGGAGCGGGAGGCCGCCGCGGTCCTTCTGGGGGGCGAGGTGCAGGAGCAGGCCTGGAGCGATGAGATCTACCGCTATTACAACGAGACGGGGAGCATCCAGTTCCACCGGGACGGCACCTTCCAGGGGGAGTTTGTGGAGGGGGCCTTCCAGCTGGAGGGGCAGGACGCCGCCGCATACAGCCTTCAGGTTCTGGAGATCCTGGGCATCCAGGGGGAGAGCCTCTCCGTTCAGGCTGACAGCGGGGAGGAGGACGCTGTGACCGTAGTCTGCCGGCAGCTTTGGAATCAGGTGCCGGTGTTCAACCACCTGATCACGCTGACGTTTCGGGAGGACAGTTTGTCGGCGGTCGAGGGCCGGCGGCTGACAGGAGAACCGGTTCTGGACACAGGGCAGAAGCCCATCTCCATTCCCACCGCCCTATTTCAGTTTTACCACGGAATGGTGGCCTTGGGCGACGTGTGCAGCCGGATCGAAAGCATTACCCCGGGCTATGTGACCAGTGCGGGGACAGGGCCCTCGGCGCTGACTCCGGTGTGGTATATTGCCACGGATACCCGGAACTACCGGCTGAACACCCTGACCGGGGAGCTGAGCCGGGCGGAGGAGAGCGGCGCCTGAGCATGGTCGTCTCTCTGAAAAACAAGAAAAAAGTGCTTGACAAGAGGACGGGACACTGCTATACTGCTAGGGTACAACAAAGCAGGAACGGTGCCCCGTCCTCACCCCAGGCCAGAGCCAAAGGGTCAACATGGAGAATCCTCGCCGGAACATCTATATTCGGCGTGGTTTTGCTGTGACGCGGGTGCCATTCAGGCAGACGCGTTTTATTTTTTTGTTTGGAGGTGCTTTCCCATCGCTAACACAGGTCATCAAACCAACGAAGAGATCCGGGATAAGGAGGTCCGCCTGATCTCGGAGAGCGGCGAACAGCTGGGCATCATGTCCTCTCAGGAGGCGCTGCGTCTGGCCGAGGAGCGTGAGCTGGATCTGGTCAAAATTTCGCCCAATGCCGTGCCCCCGGTGTGCAAGCTGATGGACTACGGCAAGTACCGGTTCGAGCAGACCAAGCGTGAAAAGGAAGCCCGGAAGAACCAGCGCGTGGTGGAGATCAAGGAGATCCGGATGTCCCCCAGCATTGACGTGAACGATTTCAACGTCAAGCTGCGCAACGCCCAGAAGTTTCTGGCCGAGGGCAACCGGTGCAAGGTCACCGTCCGGTTCCGGGGCCGTGAGATGGCGCACACCAACATCGGTCAGGAGCTGCTGCTGAAGTTTGCCGAATCCTGCGGCGAGGTCGCCGTGATGGATAAAAGTCCGAAGCTGGAGGGACGGCATATGTCCATCTTCCTGTCCCCCAAGCCGGTCAAGGACGCGAAAAAGTAAGTCGAAAAGGAGTTTTCTGTTATGCCGAAGATCAAGACCCACAGCGGCGCCAAGAAGCGTTTCGCTCTCACCAAGAACGGCAAGGTCAAGCGTGCCCACGCCGGCAAGCGGCATCTGCTCAACGGCCACGGCAAGACCACCAAGCTGAAGAGAGGCCTCCGGAAGGGCGGCTATGCGGATAAGACCAACGAGGCCGCCATCAAGCGCATGATCCTGTATAAGTAAGAGAAGGAGGCTGAAGAACAATGGCAAGAGTGAAGGGCGCGATGATGACGCGCAAGAGAAGAAATAAGATCCTGAAGATGGCCAAGGGCTACTGGGGCGCCAAGTCCAAGCACTTCAAGATGGCCAACCAGGCCGTGATGAAGTCCGGCGTGTACGCCTATGTGGGCCGCAAGCGCAAGAAGCGCGATTTCCGCCGCCTGTGGATCACCAGAATCAGTGCCGCCTGCAAGCTCAACGGCATGAACTATTCCACCTTCATGAACGGGCTGAAGAAGGCCGGGATTGAGATGAACCGGAAGATGCTGGCCGAGCTGGCTGTCAACGACAAGGCCGCTTTCACCCAGCTCACCGAGACCGCTAAGAAGGCCCTGGCCTGAGCGCGGCTTCTAAAAATCAAGTGATATAGTAAAAGCGCCTGGACCAGTGTCCAGGCGCTTTTAATTTGTCGAAAAACCTGCGCAGAATCAAATTCGGCTGAGTCAGGGCGGGGGAGATCGAGGGGGCAGCCGCCCGCCTCGAATGGAATTAAATGCCCCGGAAGCCTTGCTGTGCAAGAATTCCGGCAAGTGAAGCGAGGACTGATGCACCGCTGTGCAGCACAGCAGTAACGGCATTTTTGCGCAGAAAACTGCTCCGCAGGCACAGGGCCTGCGGAGCAGAGATCTATATGGAGTTAGAAGCCTGTCTTTTCTATTAGGCCGCGGCGGCCGCGACCAGGGACTCGAAGAAGTTCAGACAGATATCCACATCGCACAGGGCGGCCTCGGGATTGTTGTCGTAGATGGCCAGCTTGCAGTCATTCTCGGGATGGAACTGCACGCCCAGGCAGAAGGTGTTGTTCTGATTCTCCACGCCCTCAATGATGGTCACGCCATTGTCCACGGTCTGAGCCACCACGGTCAGGTCGGTGCCCTCCACGCTGCGGACGGCCTGATGATGCCAGGAGGAGACGTTAGCCAGCGTGCTGGAGCCCACGATGCTGTACAGCAGGGAATCGGTACCGATGAGCTCCACATCATGGCGGGCATAGTCCCGGTTCTCAGCGTCGGCGGGCATCCGGTGCAGGTCGTTGTACTCCGCGCCCTGTTCAGCGTAATAGTCGGGGATCTCCTGGATGAAATCGGCGCCGGAGACGATACTCATCATCTGCATGCCGCGGCAGGCGGCGAAGGTGGGCACGTCGTTGTCGATGCAGTAGGCCATCAGAGTGTAGTCGGAGATGTCGCGGGTGGCGTTGATCTCCTCACCGCCGTTGGCCTCCTCCTGGGGAACCTTGAACAGGGAGGGGCTGATGTCCTCGCCGCCGGTGAAGAACACGCCGTCGATGCCGGCCATCACGTCGGCCACGTTGGTGGTGGCGTAGTTGCGGGCCTTGATCTGGTCGGCGTACTGCTGGATCAGGTTGCCGGTATCCTCCAGATAGCCGGTGCGGATCATGCCGTCCTCATTGTAGCCCACGGCGGTGCTGGTGACCTGATAGAGCTCCACCGGGTTGCCGCCGGCGGCTTCGATGACAGCTTTGAAGCCGGCATAATCCTGGTCGTTGGCCTTCCAGGTGATGCCGATGTAGGGCTTGCCCACGAGGGAGGAGCCGTTCTCCAGCATAGCCTGGAACTGACCCTCGGTTACTGCCGCGTCGGCACTGTAAGTAATTCCATCCGTCAGTCCGACCCGCGCCGCGGTGGTGCTGTAATCAGCGGGCCAGGAGGTAAGCATTTCCTCAGGGACGCCGGCATACTGCATGATGGCGGCAGCAGCCTCCACCTGAGTGGTCTGGGCGTCCGGGCTGAAGGTGTCTGCGCCGGTGCCGCTGATCAGGCCCTGGGCGTAGGCCAGGTTGATGTAGCCCTTGTACTCGCTGTCCTCCGCTACGTCGGAGAACACGCTGGCCTGGCTCTGATACTGGGCGACCTGGTCGGTCAGACCGGCTCCCTCCACCAGAAGCTTGGCCATCTCGCCGCGGGTCAGGGTGTCGCCCTCAGCGGCGCCGGCGGTGACGGCCATCGCCAGGGTGAGACCAGAGGCGATGGTCAGGGACAGGGCTCTGCGGAATGTCTTTTTCATAAGCTGGACCTCCTTCAATTTCTCCCAGCCGGGCAGAGAGGAAGGGGATGCCACGGAGAGGATTCCTGTCTGTCGCGGCTAGTCAAAATGACACATCATTTGTAAAATCCAATGGGCCATTTTGATTAAATTTAGTATAGCGCAGGCATAAATTTTCTGTCAAGTGGGAAAAGCCTTTTTGAAGAAAAGTTTTCTGTATCAGGGAAAAGTTGTGTTTTACTCTTAAAACAGACTGAAAAGACAAGAAAACTGCAAAAAAATGGCTAGATTTGCTTCTGTACTGCCGGAGCGGATCAGGAGAGCAGAGCCCGCTCCCGGTCCGGATGCTCCCCGGACCAGGCGGTCTGAGGCATGGTGGCGATCCAGGACATCTCCTCCTGGGACAGGGAGAACCGGAACAGGTCCAGGTTTTCCCGCATCCGCTTTGGGCTGGAGGACTTTGGGAGAGGGAGCACACCGTTTTGCAGGGCGAAGCGCAGGCAGACCTGGGGCACGGTGACCTGGTGGGCGGCGGCGATCTCGCTGAGCAGGGGGTCGTCCATCAGCCTCCGCCGACCCAGGGGAGACCAGGCGGACACCTGGATGTGGTTCTCCCGGCAGTACTGAACCGCGGCGCTCTGAAGATACCCCGGGTGGTACTCCAGCTGGTTGACCATGGGAAGAAGTCCGCCGCGGGCGGCGAGATTCATCAGGTGGTGAGGCAGGAAGTTACTGGTGCCGATGGCACGCACCTTCCCCTGCTGGTACAGCTCCTGCAGGCAGTCCCAGACCCGGGCGTCCAGCTCCTTCCAATCGGCCCGCTCCAGGTCGGGGCGGGGCCAGTGGATCAGGTAGAGATCCAGGTAGTCGGTCCCCAGAGCCCGGAGGGAGGCCTCAAAGGCCGCCCGTGGGTCGTCCATCTGGGTGCGCCAGAGTTTTGTGGTGAGGAAAAACGCCTCCCGGGGAAGCCCGCTCTCCCGGACAGCATGGCCCAGCGCCTCCTCCGTCTGGTAGAAAGAGGCGGTGTCAAAGTGGCGGTAGCCCGCCTCGATTGCGTCCAGAAGAATCCGCTTCTGCTCCGGCGGCGTCAGGGCATAGCACCCAAAGCCGATGGCGGGGATATTCATGCCGTTAGATAGAACAAAAGATTCCATTTCAAAGACCTCCTTGTCATGGAAAATACCTTATCATTTTATCGCGGCGGGCACAGAGGCGCAAGAAAGAATTTTGTGAAATTTACACGATAAAACGGGAACTATTATTTACTGAAATACTATATGAGGTATAGTTAAAATATTATAAATACAAAATGGCGCGTTGCTGGGAGTGCTTTTTTGTGCTAAAATAGCATCTGGCCGGGGCAGAACCGGTAAAACAAGGGCTGTGTGTCGGGAGCGGCGGAAGGGCCGCATCCCGGAGCAGGGACTTGGAATCGGTTCGGCCGCCGCCCTGCCGGTGGAGAAAAAACGTTTCAGTGTGTGGAAAAAATCAGCCGTCTGTACCGTCCTTGAGGAGATCCTGGAGACTGAGGAAAAGTTTGGAGAGGATCATGTTGGCGAAGAAAGTTTCATTTGGCTTAGGAGCGCTCCTGATGCTGGGGATGCTCCTGATGGGAATTTGGAATCGGGCCTCCCTGTCCGGAGCGGGGGGAGAGGTCCCGCTTTGGCTGAGCATCCCCTTTGCGGGGCTGCTGCTGTGCATCGCCCTGTGTCCGCTGCTGTGCTCCTCGTGGTGGGAGAGCCATCAGCCCTTGGCGGTGGCGTTCTGGTCGCTGGCCTTTCTCATCCCCTATGCTCTGATGGGGGGACTGGGTACGGCGGTGGAGACGGCGCTGGAGTGCCTGATCGGCGACTACCTCACCTTTATTGTGCTGTTGTTCGGCCTGTTCTGTGTGGCCGGCAATATCTCTCTGGAGGGCGACCTGGCCGGTTCTCCCCGAATCAATGTGTTTCTCCTGCTCCTGGGTACGGTGCTGTCCAGCTGGATCGGCACCACCGGGGCCAGCATGCTCATGGTCCGTCCGGTGATCAAAATGAACGCCTGGCGGCGGCACCGCAGCCACATCATGGTGTTTTTCATCTTCCTGATCTCCAACATGGGCGGTTGCCTGACCCCCATCGGAGACCCGCCTCTGCTCATGGGCTTCTCCCGGGGCGTGCCCTTCTTCTGGAGCCTTCAGCTGGCTCCGGTGCTGCTGTTCAACGCGGTGATCCTGCTGGCAGTCTTTTATTGGATCGACATGCGGGCCTACCGTAAGGACATTGCCGCCGGCAACATGCCCGACATCCGGAAGCCGGGCACGGAGATCCACATCCGGGGCCTCCACAATCTGATTTTCCTGGTGATGATCGTGGCCGCCGTGGTCATCAGCGGGGTGCTCCCCACCCTCCCCATGTTCCAGAATGAGGCGGGCGAGGTGATCGGCATCCCCATCTTCGGCGAGGTCACCCTCACCATCCCCGCGCTGCTGGAGATCATTATTATCCTTCTGGCGGCGTTCCTCTCCTTCAAGACCACCGATGTGTCGGTGCGCAAATCCAACCACTTCACCTGGGGGGCCATCCAGGAGGTGGCGGTGCTCTTTGTGGGCATCTTCATCACCATGCAGCCCGCCCTGATGCTCCTCACCGCCAAGGGCGGCGAGCTGGGGCTCACTCACCCGGCGGAGATGTTCTGGGCCACCGGCGCCCTGTCCAGCTTCCTGGACAACACCCCCACCTACCTGGTCTTCCTGACGGCGGCCTGTGCCCAGGGGGCCCAGACCGGGCTGGCTACTACCCTGGGGGTCGTGCCCACCAAGATGCTGGCGGCCATCTCCTGCGGCGCGGTATTCATGGGGGCCAACACCTATATCGGCAACGCGCCCAACTTTATGGTCAAGTCCATCTCGGATGAAAATGGTATCCGCATGCCGTCCTTCTTCGGGTATATGTTCTGGTCGGTGCGCTTCCTGATCCCCGTCTTTATCCTGGATACGCTGATCTTTTTCTTGTGAGGAGGGCTGAGTTGTCATGGAAGAGACGAGAAATTTAGTGCTTGAGATTGCAAACCGCCTGTATGATCTGGACGCTGAGGTCTACCGGGTGCTGGGGTCCGGCCTGGGCCGGGTGTTCAACGCCAGCCGGGAGGAGTCCATCCGAGAGCTGACCCAGATCATGAAGGAGCACCGCACCAGCCACTACCTGCGCAGCTCCCTGGCCCTGATCGGCAACATGGCCCGCACCATCCCGGAGCGGCAGGAGCGCTCCCGGGTGATGACCGAGTACAACGAGATCTGGAAGCTGATCCAGAAGCTGCCCGACCGCTTTGGCGCGGTGGATATTTTGGACGAAACCCTGGCTGGGCTCAACCAGTCCTTCTCCCAGAACAGCTGGAAGGGCCGGTTCAACGCGGGAAACCATCTGGTGATCTGCATCGGCCGCACCTATGGCAGCGCCGGGACCGACGTGGGTTTCAATCTGGCGGACACCCTGAAGATCAACTACTATGACACGGAGATCTTTGCCGAGGTTCTGAAGCGGCTGGAGGCCCAGCAGGACCACATCCGCGACCGGGCCAGCTTCACCAACCCCCAGGATCTGAATCAAGACCCCATGGCGGTGGAGAGACCCAAGGGGCTCAAGGCCCGCATCCGGGAGTTCAGCCGCTACCACGGCCTGCCCAAGGCGGAGGCGGTCTTTTTCAACCAGAGCGAATTGATCTGCGACATGGCCCGGCGGGAGGACTTTGTCATCATGGGCCGCTGTGCCGACGTGATCCTCACCAACCACCAGATCCCCCATGTGAGCATTTTTGTCAACGCCCCCTTTGAGGTGCGGGTTCGCCGGGTGATGAAGCAGGACAACCTGGACTATAAGAGCGCCCGGAAGTTTCTCAAGAAGGTGGACCACCGCCACCGCGCCTACTATGAGTTTTTTACCAGCCGGAAGTGGGGAGATGTGGTCAACTATGACCTGTGCATCAACTCGGCCAGCTATGGCATCGAAGGGTCCGTGCAGCTGATCGAGCGGCTGCTTCTGCAAAAATAATAGACGCCCGCCCTCCGCAGGGCAGGGGGAGCAAAGACCGCCGTACGTTTCGTACGGCGGTCTTAGACTCTCGAAAAAGTGGCTGCGCCACTTTCTCGAGAAAGGCTGCACGGAATTTTGGCCTCGATTTCTGGCGAAATTGTCAGCCAAAATTTCGTGAGAGGTGTCATTTCCGAGGCACATGTCCTCGAAAATGACGGGATTTAATTTTATTCCGCCGTCTGCGGACGGCGGAACTCCTTGCAGGAGGGCTTTTTTGACACGCTGAGACCGCCGTACGTTTCGTACGGCGGTCTTTTGCTGTCTTTTCCGGCTGTCTGTCACCAAAAGGAACCCCTCCTCATAGCTTGAAGCAGAACGTGACGGGAGGATGGGTTATGAGACAGGAACTGAATTTCTGGGTTCTGGGGGGCGACATGCGCCAGGGAAAGCTGGCCCAGCTGCTCTCCGAGGACGGCCACCGGGTTCACGCCTACGCTCTGGAGGAGGGGGTGGTCCCGGCCGGGGGACTGACAGTGGAGGGCACGCTGCAGGGGGCGGGGGAGGCGGACTGTGTCGTCCTGCCCCTGCCGGTGTCCCAGGGGGAGGGGAAGCTGAACTGTCCCCTGTCCCGGCTGGAGCCCACGCTGGCCCAGGTGATGGACGCCCTCCGCCCGGGGCAAATGGTGTGCGGAGGCCGGGTGGACCCGGTGACGGCGGCCCTGGCCGGACAGCGGGGGATCGCGGTGCTGGATTACTTCGCCCGGGAGGAGTTGGCGGTGGCCAATGCGGTGCCCACCGCCGAGGGGGCGGTGCAGATCGCCCTGGAGCAGATGCCCATTACCCTCCACGGCTCCCGGGTGCTGGTGATCGGCTTCGGCCGGGTGGGCCGGGCGGCGGCCCAGCGGATGGCGGCCCTGGGGGCCAGAGTCACCGTGGCCGCCCGGCGGTATGAGTCCCTGGCCTGGGCTCAGGCCACCGGCTATGGGGCGGAAAAGACCGGGCAGCTGGCGGGCTGGCTGTGCGGGTACGACCTGGTGGTGAACACGGTCCCAGCACTGATGCTGGGGGAGGCGGAGCTGGCCGACCTGAAGCCCGACTGCCTGGTGCTGGACCTGGCCAGCAAGCCTGGGGGCGTGGACCTGGAGGCCGCCGCCCGCCTGGGGCGAAATGTGATCTGGGCCCTGTCCCTGCCGGGAAAGGTGGCCCCGGTCACCGCCGGCGCGGCCATCAAAAACACGATCTATAACATGCTCCACGAGCTTGGCGCATAGGAATAGGAAAGGAAGCGGATAAAATGTTGGAAGAGAAAACCGTAGGATTTGCCATGTGCGGCTCCTTCTGCACCCACAGCCGGGCCATGGAGGCCCTGGAACAGGTGAAGGCCCGCTTTGCCCATGTGGTCCCCATTGTGTCCGAGTATACGGCGGCGGCGGACACCCGGTTCGGGGACGCCCACGACCTGATGCGGGAGATGATGCGCATCTGCGACCACCGGGTCATCTCCACCATCAAGGAGGCGGAGCCCATCGGACCCCAGAAGCTGCTGGACCTGTTGATCATCGCCCCCTGCACGGGAAACACACTGGGAAAGCTGGCCAACGGGATCACCGACACCAGCGTCACCATGGCGGCCAAGGCCCATCTGCGCAACGGGCGGCCGGTGCTCATCGCTCCCTCCACCAACGACGGGCTCTCCGCCTCGGCCGCCAACCTGGGGAGCCTGCTGGGCCGCAAGTACATCTACTTCGTCCCCTTCGGCCAGGACGACCCTGTGCATAAGCCCACCTCTCTGGTGGCCGACTTCTCCCTGGTGGCCGACGCGGCCCTGGCCGCCTTGGAGGGGCGGCAGCTCCAGCCCATGCTGGTCACTCCGTGAGCTTTTCTCCCGTCCGGCCGATTTCCTCCCGGCCGGATCAGGCAATGGCCCGGAGGCGGTTTTCTTCCGCCTCCGGGCCTGCCTGTTTGGTTCTTGCTATACATAGCCGTACATGCCCCGCACGGATACCTCTCCGGCGGACAGGGCGGCCCGGCGGCCGTCGGGGTACTCCACCACCAGGCGGAAGTCGTCGTCGATGGCCACGGCGAAGGCCTCCTCCCGGGAGGCGGGGGTGATGAGCTGAACCTGCTTTCCCACCGTGAGGCAGTCGGCACGGTACCGCTCCAGGTAGTCCTGCTTGTTCTGGGGGAACTGGGCGTACATCCGGTCCAGGGCCCGGATGATCTCCACCGCCAGCTGGGCCCGGCGGACGGGACGGCCCAGCTCCTGGGCCAGGGAGGTGGCGATGGGCCGCACCTCGCTGTCAAAGTCCTCGGGGGTGTGGTTTACGTTGATCCCAATGCCGGTGATTAAGTAGTCCAGGTTGTTGCTCTCGCTCTCCAGGCCCAGCTCGGTGAGGATGCCGCACAGTTTTTTGCCGTTCAGCACCAGGTCGTTGGTCCACTTGATCTGAGGGCGGACGCCGCAGGCGGCCTCAATGCCGTCGCACACCGCCACCGCCACCCAGGCGGTGATGTCGGCCACCTGGCTGGGGTCCAGCCTGGGGCGGAGCAGGGCGGTGAGGTAGAGCCCCTTCCCCTTGGGGGACTGGAAGGAGCGGCCCCGGCGGCCCCGGCCTCCGGTCTGCTCCTCGCTGACGATGACCAGGCCGTCGGGGGCCCCGGCCATGGCCTGGCGCTTGGCCTCGGTGTTGGTGGAGTCGATGGTCTCCAGGCACAGGAGGCTCCCACCCACCCGGCAGCCGGCCAGCGGGCCGGAGAGCTCCCCTTCCCGCACCCGGTCCGGGGCGTTCTCCAGGCGGTAGCCCCGGTTGGGGGCGGATTGGATCACATAGCCCTCCTGGCGCAGGGCCTCAATGGCCTTCCACACGGCGGCCCGGCTGATCCCCAGGGCGCGGCTCATGGCCTCCCCCGACACATAGCGGTCCCCCTGCTCCAGCAGCAGGGACAGTACCTTCTCCCGGCTCATGGTGTTGTCCTCCTGGTTTGGTAAGTCTCTTTTGGATATTATAAAAGAAAAAGGGGAACCCCGTCAACCGGAGGAGGGCTGGGAACTTTCGGTTGCAATCCGCCGGAGGGGTACGGTATAATAAAAGCGGCCCGGATTTCGGGCCCGGGGGCGGAAAATACGCCTCCACCCCATCAAAAGGAGAACGGAACCATGATTCAATTCAACCATTTTAATTTTAATGTCCTGGACCTGGACAAGAGCCTGGCCTTCTACAAGGAGGCCCTGGGCCTGGAGCCGGTGCGGGTGAAGGACGCCGCCGACGGCTCCTTCCAACTGGTCTACCTGGGGGACGGCCGCACCGGCTTCCAGCTGGAGCTCACCTGGCTGCGGGACCGCACCGAGCCCTATAACCTGGGGGAGTGTGAATTCCATCTGGCCTTCGTGACGGATCAGTACCAGGAATTCTATGAGAAGCACAAGGCCATGGGCTGCATCTGCTTCGAGAATCCGGCCATGGGTATCTACTTCATCAGCGACCCCGACGGCTACTGGATCGAGATCGTCCCGGAGAAGGACTGATGGCGGGGGAACGAAACAGCGGCTGGCCCGGATTTTTCCGGGTCTTTGCCGTATTTGCGGCCCTGATGCTCCTGCTGGCCCAGAGCGGCCAGGAGCTGGTGCCCATCTCCAGCGGAGATTGGCAGGTGCTGTCCATCTATGAGGGGCTCACCCGCTGGTCGGTCCCCGCCCTGTTCATGGTGTGGGGGATGTACGCCCTGGAGGGGGGAAATAAATCCGCCCTGGGCGGAACTCTGCTGACCCTGGCCCTCCCCGCCTTCTGCATGCTGGTGTTCTGGGGGGCTCTGTACGCTGTGGTGTCCCATCTGCTGGGGGGCGGGGCCCTCACCTTGGGGGGCGTCTGGTCTGCCCTGGTGTCAGCGGCCCAGGGGAACACCTATTTCCACCTGTGGATTCTATATCCCCTCATCGGCCTGTACCTGGTCCACCCCCTGCTCCAGCGGTTCGCCTCGTCGGCCAGCCGGGGGGAGATTTTGTACATCCTGGGCCTGGCCTTCCTCTTTGCCGGCGTGCTGCCCCTGTGGGCCGCCTTCCACCCCAATCAGGTGCTCACCGTCCTGCTGGAGCGGTTCCAGGTCCACATGGTGCTGGGCTATATGGGCTACTACCTGGCCGGGTGGTATTTGAGGCACTTCACCATCGGCCGCATTCCGGAGTTTCTCATTTACATTCTGGGCATCCTGGGGATGGTCCTCACCCTGGCGGGGCCCAGCCACATCGGCGGAGGCCGGGAGCTGTGGTACAGCTACACCGCCCCGGGGGTGGCCCTGACGGCGGCCGCCCTGTGCACCCTGTTCCGCTATGTGCTGGGGGTGAGCGAGGAGCGCTCCCGCCGCCGGGCGGTGTACGCTCTGGGGGAGTGCGTCTTTGGGGTGTACCTGTTCCACCAGATCTGGGTCCTGGTGTTCCGGTGGTTCGGGGTGTCCCCTCTGGCCCTGGGGGCGGTGGCCTCAGTGCCGGTGTTCGCCCTGGTCTACTTCCTGCTCTCCCTCCCCTTCGCCTGGCTGTTCTCCCATATTCCGGGGGTTGGACGCTGGCTGGCGGATTAAAAATGCTGGAATGGGGCCGCCGCAATCTGTAATTGCGGGATTTCCGTCTCAAGCTGCTGGCGGAAAATATTCCCGCCGGTTACAATGGAGTCAGAGAGGGAGGTGGAGTCCATGACATTGGGAGAAAAGCTCCAGCGTCTGCGGAAGGCCCGGGGCATGTCCCAGGAGGAGCTGGCCGCCCAGATGGGGGTCTCCCGGCAGGCGGTCTCCCACTGGGAGCTGAACATCGCCCTGCCGGATACGGAAAATGTGGTGCGGCTGAGCGAACTGTTTGGGGTGACCACAGATTACCTGCTGAAACAGCAGGAGGCGGGAGAAAAACCGTCCCCGGAACTGGGGGCACCCGGGTCCAAAGGCAGATACGCCGCCCAGCAGCGGGGCGGCGGCATTTTGATGGCTCTCTCCCTGCTTGGCCTGCTGGTTATGGGGATTTTAAGCTCCATCCAGCCCACCGTCAGTTATTACCCCGACGGGAGTGTGGCTGCGGACGGCCTGATTGCCTGGGTGCGCGCCCACGATTTGATGTGGCTGTTTGGCCTGTGCCTCCTGGGGGCGCTTGTGAACGTGTACCTGCTTGTGAAACCCAGGCGTAAATCGTAGATTTGTGAGCGGCGAAGAAGCAAACCCGGCGCTATGGATCATTCCACAGCGCCGGGCTTTTTCTCTCTGTCAGGTCTCCGCCTCCCGCAGGCGCTCCACGATGGTGTGCCGGGCCACCGACCGGTACACCCCCAGGGGCACCAGGATGCCCAGAAGGGCAAATATTGGGATCACAACCAGGAAGGGAACCAGGGTCAGGCGGTAGGTGAAGAACCAGAACAGGTTCCCCACCGCTGTGAAGGCCGCCGGCCCCAGAATCAGAGTCAGCGCCAGAGAGATGGCCGCCGCCCCCAGGGCGTAGAACAGCCCCTCATACACCAGCATGGTCTTCAGCTGTTTTCCCGTCATGCCGATGGACTGGAGGACGGCCAGCTCCCGCTTCCGGGCCAGAATGCCAGTGAGGATGGCGTTGAAGAAGTTCAGTACCCCCACCAGCCCCACGATGAAGCTCAGGGCCCCGCCCAGCAGCAGGAACATGGAGCGCATGCTCTCAAACTCCCCGGCGTAGAGGGCCTTACTCTCGTAGTCCAGCTCCGGATTTACGTTCTCCGTGTAGTTCTGCAAAAATTCCTCCATGGGGTCATTGGCCTCGTCGGTGGTGTCAAAGGCGTAGTACATCACCGAGCTGGTCCCGGTGTCCTCCACGAAGGTCTGGGCATTCAGAATGAACTCGTCGCTGCCGTAGTACCGGTAGCTGAGGGCGGAGGGTACCGTCACCAGGGCGGCCACCTGATACGCCGCGTCCCGGTACTTGACCGGCTGCGCCACCCAGTTGGCCTCGGCGGGTACATCCTCCACATCGGAGTAGGCGATGCCGGTGTCCGGGTCCACATATTCCCACTCCTCCACGTACCGGATGGTGACCGTATCCCCCAGGCGGGCCCAGTGGGAGTCCATGTCCGCTCTGCCGTAGTCGTCCTCGGCGTACACGGCGGCCACATACTTTCCGCCCTCCTCATAGAGCTTGGACAGGTCCCCCTCCAGCACCGTCAGGTGGTCCAGGGCAAAGGGGCTCATGCCGGAGAGCTGGACGTTT
Source organism: Pseudoflavonifractor capillosus (assembly GCF_016899775.1). Taxonomy (GTDB): domain Bacteria; phylum Bacillota; class Clostridia; order Oscillospirales; family Oscillospiraceae; genus Lawsonibacter. The sequence continues at coordinate 53,142 of NZ_JACJJE010000006.1, forward strand.
GCGGCCAGGTCTCCCGCCTCGTTCCGGCCGGTCAGGCGGATTGCGTTGTCCAGCTGTTCCGGGGTGTAGAAGCGCTGGTTCATCTGCCGGAAGTAGTCCTCAGTGATGTACTCCAGGGCGGAGGAGGTCTGCCCGTACACCACGCCCCCGTCTGTAATGCCCTCCTGGGCGCCGATATCATCCATGGCGGACTGGGGCACGGCCATATCGGGGGTGAAGTCCAGGACGCTGTTTTGGAACTTCCCGGCGTTGGCCACGATGAAGTCGCTGGCGGTGAAGTTGGACACATACTTGTCCATGTCAAAGCCATTGGTAAAGTTCACCGTCACCGTCAGCAGTACCACCGCCAGGGACAGAGAGGTAATTGTGACGGCGGTCTTGCCCCGGCTGCGGCCCAGGTTGGCCCAGGCCATGGCCAGCAGGGAGGACCCGCCCGCCCCCTTATGGGCAAGGCGCTTCCCGGAGGGGCGGCGGGATTTTCTTCCGGCCCCCTCAGTGTACCGCACCGCCTCGATGGGGGAGACCTTGGCGGCCATCCGGCCCGGCCTGCGGCAGGACAGGAGCACCGTGAACAGGGCGAACAGGGCGGAGCCCAAAAAGAGCACGGGACTCACCGACACCACGTCGGACACTCCGTCCAGCCGGGCGATGATGACCGGGGTGAGCTGCCCGCCGATGAGCCAGCCGGCCAGGAGCCCCAGGGGGATGCCCAGGGCGGAGAGGGCCAGGGCCTGGTACCGGATGATCCGCCGGAGCTGACGTCCTGTGGTGCCGATGGTTTTCAGCAGGCCGTAAAACCGGATGTCCCCGGCCACCGAGATCTGGAACACATTATAGATGATCAAATAGCCGGTGAGGAGGATGAGCAGGAGCATCCCCGCGATGACCGTAGCCGTGGCCGGGTCCATGCTGTCGGACAGCTGGGCCCCGGTGTAGCCCCAGTTGATTCCGGTGTCAATGTAGTTCTCTCCCGGCGTCTCGCTCTGATAGCCGTGGTCGGCCAGGATCTGATTCAAATCCTGTTCAATGTGCCGGGAGCCGCTTTTCAGCATCACGTCCAGGTTCCAGGTGCCCGTCATGCCGTCGGTGGGGTTGTTGGGGTCCACTCCCACCTCGTCCAGGATGGTGTCCACCCGGCTCTCCGGAATGAGCATGTGGCTGGCCTGGACGGCCCCGTCCCGATCCCACCAGCCGCACAGGGTAAAGGTCTGGGTGGTTTCATGGCCGTCCACGTTGAAGGTGAGGGTGAACTGGGCCCCCAGCTCCGGCTCAATGCCCAGCAGCTCCAGCACTCGGGTGTCGGTGGCCGCCTGGTCGGTGCCCTCCTGGGGCAGGGAACCCTCCACCGGATCGCAGAAGGACCAGTGGGCGTAGTTTGCGTCGGACCAGCCCACCTCCACATGGGTCTTGTTGAAGGGCACCTCTGTGGGTATGCCCAGGAAGCGCCGCACCCCCCACTGGCCGATGAGGGGATCATCCTTCAATTCGCTGCACTGCTCCTCCGTCAGGTACTTGAACCCGCCGTGAGAGAAGCCCCCCACCTGGCGGAAGTTGGACTGCTGGATGCCCTCGTTGATGGACAGGGCGATGGTAAAGAGGGAGGTGAACAGCACCGCCGTCAGGGCGATGGCCAGCACCGCAATGAGGTTTCGGGTCCGGTTGGCCGCTAAGCTCTTCCAGGCCAGGCGGCGGACACACTTGCCGTTGGATACCTTCATGGCGCGCACCCCCTCACCGTGTGACGATCCTGCCGTCCTCGATGCGGACGATGCGGTCAGCGAGCTGGGCGATCTCCTCGTTGTGGGTGATCATCACCATGGTCTGGGCAAATTTCTGTCCGGTGGTCTTCATCAGGGAGAGGACGTCCTGGCTGGTCCGGGAGTCCAGGTTGCCCGTGGGCTCGTCGGCCAGGAGGATGGCGGGCTTAGTGGCCAGGGCCCGGGCGATGGCCACCCGCTGCTGCTGCCCGCCGGAGAGCTGGTTGGGCAAGCGGTCCAGTTTCTGCTCCAGCCCCAGGGCCTCGATCACCTGGTTCACATACGCCTCGTCCACCCGGCCCCCGTCCAGCTGGATGGGCAGGATGATGTTGTCATAGACGCTGAGCACTGGGACCAGGTTGTAGGACTGGAACACAAAGCCGATCTTCCGCCGGCGGAAGATGGTCAGCTCCTCGTCCTTCAGGGCGAAGATGTCCCGGCCCTCCACCAGGACAGAGCCGTCGGTGGGCCGGTCCAGGCCGCCCAGCATGTGGAGCAGGGTGGACTTGCCCGAGCCCGAGGTGCCCACAATGGCCACGAACTCCCCGTTCTCCACCGTCAGATCGACTCCGTCCAGGGCCTTCACCTGGGTGTCGCCGGAGCCGTAGTATTTTTTCAGATCCTTGGTTTCCAAAACCGTCATGGGGATGCACTCCTTTCTGATACCCCCATTGTACCCAAACAATCTTTCCAGAGTCTTTCCAAAATCGAACAGAGTGGTAAGAATTCCGCAACCGCCCGTTGCTTGTGCATCCGGAGGCGGTCTGCTATACTGGGCAAAAAGGAGGCGATTGAATGGAGACAAGGGATGCGCTGTTGGAGCTGCGCCGGGACCTGGGGCTGTCCCAGGAGGAGTTTGCCCAAAAGCTCTGTGTCACCCGGCAGGCGGTCTCCCGCTGGGAGACCGGCGAGACCGTCCCCAGCACCGACACCCTGAAGGAGATCGCAAAGGTATTCCAGGTGTCGGTGGACCGGCTGCTGGGGTACCCCGCCGGATATTGTCAAAGCTGCGGCATGGCCCTGACCCGGGACGAGGAGCGGGGGACTGAGGCGGACGGCAGCCGGTCGGAGACGTACTGCGTATACTGCTATCAGCAGGGGCGGTTCCTTCAGGACGTGACCATGGAGGAGATGGCGGAGCACAATCTGCAGTTTTTAGCGGAGTGGAACCGGGCCAACGGACTGGACCTGGATGAGGCGGAGGCCCGGGCGGGACTGCTGGCCTTTCTCCCCACCCTGAAGCGCTGGCGCAGGGGAGAGACAGAGCGGGCGTCAGAGCCGTAATGTCTCGCAGAACAAAAAAACGGGGCGGCCGGTTGGCCGCCCCGCGGTTTTTGGAACAATCAGGTTGCATCCTCAATGATGCCGTAGTCCCCGTCATTGCGGCGGTAGACCACCGCGAAGGCCCCGCCGGCGTCCTCGTTCTTGAAAGCGAAGAAGCTGTGGCCCAGCAGATTCATCTGCAGAATGGCCTCGTCCTGGGTCATGGGCTTGATGGGGAAGGTCTTGGTCCGGACCACATGGTACTCCCCCTCCTCCGGCTCGTCGGGGACAAAGGAGGAGATCTCCGTGGAGGCGTCTACCGAGCGCTCAAAGGCGCCGGTGCGCAGCCGCTTCTCCAGACGGGTCTTGTTCTTGCGGATCTGCCGCTCCAGGGAGGCCACGGCGGCGTCGATGGAGGCGTGCATATCAGAGGTGCTCTCCGACACACGGAAGATGGTGCCGCTGGACCGGATGGTGACCTCCACCCGGTTGCGGTCCTTCTCCACGCTGAACGTCAGTGAGGCGGTGGCATCCTCCTTAAAGAAACGGTCTAACTTGCCCACTTTCTTTTCCGCGTAGTTGTGGATGTAGTTGGGCACGTTCACCTTTTTGTCTGTAAACACAAACTTCATACTTGTCCGCTCCTTTCACCCCCGAGGGGGCTTGAGTGGGAGGGAAACTCCTCCGGTGAAGGAGGGTTCTCCCCTCCGATGGTTTTATTATACCACAGGAGCGAAAAATTTCCACTGTTTTTTGTGAAAGTTTTATGAAGGGGCAAAACGGCAGGCTTGGAAACTGCTTACAGCCGTCCGTGGACCACCTTTCCGTCCATCACCACCAGCCGCATCCGGCTGAGCCAGTTGAGGGGATGGGCGCTGGTGACGGTCACATCCGCATCCTTTCCCGGGGCCAGGGAGCCCACCCGGTCGGCCACCCCCGCCAGCTCGGCGGCCCGGATGGTGACGCAGGCCAGGGCGCTCTCCGGGTCCATGCCCCCCCGGATGGCCATGGCGGCGCACAGGGGCAGATATTGGATGGGGGTCTCCGGGTGGTCGGTGCAGATGGCCACCTTTACCCCGAAGCGCTGGAGGATGGCGGGAGTCTCCAGGGACTGGTGCATCAGCTCCGGCTTGGAGCGGTCGGTGAGGCAGGGTCCGGTGATGACCCCCGCCCCCTCCTGGGCCAGCAGGTCGGGAATTAGGTGGCCTTCGGTGCCGTGGACCAGCACGTACTTCAGGCCGAACTCCTTGCAGATGCGGATGCCGGTGGCCATGTCGTCCGCCCGGTGGGCGTGGATGTGGACCGGCAGTTCCCCCCGGATCACCGGCAGAAGGGCCTCCAGCTTGGCGTCGTAGTCGGGCTTGTCCTCCTCTTCGTCCTGAGCCGCCCGCTCCAGCTTCTCCCGGTACTCCACCGCCTTGGCCAGGTTCTCCCGGATGATGGCGGCGGTGGCCATGCGGGTGGTGGGGGTCTCATGCCGCTCGTGATAGGTGAGCTTGGGGTTCTCCCCCAGGGCCAGCTTCATGGCCGCCGGGGCCTTGAGCACCATGGCGTCCACCCAGCGGCCGTTGGTTTTCAGGGCGGCGAACTGGCCGCTGATGGGGTTGGCGCTCCCCGGACCGGTGAGGACGGTGGTCACCCCCGCCTCCCGGGCCTCCTGAAAGCCCCGGTCCATGGGGTTGACGGCATCCACCGCCCGCAGGTGGGGGGTGCAGGGGTCGGTGGCCTCGTTGCCGTCGTCCCCCTCGATGCCGGTGGAGTCCCCGAACATCCCCAGGTGGCAGTGGGCGTCCACAAAGCCGGGCTGGATGTGCCCGCCCTGAGCGTCAAAGACCTCCCCCTCCCAGCTCTTGGGACACTCCTCCATGGGGCCGGTCCCGGCGATCTTGTCCCCCCGGATGTCCACGTAGCCCCCGGGGATGGTGAGGCCTTCCATGGTGTGGACGGTGCCGTTGATAATCAGCATAGCGTGTTCCTTTCCCGGAAGGCGGCGGACATTCGACAGGCCTCCCGTTGACGAGTTTGGAATTTTATGGTATTCTTTCTGGGCAGCTCAACCAATACGCATGGGGGACGTCCTTGGGGCGTCCCTTTTCCTATGGGGAGGGACGCCCCGGCTGACTGAAACCATCCGTATACGGAAAAGCGGCCGCAGGATGACCTGCGGCCGCTTCGTTTTCCAATGCGATCCGGCTTACCGGCGGCCGCCCCGGCGGTTGCCGCCCTTCTTCTCCAGATAGCGCAGCTCGGAGAGCTTGCTGTCCGAGGCCTGCATGAACTGGCGCAGCCGGTCCTCAAAGTCAGTGGGTTCCTTGGGTGCGGGCCGGGGCGCGAAGCCTCCGGAGCGGGGCGCTCCGCCGGAACGGGGAGCCCCTCCTGTACGAGCGGGGCGTCCGCCCTGTCCGCCCGCGGGGCGGGGAGGGGGATCGCTCACCTTCTTAATGGACAGGTTGATCCGGTTGGCCTGGTCGATGCCGATGACCTTCACCTTGACCTCCTGTCCCTCCTTCAGGTAATCGGACACCTCGTTGACATAGGTATAGGCGATCTCCGAGATGTGGACCAGACCGGAGCGTCCCTCCGGCAGGGCCACGAAGGCGCCAAACTTTGTGATTCCCGTTACCTTACCGTCCAAAATGGACCCAACACCAAACTCCATCACTGACTGAAATATCCTCCTTGTAAATTTCCCCCTCAAGCCGCGCCGTGCACAGGCGCGGACCGGGGCCCCGCAGCCCCGGCGGAGCCGTCAGCCGGCCACGTCGATGTACAGGGTCTCGCCCTCTTTGACGTAGCCCTTTTCCCGGGCCACCCGCTCCAGAGTTTCAGGGTCGTCGCTGTTTTCGATGGCGTCTTCCAGCTGCTGGTTGGCCAGCCGCTGTTCCTCCACCTGCTGCTCCAGCGTGTCCCGCTCCTCCTGAACGGACTGAATCTGCCCCCGCAGATCCAGCAGGGAGGTGGCCAGATACACCAGAAGCACCACGATGACCAGCTTGGTCAGCAGTCCCGCACGTTTCAGACGCATGTGACGATCCTCCCCTCTCCCGGGCCGCCCGCCGGCGGGCCGTGGACTCCATTTCCTGAGTTATCTGATTTATTCTATACCATTTTCCCGCGAAAAGGAAGATATTTTTTGCAAGTTTTTTGATTTTTTTCTGGAGGCGATTTAGTGCAAACAACGGAAGGGCCAGAATCTGAAGGATTGCTGTAATCAGGTCGGCCAGCCGGTACCCCAGCCAGAGCAGCCAGCGGCTGAACAGCCCGAAGTAGACCGCCCCGCCCAGGAACAGAAACGCCGCCCCGTACAGGCGCACCGGCCCGCCCCAGGCCCACTGGGACCAGAGGAACAGCGTCACGGTGAGCGTCAGCCAGAACAGCAGGTCCAGCGCCGGGCCCAGCAGGGGAAGGCGCACCCGCACCCGCAGGATGCGGAACAGGTCGTACAGCACCCCGGCGGCCAGCCCCAGCAGCACCGCCTGGACCAGAGCCGCCCCCTGGGCGGCCACATCCACCGTCATCCCCCCAGCAGGCGGGAGAGCAGCCCGCCCCTCCCACGGCGGTCGTCCTCATAGGTGAGGGAGTCCACGCTGCCCTCCACCTTCATGTCGCCCCCGTCCAGGGAGAGCTTCTCGATGTGCAGGTCCTCCCCCCGGACCACCAGCGTCCCCTTCACCGTGGACATGACGATGGTGTTCTCGTCAAAGCTCTCCACCTCCTCCACGCCGGAGACGGTGAGCTGCTCCCGCCCCTCCAGCAGAATGTGGTGGGCCGCCTCCGCCGGCAGACGGCTGTCGTCGTACGCCATAATCCCCACTCCTTTGTTTTTTACCATTGTATGGGACAAAGGGAGGGGGTATGACTGTTCTTCCTTCAGGGGATTTCGCCGCCGCTTTTCGCTGTAGAGGCGGCACACTGGGGCGCTCTCTTTCTCAAGTCTTCCCCCTGGGGGGAAGGTGGCTGGCCGTCAGGCCAGACGGATGAGGGGGCGATGGTCGGACTGGCTCGTTTTCTGTGAATGGCGGGCATGTGCCTCAATTTCGTAGGGCCCGATGCCCTCATCGGGCCGCTGGGTGGTTCTTTTCACAGGAAGAGTTTCGCCGCCCCGGCGGCGAGTTCCTTTCTGCACGGGCAGAAAGGAACCAAAGAGCCGCCAAAGGGTGGGCACAATCGGCAGGAACGGCTTTGCCGCACCTGCCTCCATGTTGCACGCCCCCTGGACCCCCGTTTTACGGGGGTTACCCCTTGGGCCAGGCAGAACATTTCCGGCGCGCAAAATTTGAGCGGGTGTTTAAATTTTCACCGGGCCACTGGGCCCTGGGTTTGCAAAGATTACCGCTACTGCGGTTCCACAACTGCGCCTGGCCTTGCCGAGCAAACGCTCCCGGTCCGTTTTCCGCCGTAGGGGCGACCCTTGCGGTCGCCCGGAACACGGGTCGGCCAGTGTCCAGCCCCCACAAAAAGAAGGAACCATTTCCAGTTTTGCCGTAGGGGCGGGTGTCCTCACCCGCCCACGCTAAAGGGTTTCTCCCCTTTTGTAGGGCGCGGCCTCCTGGACGCGCCGTTTCAAATCGCCGCGGAGAAACGTCGTAGGGGCGGCTATCAGCCGCCCGCAAGCCTTCGCCCTTCTAGGGAGAAGGTGCCGAGCGTATGCGAGGCGGATGAGGGTGGGCTCCGGAATGGCAGAAGTTCTTCAGCGGGCCGGCCAGTGTCCGGCCCCTACGAAAAGAAGGGTGGGCTTCTGTGTTCGCCGTAGGGGCGGCACACTGGGCCGCCCAGTTCCTAATAGTCGGCAAAAAGAACAGGCCCCGCTTTTAAAATCAAGCGGGGCCCGTACAAAATCAAATGTGGAAAAGGAAGAAAGGCAGCGATTTTTCAAGAGGCGAAACGCAGTTTCGCACAAAGTTCTTTTGCCTACTTTTCTTTCAAGAAAAGTAGGTCAGCCTTTGAGGGTCTCGGCCCAGGCGGCGTATTTGGCCACCTTCTCGTCGCACTCGGCCTTGGTGGTACCGTTGGCCAGGATATAGACCTTCACCTTGGGCTCGGTGCCGGAGGGACGGACGATGAGGCTGGTGCCGTCGGCCATCTCGTACCGCAGCACGTTGGAGCCGGAGAGCTCCATGGTCTCCTTGGAGCCGTCGGCCACATTTACCACACTGCCGTCCTGGTAGTCCTTCTGCTGCTTCACCGCCACGCCGGCAATCTCCGTGGGAGGATTCTGACGCAGGTTGGCCATCAGGTCGGCCATCTTCTTCAAACCGTCCAGGCCGGGCATGACCAGGTTCATGGTCTTCTCCCCGTAGTAGCCGTACTTCTCAAACAGGGCCTGGAGGGCATCGTACAGGGTCATGCCCTGGGAGGCATACCAGGCGGCCATTTCAGAGAGCTCCACGCTGGCGGACACGGCGTCCTTGTCCCGGACGTAGTCGCCCAGCATATAGCCGTAGGACTCCTCGTAGGAGAAGATGACCTTGCCCTCGCCGCTGTTCTCCAGCTTGTCCTTCTTTTCTGCCAGGAACTTAAAGCCGGTGAAGGTGTCATAGCACTGCAGGCCGTTCACCTCGGCCACCTTCCGGGCCATCTCGGTGGTGACGATGGTCTTCAGAGCCACGGGCTTCTCGGGCATCTTGCCGGTGCGGCGCTTGGCCCCGATCAGGTAGTCCAGCAGGAGCACGCCGGTCTGGTTGCCGGAGATGACCACAAAGTCGTCGTCCTTGGTGCGCACCATGATGCCCACCCGGTCGGCATCCGGGTCGGAGCCCAGGATAAAGTCGGCGTTGTTCTTTTTGGCCAGGTCCACCGCCAGATAGAACCCCTCGGGGTTCTCCGGGTTGGGGGAGACCACGGTGGGGAAGTTGCCGTCGATGACCATCTGCTCAGGGACGCAGATCACATGCTTCATGCCCAGGCGCTTCAGGGCCTCGGGGATGAGTTTATAGCCGGTGCCGTGGAAGGGGGTGTACACCATGGTGAAGGTGTCGGCCATCTTCTCCACCACGGCCTTGTCGTTGACCTGCTCCATGACGTTGGCCAGGAACTTCTCGTCGGTCTCCTCCCCCATGAGGGTGATGAGCCCCTTGGAGACGGCCTCGTCGTAGTCCATGGTCTTGACGCAGTCGAACACGTCCAGCTCCTTCATCTTCTTGGCCACCTGGTCGGCGTGCTTGGGGGGCAGCTGGGCGCCGTCCTCCCAGTACACCTTGTAGCCGTTATACTCCTTGGGGTTGTGGCTGGCGGTGACGTTGATGCCGGCGATGCAGTGGTACTCCCGCACGGCAAAGGACAGCTCCGGGGTGGGGCGCAGGGACTCAAACAGGCGGGCGGGGATGCCGTTGGCGGCCATGACGCAGGCGGCCTCCCGGGCAAAGACGTCCGAGTTGTTCCGGCAGTCGAAGCACACGGCCACGCCCCGGGCGGCGGCTTCGGCCCCCTCCTCCAGGATGACCTGGGCAAAGGCCTGAGTGGCGTGGCGGACCACATGGACGTTCATCCGGTACAGGCCCACACCCATGGTGCCCCGCAGGCCGGCGGTGCCGAAGGACAGCTGGTCAAAAAAGCGGCTCTCGATCTCCTTCTCGTCCCCCTGGATGGACTCCAGCTCCGCCTTCTCTGCCGCGGAGAGGGCGGGACTGTGCAACCATTTCTCGTAATTCTCCCGATAAGACATACTGAATGACCTCCTGTGTGTACATGAAGATTCGCTGGAGCTTTGCTGTTGGGGTAAGTGTACCACAGATGGCCGAAAATTTCCAGCAGATTTCCGTCATTTTTACGAAAAAAGAGGGGCGTCGGGCGGGAAAGGAGGCAAAGACCGTCTTTCCAAAATGGGAGGAACGTGCTATACTACTCTTTACGCAGAAAAGGAAGTGGTACCCTGTGGAACAGACCCGGCACAGCGACGAGATCCTGGCCACCGCCCCCATTGGGAAATTGATTTTGAAGCTGGCGGTGCCCTCTGTCGCGGCTCAAATCATCAACATGCTCTATAACATTGTGGACCGCATCTATATCGGCCACATCCCGGAGATCGGGGACGTGGCCCTCACCGGCGTGGGAGTCACGTTCCCGATCATCACCCTGATCTCCGCCTTTGCCGCCTTTGCGGGGCAGGGGGGCGCGCCTCTGGCCGCCATCCAGTTGGGAGCGAAGCGGAGGGTGGAGGCACAGCGCATCCTGGGTAACTCCCTCACCATGCTGCTGTGCGCGGCAGTGGTCTTGACCGCGGGATTCAGCATCTTTCAGGAGCCCATCCTGTACGCCTTCGGTGCGTCCGACGCCACCATCGGCTACGCCAAAGAGTATATCGGCATTTATCTGCTGGGCACCGTCTTTGTCCAGCTGGCCCTGGGCCTCAACCCCTTCATCAGCGCCCAGGGGAGGGCCACCACCGCCATGCTCAGCGTGCTCATCGGGGCCATTTTGAACATCGTCCTGGACCCCATCTTCATCTTTGTTCTGGGCATGGGCGTCCGGGGCGCCGCTCTGGCCACCATTCTGTCTCAGGCGGTGAGCGCCGCCTGGGTGGTGGCCTTCCTGTGCAGCCGCCGCAGCAGCCTGCGCCTGCACCGGGTGTTTTTGATCCCCAACAAGCGCATCATCGGCCGCATCGCCGGTCTGGGCGTGGCCCCCTTCATTATGCAGTCCACCGAGAGCCTGGTAACCGTGGTGCTCAACACAGGAATGCAGACCTACGGCGGGGACCTGTATGTGGGCTCCATCACCATTATGCAGTCCATCATGCAGATGATCGTCATGCCCGTTCAGGGCATCACCCAGGGCACCCAGCCCATTATGAGCTACAACTACGGGGCACAGAACTTCCGGCGGGTGCGCCAGACGTTCAAACGGCTGCTCACCATCACCTTGTCCGTGACCTGCGCCGCCTTTTTGGTCATCGCAGTCTTCCCCGGCCTGCTGGCCCGGATCTTTACTCCCCAGCCTGAGCTGATCGGCCTGGTCTCCCAGGTGATGCCTCTGTTTTTCGGCGGCATCTGGGCCTTTGGGGCGCAGATGGCCTGTCAGACCACCTTCATGGCCCTGGGGCAGGCCCGGACCAGCCTGTTCCTGGCCCTGCTGCGGAAGGTGATCCTGCTGGTGCCCCTGGCCCTGATCCTGCCCCGAGTCACCGGGAGCGTCTTCGGCATCTACGCCGCCGAGCCCATCGCGGACGTTCTGGCCAGCGCCACCACCCTGACCTTGTTCCTCACCCGGCGGAAGAAGCTGCTGCCGGTGGAGGAGTAAACGGCAGCCCTCTGGGGGCGGCTGAGTCTGCCGGACGGGCGGCCCCAGCAAGACCGTAAAGAAAAGCTCCGTCCCGCACAGCGGGACGGAGTTTTTGCGCGTCAACAGGCCTCTGTGGAACAAAATTCGCCTGAGTTCGAGGAAATCTTTTTTACGGCGTTTGCCCAAAGACCGCGTGGAGCATCTGGACGGTCTCCTCCCGGGTGGCAAAGGCCCGGTACCGCTTTGCTCCGTCGGGACTGCCGGTCACAATGCCGGCCCCCTCCGCCCAGGCTCTGGCCTCCTGGGACCAGCCGCTGGGGGGCAGCTGCTCCCGCTGTCTCAGGGCCTCCTCCAGCATGGCGTTGAACTGTTCCTGTGTCACGGCGTCCTCCTCCTGTTCCTCCAGCCGGTCCCGTACCGCCCGGCGAAAGTCATCCATGTCCACCCCGTGCCTGGGCCACCAGTGGAGCACGTCGGCGTGGTTACTGGCGATTCCCTGCTGGAAGCCCTCCGCGTGGCAGAGCACCACCCCTGGCTCCAGGGGGTCCAGGGCGTAGTCCCTGCACAGCCTGGCGCACAGGTCCACGGCGTTTTCATAGATTTTCTCAAAATACCTCTGGTTTTTTCCCGGGTCGTATCCCACCATGGTCCCGCCCTGATAGGTGTGGCCCGCCGGTTCGCAGCACTCAAAAGAGATGTGGGTGTTGTTGGCGCTTCCCAGTGTCCCCCTGCCCGCGTGCCAGCCCCGCCAGTTCCAGGGCAAAGTCTGGACGATCCGGTCCTCCGCCACAAAGGCGTGGACGCAGGCGTCCACACCGGGGCGGTCCCACTGGCGGCAGAACGCCTCCGGGTCGGGCTGCGCCACGCCGGTGGAGTGGACCATGATCCCCCGGGGGACGATGGTCCGGCCGGCCTGATAACAGTCGCTTTTTGTCAAAATCCACCTCTCGATGGGTACCAAAGCAGCGCCTCCTCTCTGCGGCCTGTGCCCTGTTACAGACTATGCGGCGGACCTGGTTCCGGTTCCCGGTCTGTTTTTTCCAGGAAAACCTGGTTTTTCATTGACACCGGGGACTATTTTTCGTATGATAAAAGGTACTGCATGGGTCTATTTTATGTTGAGAGAGGAAGGATTTCGGGATGGATGAAAACCAGCGCTCTGTTCGGAGCAATCCCATCGCCCTGCTCCCCATCATCGTCTTTTTGGTGCTTTACCTGGGGTGCGGGCTTTTATTTGAGTATGGACTGAACATCGAGCAGGGGTTCTATCAGACCCCGGCCATCGTGATCTTTTTGATTGCCCTGGCGGTGGCCTGCTTCCAGAATCGCAAGCTGGACTTCAATGCCAAGCTGAAGGTGATGGCCAACGGGGTGGCCGACGAGAATATCCTGACCATGTGCCTGGTGTTCCTGGCCGCCGGCGCCTTCTCCGGGGCCATCTCCGCCGCCGGAGGCGCGGACAGCACCGTGTTCCTGTTCCTGGATTTTCTCCCCAGCCAGTTTGCCGTGGCCGGCCTGTTTCTCATTGCCTGCTTCGTGTCCGTGTCCATGGGTACCTCGGTGGGTACTGTGTCCGCCCTGGCCCCCTTTGCCGTGTCTATGAGTGAGGCCACCGGCTTTGACATTGTACTGTGCATCGCCGCCGTGGTGTGCGGGGCCATGTTCGGAGACAATCTGTCCATGATCTCCGACACCACCATCGCCGCCGTGCGCACCCAGGGGTGCGAGATGAAGGATAAATTCCGCATGAACTTCCTCATCGTCCTCCCCGCCGCCATTATTACCCTGCTGATCTTCGTGGCCCTCACCTGGGGCGGCAGCGGCCAGGTGGAGGTAGAGGCGTACAGCTTCTGGAAGGTGCTGCCCTATCTGGTGGTGCTGGTGGGCGCCCTTATCGGGGTGAACGTGTTCGTCATCCTCATGCTGGGCACCGCCCTGAGCCTGGTGGTGGGTGTGGCCTCCGGGGCCTTTGCCTGGACCCAGGTGTTTGCCGTCATGGGAACTGGCGTTACCTCCATGTACGATATCACCGTCATCTCCATCATTGTGGCCTGCATCGGGGCCCTGGTGAAGGAGCACGGGGGCATCCAGTGGCTCATTGAGTTTATCCACCGCCGGGTCAAGTCCAAGAAGGGGGCCCAGCTGGGTATCGCCGGTCTGGTGGCCGCCGTGGACGTGGCTACCGCCAACAACACCGTGGCCATCGTCATGTCCGGCGCCATTGCCAAGGAGATCAGTGAGGAGTACCATATCGACGCCCGCCGGTCCGCCTCTCTGCTGGACATCTTCGCCTCGGTGATGCAGGGCATCCTGCCCTACGGGGCCCAGTTGCTGTACGCCTCCGCCGGAACCGGGGTGGCCGCGCTGGAAATTGTGCCCTATATGTTCTACTGCTATCTCATGGCGGTGTGTGCCATCGTGTTCATCCTGTTTTTCTCCGGGCGGGAGAAATAACCGCACCCATCAAACAGCGCCGGACGGCCTCTAAAAAGAGCCGTCCGGCGTTTTTGTTTTTGGGGGAAAGACGTGGGGGCGTCTCAAGGGGGAATCCTCGTCCGTATCAGTAGGGGGAGGGATTGCGGGCGGCCCCTATGGCGTTTTGTGAGTGACCGAAACGGCGCGTCCGGGAGGTCGCGCCCTACGGGCATCCGAACCCATGGGAGCCGGGCGGCCCAGTGTGCCGCCCCTACGGTTTAAACGGATTGCCCTGATCATCAGAACCGTTTCCCTCATCCGCCTCGCTTCGCTCGGCACCTTCCCCCTGGAAGGGGGAAGGCTTGCGGGCGGGTCATGGACCCGCCCCTACGGCAAATCTGAAAGTGTCCCTTCTATTCGTAGGGGCCGGTCCTAGACCGGCCCGCTGGTTAACGGATAAATTTCCGAGTGCGGCGGGAGGGGCAAATCCCTATCCCCTCTGTCTCGCTGCGCTCGACATCTCCCCTTGATAAGGGGAGTCGTCCCTTCCCCTACGGTTTTCAAGAAATTCTTCCAGGGTTGGGTAGGGGAGGCCCTTGGGCCTCCCGCCGATCCATGGAAGCCGGGCGGCCCGGTGTGCCGCCCCTGCATGTATCCTGAAGCCATCCCTTTTTATCGTAGGGGCCGGACACTGGCCGGCCCGCATACGCGGCGCGCCGAGGTCGTCGCGCCCTACACAAAAAAGCGTTCTATCATTGCCCCCTCATCCGCCCCAGTGTGCGCACTGGGGCACCTTCCCCCCAGGGGGAAGGCTTGCAGGCGGCTGATAGCCGCCCCTACAGCGGATATAGAAGCCGCTCCCTTTTCACGTAGGGGCCGGTCCCAGACCGGCCCGACAGCATACCTACCGGGAGCGTTGGTTCGGGAAACCCAGGCGCAGGTGTGGAACCGCACCAGCGGCAATTTTTGCAAACCCAGGGCCCAGCGGCCCGGGAGGAAACGCAAATCGCCACTCAGATTTTGCGCGCCGGAAATTTTTTGCCGCCTTGCAGGTACGCGTCCCCCGTAATGGGGGTTCTAGGGGGCGGGCGGCATGGAGGCAGGGAGGCTTTGCCGAACCTGCCGATTGCGCCCGCCCCCTAGCGGCTCTTTGGTGACTTTCTGGCCGTCCAGAAAGTCACTCGCCGCCCGCAGGCGGCGAAATTCCCCCTGCGGCCGCTGAATAAACAGGCGGCGGGGGCAAGCCCCCGCCCTACGGTATTCTTCTAACGATGCTTGCTCTTTAAACTGACCCCTCATCCGCCCCCTTCGGGGGCACCTTCCCCCCAGGGGGAAGGCTAAAAAAGAGCAGGCGGCGAAACGCCCCGAAAAAAGACGCTCCCCCATCCGAGGACAGGGAAGCGTCCAACAAATTATTCTCCGCTCCACCGGGGCTCCGGGTCGTCGGTGAGACCCAGGAGGTAGTCGGCGGACACGTGGTAGTGGGTGCAGATGATCACAATTTTTTCCGGAGTAGTGGATACATTCCCCTGCTCCAGTTCACTGATCTGGCTTTTTTTGACCAGGAGCAGTTCGCCCAAGTCGCTTTGAGTCTCTCCGCACTGTTTTCGGAGCTTTCGCAGTCTCTGACCAAATAAGGTTCGTGAAAACATAAAACACCTCTTGACAAAGGAATTTTAAACGAATATACTTGATTTGTCAAAAGTTCTGTAAAAATGGAATTTTGGAGATTTTAATGATGAATGAAATGTTATCTGAAATTTTTGAACTGGAATATGAGGAAATATTCCAAATCTCCCCCCAGTGTAAGGACCTGAATAATCAGGCATACCCCATGTATGAACAGATTCAGCAGGCCTTTGGAATCGACTTCGCCGACCGCTTCGGGCAGCTGAACAGCGACATGGAGGAGCTCTCCGGAAAGCTTCTGTTCCAGCGGGGCTTCTATCTGGGAGCCCGGCTGATGCTGGACGTGCTGGAGTGTGGGGAGAGGGCCTAATTTTCCTCGCCGCTGGACTGCAGGACCTCCTCGGGCAGGCTCTGGTCGGTGAGCACCTCGTCCGCCTTCATAGTCTGGTGGCTGCGGGAGTGGTAGGTGTGCCCGGCGGACTGAATCTGGACGGTGTCCACCCCCTCCACCTGGCTGAGGGTGAGCACCAGACAGTAGTCGGCCAGGGTGAGGGAGATGTCTGCCAGCCCGCCGTACTGCTCGGAAAAGTTCAGAGTGAGCAGCCCGTCCTCCAGCTCCCAGCTCTGGAGGGAGAGCCCCTGAGGGAAGGGGGAGACCAGGCCGCCCTGGGTGGGGCCGGCCAGCAGAGCGTTCACCAGCTCCTCCACCCCGGGGCCGGAGGGGCCCAGGTAGGGCTGGCTCTGGATGGCGGGGCCATGGAGCTGGCTGTGGTCATTGGGGTCGGTGCAGAAATACAGCAGCACCCCCGAATTCTCTCCCCCGGCGCCGCAGCCGGGCAGCAGGAGGGCGAGGGATACCGCCAGGGACAGCAGCAGACGCTTCACAGGTCCTCACCTCCCACCTCAGGCGTCTCACAGGGGAAGCCCACAGTGAACACGCTGCCCTCGGGCTCCCGGCGCTGGGCGGTGACCCAGCCCCCGTGGCGGCGCACCGTGTCCCGCACGATGGACAGCCCCAGGCCGGTGCCCCCCGCCGCCCGGGAGCGGGCCTTGTCCACCCGGTAGAAGCGGTTGAACACCTTGGGCAGCTCCTCCTCCGGGATGCCAATGCCCGTGTCCGCCACCTCAAAGAGCACCTGGTCCCCGTTCCGGCGGGTGGAGACGAACACCTTGCCCCCGGGGAAGTTATATTTGACGGCGTTTTCAATCAGGTTGAAGCAGATCTGATACAGGTCGTCCTCGGTGCACCGGAGGGTGCAGCCGCTCTTCCAGGTGGTCTCGATGGTCACCTGGGCGGCGTCGGCCACCGGCAGGAGCATGGAGACCGCCCTGCGGCCCACGGCGGACAGGTCCACAATATAGGTCTCGCCCACCGGCAGGCTGTCCAGCCGGGTGAGGGACAGCAGATGCTCGGTGATGCGGGTGAGGCGCTCGGCCTCCTCCCCGATGTCGCTGACAAAGTCCTGGACAGTTTCCCGGTCCATCTCCTGGTTCTGGAGGATGGAGTCGGCCAGCAGGCGGATGGAGGCCAGGGGGGTCTTCAGCTCGTGGGAGGCGTCGGAGACAAAGCGGCGGCGGACCTCCTCGGTGGTTTGAAGGCGGTCGGTGAGCTGGTTGAACTCCTCCGCCAGATGGGCCAGCTCGTCCTTTCCCGCCGGCTGGAGCCGGTGGCCGTACTCCCCCTCGCCCACGATGCGGATGGCCCGGAGCAGGGCCCCGATGCGGGAGGTGAGCACCTTGGAGAAGAAGAAGCTGACCAGCAGGGCAATGACCATCAGCACCAGGGAGATGGTGCGCAGGTTCTGCTGCAGGCTCATGAGCAGCGTCCCCTGGGTGTTGTCCCAGTCGCAGATGTAGATGCCTCCGATGGTCATGCCCCGGTACAAAATGGGGGCGGCGGCAGTGGAGAGAAACACCCCGTCCTCATAGTGGGTGTAGAGCACGTCGTTCCCCTGGAGGGCCAGGGCCACCTCCTGAAACAGGGCGTACTGATAGGACGGCTGGGCGGAGGCGGCGCCTCCGCCGGCGTCCGGAGGGGACTGGGCGGAGGACGCATCCCCCTCGCTCTCCTGGCCCTGGGTGAGGCTGTCGTACAGGATCAGCCCCGAGGGGTCGGTGACCAGAATGCGCTCCAGTCCCATGTTGTCCAGCATGTTCATCACCCGGGCCACCTGGTCGGCAGAGAGGGTCTCCAACTCCATGAGGGCGGAGGACATGACCGCGATCTGACTGCGCAGGGAGTCCTCCTTGGAGGAGATCAGCAGATTCTGGGAGGCGATCAGGGGGTAGGTGTTCAGCAGAACCAGCACCATCGCCAGCAGGGCCAGGTAGCTCAGGGCGTACTTGACCTGGAGGCGGGAGAAAAAGGGGATCTTCTGTTTTTCCTTGGATTTGGCCGACGGTTCCGGCATGGCGTGTCTCATCCTCTCTTGGAACAGGTGGTCACCGGCCGGAAGAGCCGGAGGAGCTCCCCTGACTGCTCAGGTAGTAGCCCACCCCCCACTTGGTGCGGATGTATTCCGGATTGGCCGGGTCCAGCTCCAGCTTTTCCCGCAGGCGGCGGATGTGCACGTCCACCGTACGGTAGTCCCCGATATACTCATAGCCCCATACCACATTGAGCAGGTTCTCCCGGCTGTACACCCGGCCGGGGTTGCGCATCAGCAGCTCCATCAGGTCGAACTCCTTGGCGGTCAAATCCACCGGCTTGCCGTCCTTCCAGGCGGAGCGCTCGCTGGGGTCCAGGCGGATGTGGCCCACGGTGAGGGCGCCCCGCCCCGCCTGGCGCTGGCCCGCTGCTCCGGAGCGGCGCAGCAGGGCCCGTACCCGGGCCTTCAGCTCCAGAATGTTGAAGGGCTTGGTGATATAGTCGTCCGCCCCGCACTCAAAGCCGATGATCTTGTCCGTGTCCTCGCTGCGGGCGGTGAGCATGATGATGGGCACGTTAGAGAACTCCCGGATGCGCATGCAGGCCTGGAGCCCGTCGATCTTGGGCATCATCAGGTCCAGAATGATCAGGTCGAAATTCCCCTCCCGGGCCAGCTCCACCGCTTCCTCGCCGTCGTAGCCGGTCTCCACCTGATAGCCCTCGTTTTTCAAATTGAAGGTAATTCCCTTGACCAGGACCTTCTCGTCATCTACGACTAGTATTTTTGCCATGATATAAAACTCCTTGCTTTCTTTAGGCGGTTACCTAGAACCGGCCCTCGGGCGGCTGACAGCCGCCCCTACATAAAAGGTGGGACTGCCCGTAGGGGCGGGTATTACCCGCCCGTTGCCTCCGCTGTCTCTGCCGCGCCCCCCGCCGCCACATAGGGCCGCAGGTTCTCCAGCGTGACCTCCCCGATGCCGGAGACAGAGAGCAGGTCGTCCACGCTCTGAAAGGGGCCGTGCTCCTCACGGTAGGCCAGAATGGCCTCCGCCTTGGCGGGGCCGATGCCGGGCAGCCGGTCCAGGTCATAGGCGTCGGCGGCGTTCAGGTCGATGACCTCGTCGGGCAGCAGACTGTCCGGGCGCTCCCCCTCGGCGGGGGCCTCCTCAAGGGCCGGGTCCGGGGCGGAGGGCTCCTGCGGGGCGGATACCGTGACGGTGTAGGGCTCGGAAGTATTCTGCCCGGCCAGGAACCAGCCGCCGGTGAACAGCACGAAACCGGCGGTGAGGAGAAGCACTCCTTTTTCAAACCGGGAAATTCCAGCCATTTTTCTCCCTCCTGGTGCTTGCGGGGATGGATTCGGTTTGCTATAATGAGGTTTACAGAATATTGATCCCGGCGGTGTGCCGGAGATTCTTTTCTATTATATCATACATATGGAGAATTGCCCAATGAAAAAATGCCGTTTTCCCAGCCTTCTGGCGGCGGTGATCCTTCTGGCCGCCCTGTTCCTGCCCATGTCCGCCGCCGCGGTGGAGGACCCGGGCCTCACCTGCCGCAACGCTATCCTCATCGACGCCACCTACGACGAGGTGCTCTATGACAAGGGGGCCTATGACAAGGTGTACCCCGCCAGCATCACCAAGGTGATGACCGCCCTGCTGGTGCTGGAGGCGGTGGACGCGGGGCAGCTGACCCTGGACACCCCCATCACCGCCACGGCGGAGGCCCTGGAGGTGCCCGAGGGCAGCTCCACCGCCAAAATTCAGGTGGGAGATACCTACACCCTGGAGCAGTACCTGTACTGCCTGCTCCTCCCCTCGGGCAACGAGGTGGCCCAGATCCTGGCCATTGCGGTGGACGGGAGCGTGGAGGCATTTGTGGAGCACATGAACCAGCGGGCGGAGGAGCTGGGCTGTGAGGGGACCCACTTCGCAAATCCCCACGGCTACCACGACGACAACCACTATACCACCGCCTACGACATCACCCGCTTTATGAAGGCGGCCATGGAGTACGACCTGTTCCAGACCATCCTCACCAGCCCCAACTACACCCTTCCCGCCAACGGTGTGTCGGAGGAGCGGATCATCCGCAACACCAACGCCCTCACCTCCAACTGGACCTACACCCAATATCTGTACGGCCCGGGCACCGGAGGCAAGACGGGCACCACCGACGAGGCGGGCAACTGCCTGGTGGAGACCGCCCGAAAGGGGGATATGTACCTGATCTCCGTCATCCTGGGGGCGGAAGAGGTGAAGCAGGTGGACGGCAGCACGGACGCCCGCCAGTTCAGCGAGACCATCAAGCTGCTGAACTGGGGCTTTGATAACTTTCAGCGAGTCACCCTGTCTCCGGACGAGACCCTGGTGACCAAAGTGAAGGTGAACCTGTCCACCCAGGCGGACGAGGTAAACGTAAAGCCTCTGGGCTCCATCACCCGGACCCTGCCCAAGGACATCGACCTGGAGCAGGTGGAGATGGTTCCCTCCTTATTCAGCGAGAGCGTGGACGCCCCCGTGGAGGCGGGCCAGGTGCTGGGCATCCTGACCATCCGCTATGACGGGACGGAATACGGCCGGCTGGACCTGGTGGCGGACACGGCGGTGGAGCGCTCGGATTTCCTCTATTACAAGCACCAGGTGGAGACCTTCTTCCAGAATGCGGGGGTGCGCCTGCTCCTGGTGGTGGTGCTGGTCATCGTGGTGATCGTCCTGCTGCGGGTGCTGGTGTTCCGGAAGCGCCGGCGCTACCGCTCCGGCGTAGGCATGGGCGCGGGCCGGCGGGGCCACTACAGCGGACGCCGCAGAAGATAAAAGAACAACACAGCCACCGGCGTTGCCGGTGGCTGTGTTTCAGCTTGTCAAAAAAGCCCTCCTGCAAGGAGTTCCGTCGTCCGCAGACGACGGAATAAGATCTAATCTCGTCATTTTCGAGGACATGTGCCTCGGAAATGACACCTCTCACGAAATTTTGACCGACAATTTCGCAAGAAATCGAGGTTGAAATTTCGTGCAGCCCCATTCAAAAAAGTGACTTTGCCACTTTTTTGACAGTCTGCAACACAGCCACCGGCGTTGCCGGTGGCTGTGTTTTACTGCTGAGCCGTTTTCAGGGCCTGGGCGATTTGATCCGGGCAGGAGGTGGGCTTGTTTCCGCACCGGATGCCCTCCATCCGCCGGACGGCCTCGTCCACCGGCATTCCCCGCAGCAGGCTGGAGATGCCCTGCAGGTTGCCATGACAGCCGCCGACGACCTGGACGGACTGGATGACGCCGTCCTCCACCTGAATGGTAAAGGCCCGGGAGCAGACGCCCCGGGGCGTGTACTGAATGGTCATAGTGATGATGCGCCTCCTTGCTTTTACAGGGTCTAAAAAGATGGATCGGCTTTTATTATAGAGGAAACGGGCGAAAAAAACAAGGCGGACCTGAACGCTGTTCTCTGGTCCGCCTCTTAGAATTCCTGGTACAAATTATCCTCTTTTCTGGTGCGTGCGCGGGGGTTCCGCGGGGTGGCTGGGGGAACGGGGGTGCGCTCAACCCTCCCGCTGCTGGAGCTGGAGCCGGTCGGCGATCATGGCGATGAACTCGCTGTTGGTGGGTTTTCCTTTCACGTTGGAGACGGTGTAACCGAAGTATTTTTGAAGGGTCTCCAGGTCGCCCCGGTCCCAGGCCACCTCGATGGCGTGGCGGATGGCCCGCTCCACCCGGGAGGCGGTGGTGCCGAAGCGCTTGGCAACCTCGGGATAGAGAACCTTGGTCACCGCGTTGATGACCTCCATGTCGTCCACGGCGATGAGGATGGCCTCCCGGAGATACTGGTAGCCTTTGATATGGGCGGGGACGCCCACCTCATGGATAATGGAGGTGACCAGGGTCTCCAGACTGTGGGAGCGGCTCTTGTCCTCCTCCATGGCGTCAAAAGTGGTGAGCTGCCGGATGCGGGCGCAGATGGTGCTGAATTTGCAGGGCTTGACCATGAAGTGGTCGGCCCCATTGGCGGCGGCCAGGTCGGCGATGGCCCCGTGGATGTAGCTGGACAGCACCAGAATCCGGGGACGGTGCTCCGGGGGAAGCTCCCGCAGCTGCTCCAGCACTTCGATCCCGTCCATGCTGGAGAGCACCATCTCCATGACCACTGCGTCGGGCTGGAGGGTTCGAACCATCTCCAGCAGCTGCTGGCCGTCGCCCGTCTCGCCCACTACTTCCATGTCCGATTCGTTTTGAAGCGCCTCGATCAGATGGCGCCGGAATTCGTCGCTGGTGTCCGCTACCAGCAGTCGTTTGGCATACTCCATATTTGCTCTTCTCCTCCTGGAATGATATGACCGGCCCGCCGGATACGCCCGGAGCGGCCAAGTAAAATGTATCATAATCAGACAGGATATGCAAGGCGTTTTTGCCAAAAAATGGAATAAAAAGTTTCGACAAGTTCCGACGAACCCTTCTGTTTCAGGGAATTTTCAGAAAATTCGATTTCTTCATCCAGAAAATATTTTTCAGAAAGGATTAGAATAAAACTGTCGTTTTGTTTGATCAAAAAATTGCGGCGGGGGTTGACAGGGCGGGGGAAATTGTGTATGATACAGAAAATTAAACCGTTGAAGCGGAGATAACGGCAGTCACGCCTTTACAGAGAGCCCGGGGAGCTGAGAGCTGGGTAAGAAACGAACTGTCAAATGGACCGCTGAGGGCGCAGTCAAAGGCCGGAGTTCCGGCCGAGTATTCTGCGACGTGTGGGCATACGTCAGTTGCCGGGGGTATGTTGGTACTCCGCTAAGGGCACGGCCGGTGGAAGGGCCGTGAAGCAAGGTGGCACCGCGAGCGTAAGGATACGCCCGTCCTTGACAAATTGTCAGGGACGGGCGTTTTTGCATTTCGTCCCGGAAAAAAGGAGGTCTTTCCATGTACTATCCCACGTTGAAGGAGGCCAGAACCCTGGCCGCCTCCGGACCTTACCGGGAGATTCCGGTGGCCCGGGAGCTGCTCAGCGACTTCCTCACCCCCATCCAGGCCCTGCGCATTCTCCGGGCCCGGGACAACCACTGCTTTCTGCTGGAGTCCGCCGCCGACCAGGAGGGCTGGGGCCGCTGGACCTTCCTGGGGTTTGAGCCCGAGCTGGAAATCACGGCCAAGGACGGGGTGGTGCAGCTCCGGGACGGGGAGCGGACCTCCAGCCGCATTCAGCGCCCGGGGGAGGCCCTGCGGCAGATTCTCTCCGAACACAAAAGCCCCAAGATCCCCGGCCAGCCCCCCTTCACCGGCGGACTGGTGGGCTACTTCTCCTATGACTACATGAAGTACGCCGAGCCAACCCTCCGCCTCACGGGGGAGGACCAGGAGAAGTTCAAGGATATGGATCTGATGCTGTTCCGCAGCGTCATCGCCTTTGACAACTTCCGGCAGAAGCTCATCCTGATCACCAACGCGGACGCCTCCGACCTGGATGAGACCTACCCCGCCGCCTGCGCCCAGCTGGACCGGATGGCCGAGCTCCTCCGCCACGGGGCCCCCGCCCCCCGGCTGCCGGCCTGGCTCACCACGCCGGTGGAGGCCCTGTTCAGCCGGGAGCAGTTCTGCTCCATGGTGGAGCAGGCCAAGCACTATATCCGGGAGGGGGATATCTTCCAGGTGGTGCTGTCCAACCGGCTGGAGGCCGGGTTTGAGGGGTCATTGCTGGACGTGTACCGCATCCTGCGCACCATCAATCCCTCCCCCTACCTGTTCTACTTCACCAGCGACGACATGGAGCTGGCCGGGGCGTCTCCCGAGACATTGGTGAAGCTGGAGGACGGGGTGCTCCACACCTTCCCCCTGGCGGGTACCCGGCCCCGGGGAAGGACAGCGGAGGAGGATAAGCGGCTGGAAGAAGAACTCCTGTCGGACGAAAAGGAGCTGGCCGAACACAACATGCTGGTGGACCTGGGGCGGAACGACATCGGGAAGATCAGCCGCTTCGGCTCCGTACAGGTGGAGAAGTACCTGGCCATCGAGCGCTTCTCCCACGTCATGCACATCGGCTCCACCGTCCGGGGGGAGCTGCGGGAGGACTGCGACGCGGTGGACGCCATCGACGCCATTCTCCCGGCGGGCACTTTGTCGGGAGCCCCAAAGCTGCGGGCGGCGGAGATCATCGACCAGCTGGAACACAACAAGCGGGGGGTGTACGGCGGGGCCATCGGCTACCTGGACTTTACCGGCAACCTGGACGCCTGCATCGCCATCCGCCTGGCCTTCGCAAAAAATGGGAAGGTGTTCATCCGCTCCGGAGCGGGCATTGTGGCCGACTCGGAGCCGGAGAAGGAGTACCAGGAGTGCATCAACAAGGCAAAAGCCGTGGTCCGGGCCCTGGAGCTGGCCCAGAAAGAGAGGGACCTATGATTCTGCTCATCGACAACTATGACAGCTTTTCCTACAACCTGTACCAGCTGGTGGGGAGCCTCAGCCCGGACATCCAGGTGGTGCGCAATGACCAGGTGACGGTGGCGGACATCCGGGAAAAAGCCCCAAGCCATTTAATTGTATCCCCCGGCCCCGGCCGCCCGGCGGACGCCGGGGTGTGTGAGGCGGCCATTCGGGAGCTCTCGGAGGAGCTTCCCATTTTGGGGGTGTGCCTGGGACACCAGGCCATCTGTGAGGCCTTCGGGGGCGTGGTGTCCTACGCCAAGGAGCTCATGCACGGCAAGTCCTCCCAGGTGGCGCTGGATTTGAACTGCCCCCTGTTCCGGGGGCTGCCGGACACCATCCAGGCGGCCCGGTATCATTCCCTGGCGGCGGTGGAGGACACCCTGCCGGAGTGCCTGACCGTCACCGCCCGAACCGACGACGGGGAGGTGATGGCGGTGCAATATAAGGACCGCCCCGTCTATGGATTGCAGTTCCACCCGGAGTCCATTCTCACGCCGGAGGGGCGTCAAATCGTAAAAAATTTTTTGGAGGGATAAGTCATGATTAAGGAAGCCATTGTAAAGATCGTCAGCAAGGAGGACCTGACCTACGACGAGGCCTATACCGTGATGAACGAGATCATGAGCGGCCAGACCTCCCCCACCCAGAACGCCGCCTTCCTGGCCGCCCTGTCCACCAAGAGCGCCCGGGCGGAGACCACCGACGAGATCGCCGGCTGTGCCGCCGCCATGCGCGCCCACGCCGTCCAGGTGGACACGGGCATGGAGGTCTTCGAGATCGTGGGCACCGGCGGGGACAACGCCCACAGCTTCAACATCTCCACCACCTCCGGACTGGTTGCCGCGGCGGGAGGAGTGAAGGTGGCCAAGCACGGCAACCGGGCGGCCTCCTCCCAGTGCGGCACGGCGGACTGTCTGGAGGCCCTGGGGGTGAACATCCAGCAGAGCCCCCAGCGGTGCATCCAGCTGCTGAAGGAAGTGGGCATGTGCTTCTTCTTCGCCCAGAAGTACCACACCTCCATGAAGTACGTGGGGGCCATCCGCAAGGAGCTGGGCTTCCGCACCGTATTCAACATCCTGGGTCCCCTCACCAACCCAGGGAAACCCTCCATGCAGCTGCTGGGGGTGTACGACGACTACCTGGTGGCTCCCCTGGCCCAGGTGCTCATCAACCTGGGGGTCCGGCGGGGCATGGTGGTCTACGGCCAGGATAAGCTGGACGAGATCTCCATGAGTGCCCCCACCTCCGTGTGTGAGATCAAGGACGGCTGGTTCAGGGCCTATACCATCGCCCCCGAGGACTTCGGCCTGAAACGCTGTACCCGGGAGGAGCTGCGGGGGGGCACCCCGGCGGAGAACGCCCAGATTGTCCGGGCCATTCTCTCCGGCACGGAGCGGGGGCCCAAACGGGACGCGGTGCTCCTCAATGCCGGGGCCTCCCTGTACATCGGGGGCAAGGCGGACGCCATGCAGGACGGCGTGGCCCTTGCCGGGGAGCTCATCGACTCCGGCAGGGCACTGGAGACGCTGGAGAATCTCATCGCCGTGAGCAATCTCCCCGAGGAGGCTCAGACATGACCATTTTAGACCAGCTGGCCGACCACGCCCGGGAGCGGGTGGCGGCGGACCAGGCGGAGAACAGCCTGGACGTGCTCCAGGCCCAGTGCCGCGCCCTGGGGCGGGGGAGAGGAGAGCGCTTTCGGGCTGCCCTGGAAAAGCCGGAGCTCTCGTTTATCTGCGAGGTAAAGAAGGCCTCCCCCTCCAAGGGGGTCATCGCGAAAGAATTTCCCTATCTGGACATTGCAAGGGACTATGAACGCGCCGGGGCGGACGCCATCTCCTGCCTGACAGAGCCCAAGTGGTTTTTGGGCTCCGACCAGATTTTTCGGGAGATTCGGGGGGCGGTGGACACCCCCATGCTCCGCAAGGACTTCACGGTGGACCCCTACCAGCTTTACCAGGCGAGACTCATGGGGGCGGACTGTGTGCTGCTCATCTGCGCCCTGCTGGACACGAAAACTCTGGAGCGGTATCTGACCATCTGCCACGACTTGGGCCTGTCCGCCCTGGTAGAGGCCCACGACGAGAAGGAGGTTGCCTCCGCCGTGTCCGCCGGAGCGGAGATTATCGGGGTGAACAATCGGAATTTAAAGGACTTCTCGGTGAACTTTGACAACGCCGCCCGGCTGCGGGACCAGATTCCTCCCGGGGTGCTGTATGTGGCGGAGAGCGGCGTCCATCGGCCCGAGGACATATCGGCGGTGCGCTCCATGGGGGCGGACGGGGTGCTCATCGGAGAGGCCCTCATGCGCTCGAAAGACAAGGGGGCCATGCTGGCAGCCTTCCGGGAGGCGGCCAGATGACCCGCATCAAGATCTGCGGCCTGAGCCGCCCCCAGGACGTGGCCTATGTCAATCAGGCCAAGCCCGACTGGTGCGGCTTTGTGGTGAACTTTCCCAAGAGCCGCCGCAGCGTCACCCCAGACCAGCTCCGGGCCCTGCGGCGGGAGCTGGACCCGTCGGTGGTCCCCGTAGGGGTATTTGTGGACCAGCCGGTGGAGGTAGTGACAGATCTGCTGAATCGTGGTATCATCTCCATAGCACAGCTCCACGGCGGCGAGGACGAGGATTACACAGCCGCCCTGCGGGCGGCGGCCCCGGGAAAGGAGATCTGGAAGGCCTTTCAGGTCCACGAACCCGCCGATCTGGAGCGGGCCATCGCCTTCCCGGCGGACCGGATTTTATTGGACAGCGGCCAGGGCACCGGGAGAGCCTTCGACTGGTCCCTGCTGAGACACTTTCCCCGGCCCTACCTGCTGGCGGGAGGGCTGGACCCGGAGAATTTACCCACGGCCATCCGCACCCTGCACCCCTATGGGGTGGACCTGTCCAGCGGGGTGGAGACGGACGGTTTTAAGAATTTTGCAAAAATACAGGCGGCGGTGGCCGCCGCAAGAGAGGAATGAGCACATGTCCAAGGGACGATTTGGCATCCACGGCGGTCAGTACATCCCCGAAACCCTGATGAACGCGGTCAACGAGCTGGAGGAGGCCTACAACCACTACAAAGACGACCCGGAGTTCCAGGCGGAGCTCACGGAGCTGCTGAATGAATATGCCGGGCGGCCCTCCCGGCTCTACTATGCCCGGCGCATGACCGAGGACCTGGGGGGCGCGAAGATCTACCTGAAGCGGGAGGACCTGAACCACACCGGGGCCCACAAGATCAACAACGTGCTGGGTCAGGCCCTGCTGGCCAAGAAGATGGGCAAGACCCGCCTCATCGCCGAGACGGGCGCGGGGCAGCACGGAGTGGCCACCGCCACGGCGGCGGCCCTCTTCGGTATGGAGTGCGTGGTGTTCATGGGGGAGGAGGACACCCGCCGCCAGGCCCTGAATGTATACAAAATGCGGCTGCTGGGGGCCACGGTGGTACCGGTGACCTCGGGCACCGCCACCTTGAAGGACGCCTGCTCCGCCGCCTTCCGGGAGTGGACCACCCGCATCGCGGACACCCACTACTGCCTGGGCTCCGTCATGGGGCCCCACCCCTTCCCCACCATGGTCCGGGACTTCCAGGCGGTGATCTCTAAGGAGATCAAGGAGCAGCTCCAGGAGAAGGAGGGAAAGCTCCCCGACGCGGTGCTGGCCTGCGTGGGGGGCGGCTCCAACGCCATCGGGGCCTTCTACCACTTCATTGAGGCCCCCTCTGTGCGGCTCATCGGCTGCGAGGCCGCGGGCCGGGGGGTGGACACCCCGGACACCGCCGCCACCATCGCCACGGGAAAACTGGGTATCTTCCACGGCATGAAGTCCTACTTCTGCCAGGATGAGTTCGGCCAGATCGCTCCGGTGTACTCCATCTCCGCCGGTCTGGACTACCCGGGCATCGGCCCGGAGCACGCCATGCTCCACGACACGGGGCGGGCGGAGTATGTGGCGGTCACCGACGAGGAGGCGGTCAGCGCCTTTGAGTACCTGAGCCGCACCGAGGGGATTATCCCCGCCATCGAGTCGGCCCACGCGGTGGCCCACGCCGTGAAGCTGGCCCCTGCCATGGGAAAGGACAAGATCATCGTCATCAACATTTCCGGCCGGGGGGACAAGGACTGCGCCGCCATCGCCCGGTACAGAGGGGAGGAGATTTCCGAATGAGCCGTATCACAGACGCGTTTTCCCACGGGAAGGCGTTTATTCCCTTTCACACCTGCGGGGACCCGGACCTGGAGACCACCGAGGCGGCTGTCCGGGCCATGGCAGCGGCGGGGGCCGACCTGATCGAGCTGGGCATCCCCTTCTCCGATCCCACCGCCGAGGGGCCGGTGATTCAGGCCGCCAACCAGCGGGCACTGGCCTCCGGGACCACCACCGACAAGATCTTTGAAATGGTCCGCCGCCTGCGGAAGGATGTGACCACCCCCATGGTGTTCATGACCTACGCCAACGTGGTGTTCTCCTACGGCACGGAGCGGTTTGTTTCCACGGCGGCGGAGGCCGGCATGGACGGACTCATTCTCCCAGACGTGCCCTACGAGGAGAAGGGAGAGTTCGCCCCGGTGTGCCGGAAATACGGCCTGGATTTCATCTCCCTCATTGCGCCCACCTCAGAGGGACGCATCGCTATGATTGCCCGGGAGGCGGAGGGGTTCCTCTACTGCGTCTCTTCCATGGGGGTGACCGGCGTGCGGGGGGAGATCACCACTGATGTGGGACGGATGGTCCGCCTGGCCAAGGAGGCCAACCCGGACCTCCCCTGTGCCGTAGGCTTCGGCGTCTCCACTCCGGACCAGGCGGCCGCCCTGGCCCATACGGCCGACGGAGTGATTGTGGGTTCCGCCATCGTTACGCTGGCCCAGCAGTATGGCCGGGAGGCGGTTCCCCATATCCGGGACTATGTAGCGGACATGAAGGCCGCCCTCTCCCGTCCCTGAGCGAAGCTGAAAGCCCCTGGAACGGTTCGTGTGAACCGTTCCAGGGGCTTTTCTGTTAAGATAACGTCAACTGCCCTTTGTGGACGGCGGCAGGGAGGGCGGAAGCTGGTCTTCGGAGGTCACAGAACCCCGGTGATCCGGTAACCGGCCTTTTCCACCCGCTGTTTGATCTGCCCGTCGTCCACCGGCTGGGAGTAGAGGACTGTCAGAAGGCCCCTTTTCCAGTCGGCACGGCCCGCCGCGCCGTGGATGTCGTTGACGGCCTCCTCCACCCGCACCTTGCAGTGCTCGCAGTGCATCCCCTCCACCCGGAAGGTTTTCTCTCCCGTCACATGGGACAGTTTTTTCTTCCGCGGCCGGTAGCTTCCCCCGCCGCAGCAGCCGCCTTCTCCCTTGAAGTGGCGTATGGTGTACCAGATCCCCACGGCGACGGCGGCCGTCAGGAGGACAATCAGAATGACGTTTTCCATGGTGGATCAGACTCCTCCCTGTGCGGAGGGGGATGCGGCCCAAAGGCGCGCATCCCCGTTCCGGTACAGTCTCAGTGTTTTTTTGCTTGGCGGCTGTGTCCGCCGCAGGCTCCGCCTCCGCACTGCTTGGCATAGGGGCAGCCGATGCAGGTCTCGCCCCGCTTTTTTGCCCGATAGAGGTAGAGGAGGATGCCTCCAAGAATGGCCAGGACAATGGCCGCAACGATGAAATCAATCATGACGGTTTACCGAGTGGCGGCCGTGTTAGGGGCGTCCAGGCGGTACTCCTCCTGGATGTGCCGGTTAGCACGGCGGGCCAGTGTGACGACAACGGAGATCATGACGATGATGCCGATGAGGCCGCCGATGGCGGCGCTGACATTCAGCAGGTCGGGAGCGGTGATCAGCGTGCCGATGGTGTACACCAGATAGGCCACGGTGTAGCCGGTGCACAGCTGTAGCCCGATGCCGCCCAGCAGCCATTTGCCGCTCTTCATCTCCGAATTCATGGCGCCGATGGCGGCGAAGCAGGGGGGCGTATACAGGTTGAACATGAGGTAGGCCAGGGCGGCCACCTTGGTAATGGCGATGATGCCGGCTACATCCGCACCGGCTCCCTCCATCATGGCCAGTTCGTCGGTGTCAATGAAATTCTCAAGGCCCACAAAACACACGGCCAGGGTGCCCACCACGTTCTCTTTGGCGATGAAGCCGGTGACGGCGGCGGCGGCCAGCTGCCAGCTGAGCACGCCCACAATGGGCACCAGCAGGACGGCGAAGGGGGCGGCGATGGAGGCCAGAATGGAGGAGTCGGCCGTCTCAGCCACCTGGAAGCTCCAGTCGAAGGTCTGCATGATCTGCACCACGGTGTTGCACAGCAGAATGATGGTGGCGGCCTTCACGATATAGGCCCAGCCCCGGCTGCACATGGACTTGAAGGCGAACCACAGGGAGGGGAGTTTGTACTCGGGCAGCTCGATGATGAAGAAGGACTTGCGGACCTTGTAGCCGGTGACCACATTCACCAGCAGAGCACCCAGGAAGATCAGGACGATGCCGGTGACATACATCAGGAAGCTGACCCAGCCTGCGTTGTCGAAGAACGCGCCGGCGATCAGGGTGATGACGGGGATCTTGGCGCCGCAGGGCATGAAGGTGGTCAGCATGGCGGTGGCCCGGCGCTCCCGCTCATTGCGGATGGTGCGGCAGGCCATGACGCCGGGGATGCCGCAGCCGATGCCGATGACAAAGGGGATCACCGACTTGCCGGACAGACCCACCTTTTTAAAGATGGGGTCCAGCACCACAGCCACACGGGACATGTAGCCGCAGTCCTCCAGCAGGGCGATGAGGAAGTACATGACCATGACCAGGGGCAGGAAGCCTACCACGGCGCCCACGCCGCCGATGATGCCGTCTACCAGCAGGGCGGACAGCAGCGGGTTGGCGTCGGCCACCAGCTCGCCCACCCAGCCCTGGAAATTTTCGATCTGGGCTACCAGAGCGTCGGCAATGTAGGGGCCTACCCACACCTGGGAGATCTGGAACACCAGGAACATGACCACGGCGAAGATGGGGATGCCCAGCCAGGGCTTGGTGAGAACGGTGTCGATGGAGTCGCCGCTGTTCTTGTCCTTGGTGAACACCTTTCGCTTTTCCACCTGGGCCACAATCCCGTTGACGAAATCAAAGCGCTTCCGGTCGGCGGTCTCCACAACCTTCTTGTCCGTCAGGTCGATGTCACCCTCCCGGTAGGGGGCCTCCTGCAGCCGGCCCGCCTGGGCCGCCGCGGCCTCCACCACAGCTTTCAGCCCCTCGTTGGAGGTGGAGACCGTCTGGATCACCGGGCAGCCCAGCTTGGCGGACAGGGCCTCCACGTCGATTTTGGTCTCCTTTTTCTCGTTGATGTCGCTCTTGTTCAGCGCCACCACCACGGGGATGCCCAACTCCAGCAGCTGGGTGGTGAAAAACAGGCTGCGGCTCAGGTTAGTGGCGTCCACGATGTTGATGATCACATCCGGATGTTCCTTCTTCACATAGGAGCTGGTGATGCTCTCCTCGCTGGTGAAGGGGGACATAGAGTAGGCGCCGGGCAGGTCCACGGCGATGAGCTGCTCCTCGCCGCCGTAGTAGGCCTTCTTGATGGGGTGTTCCTTTTTCTCCACCGTGACGCCCGCCCAGTTGCCGACCCGTTCATTCCGGCCGGTGAGGGCGTTGTACATGGTGGTCTTACCGGAGTTTGGATTGCCGGTCAGAGCAATTCTCATGTAAGATTCCTCCCTTGATGGATGTTTTGCTGATTTGACTCCCTCTCGGATGCACCCATCCGATTTCGATAAATTAGCTCTTGCTAACTGATGCGCCGGGAAAAGGGCAGCGCGAAGCTGCCCTGCTGCTTAGACGATGATCGCGTCGGCCAGTTGCTGGTCAAAGTTGTACCTCGCGTCCTTGATGGCGACAATACAGCCTCCCTTAATGTGAGAAATCACTGTGATTTTCTCACCGCTGTAGCAGCCCAGAGAGAACAAAAAAGCGTTCATCTCCTCATCGTCGGTGTCGATTTGGCGGATGACGTATTCCTGACCCTCTACTGCATCTGTTAACTTCATGCCTGATACCACCGTTCACGATTTGATCAAGCCAAGCGACCGGCATTTTGATTACCAAGTGCTAACTTGTCGGTGAAAAGAAAATTAGCTCTCGCTAACTTCATGGAAGATTATACGTCCTGCTCTGTGGTTTGTCAACCCTAATTTCAATCTTTTTACACATCGCACCGTCTGGAAGGGGGGAGAAGCGCAGCGGGACGCCGGCGGCCTCCTGCCGGTCATCGGGGGAAAGCCTGGAAGCAGAGAAGGGGAGGAGGCCGCCCTTGACTTTTTTCCTACTTTTGTGTATGCTATACGAAATGAGCGGCGGCCGCCGCACGGGTGTGGACCTGTCAGCGCTCCATGTTCAAATGAAATATGCGCCTGTGATGGAATTGGTAGACATGCGAGATTTAGGTGCTGTCACCTCGGTGAAAGTTGGGTCTTTATGGATACATCTATGGAAAAAATAAGAATAGGCATTCAGAAGTATTGTTCTATTATGTCTCGTCTATGTCAGACGGATGTATCTAAAGATCGGGAATTTCAGCGTTTGTTTAATGGATATTATAGGATGCGCCAACGTTCCAAAGAATTTTATAGTTGTTTCTATCGCTTTTTAGAAGAGCATAAGTTTGACACTGCACTTACATATGAACAAGTTCTGACGTATTTATTTCAAAAAACAGGTTGTATTCACGCCTCCTTTTCCAGCAAGTTATTGGCAACTGTCCGTCCGGAGATGCCGGTATGGGACAAGTATGTGCTTTCCAACCTTGGTTTGAAAGCCCCGTATTATTCTTGTAAATTTCGTTTTCAGAAAGTCCTTGACACTTATCAGAAAATCTGTGATTGGTATCGAACTTGTGAGGCGCAATCCAAAATTGCAGTATTTGATGCTAATTTCCCTGATGTAGATATTACAGATGTGAAGAAGATTGATTTTGTCTTGTGGCAAACAAGATGATTCCTTATTGGGAAGAATGTAGATAAAGAGGAATCGGCACCTCGATGCCATATGCAAATAAAGTATAACGGAAAAATTTTATATGCGCCTGTGATGGAATTGGTAGACATGCGAGATTTAGGTTCTCGTGCAGCGATGCGTGTGGGTTCGAGTCCCTTCAGGCGCACCAAAAAGAAAGACATGACCAAAGGTCATGTCTTTCTTTTTGGGTTCCGGCCGCCGGAGGCGGCCTCCACCCTCCGGGATTTCAATGCTCGGGGCGGCAAAGCCGCCCCTGCGCCGCGGCCCAGAAGGGCCATTGAATGGTTCTGTTTCTCGCTCCTGTGCGGTTCTGCCTGCCTGGGAGAACTCACCGCCGCACCCACTTGCCGAAGAAGGTCTTTTTATAGCGCCGCAGCTCCTCCTTGGCCTCGGCATGGTCGCCGGCCTTCTGGAGGTACTCCACGCCCTTTGGAATGTCCTCCGGGCCGCCCAGCCCCCGGGCGTAGAGATATCCCAGAAGGTAAAAAGCGTTTCTGCTGTCCCAGTCCACCATCTCCAAAAACTTTCGGGCCTGAACATAGTCCTGCTGGGTCCCCCGGCCGTGGGCGCAGCAGGCCCCCAGGTAGTAGGCTCCCCAGTTGCTGCTGGTGTCCTGGTCATAGGCCCACTTGAGCAGCTGGAAGGCCTTGGCATAGTCCTGCTCTACCCCATCGCCGTTGTAGTAGAAGGCCCCCAGCCGGTTGGCCGGGCCGATTTTGGACTGGATGGGGGCGGCCAGGGCACGCTGGTAGTAGTCGGCAGCCCGCCGGACGTCCTTCTCCACGCCCCTCCCCAGCTCATAGGACCAGCCCGCCATGAAAAAGGCCCGGGGCTCCCCCAGCTCCGCCGAGCGCCGGTAGAGAGGCAGCCCCTCATCATCCTTTTTTTCATTGATGAGGGTGTAACCATAGAAGTACATCGCGTCCGGATAGCCCTTTTCCGCCCCATAGCGCTCTACCTCCCGCTCCTGCTCCGGCCGGGGAGAGATCAGGCCCTGTTTCCCGTTTCGGTAAAAATTGCCCAGGTTGAGGCCGGCCAGGGAGACCCCGTTCCGATAGGCACGCCACAGCCAGTCCTCGCACTTGGCGTAGTTCTCCCGCAGATAGCTCTGAACGGCGTCGTCGCTGTCAAAATCCTCCCGAGTCCTCCCCTGGATTGCTGCAAAATCTCCCCAGAAGTACACGTTGCCGATGAGCATCTGGCAAAAAGGCTCCCCATGCTCCGCCTTGTCCTGCACGGTGTCAAAGGCCTCCTGGAGGCTCAGGGGCATGGCCTGGGCCAGCTGCCGGTCCATCACCCCGCTGCGCAGGGACAGCAGCGCCCCCATGGCGCTGCCCCCCAGCACCGAGCGGCGCATGAGCTCGTCCCCAGCCCTGTCATCCACGGGGAAGCCGTGTCCCGGCCAGGTGTACTCCGGGCCGTACAGGCACCGGGCCAGCAGACAGCAGGCGTCCGCGTCCCCCTCCTGTACCGCCTGCTGAAGCAGCTGGAAGCCCTCCCGCCCCCGGCCGGCAGCCAAGTCATAGTAGATGTATTTCAGGGCCGTCTCCACCCTGTCGCTGAAAAAACGTCCCATGGGCATGTCCTCCTGTGATGATTTTGAGTCGTTTATTGACTGAAATGTGTTTTAGCTGTGCGTTGTCAAGCCAGGCCACTCTTTTCTCAGAATGGCGTACTGATATGTGTTTTCGTAGCGGGGTGTTCCGTCAGGGTTGTTGACGAAGGAGACAAATTCCTGAAACAGGCCCTCCCGGCGCATGCCGAGCTTCTCACACAACAGCTGACTGGATTGGTTATCGTCCTCCACATAGGCATAAATACGCCTTGCGTCCTTTTGGCGGAACAGATAATCAAAGAAGGCGCGGGCAGCCTCAAACGCATAGCCCCTCCCTTGATAATCTGCGTTCAGCATCCAGCAGGGGCTGAATGTGTCGCGGACGGCAGTTTCATCTGCATGGGGCTCGCCTGCCTCCGGATATGCGTCGATCTCGCCGATCACTTTGCCCGAGTCTTTCAGCGTGATTGCAAAATAATACTCAGTTTCGCTGCTGCGTTTTTTCATTTCCTCCTTCGCTGCATCAAGCGAATTCAGCCTCATGCTGGCGAAACAGTTCACAACCGGTTCCCTCAGGTATGCGTATACATCCTCTGCGTCGCTCTCTGCAAAAGGCCGCAAAATCAATCGTTCCGTTTCAAGAATCATATCCGATCTCCTTTTGGTCCTCAGCTCCGCGTTTCTCCACATGCTCCATTCTGCACCTCCTGGAAGTCAGAGACATTCACTGGCCTGTGATCGTATGCGTCGGAGAAGTATTTTGCGGCTTCCTGCACATCCGGCACCACCCGCTCCCACAGGCAGGAACCATTGGGGGAAGAACAGTTGATCTCCACCGCGTACTTGCCCGCATCCGGACCCTGGCTGGCGACGGCGCACTGGATAAACCAGTAGTTTTCCAGGTTCTGAGGGTCCTTCTGCTCCAGAATCAAAAAACTGTCCGGGTCTGGGACCAGTTCCCGCAGCTCCTCATCAATGTCCTGCCAGGATGGATCAGCGGTGCTGCCGGCGTACCCACCCACGGTCAGGGTCCAGGGCCAGTCCGGATGGGGCTGGGGCGGAGCGGGGGAGGTGGTCCGGCCTTGACGCTCCATTACCGGCTGCCAGGTGCGGCCGGAGCGCTCCATGTGGGTCCAGCAGTCCAGAGCGGGGATCTCCCCCCGCAGCCAGCCCCGCAGCACCGTCTCCGCCTCGCCGGCGGAGAGGTCCCGGGCCCAGGCGTACTGCCCAGACACGTTTGGCGTACCAGAATACTCCTCCATCAGAATGCGGGTAGGCTGTGCCGTGCCGCCGGCCAGGCAGACCAGACGGCTGAAGGTGCGTCCCTGCCCCTGGAAGGGGACGCCGGGCACCAGCTGGAACGGAGCAGTCTCTCCGGTCTGATCGGGCTGCCGCAGCAGCTGATGGATGGTGTCCCAGGTGATGCGGGAAGTCACCGAGCCGTCGGGCAGGGTGAGCACCTGATTCTGAGCCCGCTGCTCCTGCTCCCGGCGGTTCTGCTCCTCAAACTGCGCCGCCCGATTCCGGTAGGCGCGCTCCTGGGCGTACTGCTGCTCCTCCTCCTTGGCGTAAATCAGGTCGTCGTACTCCCTGGAGTTGTATTCCCCAAAGACTGCGGCGGGGGCACGCTGGCGCAGGCAGTCCATGGCTTCCTCCACCTCCCGCTTTGACTTGAGAGAGGTGACCTGCTGCTGCCGGCGGTCATCCACGATCCGGATCTCATAGAGGTATGTAACCTGGGTGCGTTTTCCGGCATGGCGGGTGTGTCGCTCCACACGGCTGAACACGCCCCGGATGCGGGGGATGGAGGACACCTCGTCTCCCAACACCCATTCCCTGCCAACTCCCAGCCGGCCGAACCACTGGCCGTTTTGCTTCAAATCCTGATCCACCATGGCAAAGAGCTCCTTGACTGGGGGCGCCTCCTCGGGATACGGGAGCTGGCTGCGAATGGACCGGGCCAGGGCACTTTTCTCTGGAACCAGGGCGTCCCGCAGACTTCGGTAGGCCAGAAAGAGCCCCACCAGAATCGCTCCGGCCCCGACCACGGGGATCAGGTAATAGCCGAAGCTGATCTCCTCCTTGAGCCGCTCCGCCTCATAGGGCATGGTCTCGGCCACCGCGAAGAACCAGATGGCCAGACCGCCGCCCACGGCCAAGAGAGCGGCCGGGATCAGTCCGGTCAGCCGCCCCCGGGTGCGCTGGAGGCAGTAGCCCTCCTCCGGGCCGTCGGGCTGCTGCCTCCTGTTCCACCACATAATCAGGAGGATCAGGGGGATGGCAAAGATGCGCAGCACTACCACCAGAAGTATGTAGACGATGACATTCCAGGGCCATTTGAGATAAAAGCGTTTTTTGGACGTTTCCTTCGGTTCCATGAAATTGATCCCTCCATATTCCAAAATGACAGCGTTTCCCTCTGGCGTGTGACAAGGGATGCGGCTCCAACTGTCGAAAAAGACAAAAAATCCAGAAGAGGCTATAACATTTTGTCTCTTTTATTGTACCACAAGTTCCGGGGAGATGGGAATACCGCACTGTGTCATTTGGAGAGATTTTTATGTCTGCCGGGGGCTCCGCAGGACTATGGAGAGCGGGAAGCGCCTGAGGAAAATAAAAGAGATGCACAACCCTGGTCGTGCACCTCTTCGTTTTGAGGAAAATGAGCTTTGGAACGTCGAAAGACATCCTCCAGGCAGTCCGCCCCAGAAGGGGCCTGCATTTTGTCTGCTCAGTCCGGCTCCTGCGGGGCATCGCCGCTCACAGACAGCTTCAGCAGGCTGCCGGTCCGGGGAGGCAGGGTGAGCACATGCCCCTGAGCGGAGATCTGAAACCGGGCCGACCCCAGAAGGAGCTCGATGCGCTCGGCGTCCTCCAGACGCAGCTCAGCGGACTCGCCTCCGGTGTTGAAGGCGGCCAGGATGGTCTCTCCCTCCGCCGACCGGGTGAAGGCCAGCAGGGGCCCCTGGGCCGCCCGGTAGCGGATATCCCCCCGCCGCAGGGCGGGGCACTCCTGCCGCAGGTGGCCCAGGCGGGTGAACCAGCCCAGCAGTTCATAGTCCTCCCGGCCCCAGGGGAAGGTGCGGCGGTTGAAGGGGTCCTCAAAGCCCTCCATCCCCGCCTCGTCCCCGTAGTACACGGTGGGGGAGCCGGGGAAGGCGAACAGCAGGGCGGCCCCCAGCTTCAGCAGCTCCTTGCCCCGGCGGCGCTGGTCGGCCTCCATGCGGAAGCTGGCCCGCCACTCCCGGGAGCGCTCCCGGCACTCGCTGCCCACCCCCAGGAGGGTGAGGATACGGGGAGTGTCGTGGGTGCCCAGGGAGTTCATGGCCGAGTAGTAGGCGAAGGGGGGATAGTTCTCCCGCAGGGTCTCCATGGTCTCCATGAAGTCCGCCGCATCGCCCCCCCGCAGGTAGTCCAGGGCGGCCCCCCGGAAGGGATAGTTCATCAGGCCGTCGCAGTGCCCGCCCAGGATGTGCTTCCGGCGCACCCCGTAGGCTACCTTGGTGGAGCCGTCCTCCCACACCTCTCCGATGACTACCGCGTCGGGTTTCTCCGCCCGGGCGGCGGCGTGGACCCCAGCCACGAAGTCGTCGGGGAGCTCGTCGGCCACGTCCAGCCGCCAGCCGTCCGCGCCCGCCCGAAGCCACCGCCGGACCACCGAGTCCTCCCCGCCGAAGATGAATTCCCGGTAAGCGGGGTCGTGCTCGTTCATGGAGGGCAGGGAGTAGATGCCCCACCAGCTCTCGTACTGGTCTGGCCACTGATAGAAGTTGTACCAGGAGTAGTAGGGGGAGTCCTGGCTCTGGTGGGCCCCCAGCTCCGGGTAGAAGCCGTCCCCGTTGAAATAGCGGCTCACAAATCCGGTGTGGTTGAACACCCCGTCCAGCATCACCCGCATCCCCAGCCGGTGGGCCTTTTGGCACAGGCGGGAGAAGTCCTCCTCTGTCCCCAGCATGGGGTCGATGGAGCGGTAGTCGGCGGTGCCGTACCGGTGGTTCTCTGCCGCCTCAAAGATGGGGCAGAAGTACAGGGTGCGCACCCCCAGGCTATGGAGGTAGTCCAGCTTTTCCTCCACCCCCTGCAGGCTGCCCCCGAAGAAGTCCCGGTTGCGGATCTCCCCGCTGTGGTCGGGGCGGTACTCCGGCTCGTCCTGCCAGGCGGCGTGGACCCACCGCCCCCCCACCATTCCCTTGGGGTCGGGGACACGGAGACGGCGAAACCGGTCGGGGAAGATCTGATAAGTCATCCCCTCCCCAAACCAGGCAGGGACCGCCTCGCTGCCGTCGTACACAGTGAGCTGGAAGGGGCCCAGCTGCTCCCCCTTTTTGCCGTCCAGCCGCTCCAGGGTGAAGGTATACCACACCAGGCCCACATAGTCCACGGTATTCAGCACGCAGGTAAACACATCCCGGTCTCCGTCCAGGCCGGACCAGGGCATGGGAATCTCCACTGTCTCATCCGCCCGGAATTCAAAGCGGGCGGACAGGCGGGCCCAGGAGTAGCCCTCCGCCCGCGGGGGGCGCAGGTTCAGCGTTACCTTGGTCCCCGAGGCCACCGCCCCGTAGGGGGCCTTATACCGGGAGTCCCGGGAGTCAAAAATGGTTGGTCCTGTCATGGTATCACCTTAGTTTCTCGTTCTTCGTCCGGGCGGCCTGCGGCCGCCCCGGTGGCTGGCTCAGGAGTAGTGGTAGCTCCCGCCGCCGATGAACTCCCGCAGGAGGGAGTCCTTATCCACCAGCTCCGGGTCGATGGGCTCGAAGTACTGGAAGGCCTCAATGAGCTCCAGCAGCTCGGCGCGGCGCACATTCTCCTCGGGAACTGCCTGGAGGAGAGGGAGGGCGTAGTTCTTCATAACCGACACCTCATAGGGGAGGGAGGAGTCGAAAATGATGTCCGCCCGGTTCTTATAGGGGGAGATGTACAGCTTCTCCCCTCGGCGCACATTGGCCCACATCTCCAGGGTGTCCTCCACATCGGTGCCCCGGAAGTTGTAGTCCCGCACCGCCCGGCGGGTCAGGCGCATCCAGGTGCCCTTGAAGCGCAGGACGGAGCCCTCGTTCACATTGGAACGAGCGGAGATGTACAGCTTGGTGGCCTCCGGGTGGCGGCCGGCGATGTCGTCGTTGAGGGCGTGGATGCCCTCGAACACCACAATCTCATTTTTGCCCAGCTTCAGAGGAGTGGCCCGGCTGTCGTTGCGCATGTGCCGGGCAAACTCATACTTCGGAATCCAGATCTCTTCACCTTTGGACAGGGCGGTGAAGTGCCGGTCCAGCAGCTCCATATCCAGGCACAGGGGGGATTCGTAGTCGATGTCCCCCTCCGGGGTCCGGGGGGCGGTGCGGGGGTTGATGGTATGAAAGTAGTTGTCCATTGCCACCGCGTGGGTGTTGACCCCCCGGCGCTGGAGCTCCTCGGCGATCTTCATGGCGGTGGTGGTCTTTCCGGAGCCGGAGGGGCCGGAGAGGAGCACGATGGGGCTGCGTTCCAGATTGGTGAGGATTTTATCCGCGGCCAGGGACACCCGCTGGGCGTAGTTGTCGTCGCACTCGGCCAGAAACTCATGGACGTCCGTCTGGATGCGGCGGTTGATCTCCTGCAGTTGGTAAGCCATGGGAAAAACTCCTTTCTGTCAATCGGCTGTGTTCAAATCCGCGCTCTGGGCATTAAGCAGGGCCTAAGTCCGGTCCTGATAAAAGGCTGCGATTTCGTCCTTCTGGGCCAGAATCTTGTCCCGGGAGGTCAGGTAGTCGTGGGGGTACTTGGGGTTGGGCAGGCGGACGATCCGCCCGTTTTTCCGGTCCACCAGCTTGGTGACCCCGCCGCCCCCGATGGAGACCACAGTCTGCAGTTCCTCCATCATAATGATATTATAGACGCTCTCCTTGCCGGGGAGACACCAGCCTACGTTTTCCAGAGAGCCGGACATGTACTTCTGACGGTACAGGTAATAGGGCAGGTAACCTGCCCCCCGCAGGGTTTCCCGGGAGAAGTCCAGCATGCGGGCGGTCTCCTCCCCGCTGGGGAGGGCACCGCCCTCCTCCATCAGCCGGGAACCCTTTTTCAGGGCCAGGGTGTGGACGGTGACATTCTCCGGCTCCAGGGAGAGCACCCCCTCCAGGGAGCGGCGGAAGCCCTCAAAGGAGTCCCGGGGCAGGCCGGCGATCAGGTCCATATTGATGGAGTCAAAGCCCACCTCCCGGGCCAGGGCGTAGGCGTCCAGGATGTCCCGGGCGGAGTGTTTCCGTCCGATGGCGGCAAGCACCCCGTCCTCCAGGGTCTGGGGATTGATGGAGATGCGCTCCACCCCCTGGCGGCGTAAGACCTCCAGCTTCTCCCGGGTGATGGTGTCGGGACGTCCCGCCTCCACCGTATACTCTACGCAGGTTTCCAGGGGGAGATGCGCCCGGGCGGCGGAAAACAGCGCCCCCAGCTGCCCGGCGGACAGGGTGGTGGGGGTGCCGCCCCCCACATACAGGGAGTGGATGGACAGGCCGCTCTCCTTCAAAACCCGGCCGGTATATTCCACCTCCTCCAGCACTGCTTCCAGATAGGGCTCCACCAGCTTCAGGGTCCGGCCCACGTCGGCGGACACAAAAGAGCAGTAGGCGCACCGGGTGGGACAGAAGGGGATTCCGATGTACAGGGACACCTGGTCCTCCCGCACTGCCCGGTCCACCGCCAGGCTGGCCTGGGCGCAGTCCACCGCCAGCTTGGCCCGGAGAGGGGAGACCCGGTATTCCTCCTCCAGTTCCGACTGGGCCTGCTCGGGCGTACCCCCCGCCAGCATGCAGCGGGTGGGCAACTTCACCGGGCGCACCCCGGTGAGGGCCCCCCAGGGGGGCTCCTGGCCCAGCACGGCGGTCCCCGCCCGATAGAAGGACATCTTCAGGGCGTGCTGGAGGGTGTGATACACCCGCTCCGGGGCCTCGTCCAAAAGGCGGCTCTCCACCTGGGTCTCTCCCTGGGCGGTCCCCTCGGGGCGGGTCACCCGGGCGGTCACCACCGTCCGGTCCGGGCCCCGGTCCAGAGCAAAAACCGCCTCGTTGTCAGAGGGGGCGTACCCCTCCGGGTACTCCGGGCGCTCCCCGGGGAACAGCATGAGCATCATCTGTTCCACCGAGTATTTGTAGCGCTCCGGCTGCCAGTTGTAATTTTGAATTTGGAAATACAGCTTCATAACAGTACCACTTGAATTGTTTTTTGGGGAGTTTCGCCGCCTTCTTGTTTTTAAGCCTTCCCCCTTCAAGGGGGAAGGTGCCCCCGAAGGGGGCGGATGAGGGTGCTCTCTTGAGAGCTGTTACCTTCTTGGCAGGAGCCCTTTCATTTGACGCAAGGGGATTCCGCCGCCCGGCAGCGAGTGCCTGTAGGGCGCGACGACTCGGCGCGCCGCAGGTAATTTTACAGAGTTTCGCCCTGCGGGGCGAGGTACTTTCCCAGCGATGGGAAAGTACCCAAAGGATCGCCGGGGGACGGCTCAGGATGAGCGCTCCGCGCTCATATTCGCCTTACCCCCGGTCCCCCGTTTACGAGGGCCCCTCCTGAGAGGTTCAGCGAAATTTCCGGCGCGCAAAGCCAGGAGTACCTGGGTGCAGTTCCGTCCGGCCCCACAGGGGGCCTGCGTGTGCAAAATTTGTCTCTGGTGCGGTCCCGTCGCTGCGCCTGGCTTTGCCGAACCAACGCTCCGGGGCCGTTTCCCGCCGTAGGGGCGGCCCCATGTGGCCGCCCGCAAGCCTTCCCCCTTCCAGGGGGAAGGTGCCCCCGAAGGGGGCGGATGAGGGTGACCACCGGGAATTTTTTGTAGGGGCGGCACACTGGGCCGCCCGCCCACGCAGGTCCTACGGCATCCGCTCCCGGGTCTCGCTGCGGCCGGTGAGGTAATCCAGGCTCACGTCAAAAAAGTCAGCCAGGGCGATCAAATTTGCGTATTCTGGCACATGATGGCCCGATTCACAATATTGGTAGGCCCGCAGCGTCTGGTGAAGCAATTCAGCCATTTGTTTTTGTGTCAGTCCGCGCTCGGTCCGAAGCTGGCGCAGTCGGTCAGAAAGATTCGGCATAATTCTCCTTGACATGAATTTGAAGTTCATGCTATAATATGAATATAAAATTCATCTTTCGAGAGGCGATTTTATGAGCAAGCTGTTCTCTTCTCTGTTCTTTGACAATCCAGAAAGCCCAGAACAAATCTGCCAATTCTGCCAGAGCATCCCGGAATATGTCCAGGCCCGGGAGGAATATCACGCGCTGGCCCAGGAGCTGGAGGAGACCATGGGCCGACAGTGGTATTTTACCTTTGAGGACCGGCTGAATCAATACTGGGCTTGGGAAAATCAGGCGTACTACCTGTTCGGCCTGAACCTCCGGCGGGAGATTTTGGAGGGATTTCAGGGGGAGGGGTGAGGGCGGCGCGTCAAGGATACCGCGCCCTACAAAATGTGGAAACGGTTCGGCGGGCGGCCCAGGTGTGCCGCCCCTACGGAAGAGCCGGGCAATTCCCGGTGGTTACCCTCATCCGTCCCCTTCGGGGCCACCTTCCCCCTGACAGGGGGAAGGCTTGCGGGCGACCGGAAGGGTCGCCCCTACGGCGTATTTTGCACTGGGAGCGATGGCTCGGCAAAGCCAGGCGCAGGCGGTAAACCGCACCAACTGCAATTTTGGAACAGCCAGCCCCCTGTGGGGCGGTAGGAAT
This sequence comes from Pseudoflavonifractor capillosus, assembly GCF_016899775.1. Lineage (GTDB taxonomy): Bacteria > Bacillota > Clostridia > Oscillospirales > Oscillospiraceae > Lawsonibacter. Next base: position 96,432 of record NZ_JACJJE010000006.1, read on the forward strand.
TGCAGACCGCTACTCAGATTTTGCGCGCCGGAAATTCTGCAAAATCCAGCAGGTACGCGTCCCCCGTTATGGGGTCCGGGGAAAGGCGACTATGAGCACGAAGTGCTCATCTGGAGCCGTCCCCGGTGGCGTTTTGCCTACTTTGCCGCCGCGGGCAAAGTAGGTCGCCGCCCGCAGGCGGCGAAACTCCCCGCTTACAACGAACCTAATCTGAAATCTGCCCCCTCATCCGCCCCAGTGTGCGCACTGGGGCACCTTCCCCCCAAGGGGAAGGCTTATAAGGAGAGACGGCGAAACCCTGCAAAAAGGCTTACCCTCTCATAGCCTCCATCAAAAACGGATTATACCTCCGCTCCTGCTCCAGGGTGGAGGTCCGGTCGTGCCCGGGGCACACATGGAAGTCCCCCTCCAGCTCCCCAAGCCGCTTGAGGGAGGCCATGATCTGCTCATAGCTGCCCCCCCGCAGGTCGGTGCGGCCGCAGGAGCCGCAGAACAGGGTATCTCCGGTAAAGAGCACATCCCCCACCCGCAGGGTGACGGAGCCGGGGGAGTGGCCCGGGGTCTCCATCACCTGGATGGTGAGGGAACCCAGGGGGAGGGTGTCCCCCTCCTTGTAGTGCTTCAGACCGGCCACCTGTCCGGCCAGCGGGTACAAGGTGGACCCGGCCCCGTTGGCGTCGGCCTGGTGGATATACACTTGGGCGTCCGGGAAGCGCTTCTTCAGATCGGGCACCCCGGTGGTGTGGTCGTAGTGGCCGTGGGTGAGAAGAATATACTCCACCTCCGCCCCGTCCTTCTGGAGCACCTGGGCGATCTTGTCCGCCTCGTCGCCCGGGTCGATGACGGCGGCCTTGTTGGTCTTATCGTCCTCCAAAATATAGCAGTTGGTGCCGATGGGGCCCACCTGCATCACTTTTACCTTCATATACAATACCTCCAAATCCCTGTAGGGGCGCACACTGTGCGCCCGCATTCCTGGGCCGGTGTCTCTCAGGCGCACACTGTGCGCCCCTACTTATGGTCCGTATCAAATAAAATGGTCACTGGTCCGTCGTTGACGGAGGCCACCTGCATGTCCGCGCCGAACTCCCCGTGCTCCACCCGGAAGCCCCGGGCGCGGCAGGTCTCCATAAAGCGCTCGTACAGGGGGACGGCCAGATCGGGCTTGGCGGCCCCGGTAAAGCCCGGGCGGCGGGAGGAGGTGTCGGCGTACAGGGTGAACTGGGACACCACCAGAAGGGAGCCCCCCACCTGTTCCAGATTCAGGTTCATCTTGCCGTTCTCGTCCTCAAACACCCGGAGATTGCAAATTTTCTCCGCCAGCTTGTCGGCCACGGCCTCGGTGTCGCTGGGGCCCACCCCCAGCAGGATCAGATATCCCTTTTCAATGGCCCCCACCGTGTTTCCATCAATGGCGACGGAGGCGGAGGAAACTCTTGTGACTACTGCTCTCATGTCACTGCTCCTTCATTGACTTTTCATTTACCATGCCATCAAAGCGACGAATCCGCCGGTCATCACGGCCAGGGCCAGCCCGGCTGCAAAAGCATAAGCCTGAGAATTGCGTGGTGTTTCATCCTTGGCCTCCTGAACGGCGCGGGAAACGGCTGATACGAGACAAAAGGCAAACACAAACGGCCAAATAAACCACGTCCACGCAAATAAGACACCCAATCCATGTATGATCATACTGAGTCATCCTCCCATGGTTTGTTGTGAGCAAGCGAAGCGGGCGGCCCAGTGTGCCGCCCATGCTAGAGGGGCCGGAACCTGATTCCATATCCATCTCGGGCGACCGCGAGGGTCGCCCCTGCGTGGGAAACCGGACCGGTATCGTTGGCTCGGAAACGCCAGGCGCACTAAGGGAACCGCAACAGCGGCAATTTTTGCAAACCCAGGGCCCAGTGGCCCGGAATAAATCGCGGAGGCCACTCAGATTTTGCGCGCCGGAAATGATTTGCCCACCCCAAGGGGTATCCCCCGTAATGGGGGTTCTAGGGGACGGGCGGCATGGAGGCGGGAGGCTTTGCCGAACCGCCGATTGCGCCCGCCCCCTAGCGGTTCTTTGGTGACTTTCTGGCTGTCCAGAAAGTCACTCGCCCCGCAGGGCGAAACCCTGTAAAACGGCGCGCCCCACAAAAGGAAATCCGAAACCTGCCCCCTCATCCGCCCCCTTCGGGGGCACCTTCCCCTATCCCCTCTGGCCTTCGGCCATCTCCCCTTGACAAGGGGAGTCGGCCCCCGAGGGGAAGGCTAAAAGGCGGGTGCGGCGAAATCCCCCTGCAAAATTCATTATTTCCCTGACACCCGCGCCACATGGTAGACGCCCTGGATGTTGTTGAGCTTGTTGATGACGCCGGCCAACTCGTCCTTGTCCTTGACCTCCACCTCAATATGGACGGTGGCATGTCCATCGGGCTGGGAGCGGGCGGAGAGAGCGGTCACCTTCACCTTGGCGGCGGACAGGGCCATAGCCACGTCGATGGTCAGGCCATCCCGGTCCTTGGAGGACAGCTCCAGGGAGGTCTTGTAGTTGGGCAGGGGGCTGCTCACCCAAGCTACCCGCACCCAGCGGGAGGCCTCCTCCGGCTTGCGCCGGTCCGGGTCGGCGTTGGGGCAGTCGGCCCGGTGGACGGACACGCCGTAGCCCCGGGTGATGAAGCCCACCACCGGGTCGCCGGGGACGGGGGTGCAGCACTTTGCGAACTTCACCAGACAGTTGCCCAGCCCTTCCACGATGATGCCTGAGTCGGAGTGCTTGTTGGAGCCCTTCAGCTGCAGGGGGTCCACCTGGGCGGTAGAGCCGGGGACGATAACGCTCTCGGCGGTGGTGCGGGCGGCGGCCGCCGCCTTCTCCGCCTTCAGGCGGCCCAGGCGCAGCAGCTCGTCCTTGATCCGGGCCACGCTCTTGACGGCGGTGGTGCCCCCGTAGCCAATGGAGGCGTACAGCTCGTCCAGGGTGCCGAAGCGCACCTTGCGCAGAATGTTGGGCAGCACGTCCTCCGCTGTGATGGCGGAGAGGGGGATCTTGGCGTGTTTCAGCTCGGACTCGAACAGGGCCCGCCCGGTGGCGATGTTCTCCTCCCGGCGCTCCCGCTTGAACCACTGGCGGATCTTGTTTCGGGCCTCGTTGCTCTTGGCGATCTTCAGCCAGTCCCGGCTGGGGCCCTTGGCGGACTTGGAGGTGAGCACCTCCACAATGTCGCCGTTTTTCAGCTGGGTGTCGTAGGGGACCATCCGACCGTTTACCCGGGCTCCCACCATGCTGTTGCCGATGGCGGAGTGGATGCAGTAGGCAAAGTCGATGGGGGTAGCCCCGGCAGGCAGGCTCTTCACATCCCCGTTGGGGGTGAAGACGAACACCTCGTCGGCGAACAGATCCACCTTCAGGGTGCGGACGAACTCCTCCGCGTCGGTGTCCTGCTGGCTCTCCAGCAGCTTGCGCACCCACTCGAAGTCCCCCTCGCTGCCCAGCTTCTTGTTGGCCATCCCCTGCTTGTACTTCCAGTGGGCGGCGATGCCGTACTCCGCCGTCTGGTGCATCTCCCAGGTGCGGATCTGCACCTCGAAGGGGATGCCCTCCCGGCCAATGACGGTGGTGTGGAGGGACTGGTACATATTGGGCTTGGGGGTGCCGATATAGTCCTTAAAGCGGCCCAGCACCGGCTTGAACATGTCGTGGATACAGCCCAGGACGTTGTAGCACTCGGGGATGTCGTCCACGATCACCCGGAAGGCGTACAGGTCGAAAATCTCGTCCAGCGTCTTGTTTTGGGTAAACATTTTGCGGTAGATGGAGTAGGTGTGCTTCACCCGCCCATAGACCTTGCAGCGGATGCCCTCCTGCTCCATGCGCTGCTGGATGCGCAGCTGGATGGAGGCCAAAAACTCCTCGTGGGCGGCGGAGCGCTTGGCCATCTCGTCCTCGATCTCCTTGTACCCCACCGGGTCCAGATAGCGCAGGGACAGGTCCTCCAGCTCCCACTTCAGCTTCTGCATGCCTAAGCGGTGGGCCAGGGGGGCATAGATCTCCATGGTCTCCAGGCTCTTCTCCCGCTGTTTCTTGGGGGACTGATACTCCATGGTGCGCATGTTGTGGAGGCGGTCGCAGATTTTAATGAGAATCACCCGGATGTCATGGGCCATGGCCATGAGCATCTTCCGTAAATTCTCCATCTGCTCCTCTTCCTTGGAGACGTACTGCACCCGGGTCAGCTTGGTGACGCCCTCCACCAGATCGGCCACCGAGGTCCCGAATTTCTTGGCGATCTCCTCGTGGGTGGCGCCGGTGTCCTCAATGCAGTCGTGGAGCAGGGCGGCAATCACCGAGTCTACGTCCAGGCCCAGGTCGGCCACGATGTCGGCTACCGCCAGGGGGTGGATGATATAGGGCTCGCCGCTCTTGCGCAGCTGGCCGTGGTGCTCAGTATCCGCATAGGTAAAGGCCTCATATAGGCGCTTGGTGTCCAGATTCGGAGTATAGGAGGCCACCTTGTCCTCTAAAGCCTGATAGCGTTCCAAAATTGGGTCCATACGATCACCTTTTTCTTAAATTTAGCCGCCGACAGCGGCTAAATGCTATGTTTCCTGCATGGCCTCCCGCAGGCGGCGCAGAATGGCGGAAGCGTTCAGGTCCACCTTGTGTTCCAGCCGGTGGAGGGTGATCTGCACCCGCCCGGACTGGCGCTCCAGGGAGATGAGGCCCCGCTCCTCCATGACCTCCAGACACACCAGGGTGTGGTTGGGACGCTCGCTCTGGCCGCCGGAGCGGGCGGATTTTTGGGCGATGCGGGCCAGGGTGTCCTCCAGGAAGGTCTGCCCAGCACACTGGCGCTCCAGATAGCGCCACAGGCAGACAAATTCCGCCCGAGTGGGCAGCAGGGACTGGGCCTCCTGGGGAGAGAGGGGTTCCCCCCGGCGGTACTTCTCATAGATGGACTGCTCCAGCTGGGCCCTGGTCATGGCGTGGCGCAGGTCCACTACCTGGAGCTGGACCGAGCGCACCCCCCGGAAGTCGTTGATCTGGGGGTAGAAAGCTACGTCCACCCGGCAGCCGGGGGTCAGCCCCAGCTCGCTCCCATCCACCGAGAAGAAGATGGCGTCCAGCGGAACGCCCCGCCCCTCCAGCCGCAGCTTCAAATGACGCCCCCGGCCCACCTGAGCGGCGCTGATCACATGGACCCCGGTGAGCACCAGCACCGGCCTGGGGTTGCCCGCCCCGCAGGGTTCCAGGGCGTCCAGGGCCTCCACCGCCTCCACGGTGAGCTCCTGGGGCAGGACTGCCGCGTCGATCTCCAGCAGAGAGGGCAGCTCCTCTCCCGCGCGCTCCTCCAGCACCAGCTGCCGCAGGCGGCGCTCCAGGGCGGGGATGTTCTCCTCCCGGACGGTAAAGCCGGCGGCCATGGCGTGGCCCCCGAAGCCCTCCAGCAGGTCCTGGCACTGGGTCAACAGGTGAAACAGGTTGACCCCGCCCCAGGACCGGCAGGAGCCCTTGCCCATCCCCTGATCCAGGCAGACCATAAAGGCCGGGCAGGAGTACTTCTCCGTCAGGCGGGAGGCCACAATGCCCACCACCCCCTGGTGCCAGTGCTCGTCCGCCAAAAGAATGATGCCCGACTGGGGCCGCCGCTCCAGCCGCTGCACACACTCCTGGAAAATCTCACACTCAATGGTCTGCCGCTCCCGGTTCAGGGCGCACAGCTCCTGGGCCAGGGCGGCCGCGCGGCCCGGATCCCGGGTGAGGAGGAGCTCGGCGGCCAGATCGGCCTGTCCCATCCGCCCCGCGGCGTTGATCCGGGGAGCCAGGGTGTAGCCGATGGACACCGAGGTCACCGGCTTGTCCCCCAGGCCGGCCTCCTCCATCAGCTGGGCCAGCCCCACCCGCCTGGGGTGGGCCAGGGCGGCCAGCCCGGTCTGGACGATGGTCCGGTTCTCACCCGTCATGGGCATCACGTCGGCCACCGTGCCCACCGCCGCCAGATCGGCGTACTCCCGGAACACCAGACCGGCCCGGTCCGGTCCCGCCGCCGCCATGGCCAGCTTCAGGGCCACCCCCACGCCGGCCAGCCCCTTGAAGGGGTAGGGGCAGTCGGGACGGTGGGGGTCCACCACCGCCGCAGCCTCCGGGATGGCCTGCTTGCACTCGTGGTGGTCGGTGATGACCACATCAATTCCAAGCTCCCGGGCAAACTCCACCTCCCGGGCGGCGGTGATGCCGCAGTCCACCGTGATGATCAGTGTGACCCCCTGCTGGGCCAGGTGGAGGACCGCCTCCTCATTCAGGCCGTAGCCCTCCTCCAGCCGGTCGGGGATGTAGGAGCGCACCCGCCCTCCCAGCCGGGTGAGGCAGTCGGTGAGCAGACAGGTGGAGGTGATGCCGTCCACATCGTAATCCCCGTAGACCGCCATCAGCTCTCCCGTTTTCAGGGCACGGCCCACCCGGAGGACCGCCCTGTCCATGTCCTTGAGCAGCATGGGGTCCAGCAGCGGCTCTTCCCCGGGGGTGAGCAGCTTCCAGGCCTGCTCCGGCTCTGTCACGCCCCGGGCGGACAGGACGCAGGCCAGAAGAGAGGGGATGCCGGCCCGCTCCAGCTGGGCCCGCCCCTCCGGGGAGGGATGGGCAATTTTCCACTGCTTATACCGCATGGCCGGTCACCTCCTTCCGCTTATGTGGGACCAACAGGTATATTACGGCAGTATCAAAAGATATTATAGCATAGTTTGGTGAATTGTTACAAGTAAAAAAAGAGGGGCGGCCTGGTCCGGCCGCCCCATGGCGCTTGCACTATATGGCCCCTCTGCTCTCCCCCCAGACGGGCGTCTCCCGGCCCAGCCGGACCTCCTCCAGGGGGAGCAGATTCATAATGGACACCTCAAAGGCGGTGCGCTCCTCCACCCGGTCCCCCAGATTCTTGGTGTATGTACGGCTCTGCAGGCGGCCGTCCAGCCCCAGGGAGCTGCCCACCTCCATCTCCCCGCACAGGTGGGCCAGGCTGCCCCAGGCGATGCAGGGCAGGTAGTCGGCCCGGCCGTACCGGCGGTTCACCGCCAGAATCATGTCGCAGATGGTCCGCCCCAGGGGGGTGGAGCGCAGGCTGGGAGGCTTGCACAGGGTGCCCGAGAGCAGCAGACGGTTCTCGTCTTCCCGCTCCTCTAAAACCAGCTCCTTGGCGAACACGCTGATCACCAGGCGGCTCCCCACCCCGGAGCGGTTGTTGAAAGTGCGCACCTCCCCCCGGACGGTGACCTCCTCTCCCCGTTCCAGCCAGCCGCACCCCTCCAGAAGGGCTCGGGAAGCCATTACGTTGACCTGGTCTGCCGCTCCGGACAGGCGGCCCACCACCAGGGGAAAGGAAAAAAACTCCACCTCATGGTTGCGGTGGGAAAAGGCGGGCGGGTGGGCGGCCCGGCCGTGGAGGACCATGCGGTTGACGTCCGTCCCGGTCTGCTTCATCCTGGATCACACTCCCAAACTCGTTTGTTCCTCCTATCTATATGAGGTCTCGTCCCCCGGTATGTCCAGAATTTCCACTCCAAACAGTATTTTATATTTCGGTATATCCGTTTTATATTCTTCAAATATAAAAAGCGGACCGCACCTGAGCCCAGGCGCGGTCCGTCTTTGTGCGTATTGTGAATAAGAAAGCGACATTCCAGGGGATTACCTGCGGCCAAATCCGCCGCCCCGGGAGCCGCCCCCGAATCCGCCGCCCCGGGAGAACCCTCCTCCGCGGGCGCCGCCGCCGAAGCCGCCCCCGCGGGAACCGCCGAAGCCGCCTCCAAACCCGCCGCCCCGGGAGAAGCCCCCGCCGCGGGCGCCGCCGGAAAATCCGCCGCCCCGGCTTCCTCCCGAGCCGCCGAAGCCGCCGGGCCCCTGGAAGCCGTTGAAGCCACCTCCGCCGGGCCGGCCGCCCGGACCCCGAGGCCCTCTGGGGGGAGGCGGAGGGGGCCGCCGCCAGCGCCGCCGGTACCAGCCCCAGCCGGGGCCGTGCCAGAACAGGATGGGACGGAACACGTAGGGGGGATTGGACACGCCGTAGTACCGCTGGCGGTAGGAGGTATAGCGCATGCTGTCCAGCACGCTGGCAATCACCAAGAGAATCACCAGCAGGACCACCACCGCGCCCAGCATATCTCCGGCACTGCGGCCGCCGTAGACCTGGTCCCCGCTGTTGTCCAGGTAGCCCAGACCGTAGTTGTCCAGGTAGAACTCGTTGATCCCGTCAAAGAGGCTCAGCACCCCAACACCGAAGTTTCCAGCCATGGCGTCCTCATAGAGGTACCGGTCCAGATAGGAGGACACCTGGCTGTCCGTCATGGGGTAGTCCGCCCCCACCGCCAGATAGCAGTCCCCGTTTTCCGCATTCACCACCAGGATGCCGTCGGCGGAGGCCAGCTGGATCTCCACCCCCAGGTTATAGGCGTAGTCGCCGATGTCCTCCGACAGGGAGGACACCGTGGCCACGGCGATGAGGCTGTCGTACCGCTCCACCCAGTTGGCGTTGTACAGGGCGATCTGGTTCTCCTGGGCGTCCGAGAGCACATCCGCCCCGTCGCTGATCCAGTTCAGGTAGGTGCTGGCGGACAGAGAGGTGTCCAGCTCCGACGAGGGGGGCGGCACAGCCTCCGCCTGGGCGCCCCGCCACCGGCCGATTCCAATGGCGGCGGCGATCATCAGCACCGTGAGCAGGACGGCCACCCCTGTTTTTCGAAAAATTTTCATGGCGTCTCCATTTCTCAAGTATGACATTTCTGTAAAAGAGTTCGCTGCTCCCGGGCGGGGACCGCGGTCCAAGCACGCACCCTCGTCCCTCACGGTTTCGTCTCGTCACCTTCCCCCCTGCGGCGTTCGGTGAGCAACCGGAACGGCGCGTCCGGGAGGCCGCGCCCTACAGGCATCCGAACCCATGGGAGCCGGGCGGCCCAGTGTGCCGCCCCTACGGTTGAACAGACCGCTCTCATAACCGGGACCGTTCCCCTCATCCGCCCCAGTGTGCGCACTGGGGCACCTGTCCCTATCCCCTCTGTCGCTGCGCGACATCTCCCCTTGACAAGGGGAGTCGGCCCCCAGGGGAAGGCTTATCGGGAAGGGTAAAATCTGGCGGTCACCCTCATCCGTCACGGCTTCGCCGTGCCACCTTCCCCCTGGAAGGGGGAAGGCTTGCGGGCGGCCACATGGGGCCGCCCCTACGAAGAGATTACAAACCATCCGGGACGGGCGGGTCTGGGACCCGCCCCTACGGCGTCATTCGTACCGGGCACGTTGGTTCGGCAGAGCCAGGCGCAAAAGTTGAACTGCACCAGCCGCAATTTTTGCAAACCCAGGGCCCAGTGGCCCGGCGGGAATTCAGACCCGCCACTCAGATTTTGCGCGCCGGAAATTTTCTGTCTGACCCAAGGGGTAACCCCCGTAATGGGGGTCTGGGGGTAAGGCGAATATGAGCGCGAAGCGCTCATCCTGAGCCGTCCCCCAGCGTCTTTTGGTTCCTTTTCCACGTGGAAAAGGAACTCGCCCCGCAGGGCGAAACCCTGCAAAACGGCGCGCCGAGTCGTCGCGCCCTACAGAGTAAGCAAAAACCGAAAGAGCGGCGGGGTTCTTCTAACGAAATCCGTTCCTTCATCGCCCCCTCATCCGGCCCCTTCGGGGCCACCTTCCCCCCAGGGGGAAGGCTTTTGGAGGGGGAGCACCTCTCATCCGCCGGGGGAAGGCTTAAAAAGAGCAGACTGCAAAATCCCCGCGGTCAAAAATAGAAATCAGCCTCTCAGCTCCAGCAGCTTCTGCTTCAGCTCGCCCTCAATGCGGCCCAGCTCAACCTCGGCCTCTTTCCGCTTCTGGCTGCCCTCGTTCTGGATCTTCATCACCTCGTCCAGGGTGGAGATGAGCTGCTCGTTGGTGTGCTGGAGGGTCTTGATATCCACGATGGAGCGCTCGGCCTCCCGGGCGGTCTCCACGGTGCCAATCTTCAGCATGTCCGCGTTCTTCTGCAGCAGCTGGTTGGTCATCTCGGTGACGGCGGACTGGGCCTGGGTGGCCTGGCGGGAGTGCTCCAGCCCCAGAGCCAGCACCATCTGGCTCTTCCACAGGGGGATGGTGTTCACCAGGGAGGACTGGATCTTCTCCAGCATCAGGGTGTCGTTGTTCTGGAGCAGACGGGTCTGGGGGCCCATCTGGACGGAGATCATCCGGGTGAGCTCCAGGTCGTGGATCTTCTTCTCAAACCGGCTGCACAGGTTGGCAAAGTCGTTGTAGGCCTGGGCGTCCTCCTGGCTCCCCGACTTGGCCGCCTTCTGCTTTAAATCCTCCAAATCGTGGGTGCGTAAATACTCCAGGCGCTTCTTGCCGGCGATGATATACATGGTGAGCTCTTTGTAGTACTTGGTGTTCAGCTCGTACATCTGGTCCAGCATGGCGATGTCCTTCATGAGCACCACCTGGTGGTTCTCCAGGGCCCGGACGATCTTGTCCACGTTGACCTCCGCCTTGGCGTAGCTGGCCTTCATGGCCTCCAGCTTGTCCCGCTTCTTCTTGAAAAAGCCGAAGATGCCGCCCTCGTCCTCCTCCTGGCCGAAGCCCTTCAGCTCCACCACCAGGGAGGACAGGGCCTCTCCCACCTCGCCCAAATCCTTGGTGCGCACGCTGTTCAGGGCGTTCTCCGAGAAGGAGGCGATGTTTTTCTGGGCGGCCGCGCCGTACTGGAGCACCACGCTGGAGTCGGTGACGTCGATCTTCTGGGCGAACTCGTCCACCATCTTCCGCTCCGCCTCGGTGAGCATGGACTCGTCCAGCTTCACCGCGTTGGCGTCCCGCTGCTTCTGCCGCTCCTCCTCGGAGAGGACAGGCTCACCCTGCACCGGGGCGGCCTCCTGGGCCGCCGCGTCGGGGCTGTCTCTTATACACATCT
>NZ_JACJJE010000070.1 GCF_016899775.1 Pseudoflavonifractor capillosus
CAGGCCGTGGAGATCATGGTCGGCGACGAGAACGGAGACTTCAACCCTGATCAGAACGTCACCCGCAACGAGATGGCCGTTGTCATGTCCAACCTGATGGCTTATAACGTGGCCACCTATAAGGACACAAGCCCCTTTACTGATGTGCCCAGCTGGGCTGAGCCCTATGTGGCCGCCTGCTACACCAACGGCATCACCGCTGGCACCAGCGCCACCACCTATGGAGGCGACCAGGATGTCACCACCGCACAGGCTGCTTTGATGATCATGAAGGCTCTGGGCTACTTCCAGTACGGCAGTGACTTCGGCTCTGACTGGCAGCTGTCCACCGTCCGCCAGGGCAACGCTATCGACCTGTTCGTGGGCGTGGACTCTGCGGTAACTCAGGCTATGACCCGCAACGACGTGGCTCAGCTGGTGCTGAACGCCCTGCAGGCCGGTACCGTTGAGGCCGAGACCGACGGTTCCATCTCCGTGGGCGACATCACCATTAACAGCGGTGTCACCTATAAGTTTGTCACCAGCGGCAGCGATTACGCCACCGCCATCAATGACAACGAGTCCACCTCTGCCAACAGCATCAACGGTGTGACCGCCCCTATCGTGGAGCTGGGTGAGAAGCTGTACCAGGGCGACCTGACCAAGGAAGACGGCTATGACGACTTTGGCCGTCCTGCTGCCATCTGGTCCTATGAGAACGATGAGATCGGCCGCTACGCCGAGGATGCCACCTATACCTTTACGGCCAAGGTGACCGCCGACGAGCTGTACGACTCCATCGGCCGCACTGCTGCCAACTATGAGGATTGGAATGTCACGGTAGACGGCGAGAGTGTCAACTATGACGGCGACGACCTGATTGCTGACCGCAATGACGATGACGACTGCTTCCTGAAGAACGAGGATCAGTCTCAGACCGGCAATGGTGTACTGACCCAGGTCTATGTGGACAACACGGACAAGACTGTGGATATCGCGGTCATCCACACCTATGCCGCTGAGGTGTCCCGTGTGCGGGATGAGGACGGCGAGCGCTACATCACTCTGAACGATCTGACCGGCGGTCCCGCCACTTCCAGCGACCACTTTGTGACCGATCAGTTCGAAGAGGACGACATCGTTCTGTACACTTATGCTGAGAACGACATCCAGACCGTGGCTCTGGCCGATGATCTGTCCGGCGAGGTCACCCGCGTGAAGGAGACCGATAGCTTTGTGGTGGACGGCACCACCTATAAGTACACCTTCGGCACCAACACCGGCGACATGCTGAATGCCGAGAATGTGGACAACAACGTGGTGGCCTATCTGGACGCCTACGGCTATGTGATCTACATTGACGAGTCCGCCATGACCTACGACTACGCTTTTGTTCTGGACGTGGGCAAGACCGGCAGCAAGTACAACGGCGATGACGTCTACGGTGCTACCCTGCTGCTCACCGACGGCACTGTGGTGGAGGCTGATCTGGACACCGACGCCCATGATTATGCGGACCGCGATGCTGCTGTGAAGGCACTGGAGAACTACATTGTCTCTTACACCGTGGACGACGAGATGTACACTCTGAAGGTCGTGAACGATGAGATGAGGGCCGATCAGAACAACCTGACCAGCGCTAACCTCTCCATCGAAAACGACCGCGCCAAGATGACCATCGGCGACAAGACTATCTACGGCAACAACAACACCGTGTTCCTGCTGGACGACGGCGACGACAATTACTCCGTCTACACCGGCATCAAGAATGTCCCCGACATCACCGGCGACGACAACAGCTCCGCCACCTACTACTGCGCCAACAACTCCACTGTGGCCCGCGTGGTCTACGTGCGTGACGCCGACGTGGAGGGCGAGGGCACCGTGGTATTCATCGAGGCGGACCACGACGCCGACAGAATCAAGGACACCGACGGCAACTACTATGAGCTGAACGCTGTGGTGGACGGCGAGGAGACCACCATCCGTGTGAAGACCGGCACCGACGCCGCTGAGATTCTGGTTACGAACGCCAACGAGGGCGATCCCTACATGGTCGCTTACAAGAGCCTGGTCACCAACAGCGACGGCTTGGTCACCGACGTCCGTGACTTTGACGAGGCGGATGAGGATACCTTCACCGGCACCCGCGAGTACGAGCGCAACGACGCCACTGTGGGCCTGGGATACAACAGCCCTGTGTACTACACCTACTCTGACGACGTAGTGGTGGTTTACTACGACGGTGACGACCTGCGCACTGCCAACATTACCTCTGTGGGCGACGACGAGAACGACAGCGTGATCGCCATCTTCGACGACGGCCAGATCATTGGCCTGTGCATCACCGAGAATGACGAGGATGAGAAGCCCGAGGCCACCGGTTATGAGGTTGTCAGTTTCAACAACAATCCTATGGAGCTCACTGCTGACGAAACTGGCATTACCTTGAAGTACGCCAAAGTAGTGGACAACAACGGCGAGGACTATAAGTATGGCAGCGCGACCCTGACTGCTGTGGTTGAACTCTACGATGGCGGCTGGAGTGAACTGGAGACTCTGACTGAGAAAGTGACCGCCAGCACTACCTCTGGTCAGGAACACATTCTTGCAGACTCCACTGGTGTGAAACTCGACAGTGACTTGCTGGCTGCGGGCGACCGCATCCGTGTCACTCTGACCCTGAGCAATGACAAGATGGGCGATATCACCATCTATGACGGTCAGCAGATCAGAATCGCTGAGTAATTTGATTCGCTTACCTAAGTAATCATAGCAGAGCACCCCCGAGTTACTAACTCGGGGGTGCTCTTTTACAAATCGGTCAAATTACCGCCAAATAAACATAGGTGTCATTGTTTGAGTTCGTATAGATCCGATAGTTGGAACTGTAGTAGACTGTAAATCCCTGATCGTGGACAGAGAGAATCATGTGGTCGTAACTCGCCACCGGCTGGTTTTCCAGGGCCAGTCCGCCGTAGTGCCGCCCATCCGCAACATCAGACATACCTCCGTCGGTGGTGAGTACCAGCACCGCCTTGGGCTTGAACCCCAATTGGATCAACTGGCTGGCCGCTCCATTTCCAACATAGGTACCCAAACGAATTTCTGCCCGCCCCAGCGCCAACGCCTCCACCTCTTCCAGCGCGGCAACGTCCGCCTTGACCGCCAGGGCGGAGACCTCCGCCTTTCCGCTCACCTCCTCCGACATAGCTGCCAGAGCCGCGTCGATCTTGGCGTTGTCTCCATTGAATTCCATTCGGAGTACCTGGTCCGAGGCATCCCACTGACTGAGTTGGCAGTACTCCGTTTGATTCCTTGCCATTGCAACAACCTCCCTTGATGGATGGGAAAGACCTGCCGCTGCAGACGTTCCCTTCAATGTGGGACGTTTCAGCATGAAAGTGGGACGTCAGCGTACAAATAATGGAAATTTCCCCACATTGCGCCTGTACGCCCTTTCCCAGCACATCAGACAACTTCATTTTTGTGCAGCAAAAAATATTTTGTGAAAATCTCCACGGATTCAGAATTGACATCATCCGGGTAAAGTGCTAACATAAACCTATCTTAGCTTATGAAACTCGAGGAAAGGAGCCATACTTTTATGAAGAAGTTTGCGGCGTTCTTTTATGGCTACTTTTACTTTTTTGGCTTCAGTGTTGAAAAGGTAAGAGTGTTTTTTGCTGCAAACAAACGGCTCCCCTCCGTGGCATAAGCGGAGCATAGGAAGGTCAAAGGCCTGCGGTGAACAAACACTTCACCGCAGGCCTTTTTGCTGTGCTCCCGCACAGCAGAAATTGAGATTCGCCATTTTCTCGCCCCTTCGGGGCAACCGAAAATAATGCGGAAACCTTTATGAGCCGCGACATGTTCCACGCTCCTGCGTGGACCGTTAAGGCCCGGTGAGACGGACAGAAAGGAAGTTTATTATGGTCATCATCGTGAAAGACGGTACAAAAGAAGAACGAATTCGGGATCTGATCCAGTGGATCGAGTCCCAGAACCTGCGCACCCACGTGTCCACCGGGGACTACTCCACCATCATCGGGGTGATCGGGGACACCAGCAAGCTGGACGAGGACCTGATTTCCGGCCTGGACATTGTGGAGGGGGTCAAGCGGGTGTCCGAGCCGTTCAAAAGCGCAAACCGCAAGTTCCACCCCCAGGACTCCATCATCGAGGTGGGCGAGGAGAAGCTGAAGGTGGGCCACGGCAACTTCGCCATGATCGCCGGCCCCTGCTCCGTGGAGAGCGAGGAGCAGATCATCTCCGTGGCCAAGAGCGTGAAGGCCGCCGGGGCCACCATGCTCCGGGGGGGCGCCTTCAAGCCCCGCACCTCCCCCTACGACTTCCAGGGCCTGAAGGCCGACGGCATCGAGCTGCTGCTGGAGGCCAAGCGGGAGACCGGCCTGCCCATCGTGACGGAGATCATGAACGCCAACCACCTGCCCCTGTTCGAGGATGTGGACGTGATCCAGGTGGGGGCTCGGAACATGCAGAATTTCGAGCTCTTAAAGGAGCTGGGCAAGACGAGAAAGCCCATCCTCATCAAGCGGGGCCTGGCCAACACCATCAAGGAGCTGCTGATGAGCGCCGAATATATCATGGCCAGCGGCAACGAGAACGTGATCCTCTGCGAGCGGGGCATCCGCACCTTTGAGACGGCCACCCGGAATACCCTGGATTTGTCCGCCGTGCCGGTGCTCCACGAGCTCACCCACCTGCCCGTCATCGTGGACCCCAGCCACGCCACCGGCGTGGCCCGGTACGTGAAGCCCATGGCCATGGCGGCGGCGGCCTGCGGGGCGGACGGCCTCATCATCGAGGTCCACAACGATCCCCCCCACGCCCTGTGCGACGGGGCCCAGTCCCTGCGGCCCGAGCAGTTTGAGGACGTGGCCCGCGCGGTGCGCCGGGTGCGGGCGGCCGCGCTGGCCCAGGACTGACGGCAGAGGAGGTTTTTCCCATGAAGGTTGGAATCGCGGGCCTGGGGCTCATCGGCGGGTCCCTGGCCAAGGCCTACAATAGAAGCGGAGCCGTGGTGTACGGCTACGACGGAAACCGGGTGGTCCAGGACTTCGCCAAGCTCCAGGGGGTCCTGGAGGGGGATTTGGACGAGAATACGGTGAAGGAGTGCGACCTGCTGTTGGTGGCCCTTTACCCCCAGGTATCCATCGAGTATCTGAAAAAAATCGCCCCCTATATCCCCCAAAATACCCTGGTTATGGACTGCTGCGGCGTGAAGCGGGAGATCTGTGAGGTGGGCTTCGCCCTGGCGGATGAGTACGGCTTCACCTACGTGGGGGGCCACCCCATGGCGGGCACCCAGTACTCGGGCTACGCCAACAGCAAGGCGGACATGTTCCAGGGGGCCCCCATGGTGGTGGTCCCCCGGGAGCGGGACGACATTCTCCTGCTGGACCGGGTGAAAAAGCTGCTCACCCCCGCCGGGTTCAGCCACGTCACCGTCACCACGGCGGAGCACCACGACGAGATGATCGCCTACACTTCCCAGATGTGCCACGTGATTTCCAACGCCTATGTGAAGAGCCCCCGGGCCCAGATGCACAAGGGCTACTCCGCAGGCAGCTACATGGATCTGACGCGGGTGGCCTGGCTCAACGAGCACATGTGGACTGACCTGTTTCTGGAAAACCGGGACTTTCTGCTCCGGGAGCTGGACGAGATGATCGGCCATTTGCAGGAGTACAAAACCGCCCTGGAGCAGGGCAACGGGGACCGGCTGTGCACCCTGCTGGCGGAGGGCCGGATCTGCAAGGAGAAGGTGGACGCGGAATGAGCAAAAAAGTTTTGACGGTGGCCCTGCCGGGCCGGGAGTACGACATTGAGATCGAGCGGGGCCTGCTCTCCCGGGCGGGGGAGCGGTGCAGAGCCCTCCTCCCCAAGGCGGTGCGGCTGTATGTGATCACCGACTCCAACGTGGCGCCCCTGTACGGGGACCGGGTGGCGGACAGCCTCACCGGCGCCGGGTTTCAGGTGAAAATAAAGGTGGTCCCCGCCGGGGAGGCCTCCAAAAATGCAGACCAATTGATCGAGCTGTGGGAGGATATGATGGCCTTCGGCCTCACCCGCACCGACGCGGTGGTGGCCCTGGGGGGCGGCGTGGTGGGGGACCTGGCGGGCTTCGCCGCCGCCTCCATCCTCCGGGGGGTGGACTTCATTCAGATTCCCACCACCCTCCTGGCCCAGGTGGACTCCTCCGTGGGGGGAAAAGTGGCCATCGACCTGAAGGCGGGAAAAAACCTGGCCGGGGCCTTCTGGCAGCCCCGCGGGGTGCTCATCGACCCGGACTGCCTGGACACCCTGCCCGACCGCACCTTCTCCGATGGCATGGCGGAGGTCATCAAGTACGGCTGCATCCGGGACGACGACTTCTTCTGGATGCTGGACCGGTGCGGAAGCCGGGCGGGGGTGATGGAGCACATGGAGCAGGTCATCTACACCTGCTGCGACTTGAAGCGGCAGGTGGTCCTCCAGGACGAACGGGACACCGGTCTGCGCATGACCCTGAACTTCGGCCACACCATCGGCCACGCCTTCGAGCTGGCCGGACACTACGAGACCTGGACCCACGGCCAGGGGGTGGCCGCCGGTATGAACTGGGCGGCCCAGCTGGGGGTGGCCCTGGGGGTCACGCCCCCCGAGGTGGTGGGACAGATCCAAACCACCGTGGAGAAATTCGGCCTGCCCATTGACATCCCCTGCCCCTGGGAGACCATGGTGGAGGCGGTGGGCCTGGACAAGAAGCGCTCCGGGGACTCTATCACCCTGATCCTCCTCACCCGGCTGGGCCAGGCGGTGCCCCGCCGGATGAAGAAGGACGAGCTCCTGGCTCTGCTGGAGCCTATGTGTGGGAGATAAGCCATGGATGTGACGATCATTCCAAGCAGGCTCCGGGGGACTGTCACCCCGCCGTCCAGCAAATCGGTGGCCCACCGGGCGTTAATTGCTGCCGCCCTCAGCGGCGGGTTCAGCATCATCTCCAACCTGGGGGACTCCAAGGACATCCAGGCGACTCGGCGGTGTCTCTCAAATCTGAGCACCTGGATCGAAGACCTGAGCCCAGATAAAGTCCGGGTCCACGGGATCGGTCACTCCCTCGTCCAGGCGGGACCTTTCCCGATGCTGGACTGCGGTGAGTCCGGGTCCACCCTGCGCTTTCTTATCCCCGTGGCTCTGCTTGTCCAGGGGGAGGCTCAGTTCACCGGCCGGGGGCGGCTGATGGAGCGGCCCCTGAAGCCCTATGAGGATCTGTTTCGGGAGAAGGGCCTTACCTGGAAGCTGGAGGACAGCGTTCTCACTTTGGACGGCGGCCGGGGCTACGACACCCTGGCTCTGGACCCGGGGGAGTACCGCCTCCCCGGGAATGTGTCCAGCCAGTTCATCACCGGCCTGCTGTTTGTGCTGCCCCTGCTGGACGGGGACAGCGACCTGGTGCTCACCAGTCCCCTGGAGTCAAGGGGCTATGTGGACCTGACCCTGGATGTGCTCCGCACCTTCGGCATCCGAGTGGAGGAAAGGGCGGACGCCTTCCATGTCCCCGGCAATCAGTGCTATGAGAGCCGGAACTTTACCGTGGAGGCCGACTGGTCCCAGGCCGCCTTCTGGTACGCCGCCAACTTTGCGGGGGGACAGGTGGACATTCAGGGCTTGAACATGGACTCCAAGCAGGGGGACAAGGTCATCGCCCTCCAGTACTGGAAGCTGGCCAAGCCCGGGGAGGCGGAGCTGGACGTGTCCCAGTGCCCCGACCTGGTGCCCCCTCTGGCGGCCATGGCCGCCGTGCGGGCGGGGACCACCCATTTCACCCACGCCGCCCGTCTCAGGATGAAGGAGAGCGACCGGCTCTCCACTGTGGCTGCCGCCCTGCAGGCGATGGGAGCCCAGGTGGAGGAAGGGGCGGACAGCCTAACCATCCACGGACAGGAGCGTCTGCCCGGGGGCGGGACGGTGGACTGCTGCAACGACCACCGCATCGCCATGATGGCCGCCGTGTCCGCCGCCTTCGCCCAAGAGCCCGTGAAACTGCTGGGCGCGGAGTGCGTCAGAAAATCCTATCCGGAATTTTGGGATCATTTTATACAGTTGGGAGGGGAAGTTCGTGGCCTCGTACTTCGGTAAGCATATCCACGTGTTGGTGTTCGGCCAGTCCCACGCCCCGGCCATTGGGGTGACGGTGGACGGCCTGCCAGCCGGGGAGGCGGTGGACCTGGAGGAGCTCCAGCGCTTCCTCCAGCGCCGGGCCCCCGGCCGGGACGCCACCTCCACCCCCCGGAAGGAGGGGGATGTGCCCCAAATTTTGTGCGGACTGGTGGACGGAGTCACCTGCGGAGCCCCGCTGGCCGCCGTCATCGAGAATACCAACACCCGCTCCAAAGACTACGACGAGCTGCGGGACAAGCCCCGCCCCGCCCATGCCGACTTCACCGCCCAGGTGAAGTACGGCGGCCACCAGGATGTGCGGGGGGGCGGCCACTTCTCCGGCCGGCTCACCGCCCCCCTGTGCATCGCCGGGGGCATCGCCCTCCAGATCCTGGCTCGCCAGGGCATCCGCATCGGGGCCCACATCCGCTCCATTGCCAATGTGGAGGACCGGCCCTTCCACCCCCTGGGGGAGCCCCTGGAGGTGCTGGAGCGGGTAAAGCGGGCCCCCTTCCCGGTGCTGGAGGAGCAGGCCGGGGAACACATACGCGCCGCCATCTTCCAGGCCCGGGAGGCGGGGGACTCGGTGGGCGGCGTGGTGGAGTGCATCGCCCAGGGGGTGCCGGTGGGGCTGGGAAGCCCCATGTTCCAGGGGCTGGAGAGCCAGCTCTCCGCCGCCCTGTTCGCCATCCCCGCCGTGAAGGGGGTGGAGTTCGGCTCCGGCTTTGGGGCCGCCCGCATGCGGGGCTCGGAGCATAACGACCCCTTCGTGGTGGAGAACGGAGCCATCCGCACTCAGACCAACCACGCGGGCGGCATTTTAGGGGGCATCTCCAGCGGCATGCCCATTTTGTTCCGTGCGGCCTTCAAGCCCACCCCCTCCATCGCCCAGACGCAGCACACCGTCCGTCTGTCCACCGGGACAGAGGAGAACCTGCAGATCACCGGACGCCACGACCCCTGCATCGTCCCCAGGGCGGTGCCGGTGGTGGAGGCGGTGGCCGCCCTGGTGCTGCTGGACGCCCTGCTGGACCGGAATGCCGACCAGATCTAAGAGATTATTTCCCTGCTTTTCATAACAAATCAAAATATTATTTTATAAAAATACAAGGAGGAATGCACTGTGAGCGAGGATTTAAAGGAACTGCGAGGAAAAATCGACTCCATCGACGCTCAGCTGGTGGAGCTGTTCAAACAGCGCATGGCCGTCTCCAGGGACATCGCCGCCTATAAGAAGGAGCACAGCATGCCCACCCTGGACGCGGGCCGGGAGCGGGCCCTGCTGGCCAAGGTGGGGACCCAGGCCGGGGAGGAGCTGGCCGAGTACACCGAGTCGGTGTTCCGCTCCATCCTGGCGGCGGGCCGGTCCTATCAGAACCAGTGCAGCGGGGTCAAGTCCCAGGTGTACGAGACCATCCGCAGGGCCCTGGACACCACGCCGGAGTTGTTCCCCCAGCGGGCGGTGGTGGCCTGTCAGGGCATCGAGGGGGCCTATTCCCAGATCGCCTGCGACAGCATCTTCAAGTCCCCCTCCATCCTGTACTTCAACACCTTTGAACACGTATTCAAGGCGGTGGAGACCGGCATGTGCCAGTACGGCATCCTGCCCATTGAGAACAGCACCGCTGGCTCGGTGAACGCCATCTACGACCTGATGACCCGGCACAACTTCTCCATCGTCCGCGCCGCCCGGCTGAAGGTGAGCCACAACCTGCTGGCCAAGCACGGCACCAAGCTGGAGGACATCCGGGAGGTCTTCTCCCACGAGCAGGCCATCAATCAGTGCTCCAACTACCTGGCCGGCCTGAAGGGCGTCAAGGTGACGATGGTGGCGAACACCGCCATGGCCGCCCGCATGGTGGCCCAGTCCGACCGCACCGACGTGGCCGCCCTGTCCTCACGGTTCTGCGGGGAGGAGTACGGTCTCAACCTGCTCCAGACCAACGTCCAGGACCAGGACAACAACTACACCCGCTTCATCTGCATCTCCAAAAATCCGGAGATCTACCCCGGGGCGGACCGCACCTCCCTGATGATGACCCTGCCCCACAAGCCGGGCTCTCTGTACAACGTGCTCTCCAAGTTCTACTCCCTGGGCATCAACCTTCGGAAGCTGGAGAGCCGCCCCCTCCCCGACCGGGAGTTTGAGTTCATGTTCTACTTCGACCTGGAGTGCTCCGTCTACGCCCCCGAGATGGAGCGGCTGTTCAGGGATCTGGAGGAGGAGAGCGAGCAGTTCCGCTACCTGGGCACCTACAACGAGGTCATCTGCTGATGGTCCCGGAGCATATGGAGTTCGGCCTGCTGGGGGAGCACCTGGGCCACAGCTTCTCCCCCGCCATCCACAGACAGCTGGGAAGCTATGACTACCAGCTGGTGGAGCTCCCCCCGGACCAGGTGGGCCCCTTTCTCCAGGAGGGGAACTTCCGGGGGCTGAATGTGACCATCCCATACAAAAAGACAGTGATGGCCTACTGCCGGGAGCTCTCCCCGGCGGCGGAGCGCATCGGCAGCGTCAACACCATCGTCCGGCGGCCGGACGGAACCCTGTACGGGGACAACACCGACTACGACGGCTTCCGCTATCTGCTCCAGTCGGCGGGGGCCCAGGTACGGGGGAAGAAGGTGCTGGTGCTGGGCTCCGGCGGAGCCTCCCTCACAGTGCGGGCGGTGCTGACGGACCTGGGGGCTGGGGATGTGGTCACCATCTCCCGCCGCGGCCCGGACAACTACGGCAACCTGGACCGCCACCGGGACGCGGAGTATATCGTCAATGCCACCCCGGTGGGGATGTACCCCAACACCGGAATATCTCCGGTGGATTTAGACCAGTTTCCCCGCTGCCAGGGAGTTTTTGACCTGATCTACAACCCCGCCAAGACCCAGTTTCTGCTGGACGGCCAGCGGCGTGGGATGCTGTGGGCCAACGGCCTGGGCATGCTGGTGGCCCAGGCCAGGGCGGCGGCGGAGCGCTTCCTGGATACCAAAATTCCAGAGGCGCGGGTGGCTGAAATCACCGCCGATATGGAGAAGAAAACGCACAACCTGCTGCTCATCGGCATGCCTGGCTGCGGCAAGACCACCATTGGCCGGGAGTTGGCCCGCTGCCTGAACCGTCCCCTGGAGGATGTGGACCGGCGTATTGCCGCGACGGCTGGACGCCCTATCCCGGAGATCTTCGCCCAGGAGGGTGAGAAGGGCTTCCGAATCAGAGAGCATCTGGCTCTCTGCGCGGTTTCCAAGGAATCCGGACGGGTGATCGCCTGCGGCGGCGGTATCGTCACCAGGAAAGAGAACTGGGACCCCATGCGGCAGAACTCCACCGTCATCTATCTGCGCCGGGACCTGTCTCTGCTCCCCACCAGCGGACGTCCCATGTCCCAGGCCAATCCGGTGGAGACCCTCTACTGTCAGCGCGCCCCTCTGTACGAACAGCTGGCGGACTTGACGGTGGAGAACCGCGGCACACCAGCAGAAACAGCAAATGAAATTATCAGGAGGCTTGGATTATGAAGCTGTTAGTTTTAAACGGACCAAACCTGAACTTCTTGGGCATTCGGGAGCCGGATATTTACGGCAGGCAGGACTTTGCCGCGCTGGAGGACTTTATCCGAAGCGCGGCTCGGGAATTTCAGGTAGAGGTGGAACTGTTCCAGTCCAATTATGAGGGCGCGCTGGTGGAAAAAATCCAATGGGCCTACGGAAAAATGGATGGGATCGTTATCAATCCGGCCGCCTATACCCACACCAGCGTGGCTATTTTAGACGCTTTGAAGGCGGTATCCCTCCCCGCCGTGGAGGTCCACCTGTCTGATGTGAACAGCCGCGAGCCCTTCCGGCGCATCTCCTACCCCGGAATGGCCTGTGAGCGTACCTTCTCCGGACTGGGATTCGAGGGATACCGCCAGGCAATTCAATATTTGAAAGAGACATATGGAGCATAACTGCAGTTTGTTATCACCAGCCCCGTCTACCAGCCGTCTACCAGGTCTACCGCCGGGAAGCCTTGCGCGCCAAGGGTTTCCGGCGGTTTCTTTTTGCTGTTTTTTGGGGGCG
>NZ_JACJJE010000071.1 GCF_016899775.1 Pseudoflavonifractor capillosus
GTTCCATTTTTTCGCCCCCATATCTGTTTCTATTTTACCAGATATGGGGGCTTTGTGCTTGTTTTTTGACAGACTGACGCCGCCCGTATGGGCGGCGTTTCCCTTACTCCAGCCGGAACAGCCCCCGCAGGGGCACCCCCTGGGCGCTGAGGGCGGCGATATAGAGGACCAGGCCAAAGGCCAGGGCGCCGGGGATGCGCCAGAGGACGGGCACGCCGCTGTCCCGGAGCACCTGAAACAGCAGGTTGATGACCAGGGCGGACAGGAGGGCGGCCAGCCCCGGGGCGGTCACCCAGTGGAACAGGCGGAAGGACAGACCGGTAAAGGAGCGCAGCCGCCAGGCGCACAGGACCAGCCCCAGGGCGGTGGAGACCAGCATTCCAGCCACAAAGCCCCCCATGCCCACGGAGGGGACGCCCACCAGACAGGCGGTGAAGGCCAGCTGCACCCCGTCGCACACCAGGGAGATCCAGGCCACCGTTCCCTGGCGGCCCACCCCGTTGAGGGAGGCCCCCAGAATGGCCTGGTAGCAGCTCAGAGCGGTGGCCGCCGCCAGGGGGAGGAGATACTCCCCCACCGCCTCCTGGCGGAACAGGAGCACCCCCAGCTCCTCCCCCAACACCGCCATCATCCCCATGGCGGGGAGGGCCAGCACCGAAACGGCGGACAGGGCCTTGGAGATGGTGCGCCGCACCGCCTGGGGGCGGTTCAGGGCGGTGGACCGGGCCAGCCGGGGGACCAGCACCAGGCTCATGGCGCTTAAAAAGACGGTGGGCAGGGCCAGCATGGGCAGGGTCATGCCGCACACCACCCCCAGCTCGGAAATGGCCTGAGAGGGATCCATACCCCCCTCCACCAGCTTCTGGGGCACCAGGGCGGCGTTCACCGCCCCCATGAGGTTGCCCAGCAGGGCGTTGAGCCCCACCGGCAGGGCGATGGAGAATACCCGCCTCCGGCGCACCCGGCCCGGCTCCCCGGGGCCCTTCAGGCCCATGCGGCGGAGCCTCCAGCGGCACAGCACGGTGAGGGTCACGGCGGAGGCCACCTCGCAGATGACCATGCCCGCCACAATGAGGCCCACCACCCGCTCCGGGTACTGGGGCAGAAAATAGGCCAGCAGGCCCAGCACCGCCCCGGTGCGCACCAGCTGCTCCAGCAGCTCGGCCACCGCCGGGGGGCGCACCAGGCTGGAGCCGTAGAAGAAGTGCTTGTGCAGGTTCTCCACCCCGGTGAGGGCCACGCAGGGCAGGAGGAGGACCAGCCCCAGCTGGGTTCGGGCGTCCCCCAGCCAGTAGACCGAGATGGGGTCGTAGCACAGCAGGACCACCGCCGAGATAGGGACCATCAGCAGAAACAGAATTTTCAGGCAGGTGCCCAGCAGCTGGGGAATCCCCCGGCTGTTGCCCAGGGCCAGATACTGGGGGGTCAGATTGGACACCGCCGCCGTCAGTCCCACGGCGGTGAGGGAGAGGAGGACGGAGTACACCGGCATGATGAGCTGATAGAGGCCCATCACCTCCGCCCCCACCATACGGGACAGGGCCACCCGGTAGCCGAATCCCAGCAGCTGAGACAGGGTCCCCAGCACCGTGAGGAACAGCACGCTCCCCCCGGCGGTCATTCCACGTTCCCGTGCCAAGTTCATCCCCCCTCCCTCTACTGTATTCTGTGAAAAGGGTTGGTATGTTTCCGGGATGCAGCCCCGGCGCGGCGGCGAAAAAAATATAGTTTCCCCTCTTGACTTTATTGCTTTTCTGCGTTAAACTGTAACGCGTCAACGCAGCAAATCGTTGAAAGAAACAAGAGAAGGGACAGATCCTCTTATGGCAATCAAACTGGGTATGCTTCTGGTGTTTTTCGCGGTCATGGTGGGCATCGGCCTGTACTGCCGCCGGCACGCCTCCGATGTAAACGGCTTCGTACTGGGCGGACGGTCGGTTGGGCCCTGGCTCACCGCCTTTGCCTACGGCACCTCCTACTTCTCCGCCGTGGTCTTTGTGGGCTACGCCGGGCAGTTTGGCTGGAAATACGGCGTGGCCGCCACCTGGGCGGGCATCGGCAACGCTATTCTGGGCTCGCTGCTGGCCTGGGCGGTGCTGGGACGCCGCACCCGGATCATCACCCAGCATCTGGACAGCGCCACCATGCCCGAGTTCTTCGGCAAGCGCTTCGGCTCCCGGTCGCTGAAGATCGCCGCCTCGGCCATCACCTTTCTGTTTTTGATCCCCTACACCGCCTCCCTGTACAACGGCCTGTCCCGGCTGTTCGGCATGGCCTTTGACATCGACTACGCCGTGTGCGTCATTGTCATGGCGGTGCTCACCGGGGTGTACGTCATCGCCGGGGGCTACATGGCCACCGCCATCAACGATTTCATTCAGGGCATCATCATGATCGTGGGCATCGTCGCCGTCATCGCCGCCGTGCTGGGCAGCCAGGGGGGCTTCATGGCCGCTCTGGACGGCCTGGCCCGAGTCAGCGACCCCGCCGCCTCCTCCACCCCCGGCGTGTTCGCCTCCTTCTTCGGCCCCGATCCCCTGAATCTGCTGGGGGTGGTGCTCCTCACGAGCCTGGGCACCTGGGGCCTGCCCCAGATGGTGCAGAAGTTCTACGCCATCAAGAGCGAGACCGCCGTCCACAAGGGCATGATCATCTCCACCGTGTTCGCCCTCATCGTCGCCGGCGGGTGCTACTTCCTGGGGGGCTTCGGGCGGCTGTTCTCCGATCAGGTGGACGTGGCTGCCGACGGCTATGACTCCATCATCCCCACCATGCTCTCCGGACTGCCCGACGTGCTCATCGCCATTGTGGTGATCCTGGTGCTGTCTGCCTCCATGTCCACCCTGTCCTCCCTGGTGCTGGCCTCCAGCTCCACCCTGACCCTGGACTTTTTGAAGGACAACTTTGTGAAGGATATGAAGGAGAAGACCCAGGTGCTCATCATGCGGGTGCTCATCGTCATCTTCATCGCCATCTCGGTGGTCATCGCCATTGTGCAGTACCGCTCCAACGTGACCTTCATCGCCCAGCTCATGGGCATCTCCTGGGGGGCGCTGGCGGGCGCCTTCCTGGCCCCCTTCCTGTTTGGGCTGTACTGGAAAAAGGCGACGAAGGCCGGCTGCTGGGCCAGCTTCCTGTTCTCGGTGGTGGTCATGCTGGCCAACATGCTGGCGCCCCAGCTGTTTCCGGAGGTGCTCCGGTCCTCCATCAACGCCGGCGCCTTCTGCATGCTGGCCGGGCTGGTCATCGTGCCGGTGGTCTCCCTGGTGACCCCCAAGCCGGACCAGAAATTAGTGGACGACGCCTTCTCCTGCTACGACCAGAAGGTGCTGGTGCGCCAGCGGGAGGCCCTGGGCGACGGCGAGTGACCTCCGTTTGGTCCAAAAACGGCAGTTTTTGGGCAAGAAAGTTCCTTTTCAAAGCCGGGCTCCTGTGGTACCCTGTACCCGGAGCCCGGTTTTTCCGGACCACACCATTTTTACGAGAAAGGACTGTGAGCTTCATGGTCATTGATATCCACACCCACACCTTCCCGGACAAGCTGGCCGCCACCACTATCCCCAAGCTGGAGGGGATGTCCCACACCCGGGCCTATGTGGACGGCACCGTCTCCGGCCTGCGGGCCTCCATGGCCCGGGCGGGGGTGGACGCCTCCCTGGTGCTGCCGGTGGCCACCAACCCCCGCCAGGTGGTCCATGTGAACGACAGCTCCGCCCAGATCAACGATTTGGGGCCGGAGACGGGCGTGTACTCCTTCGGCTGCATGCACCCGGACTTCTCCGATTACCGCGCGGAGCTCTCCCGGGTAAAGGAACTGGGGATGAAGGGTATCAAGCTCCACCCGGTGTACCAGGGGGTGGACTTTGACGACATCCGCACCCTGCGCATCCTGGACCGGGCGGCCGAGCTGGGGCTCATCGTTCTCACTCACTCCGGCCTGGACATCGGCTTCCCCGGGGAGGTGCGGGTCACCCCCAAGATGGTCCTCCACGCCATTCAGGAGGTGGGGCCCCTCACCCTGATCCTGGCCCACATGGGGGGCTGGCGGAACTGGGAAGAGGTGGAGGAACTGCTGCCCTACGCGCCGGTGTATCTGGACACCTCCTACTCCCTGGGGAGCATCCGCCCCCTGGACGACGGCTACTACAAGCCCGAGGAGCTGCCCATGATGGGGGAGGAGCAGTTCATGCGCATCATCCGCACCTTTGGATACGAGCGGTTCCTGTTCGGCACCGACAGCCCCTGGAGCGGCCAGCAGGAGAGCCTGGAGCGCTTCCGCGCCCTGCCCCTCACCAATGAGGAGAAGGACGCCATCCTGGGGGGCAACGCCCAGCGGCTGCTGGGGTTCCAGAACCAGTAATCGCAGCCAGACGGCGGCACAGAGCTATCCTGTGCCGCCGTTTTTGCGTCGCTGGCAGCGGGCCGGCTGATTGCGGGGGAGGGGCGGCGGGAACTTCTTCCGGGATTGCTTGCAGGGGCGGAGAACTTCCACTATAATGGAGACAACAGAAATTTGCGGGAAAGAGGGGAAAAACAGGGAATGAAGCGAAGTAAAGGCGCGGCCCTGGCGGCGCTGTGCGGGCTTCTGTGCGCCCTGACCGCCTGTCAGCTTCCGCAGGAGCCCCAGACTGTGGACGAGCCCGCCGTCTCCGCCTGGGCGGAGGGGTCCCAGACAACAGAGGAGAAACCGGAGCCGGAGCCCGCGCCGCTCCCTGAGCCGGAGCCCCTCACCCAGGGGGAGGCGGAGCAGATCTTGGAGGAGGTCATGGCCGGCTCCTCCGCCGTGGGGGTCTCTCTGGCCGTGATTGAAGATGGGGAGGTGGGGGCCTCCGCCGCCTGGGGCTGGGCGGTCCGGGGGGAGCGGCCCATGACGGCGGACACCAAGATACGGGCGGCCTCCCTCAGCAAGACGGCGGTGGGCCTGTGCGCCATGGCCATGGCGGAGGACGGGCTGGCCGATCTGGACGCCCCCCTGGGGACGTACTGGGGGGAGGGGGTCCGGGACCCCTACGCCCAGACCCAGCCCTCCATCCGCACCCTCATGGCCCACGCCTCCGGCCTGAAGGATTTCGGCGTGACCCGGGGGCTGTCCAAGCTGAGGGGGACTTTGTCCAGCTCCTCCGCCTGGCGGAATGTGGAGCCGGGGACCCCAGAGGCCTGGTATTACAGCAACTTCGGCGTCTGCGTGCTGGGTACCACTCTGGAGCTGTCCTCTGGTCAGCTGCTGGACAGCTATTTTCAGAGCCGATTCCTGGAGCCCATGGGCATCCGGGCCTCTCTCCACGCCGGGAAGCTGGAGGCGGAGGAAGTGGCCGTCCTCTATGACGCATATGGAAATGTCCAGCGCACCCAGGGACAGCAGACGGGCCAGACTGTCCCGGACGAGATCGGCCTGGGGGCCTCCTACTACCCGGGCGGGTTGACCATCAGCGCGGTGGACCTGGCCAAGCTGGTGTCCATTCTGGCGGGCGACGGGATGTACAACGGGGAGGCGCTCCTGTCCCCGCAGTCGGTGGAGGAGATGGAGACCGTCCAGTTCTCCGTGGACCCGGGGGACGGCACGGCCCCCTTCGATCAGTGCCTGATCCTCCGGCGGCAGGAGAACCTGCTGGGCCGGGAGGAGCTCTATTACCACACGGGCAGCGCCTACGGGGTGTACGCCCTGCTGTCCTATGACCCCAATACCGGGGACGGGGTGGTGGTCATCACCACCGGAGCCCACCGGCAGGTGGACGACCGGGGGCTGTACCAGCTGTGCGCCCGCCTGTCGGAACAATTATATGCCGCCATGGAGGAACATGAAGCATGAAAAAGACGCTCCTATCCCTGCTGCTGATTCTGGCCCTGCTGACCGGGTGTGCCCCGTCCGGCGGAAGCTCCGCCCCGGAGGAGGGGGAGGGGACCCAGTCCTCCTCCTCAGTCCAGCCGGCTCCAACCCCCGAGCCTGAGCCGGAACCGGAGCCCACGGTGGTCCGCCTGATGGCGGCGGGGGATGTGATGAGCCACATGCCCATCACCAACGACGCCTTTGTGGCCGCCTCGGGTACTTACAGCTTTGCCCACATGCTCCAGGACGCGGCGGAGCAGCTCTCCGGGGCGGACTACGCCCTGGCCAATCTGGAGACCCCTCTGGCGGGCGGGCCGGACTACTCCGGCTACCCCACCTTCAACGCCCCGGACAGCCTGGCCGCCGACCTGAGGGCGGCGGGCTTTGACCTGCTGTCCACCGCCAACAACCACAGCCTGGACCGGGGGACCCGGGGGGTCTATCGGACCCTGGACGTGCTGGACCAGGAGGGGCTGGCCCACGCGGGGACCTACCGGTCCCAGGAGGAGCGGGACGCCTCCTCCGGCGTCTATGTGGCCGACGTGGGGGGCGTCTCGGTGGCCTTCCTGTCCTACACCTACGGACTCAACGGCTTCCGCCTGCCCCAGGGGGAGGAGTACGCCGTCAACCTTTTCAATCTGGACTACTACACCACCCTGTCCGACCCGGACTACGACCGGCTCCAGGCGGACCTGGAGGTGGCCCGGGCGCTGGACGCCGACCTGATCGCCGTCATCATCCACTGGGGGGTGGAATACCAGAACGCCCCCAACACCTACCAGACCAATATGGCCCGGTTCCTGGTGGAGCAGGGGGCCGACCTGGTGCTGGGGAGCCACCCCCACGTGCTCCAGCCCTATGAGACCATCTCGGTCACCGGCTGGGACGGCCGGGAGCGGCAGGGCTTTGTCTGCTACTCCCTGGGCAACTTCATCTCCAACCAGCAGGACCTGGAGACCCGCACCACGGCGGTGCTGGAGCTGGAGCTCACCCGGGACCCGGGGACGGGGGAGACCAGCCTCACCCACGTGAGCTATCTGCCCTACTACATGGTCCACCGAAATGGACAGCCGGCGGGACAGCAGCGGTATCTGGTGAACATCCACCAGGCCCTGGCTGACCAGTCGGTGGACGGCCTCCCCCTTACCGCCGCCGAGACACAGGAGCTCCAGGCGGCCCTGGAGCACTGCCACGCCATTCTGGGGGCGGAGGACGACAGGGGCGCCGCCGGGCCGTGATGGGCGCGGAAGAAAAACCGGTGGTTCCGGTCAGACATGGAAAAGAAAAGCCCGGAAGAGCACTCTGCTCTTCCGGGTTTTTAAAGACGTATTTTTGTTGGGGGATATTACTTCGCGTACTCGACGGCCTTGGTCTCCCGCAGGAGGTTGACCTTGATCTGGCCGGGGTACTCCAGCTCGTCCTCGATCTTCTTGGCGATCTCCCGGGCCAGGAGCACCATCTGGTCCTCGCTGACCTGGTCGGGCTTGACCATGATGCGGACCTCACGGCCCGCCTGGATGGCGAAGGACTTCTCCACGCCGGGGAAGGAGGAGGTAATCTCCTCCAGCTTCTCCAGACGCTTGATATAGTTCTCCAGGTTCTCCCGCCGGGCGCCGGGCCGGGCGGCGGAGATGGCGTCGGCCGCCTGAACCAGGCAGGCCACCACCGTCTGGGGCTCCACGTCGTTGTGGTGGGCGTGGATGGCGTGGATGACGGCCTCGCTCTCGTGGTACTTCCGGGCCAGCTCCACGCCGATGGTGACATGGGAGCCCTCCACCTCGTGATCGATGGACTTGCCCAGGTCGTGGAGCAGTCCGGCCCGCTTGGCCTCGGCCACGTTGGCGCCGATCTCGGCGGCCAGCAGGCCGGCGATGTGGCTGACCTCGATGGAGTGGTTGAGCACGTTCTGGCCGTAGCTGGTGCGGTAGCGCATCCGGCCCAAGAGCTTGACCAGCTCCGGGTGCAGGCCGTGGACGTTGGTCTCGAAGATGGCGCGCTCGCCCTCGGCCTTGATGGTGGCGTCCACCTCCCGTTTGGCCTTCTCCACCATCTCCTCGATGCGGGCGGGGTGGATGCGGCCGTCCAGGATCAGCTTCTCCAGGGCCAGCCGGGCGATCTCCCGGCGGACGGGGTCAAAGCAGGAGACGGTGATGGCCTCCGGCGTGTCGTCGATGATCAGATCCACCCCGGTCAGGGTCTCCAGGGTGCGGATATTGCGGCCCTCGCGGCCGATGATGCGGCCCTTCATCTCGTCGTTGGGCAGGGGGACCACAGACACCGTGGCCTCGGCCACGTGGTCGGCGGCGCAGCGCTGGATGGCCAGGGAGATGATCTCCCGGGCCTTGGTGTCCGCCTCGTCCTTGAACCGGGCCTCGATCTCCTTGATCTTCATGGCGGACTCGTGGGTCACGTCGGCCTCCAACTGGTCAAGCAGGTAGGCCTTGGCCTCCTCGGCGGTAAAGCCGGAGATCTCCTCCAGCTTGGCCACCTGCTCCTGCTTGAGCTGTTCGGCCTCCGCCTGGGTGGCCTCCAGCTTGGCGAGACGGTTGGACAGGTGTTCTTCCTTCTTCTCCATGTTCTCCGTCTTGCGGTCCAGGTTCTCTTCCTTCTGCTGCAGCCGGCGCTCCTGCTTCTGCAGGTCGGCGCGGCGCTCTTTTTCTTCCTGTTCGTACTCGTTGCGGGCCTTCAGGATCTCCTCCTTGGCCTCGACCATGGCCTCCCGCTTCTTGTTCTCTGCGCTCTTATACGCCTCGTTGACGATCTGCTTGGCCTGGTTTCGGGCGGAGTTCAGATCCTCCTCCGCCTGCTTCCGCTCCCGCAGAACGCCGAACACGTACACCAGCACAGCACCCACCAGAAGGCCGATGACAGCTCCGATGATATACTCCATGTGGGATGCTTACACCTCCAAAAATACAAAAGTTGGTTGGGGACGCCCCGCTCCCCGGCGCGGCCTGTGCCGCGGGAATATGGTTTCACACCGGCGGGCGGGACCTTCCCGCCGGGTCAGACAGCATAAAAGGAGCCGCAAGGCGTGCTGTGCCGCGGTGGCCCACCATCCTTGCGACAACTGAAAAACATCCCCCAAGTTTTTCAATTTTTGTCCTACCGATTATTTTAAAGGCAACTGGGGGTCATGTCAAGATTTATTCACAATTACACGGGCGGGTTTCCTGGAATTTTTGGGGAGCGCCGGCTTTGACTTCCGAAAAAAGGAAAAGAGGCGGCGCACAGCGCCGCCTCCCAGGCTGTCGAAAAAGTCCAAGGACTTTTCCGACAGCCTGAAAAAATGCCGATACTTTCCCACCGCTCCGCGGCGGAAAAGTCCTCGCTGCGCTCGCTGAACGCCTTGCCAAGCAAGGCATTCAGGGCATTTGATCCCACTCGAGGCGGGCTGCCGCCCCCTCGAGCTCCCCCGCCCCAACTTGAGCGGATTCATCTCACCAAAGGTTTTTTGACACAAACTGAGAGGCGGCGCACAGCGCCGCCTCTCAGGCTGTCAAAAAAGTCCAAGGACTTTTCCGACAGCCTGAGAAAATGCCAATACTTTCCCACCGCTGCGCGGCGGAAAAGTTCTCGCTGCGCTCGCTGAACGCCTTGCCAAGCAAGGCATTCAGGGCATTTGATCCCACTCGAGGCGGGCTGCCGCCCCCTCGAGCTCCCCCGCCCTGACTCAGGTGGATTTGATTCTCTACAGGTTTTTTGACAAACTGAGAGGCGGCGCACAGCGCCGCCTCCATAGGTTCCATGTGATCCGGATTATGCCTTGGCCGCCGGGGGGAAAGTGATCCCGCCCACATTTACGTTTACCGCCGCGATCTCCAGGCCGGTCATAGATTCCACCGCGTTTTTCACGCCGTCCTGCACGGCGCGGCCCACCTCGGGAATGGTGTGGCCATAGGCCATGAGAATGGACAGGTCCACGGTCACCTTCTCGTCCTCCATCTGGACGCGGACGCCCTTGGCCAGATTTTTCTTGCCCAGCAGCTCGGCGATGTCGCTGCCCAGGTTGGCGGCCAGGCCGCTGACCCCCTCCACCTCCAGAGCGGCGGCGGCGGCGATGCCCGCCAGCACCTCCTCGGAAATATGGATGTTGCCCAGCTCGTCAGAGCGGGAGACATACTCCTTGTTCTCACTCACAGATGGTCACGCTCCTTCACATTGACTTCCCGGACGGGTCCCTGACAGAGGAAAACACGTCCCACGGAATTCTTGGCCTTATTGTACCACGCCGGAGTGGTTTTGACAACTGAAAACCGGGAAGTTGCGGGGAGCGGCGCAGGACGGAGCGGCGCGGAGGCTCAGGCCTGGGGATCTACTGAGATGATTTTAACCTGATCGGCGGTAAAGCCGGTGGTCTGATGGACCACATCTACGATCCGGGCGGTGTCCGTATCGGTGAGCCCCCCCTCCGGGGCGGCCACCGCCAGGCTCAGGGCGTTCTCCCCGATGAAGGCCACACAGTCGGCATACCCCTTGGCAATGACCAGGTTTTCAATCTGGGCCTCGGTAACGGTGTAATCAGCCATGGCCTGAATGGTCTCGTTGGCCTCATCCTTCAAGGTCTGGTCCGCGTCCTCCCCGGCGGCGTCCTGGAGCAGGGCCAGAGCGCTGTCCCTGGACTGCTGCCGGTTGAGGCGTGCGGTGGAGAAGTAGTCGCTGGAGGCGGCGCCGGTCTGGCTGGTCCCCTCCTGCGCCTGCGCGCCCTCCCCGGTCTGGCCGTCCCCCTCAGCCGCGCCTGAGGAGGAGCCGTCCGCACCCCCGCCCAGCAGGGGGTCCTCCTTGCCCACCAGGGTGGACTCCCCCAGGGTCTTGCCCGCCGCCTCCTGCTCATAGCTCCAGTTCAGATACACCGCCGCGCACACGAACAGGGCGATGGCCGCCACCACCGCGTTGCGCTTCCAGAGCTGAGAGAGTCCCTTGCCTTTCGTTTTCATGTCCCGATTCCTCCCTGACATCAAATTTTATGCTGCGTTTTCATCCATACAGAGCCAGCGTGCTAGCCGCTGGGACACACGGAAATTCGGTCGCTGCCCAGGCCGGTGAGGGCGGAGACCGCCTGGATGATCTGGAGGCACACCTCCGGGTCCCCTCCGCCGGGACAGACCACCAGGGCCCCCTGGAACTGGGGGGCCAGGGTCTGGAGGGGGACCACCTCCTGGCTGCCCGAGCCCCGGCCCAGGGTGACGGTGGCGGAGCTGGAGTCCCCGTCCGCCCCCCGCTGGGTGTCCTGGGCCAGCACCTGCCGGCTGCCGCTCTTTAAGGTAAGAACCACCTGGGCCTCTCCGGCCCCCTGGATCTGGGACAGGGCCCCCGCCAGCCGGTCCTCAAAGGCCTCCAGGTCGAACTCCTCCTGGAGCTGTGCCGGAGTCTGGGCGCCCTCATCCTCCTCTCCGCCGCCCAGAGGCAGCAGCAGGAGAAGAACGCCCGCCGCCAGCACCAGCAGGACATACTGGTACCGGCTCAGCAGCTTTTTGATTCCGGGAGCCAGTCCCTTGGGCCAGGAAAATTTCATGGGGATTCCTCCTCCTTCGTTGAAAAGTTCTGCCGCGCCCGGGGGATGGCCAGCTCCTCCTCCAGAATGCGGGCCAGCTCCTCCTGCTGCTGGGGGGTGAAGCTGCCCTGGACTGCGGCGGACTGGGGGAGAAAGACGCCGCCCTCCCCCAGCTGGCAGGTGACCTGGGCGGTGCATGCCGCCCCCAGCTGGTCCGCCTTGTCCACAATATATGCGGCAAATTCCTGCTCTATGATGGATTTCAGCGCCGTGTTCCGCTCCTCCTCCAGCGCCTGGGTCTGGACGGCGGTCTGGGCCTGATAGTCCTCCAGAAAGTCCCCGGGAGAGAGGGCCTCTACCTCTACCAGGGGCCGGAGAACGGCCGCGAGCATCACCAGTCCGCAGGACAGCTTTCCCACCCGCCGCACCGCCCCCTCGGGCATCAGGCTGTTGGCCAGGGCGCACAGGATGGCGGCGGCGGTGATCCCGGTGAGCCAGGCGCGCAGCAGCTCCATCATGGCGACGCCACCGCCGATACCGCGGACACGATGCTGAACAGAAGGATCAGGGCGCAGCTCCCCGTCATCCCCAGGATCAGCCCGAAGGCCCCGCCGATCTCGTCCATGAGCCGGCTCAGTCCGCTGTCCGCCACCGTGCCTGTCAAAACCGCCGCCCCCTTGTAGGTCAGATAGTGAAACGCCAGCTGGAGAAAGGGCACGATGCAGATGGCCAGCACCACCAGGGTGCCCACCACCCCCACCGT
>NZ_JACJJE010000072.1 GCF_016899775.1 Pseudoflavonifractor capillosus
AGATGTGTATAAGAGACAGCCCTGAAACATTCCGATTGGCCTGTGTGGGCGCACAGCGTGCGCCCGCGGGCCACCGAGGTCGTCGGCCCCTACGGCAAAACCGGAGGTTCCCTTAAATTTTGTAGGGGCGGCCCCATGTGGCCGCCCGTAAGCCTTCCCCCTGGGGGGAAGGTGGCACGGCGAAGCCGTGACGGATGAGGGGACAGGTTTCGGATTACGTTTGTTGTGCGCAGAGGGAATTTTGCCGCCGGGGACGGCTCCAGATGAGCACTTCGTGCTCATATTCGCCTTTCCCCGGACCCCATTTACGGGGGTTACCCCTTGGGCCAGGCAGAAAAGTTCCGGCGCGCAAAATCTGAGTGGCCTCTGCGATTCCTTCCGGGCCACTGGGCCCTGGCTTTACGGGAAATTGGAGCTGGTGCGGTTTCACAGCCGCGCCTAGCTTTGCCGAACCAACGGTACCGGTTTAGGAATACGGGATACCTCATCCGCCCCCTTCG
This sequence comes from Pseudoflavonifractor capillosus, assembly GCF_016899775.1. Classification (GTDB taxonomy): domain Bacteria; phylum Bacillota; class Clostridia; order Oscillospirales; family Oscillospiraceae; genus Lawsonibacter. Next base: position 501 of record NZ_JACJJE010000072.1, read on the forward strand.
GGGGCACCTTCCCCTAAAGGGGAAGGCTTTGAAGGCCTATCTCCCTGCCTTCCCCTTTAGGGGAAGGTGGCTGGCCGTTAGGCCAGACGGATGAGGCAGGCGGCCAAAGGCCGCCCGTAAGCCTCCCCCCTTCCAAGGGGAAGGCCAATTGTCCATCCCGCCAAATTCTACTTGTAATTCCCAGGGAAATCGACTACAATAAGACCATAGAATACAAAGACCCCAGCGAAAGGAAGGTAACGGCTTATGAAACTGCAAAACGACTTAGGGGAGATCCGCATCAGCAGCGAGGTCTTCACCGCCGTCACCGGCAGCGCCGCCACCAACTGCTACGGCGTCAAGGGCATGGCCGTCCGGTCCAAGACGGACGGGCTGGTCCACCTGCTCAAGCGGGAGTCCATGGCCAAGGGCGTGAAGGTATATTACAACGAGGACGGCACCGTCTCCATCGAGCTGCACATCATCGTGGAAAACGGGGTCAATCTGATGGCGGTATGCCGCTCCATTATGAGCGAAGTGCGCTATGTGGTCAGCAAGACCACCGGCGTGGAGGTAAAATCTGTGGACGTCTGCGTGGACTCCATGCGGTTTTGACGGACACTGTAGAAAGGAACTGGGCCGATATGAGACAAACCATTGACGCGGCGGCCTTTCAGCAGATGGTCATCCACGCCGCCGCCGCTATCTCTGTGGAAAAGCAGCAGGTCAACGACCTGAACGTGTTCCCCGTCCCGGACGGCGACACGGGCACCAACATGAGCCTGACCATCGCCGCCGCCGCGGGGGAGATGAAGAAAAAATCCTACGACACCGTGGGGCAGGCCGCCCAGGTCACCGCCTCCGCTCTGCTGCGGGGGGCCCGGGGGAACTCGGGCGTTATTTTGTCCCTGCTGTTCCGGGGCTTCGCCAAGGCCATCAAGGACCGGGAGACCATGGACGGCCGGGACCTGGCCATCGCCCTGGACTTCGGCGTGGCCGCCGCCTACAAGGCGGTGATGAAGCCCGCCGAGGGCACCATCCTCACCGTCTCCCGCATGGCGGCCGCCCGGGCCGCCGGCACCGCACGGGAGGACAACTGCGCGGAGGCGGTCCTCGCCGCCGCCATCGAGGAGGGACAGGCCGCTCTGGCGGACACGGTGAACCAGAACCCGGTGCTGAAAAAGGCCGGGGTGGTGGACGCCGGCGGCAAGGGCTTCCTCATCATCCTCCAGGGCATGCTGGACCAGCTCCAGGGCAAGCCCATGCCCGAGCTGAGCGAGGAGGAGCCCGAGGAGGAGAAGGCCGACTTCGGCGCCCTGTCCGCCGAGGAGATCACCTTTGCCTTTGACACGGTGTTCATCGTCCGGAAGCCCTCCCCCCATGTGAATCTGGAGCCCTTCCGCACCTACCTCAACGGCATCGGCGACAGCCTGGTAATCGGCGAGGACGACGAGGCCTTCAAGGTCCACGTCCACACCAACATCCCCGGGGCCGCCCTCACCGAGGCCCAGAAGTACGGCACTCTGGAGCTGGCCAAGATCGAGAACATGCGCACCCAGGCGGAGGACCTGGCCGCCGGGCGGCATGTCCAGAGCACCGACGACCTGGAGGCCGTGGAGGAGGAGCTGGAGAACCAGGGCTGCACCCCGGCCCAGCCGGTGAAGGCCGCCCCCGAGAAGGAGTACGGCTATGTGGCCGTGTGCGCCGGCGCGGGTCTGGAGGCCGTGTTCCGGGACCTGGGCGTGGACGGGATCATCTCCGGGGGACAGACCATGAACCCCTCCACCGAGGACATTTTAAGGGAGATCGACCGCACCCCCGCCCACGTGGTCTATGTGCTCCCCAACAACAAGAACATCATCATGGCGGCCGAGCAGTGCGTCCGCCTGTGCGAGGACAAGACCGTGGTGGTTCTGCCCACCAAGACGGTGCCCCAGGGCATCGCCGCCATGCTGGCGGTGGACCCGGACGCCGGGCGGGAGGAGCTCACCCAGATCATGACCGAGGCGGCCCAACGGGTGCGCACCGCCGAGATCACCTACGCCGCCCGGGACTCCGACTTTGACGGCTTCGCCATCAAGGAGGGGGACTACCTGGCCCTGATGGAGCACCAGCTCTTCGGCACCGACCGGGACCTGGATGCCCTTCTGGACCGCCTGGCCCGTTCGGAGGACATCCAGAGCGCCGAGTTCCTCTCCATCTTCTACGGGGAGGACGTGACTGAGGAACAGGCCCAGGAGGCCGCCCAGAAGTTCACCGACGCCTGCCCCAACGCCGAGGTCAACCTGCTGCCCGGAGGACAGCCGGTGTACTACTATATGATCTCCGCTGAATAACGTAAAAGCGCAAAACAGCCGCCGGATGGCGGCTGTTTTTTTGTGTCAAAAGAAAAAGAGATTCCATGAGAACATTGCGGGCGGCCAAAGGCCGCCCCTACAGCAGAAGCTGGATCGTTTTCGAAGGACGGCGGGAGGGGCACACCCCAGGGTGGCTTCTCTTGCCCCTGCGGGGCAATTCACCTTCAGCCCCTCCCCTACCAGAGGAACGCACGGTTTCCAGTTTGTGTAGGGGAGCCCCTTGGGGCTCCCGCCTCATCCGTCACGCTTCGCGTGCCACCTTCCCCTAAAGGGGAAGGCAGGGGGATGCCATTTGAAAGCCTTCCCCTTTAGGGGAAGGTGCCCCCGAAGGGGGCGGATGAGGTATCCCATGTTTTGAACCAGGCATGTCGGCTCGGCAAAGCCAGGCGCGGTTGTGGAACCGCAGCAGCTGCAATTTTTGCACACCCAGGGCCCAGTGGCCCGGCGGGAATTCAGACACCCACTCAGATTTTGCGCACCGGAAGGATTCTGCCTGCTCCAAGGGGTAACCCCCGTAATGGGGGTCCGGGGCCGACTCCCCCTGTCAGGGGGAGATGTCGCGTAGCGACAGAGGGGGTAGGGTGGCGGTCCTATGGACCTAGGCGGAGCGAAGCGGAGCCGTAGTCCATCGGCTGCGTCCCCGGTGGCGTTTTGCCTTCTTTTTCGCCATGGAAAAAGAAGGTCGCCGCCCGCAGGCGGCGAAATCCCCCTGCGAAAAGAGCCATCCAGCGGCCCGATGAGGGCATCGGGCCCTACAAAAAAGCGTTCTATCATCGCCCCCTCATCCGGCCCTTCGGGCCACCTTCCCCCCGAGGGGAAGGCTTTTTGGGGGGATTATCTCCTCATCCGTCCGGCCTCCGGCCAGCCACCTTCCCCCCAGGGGGAAGGCTTTGTGGGGAGGGCCCCTCATCCGCCCAGGTGGAAGGCTTAAAAAGGGCGGCGAAATCCCCCAAAATTTACTTTTTCCGCCGAAGGCGGCGGAGCACCCGCTCCTCCACCTGGTCGCCGTACTTCATGCCCACCAGGAACAGCCCCAGGCCGCCCAGGCCGATGAGGACCATCCCCCACCAGGGCAGGGAGAAGGAGGCGCCCCCCAGGGCGCTGGCCACCAGCAGGCCCCAGGGCCGGGTGAGCAGCACAATAACCGCAAAGCGGCCCAGCGTGATGTTGGTGAGCCCCGCCAGGATGCACAGCACATCGTCGGGGAAAAAGGGGAACAGAAAGGCCAGCACCAGGAACACGTCGGTCTTGGCCTGGATCACTTCCCGGTACTTCTCCGACACCTTGCGGCCCACCAGGCGGTTCACCGCCTCCCGGCCCAGCCCCCGGGCCAGGGTGAACACCAGCACGGACCCCAGGGCCACGGCGGCAAAGGTCATCAAAAACGAGGGCCAGGTGCCGAAGAGCACCCCGCCGGCCAGGGCGGTGATGTTGCTGGGGATGGGAGCCAGCACCACCGAGAGCAGCTGCACCAGGAAAAAGCACAGATGGGAGTAGGGGGAGAACTGCTGGATATAGGCTCTCAGGCTCTCCTGAGAGGCGGCGGCCTGAAAGAATCCGCTGCACCACAGGAACAGTCCGCCCCCCGCGCACAGAAGGACGGCGGCCAGGAGAAACAGCCACCGGATCGTTTTTTTCTTCATACCATGCGACCTCATTTGTGTAATGTGATTACAGCATACCATACCACGGAGATTTTGAAAAATTTAGAATGTTTTCTTAAATTTATATGAAAATCCTCGTTTTCCCGAAAAACTGAAAAATTTCTTCCTCAATCGGGAACTTTTCCCCGGCTGCTCCGTCTAAAAACAGAAAAGGGATGCACAATTTGTCTAAATTCCGCCGCCCTTTTGGATTAAAACTTTGTGAATTTGCGCTCCTGTATTTTGACTTTTCCTGAAAGAGAGAGTACAATAGGGAACATCAGGGGGCCGGGCGTTCTCGCGCCGGCCCAAACGGGAGACGCTATCTCTGAGAGCTGTTCACAAGCAACTGCAGCGTGTATTACAGATTACGAGAAGGAGAACTGACATGAAAGCTGGATTACGGCGAGCCATCGCCCTTTCCCTGGGCCTGTGCGCCCTGACCATCCCCGCGTCTGCGGCCACTGCCTTTACGGACGTGCCCTCCACCTACTGGGGATATTCCTACATCACCAAGGCCGCCAACAACGGCCTGGTCTCCGGCATTGGAAACAACCAGTACGGACCGGAGCAGAAGCTGTCCAACGCCCAGTTCGTCACCATGGTGTGCAACCTGTTCTATTCCAACCAGGTAAAAGCCCAGGGGAGCTCCTCCGACTGGTGGCGGCCCTACATGAACGTGGCCTACGCCAACAACCTGCTCAGCGGCACCACCGTGGGCCAGAACTACGCCGCCGCCGGGTCCTGGAACAGCAGCTCGGTCAACGGTCAGATCAGCCGCTATGACATGGCCCAGATCATGTACAACCTGTCCACCGCCCAGCGTTGGGAGACCCCCGACTCCATGAGCCTGGTGCTCTCTCAGCTGCTGATCAAGGACTTCGGCTCCATCCCCACCAACTATCAGATGCCGGTGGCCTACTGCTACGCCAAGGGCCTGCTCACCGGGGATGAGAACAGCAACTTCAACGGCAGCGCCACCACCACCCGGGCCCAGGCCGCCGTGGTACTGTGCGGTCTGAACGACGAGAAGACCCAGGCTACCGCCCCCACCTACACCAACTCCAACCGGCTCGCCAACGGCCTGGTTGCCACCGAGGAGAACGTGGCCAACCTGATCGACGATCTGCAGGCCAGCTACCCCAACTATGACCAGTGGAGCGTAAATACCACCTACACCTCCCAGCGCCTGGGCGTGGGCACCGGCAGCAGGGGCTTTGCCTACATGATCAGCGACAAGATCTTCGGCGGCATGCCCGCCAACCAGATCGACGACCCCGCCGACCTGCGGCTGGGCGACGTGATCTCTCTGAACAACGGCAGCGAATACGGCGTGGTGTGCGAGGCGGACGAGGATACCTTTACCTACGTCTCCTGCGACTCCAGCGGCTGGATCTCCTGGAAGAACGACATGTACCGGGACGACCTGGACCGGTACGACACCGTCTGGACCCGCTACCTGGATATGCCCGAGCCCGACGACGTGCTCTCCAACGGCAAGGAGGCCACCCGGAAAAATGTTGAGGCCATTCTGGACGATCTGAAGAAAGATAAGGACTATAAGGAAGGTAAGACTTGGCGTGAAGACGCTGATTATGAGTCTGATGTGCTAGGCGATGCCGAGGGCTCCAGAGCGCTTGCTTATAAGATCAGTGATGAGATTTTCGGTAACTTGGATTACGAAAAGGTGAATGATGTTGACGACCTGCGTATCGGCGACGTCATTTATGATCGCGACTATCACGCTCTCTATGGTGTCGTGGTAGACATCGATTGGTCGGATTATTCCTGCACTTATGTGGCCGCTGACGAGTATTACGAGGAAATCTCCTGGAAGTTTGGTTGTGATTTGGACGATATCACCACAATTTACACCCGCTATCCTGAGGATGCCAAGTATACTGATGATCGGGATGAGGATGACCGCTTGACCAACGGTGACCGCATTACTACGGGCAATGTGAGCGCTCTCATGGACGAAATCTTAGACGAGTGTTCTGGCAAGTATTTTGAAGCTGACGGATATTGGGACATGGACCGTTCCTATGATTCCAATGTTTTTGACGACGACGTAGAGGGCAGTGAAGCATTTGCCTACTATGTGAGCGATGAAATCTTTGGAAATCGCGACTATGACGATGTAAAGTATCCTGAGGATTTGCTCATTGGTGACGTAATTTGCGTGGACGGAGACTATGGCATTGTTGATAAGGTATACGATGATTACTGTCGTTACTACACGGTGTACAAAGATGGAGAAATCCACACTACAACCGTTGATTTTGACGATAAGGACCTTGACGAAATGTACACCCGCTACTAATTTCCAATCTTAAAACGACAAATCGCCAGCCGCAAGATTCGTTCTTGCGGCTGGCGATTTCTTTTTTCTCGGTCTGGGCATTACTGGTTCTGATACGTTTTCGCCGCGGCGATAAATTCCCGGAACAGGGGGTGGGCCTTGTTGGGCCGGGATTTCAGCTCCGGGTGGAACTGGACGCCCACGAACCAGGGGTGGTCTTTCCGCTCCACAATCTCCACCAGGCGGCCGTCGGGGGACAGGCCGGCCAGGGTCAGGCCGCCGGTCTCCACCAGCGCCTCCCGGAACTGGTTGTTGAACTCATAGCGGTGGCGGTGCCGCTCGGCAATGTCCAGGGAACCGTAGGCTTTATAGGTAAAGGTGTCCTCCCCGGTGACCCGGCAGGGGCAGGAGCCCAGGCGCATAGTGCCCCCCTTGGCGGTGACTCCCACCTGGTCGGGCATGAGGGCGATGACCGGGTGTTGGGTGGTCTGGGAGAACTCCCCGGACTGGGCGTCCTCCATGCCGCACAGGTGGCGGGCGGTCTCAATGACCGCCATCTGCATCCCCAGGCAGATGCCGAAGAAGGGAATCTTGTTCTCCCGGGCGTACCGCACCGCGGCAATCATCCCCTCAATGCCCCGGTCCCCGAAGCCGCCGGGCACCAGGACGCCGTCCACCCCGGCCAGCTTCTCGTGGGCGTTTTCATCGGTGACCGCCTCCGAGTCCACCCAGCGGATCTTCACGCTCACGCCGTTCTCAATGCCGCCGTGGGTGAGGGCCTCCACCACCGACAGATAGGCGTCGTGGAGGGCCACATACTTGCCCACCAGGGCGATGTGCACACAGCCCTTGGGGTGCTTGGCCCGGTGGACCATGGTGGCCCACTCGGTGAGGTCGGGGGTGTGGCAGATGAGCCCCAGACGGCGCACCACCACGTCGGCCAGCCCCTCTCGCTCCAGCATCAGGGGCACCTCGTAGAGGATGTCCGCCGTCAGGTTGGGGATGGCGTGGTCCACGGGGATGTTGCAGAACAGGGAGATTTTCTCCAAAATTTCCCGCGACAGCGGGTAATCACTGCGGCACAAGATTACATCCGGTTGAATCCCCAGGCCCAGCAGCTCCTTCACCGAGTGCTGGGTGGGCTTGCTCTTCAGCTCCCCGCTGCCCGGGATGGACACGATGAGGGACACGTGGATGAACATGACGTTCTGTCGGCCCCGCTCGGCGGCCACCTGGCGGATGGACTCCAGGAAGGGCTGGCTCTCAATGTCGCCCACGGTGCCGCCGATCTCCACAATGGCCACGTCGGTGTCCGGGCCCTCCAGGGCGTAGATGTGGTCCTTGATCTCCCCGGTGATGTGGGGGATGATCTGGACGGTGCCCCCCAGGTAGTCCCCCGCCCGCTCCCGGTTGAGGACGTTCCAGTAGATCTTGCCCGAGGACACCGAGGAGGCCCCGGTCAGGTTCTCGTCAATGAACCGCTCGTAGTGGCCCAGGTCCAGGTCGGTCTCCGCCCCGTCGTCGGTGACGAACACCTCCCCGTGCTGATAGGGGCTCATGGTGCCCGGGTCCACGTTCAGATAGGGGTCCAGCTTCTGGACCTTCACCCGCAGCCCCCGCTGCTTCAGCAGACGGCCCAGAGAGGCCGCCGCGATGCCCTTGCCCAGGCCGGATACCACGCCGCCGGTGACAAAAATGTATTTGGTCTGCATTATTCATACCTCCGTTTGTATTGAGTGTGGCAGGAATTTGTGGTTTTATAATTTTATATATAGCGTTTCGCCGCTTTTCTCGTAGGGGCGGCACACTGGGCCGCCCGTCCTCCGAGACCTTCCCCCCAGGGGGAAGGTGGCCCCGAAGGGGCCGGATGAGGGGGCACTCCCCCCTAAAAGCCTTCCCCCTCGGGGGCCGACTCCCCTTATCAAGGGGAGATGGCCGAAGGCCAGACGGATGAGGGGGCGACGATAGAGCGGTTTCGTTTATCGCAGAGGGATTCCGCCGTCTGCGGACGGCGGGTTACTTTGCCCGCGGCGGCAAAGTAACCAAAACGCCACCGGGCGCGGCTCAGGATGAGCGCTTCGTGCTCATAGTCGCCCACCCTACCCCCTCTGGCCCTTCGGGCCATCTCCCCCTGACAGGGGGAGTCGGCCCCGGGCCCCATTACGGGGGTTATCCCTTAGAGCAGGCAGAATCCTTCCGGCGCGCAAAATCTGAGTGAGTGTCCGAATTCCCGCCGGGCCACTGGGCCCTGGGTTTGTGGAAAATTGGAGCGGGCGCGGCTCCATTTCTGCGCCTGAGCTTGCCGAACCAACGGTACCGGTTTAGGAATACGGGATACCTCATCCGCCCCCTTCGGGGGCACCTTCCCCTAAAGGGGAAGGCTTTGAAGGCCTATCCCCCTGCCTTCCCCTTTAGGGGAAGGTGGCACGGCCGCAGGCCGTGACGGATGAGGGGAACGGCCCTGGTTATAAGGGGGGTCTGTTTCAACCGTAGGGGCGGCCCCATGTGGCCGCCCGTCCTCCGTGGACCATGACACCCGTAGGGCGCGGCCTCCCGGACGCGCCGCCCATGCCATTCCGTAGGGGCGGCACACTGGGCCGCCCGCCGTAACGGGAAAATCAGGAGGCCTTTTGCTGGTGGGACAAATCCAGGACTAACTCGGACGGGAACGGCTGGGAGCCATCCAGCGGGAACTCGGTATCTCCGAGGATGATGGAATATACTTCGCTGACATCGGAGAACACCAGGGATTTTAGAGTGCTGATGCTCTCATACTGCATGGTCTTATCACTCCATCCTCCAGTTCCCGTAAGATTTATCTGGCTTCCTTTGATGATGGTGCCGTCCTGCATTCGCAAGGCAAACCAGTCTCCCTCTATGTTCTCCAGCTGAAGGGCCCGGGAGGCGGAAAGATAATCCATTCGGTAATAAATTTGCGTGGGTGTCACATAAATCTCCCGCACAATGGCCTGCTCGTTGGTAGGCATATCCATACAAATCGTGTAGTTCGGCTCCAAATGAGCGGTTTTCGCCACTTCGTTCAATGGGATGGCAACAGCGTAATCCTCCCCCATAAAGTTGATCCACACCCGGAATGGCATATCCGTGGGACCAGTCCACTGAAAGAGATCAAACTTGATTTTCCAGGAAATCATGCGGCCGGACTCGTCCGGAAATTCGCTTTGAGGGGGCACTTCATAGCCTATTACCACGTTGCCAAACTCATCCCGAATATTGGTCACAAACATCTCCAGCCTGCTGCTGGTCTCCAGCCAATCAGGGTCTTTTAATAAAAGAGCGTCAAACTCCTCCTGTCCGTACAGCTGCGCATAATAATCTGCAAAAACCTGATTGCTAAATAGCCGCTCTGCGGCTTGATCGGTCAGCCCCTCCAAGGTGACCACGGCGTAAATTGACATCCCATCATAATATGCGCTATTCACCGTGAAACGGTAATCCTCATTCTCCGCACTGCCCACCGCCGTCTGCACATAGGACTCCAAACTGCTGGTATCTCCCTGAAAGAAAATATCCAGCACCCCCGCCTGATAGGCGGCGGCAAAGGCGGTTCCGGTCATCAGCACCGCGGCGGCCACAGCCGCGACGGCGGTTGTCCACGTCCGTCTGGGGCGGCGGGGCGCTTTTCCGGCCTTTTGCTCCTCCAACGCCCTTAAAATCCGTTCCTCGGCCTCGGGCGGGAGCTTGACCTGGTCCATGGCCCAATTAAACTCCTGTTTCATGGTATCCCTCCTGTTCCAGCTGTTCCTTCAGCTTTTTTCTGGCCCGGCTCAGCCGGGAGGTGACGGAGCTCTGGCTCACCCGGAGCATCTGGGCGATCTCCCCGGTGGAGTACCCCTCGTAGTAAAAGAGGTACAGGGCGCCCCGGTCCATGGGCTTGAGGGTTTTCACGGTCTCCCACACCGTCTCCACCTTGGGCGGGAGGACGGCCACGGCCCGGGCCTCGTCCAGGGGGACAGTGGCCCGGCGGCGCAGCCGCCGCCACAGGTCCCGGCACTGATTGGCCGTCACCTGAAGGAGCCAGGCCCGCTCCTTGCCCTCCTCCAGCTCCGGCTGGGTCTCCAAATATTTCAGAAATACCGTCTGGGTCACGTCCTCCGCGTCGGCGGGGGAGCCGGTGAAGGATAGGGCCAGTCGGTAGACCGGGTCCTTGTACCGGTGGAACAGGGCGATCACATCGTCCATCCCGGCGGCCTCCTTTCTGTTTTCTTCTTTGAGCGCTCACCTATAAAACGATTTTGTCTCTGGAATTGTCACCGGGGGGTGGGATTTTTGCAGGGGAGTTTCGCCGCCTGCGGGCGGCGAGTGACTTTGCCCGCGGCGGCAAAGTCACCAAAACGCCGCCGGGGACGCGGCCGATGGACTACGGCTCCGCTTTGCTCCGCCTAGGTCCATAGGACCGCTTTCCCCGGACCCCAAATGCGGGGGTTACCCCTCGAAGTGGGCAGAGCATTTCCGGCGCGCAAAACCAGGAGTGCTTGGGTGCGTTTGAATCCGGGCCCACTGGGCCCTGGGTGTACAAAATTTGATTTTACTGCGGTTTTCAGACTGCGCCTAGGTTTCCCAGCCAACGCTCCCGGTCCGTTTTTCGCCGTAGGGGCGGCTATCAGCCGCCCGCAAGCCTTCCCCCTCCAAGGGGGAAGGTGCCGAGCGGATGCGAGGCGGATGAGGGTGGGCTCCGGAATCACAGAGGCCTCTGCGACGAACCTGCTCAACCCGTAGGGGCGGCACACTGGGCCGCCCGCAGGCACGCCCGGGCCGGTCTGGGACCGGCCTCTACGCAAAGACAGATGCGTCTCTGGATACTCCGTAGGGGCGGGTGTCCTCACCCGCCCGCCGGTGCCCTGAGCCGCACTTGAGCCCAAGCAACTCAAAAGGCGCGCTTTCCACCGATAGGAGCAACCCCCAAAGGTTACCGCTAACTCAGCGGCAGCGGTCATAGAACGGGAACCAGTCAGCTGAGCCACCCGCGCCTTTGCGTTGACGAACTATGTTGCCTAATTGGCGGCCCCCGTAAACAGGGGTCCGGGGCCGACTCCCCCTGTCAGGGGGAGATGGCCCGAAGGGCCAGAGGGGGTAGGGTGGGCGACTATGAGCAC
>NZ_JACJJE010000073.1 GCF_016899775.1 Pseudoflavonifractor capillosus
CCGCCCCGACTCTCCCGCCCTCTCTGGTGGGTAGTGGTTGCATCCGCCTTTCTCACCGGCGGCCCCTGCGGTCCGGGCTTCTCCCACCTGAGCGTTCTCTATACCTCTGAGAACTATGACAGCGGAACTGTGGCTCTCCTCATGTCCCTGTTTGGGCTGGTTCTCATGCTCTCCAAGGTACTCTATGGCAGCCTCAGCGACACCCTTGGCAGCCGCTGGGCCAACTGGTCGGTCTACGCCGTCTTTCTCACCGGCTTCTCCCTGTGCTGCCTGGCTCCCAGCGGAAGTATCCCGCTGGCCTTCGCGGCCTTCGTTTTCACCGCCCTGGGGATGCCCCTGTCCTCGGTGTCTCTGTCGGTGTGGGCGGGGGATCTGAGCGCCGGACCGGACTACGACCGGCTGGTCAAATGGCTGTCCTCCGCCTACATGCTGGGCTCCCTGCTCACGGGACCAATGCCGGGGATGTTGGCCGACCGGTTCGGCAGCTATGTTCCCGCCTATCTGCTGTTTCTGGCGTCCCTGGTTTGCTCCATGGCCCTGATCCAGGGGGTGTACTACAAGCTGGGTGTTGGGAAACGCCCCTCAAAATCCTGATTCTCCAAGCGGGCCCGAGGGCCCGCTTTTTTATGGGTTCCGGGCCATCTCCCACAGGACAATGGCGGCGGCCGCCGCCGCGTTCAGGGATTCGCACCGCTCCCGCATGGGGATCTTGATGGTCTGGCCGCTGCGGGCCAGGAGCTCCGGGGAGACGCCGCTCCCCTCGCTGCCGATGATTACCGCCGCCCGGTCCAGGCGCGCCTGTTCCAGGGAGACCGTGTCCTCACGCAGGGCGGTGGCAGACAGGGGAATGCCGGAGCGCTCCAGCAGGGCGCACAGGCCGCCGGCGTCCGTCTCATACACCGGCAGGCGGAAGCAGGCTCCCATGGAGGAGCGCACCACCTTGGGGCTGTACGGGTCGGCGCAGTTCCCCACCAGGATCAGGCCGTCCGCCCCCAGGGCGTCGGCGGTGCGCCAGATGGTCCCCACGTTGCCCGGGTCCTGGACGCCGTCCAGCACCAGATACCGGTCCCCGGCCAGTGTCTCCGGGGGCCTCGTCTCCGGAAGGCGGGCCAAAAACAGGGCCCCCTGGGGGGTCTTCATGGGGGAGATGGTCTCCATCACGTCCCTGGGCACCTGGACCGCCCGCACCTCCGGGGGCAGGTTGGGGAGCTCCACCCCCTCCGACACCACCACGGTGGTGAGGGGGACGTGCCACTTCAGGGCCTCCTCCAACAGTTTCCTTCCGTCCCCCAGGTACTCCCCCGCCGCCCGGCGGTCCCGGCCGCTTCCGGCGGCCAGCTTCCGAATCTGGGTGAGCAGGTGGTTTTTCCGGCTGGTGATCCGCTCCATTGGGTCGCTCCTTCTATCTATTCTCCAGGGATGCGCAGAAAGGCATACCAATGGGAAACTTTCCCATTGGTATGCCATATTTGCGTCAATCCAACGGTTTCATGGTGGGGAACAAAATGACCTCCCGGATGCTGTCCGAGTTGGTCAGCATCATCACGCACCGGTCGATGCCGATGCCCAGGCCGCCCGTGGGGGGCAGGCCGTACTCCAGAGCGGTGATGAAGTCCTCGTCCATCATGCCGGCCTCGTCGTCGCCCTTGTCCCGCAGCTCCACCTGCTTTTGGAAACGCTGGCGCTGGTCGATGGGGTCGTTGAGCTCGGAGAAGGCGTTGCCCATCTCGCTGCGGCAGATGAACAGCTCGAAGCGCTCGGTGAGACGGGGGTCCTTGGGGGACCGCTTGGCCAGGGGGGACACGTCCACCGGGTGCATGGTGATGAAGGTGGGCTGCACCAGCTTCTCCTCCACCCGCTGGTCAAAGACCTCGTACAGGGCGTTGCCCCAGGTGGGGTCGGCGGTCTCAGGCAGCTCCACGCCGATGGACTTGGCGGCGGCCACCGCCTCCTCGTCGCTGGTGATGGCCATGAAGTCCAGGCCGGTGTACTGCTTCACCGCCTCGTGCATGGGCAGGCGGGGCCAGCCGGGGGTCAGGTCGATCTGCTCCCCCTGCCACTCCAGCTGATAGGTGCCCAGCAGCTTCTGGGCGGCGGAGGTCAGCAGGTCCTCAAACAGGTCCATCATGTCGTTGAAGTCGGCGTAGGCCTCGTACAGCTCCACGGTGGTGAACTCCGGGTTGTGCTTGGGGTCCATGCCCTCGTTGCGGAAGATGCGGCCGATCTCATACACCCGGTCCATGCCGCCCACGATGAGCCGCTTCAGAGGCAGCTCGGTGGCGATGCGCAGGTACATGTCGATGTCCAGGGTGTTGTGGTGGGTGATGAAGGGCCGGGCGGTGGCGCCGCCGGAGATGGTGTTCAGAACGGGGGTCTCCACCTCCATGTAGCCCCGGCCGTCCAGGAAGTCACGCACGTGCTTGACAAACTGGGAGCGGAGCACGAAGGTGCGCTTCACCTCCGGGTTGACGATCAGGTCCACGTACCGCTGGCGGTAGCGCAGCTCGGTGTTGGTCAGGCCGTGGAACTTCTCGGGCAGGGGCAGCAGGGACTTGCTCAGCAGGGTGACGGTCTCCACCCGCACGGACATCTCGCCCCGCTGGGTGCGGAAGACCACGCCCTTCACGCCCACGATGTCGCCGATGTCGAACTTCTTGAAGCGGTTGTACTCCGCCTCGTCCATCTCATCCTTCCGGGCGTAGAGCTGGATGCGGCCCGACTTGTCCTGCAGGTCGCAGAAGGACACCTTGCCCATGCCCCGCTTGGACATGAGACGGCCGGCGATGGACACCTCAGAGCCCTCCAGGGCGTCAAAATTCGCCTTGATGTTGGCGCTGTCGTTGTTAACTTCATACTTGGTGATCTGGAAGGGATCGTTTCCGCTCTCCTGGAGCTCGCGGAGCTTGTCCCGGCGGACCTTGGTCAGCTGAGACAGGTTCTCCTCCTGGGGGGCGGCGCTGTTCTTCTTCTCGTTTTCGGCCAAAGAGACCACTCCTATCTTCTGTTTCCGGCGCTGGGCCGGTCTGGCTCAAATTGGGGGGCGGCTCAGCGCTCCACCTTTAAAATCTTGTACTCCACGGGGCCGGCGGGGGCGTCCACCACCACGTCGTCCCCGGCGTTTTTGCCCAGCAGGGCCCGGCCGAAGGGGGAGTCCTCGGAGATGACGCCGTTCATGGGGTCAGCCTCCTGGGAGCCCACAATCTTATAGGTCTCCTCCTCATTGAACTCCTTGTCCAGCACGGTGACGGTGGAGCCCAGGCGGATGGAGGAGCCGCCGTCGTCCTCATTCTCCTCAATGACCACATAGTTGGACAGGATGTTCTCCACCTCCGCGATGCGGGAGTAGAGCTTGCCCTGCTCGGTCTTGGCCTCGTCGTACTCGCTGTTCTCGCTCAGGTCGCCGAAGGAGCGGGCCTCTTTGATCAGCTCCGCCACTTCCTTCTCCCGGACCGTCTTCAGATAGGTCAGCTCGTCCTGAAGCTCCTTGAGCCGCTCCGGGGTCAATTTGAATTCTTTCGCCATAAAGCCTCGCACACCTTTCCAAAGGGAAACCGGAAGTCTCTGCTCCCGGCCCCTTTTCAATATACCTTATAATATAAAAACAAATATACTGACGCAGTGTGTGTTATTATAGTAACTTTCTGTCCCCCTGTCAAGTAAATTCTAGGCCGAGAGCCTCCAGCCGCCCCGTCTCCCACAGGGCGGCCAGCAGAGGCAGGTCCTCCCGGTCCCCCTCCGCCAGGGCCGCCGCCCGGGGACACACCCCCGCCAGCCGGGGCGCCCCCCCATACAGGGACAGCTCCCGCCCCCCGCCGCCGGGGGCGGTCTCATCAAACCGGACGGCCGCCGTAATCCCCTCCCCGTCCGGGCGCACCGGCATGCCGTACTCCCGGCGCAGCCAGGCGGAGAGCTCCTCTCCCCCCTGCCGGGCCGAGACGGCCAGCTCCCGCACCCGGGGGCAGAGAAACTCCGCCGCCCGCACCATGTCCCGGTCCACCCGCCGCCCCCGGAGAGCCACCGTCCCCCTTTGGGGTGCGACTCCCTCCCGTCTCAGGGCCGCCAGAGCCAGCTCCCCGGCGTAAAAGCGGAGAAAGGGCAGCGGGTCCACCCGCCGCAGGCCCCGGGCCTCCAGCAGTTCCCAGTGGGGAAACTCCGGCGGGGCCAGCACCCGCACAATCCCCTGCCGCCCCAGCCGCCGGGCGGCGGCGCGGACCCGCCCCCTCTCCCGCCAGCCGCCGGGCCGGAGGGGCACCTCCAGCAGAGGCAGGCCGTACCGCTCTATCCGCCGGGGGCGGCCCGCCCCGCCGGAATCGTATGTGATGGCTCCCAGCAATCTCCATCCCCCCTGCAAGGAGGATATGCGCGCCCTGGGGACCACATTCCTGCGGGCAGAGGCCGGAACGCGGACCGCCAACCGCAGAAAACCGGGCGCAGCCTGTTCCGCCGCGCCCGGTCTCCTATTTTCTCTTACCACATATTCTCTGTCAGTGCGGTGGCCGCCCGGCCCAGATAACCGAGATACCAGAAGTCCGCCACAACAGATACCGCCAGAGCAGCCAGGGAAATCGTCAGAGCCAATGCAGCTCCCGTCGCAACCTCAATGGGAATCAGAGCGACCACCACCGAGCATACCGTGGAGATCAAATTCAGAATCCACACCGTTCTGCCCCACTGGATCACGTCATCCCGGCTGATCTCCTCCATCAGGCGGTTGGTGGCCGTCAGAACCAGCCAGAGGACCACCAGATTCAGCACCGTAGTGGCCAGATCCAAAATGGAGGCAATCAGGGAGCCCTCTCCTGCCAGGCTGGAGATCAGATTCAGCACGAAGCTCACCAGCCAGCACTGAAAGGCCGTCCGGTACTCCGGCTGAATGTTCCGCAGGCCATACAGGCCCACCAGATAGATGATCATGCCCACAGTCATCGCCAGAGTACTGAGCAGCGTCATGACCAGCGTAAATTCCAGCCCGCCTCCCACATACATGGTAAGGGGGTTGGTCATGGCGCTCATCAGCATGATCACCACCACAACGACCATAAAAATGACAGATATCATGATCACCAGATTGCCCTGCCACATCTGCCGCAGCTTCTGGGCGGCCAGTTTCCTCTGTTCCATTTGTTCAAACATGCCTTTTGCGCCTCCTCTCTTTTTGTCAACTTCACCATAGCGTATCTCAGCCGCTTTGTCAATGCGAGCCGCTCTATTTTTCAGAAATTTTTAAGAGTTTTTAACAGACACACAGTTCCGGACCGGCGTTTCGTTTGAAAAACCGTCTTGTCTCCCCCGCGGCCCCCATGGTATCATGGAGAAAAACCACCCCATCCGCTCTTCTGCCGGAGAGCGGGACGGCGGGCCGCTTTTGAAAGGCGGGATGACCATGCAGGGAAAAATCTTAAAAATCTGGCTTTCGCCGGACAGTGCAAAAAAGAGCCGGTATGGCTGGCGCACTCTGGGCGGGATTCTGGGGATCGCGGCGCTGGCGGTGCTGCTCATCTGCGTTGGGGCGGTGTGGCTGACCGCCTCGGGCGTCCCGGTGGAGCTGCTCTCGCTGGTTCTGTGTCTGGGGATCTCCGCCCTGACCGTCTTTCTGGCCCTGAGGCTGGGGCGGCGCTCGGTCCAAGACGCCACCGTCTTTTTCTGGATGGAGGGGGACCGGCTCTTTGCTGTGGACGCCCGCTCCCTGGTCTATCACGGCCGGGACATTCTCTCCCACGCCGCCGCCATGATGGAGGTACAGCAGTTTCTCCAGAAGCTGGCGGAAAATCCCTATCTGCCCGCCGGGGCGGACGAGATTCGGAGGGTGGAGCGGATTCGAGAGAACCGCTCCCACTACGCCCTGGTCTGTCAGGTGCGCCACCCCAACCGGCGGATGGTCCGGCGCACCTACTTCCTGGTCAAGGGGCTGGAAGACCAGGAGCTGCTTCTCCGCCAGCTGGAGCGCCGGAAGAGCTGGGAAAACGACCTGGATGCCGCAGAAAACCGGAACCCCTTTTTCATTCTGCTCAGCGCCCTGGCCTGCGGCGGTTTTGTCCTCCTGTGCGTGCTGAGCCATCCGGCCGTGGCCCGGCTGCCCCAGGACATCTATTTTCCCTGTCTGGGGCTGGCCTTCGCCGCCCTGTGTGTTCTGGTCTATTTCGCAATCCGCCAGAGCCGGGGAGAATAAAACCGCCGCCTAATCTCTCCCCCCTCCCCACCGGCAGACACGACAAAACGCGCCGCAGAGCCAGTATCGCTCCGCAGCGCGTTTTGCTTTTCAATGACCCGTCCCAGAGAGAACTTCTGAGCACAGGGCGCAGGTCTGCTCCCCGGTTCCCTCAGAGCACCCCGCAGCCGGGCAGCCCGCAGGCCGGCTGCGCCGCCCGGACCGCGCGGACAATGGCCCGCTCCATGGCCCAGGCAGCCATGGAGCCGACCACATTCACATCGCCCGCCTGGCCGCCGGTGCTGAGGGCATAGATGCTGTCTCCATCCGCGTTGGTATGGACCGGGCGGATGGCCCGGGCGTAACTGTTGTGGGTCATGCCCGCCACTTTGGTGAGCTGGGTCTTGTTCAGCTTGGCGTTCGTAACGATGATGCCCAGCGTTGTGTTGCCGGTAAAGAGATTCTCGGCAATGGTCACATCTTGGAACATCTCCTCCAGGGTATTGGAGAGCCCGGTTCCCTCCGCGTTCCGCAGGCCGGCAATCTGAACCGCTCCGTCATAGACGTCCCCCAAGGCGTTCACCGCCACCAGAGCCCCCACCTTCAAATGGCCCGTCTGGACGGCATAGGTGCCAAAGCCGGATTTCATCGCCCGCTCCATCCCACGGTACTTCCCCACCGAGCAGCCCGTTCCAGCTCCCACGTTTCCTTCTGCGGGCGGCTCGCTGCTGGCATTTTCGCAGGCCTGATAGGCCATAGCCGCATCTGGGCGGACATCCGCCCGCCCAACTCCCAGATCAAACAGGCAGGACTGGCAGACCAGAGGGACCTTGGTCACACCCACGTCAAAGCCGATCCCCCGCTCCTCCAGATAGCGCTGGACACCGCCGGCGGCGTCCAGTCCGAAGGCGCTGCCGCCGGAGAGCAGCACCGCGTTGATAGCATCTGCCTGGGCCACGGGAGACAGGAACTGGGACTCCCGGGAGGCGGGTCCTCCGCCCCGGACATCCAGCCCGGCGGGGCTCATCTGATCGCACAGGAGCACCGTGCAGCCGGTGGCGGCCTCCCAGTTCTGGGCATGGCCCACACGAAATCCCCCCACTTCCATAATTCCGATCTCTCTCATTTGACGTCCCTCCTTGGCGTTTTTTACGTTCTGTTCAGTATGACGGATCTGTCTTGCAGGAATTCTCATTTTGTCCCGGCTCCGCATCAAAGTACGGAAGGCGTCGGAAGCCGGTCTGTGTGATTTTATCACGGTGACCCCCATAGGCTTTGTGGTAGGATACGGGCACCAAACTCTGGGAGGCATCGTATGACTTCAGTCAAAAAGAAGCGGCGCAGAGCCGTGGTGGAGCAGGCGGCCTGTGTGGCCTGCGGCTGCTGTGTAAGGGTCTGTCCCCTGCGGGCCATTGAGATCGTCCGGGGCGTCACGGCCCGGGTCGATGAAACAAAGTGCGTGGGCTGCGGCAAATGCGCCAGGGAATGCCCCGCCAGCGTCATCCAGATCCAGGAGGTGGAGGTATGAAGAAGCGCTGGTACGACTATCTCTGGATCGTGTCCCTTGTGTACCTCATCCTTGGGTTCTTCAACATCCTGTTCGCCTGGCTGGGCCTGCTGTGCTTCTTCATCCCCCTGATCATCTCGGTGGTCAGCGGCACCAAGGGCTACTGCAATCGCTACTGCGGCCGGGGCCAGCTCTTTGGGCTTCTGGGGGGCCGCTTCGGCCTGTCCCGGAAAAAGGACATCCCGGGCTGGATGAAAAGCAGAGCCTTCCGGTACGGCTTTCTGGCCTTTTTCATGGCCATGTTTCTTCTGATGCTGTGGAACACCTATCTGGTGTTCGCCGGAGCTCAGGACCTCCGGCAGGCGGTCACTCTGCTGTGGACCTTCCGGCTGCCCTGGCACTGGGCCTACCATGGCACCCTGTTCCACCCCGGCGCGGCCCAGTTTGCCTTCGGCTTTTACGGCGTCATGCTCACCTCTACCGTTCTGGGGCTGATCACCATGGTGCTGTTCAAGCCCCGCAGCTGGTGTGTCTACTGCCCCATGGGCACCATGACCCAGCTCATCTGCAGGGCGAAGGCGGGAAAGCAGCCCTAAGTCCATAGGGGCGGGGTCAGTCCCTCAGCGCCTCCAGCTTCTCCCGGTCCAGGATGGCCACCATGCCCCGGGACAGCTTCACCATACCCTCATTCTGGAAGTAGCGCAGCATCCGGGTGATCACCTCCCGGTGGGAGCCCAGGTGGTTGGCAATGGTCTCGTGGGTGATTTTCAGCTCATCCGTCCCCTCAATGGCCGCCTCCTCCAGCAAGAAGGATGCCAGCCGTTTGTCCAGGCTCTTCCACATGATCTGCTCCATCAGCCACATGACCTCGGAGAATCGGCTGGCCATCAGCTCATTGGTGTAGTTGGCCACAGGGGCGGACTCCTCCATAAGGCGCTGATAGACCTCCGGGGGGATGATCCAGAGCTGGGAGTCCTTCTCCGCCTCAATGGTCACCTCAAACTGGATGGAGCGCATCATGCATGAGGCGGAAAAGAGGCACATATCCCGGTCAAACAGGCGGTAGAGGGTGATCTCCCGCCCCTCGTCCGAGAGGATATAGGCCCGGAGCTGACCCGATTTCACCAGAAGCAGCCCGGTGCAGTCCATGTCCCCGTTGTGCAGAACCGTCCCCTTGGGTGCGCTGCGGAGCGCCACGCTGTGTTGAAGCCGGCCCTGCTGGTCTTGGTTCAGTTGATCCCAGATGGGAAAATAATCCGGAAAGTTCATCCCGCATCCCTCCTCACTGTATATTTAGTATAGGGAAGCGGAGGGACACTGTCAACCGCTGGGCCAGGCTCTCCCTCTGTGTGATTTCATCACAGAAAAAGGGCGGCCTTTGGGGTATACTATGGCCAGACAAACAGAAAGGAGCTGACCAACATGGCGGCTGTCAATATCAACAAGGAACAATTCCAGCAGATGATCCAGGGAGACAAACCCGTCCTGGTGGACTTCTGGGCCCCCTGGTGCGGCTACTGCCGCCGGATCGGACCGGCCTACGAGAAGGTCGCGGAGGAGTACGGCGACCGCCTTGAGGTGGTCAAGATTAACATTGACGAGGAGGGGCAGCTGGCCGAGGAGGCCCAGGTGGAGGTGATCCCCACCCTGATCCTGTACCGGGACGGGAAGGCGGTGGACTCCATCGTGAACCCCGGGTCCAAGGCGGCCATCGACCAGTTTATTCAGGCGGCTCTGTTCAAGTAAGGAGGCGTTACCCATGGGCGAACCCCATATTTTTGATATGATCGTGGTGGGCGGAGGGCCCGGCGGCTATACGGCGGCCCTCTACGCCGCCCGGGCCGGACTGGACACCCTGGTGCTGGAGAAGCTCTCCGCCGGCGGGCAGATGGCCCTGACCGAGGAGGTCGACAACTACCCCGGCTTTGAGAAGGGGATCGACGGCTTCACCCTGGGCGAGAAGATGCAGCAGCAGGCGGAGCGCTTCGGCGCACGGACAGAGTACGCCCAGGTGGAACGCATGAACCTCGCCCCGTCCCCCAAAGTTCTGGAGACCAGCGAGGGGACATTTCTCGCCAAAACCGTGGTGCTGGCCACAGGGGCCAATCCCAGAACGCTGGGTCTTCCAGACGAAGCCGCCCTCACCGGCCGGGGCGTGGCCTACTGCGCCGCCTGTGACGGCATGCGGTACAAAGGCAAGACAGTGGTCGTGGTGGGGGGCGGCAACTCCGCCGCTGCCGACGCCCTGATCCTGAGCCGTATTGCCCAAAAGGTCATCCTGGTCCACCGCCGGGACAGTCTGCGGGCCACCAAGGTCTACCACCGTCCGCTGATGGAGGCGGCAAACCTGGAGTTTCGCTGGAACAGCGTGGTCACCGAGCTGCTCCACGGCGACAAGCTCACCGGCGTAAAGCTGAAGGATGTAAACACCGGTGCGGAGACGGTGCTTCCCTGTGACGGCGTGTTCATCAGCGTGGGCCGAAAACCCGCCACCGAGCTGGTACAGGGCCAGCTGGAGCTGGACCGGAGCGGCTATGTTGTGGCGGATGAGACCACCAAGACCAGTCTCCCCGGGGTCTATGCGGTGGGCGACGTGCGGACGAAGCCCCTGCGCCAGGTGGTGACGGCGGTGTCCGACGGGGCCACGGCGGTCCATATGGCGGAGGAGTACCTGGCGGGTGGCCGCTGATCCAACTTCATACCGGTGGAATACGGCCGCAGGCGTCATGCCTGCGGCCGCTTCTCCGATTGCCAGACGAGGGCTCCTGTGGTATGATGAGTTCATCCCAGCACCTATATTTTCAGAACAATGATCACGGGAGAGGAGACAGATACCATGCCCCGCACCGATGTGACACAGATGGCCTTTGCCAAGCTCTACCCCCTGCTGGTGAACAAGGCGGAGAAAAAGGGACGCACCCGGGCGGAGGTGGACCAGGTGACCGCCTGGCTCACCGGATACACCCCGGAGGACATCGCCCGGCTGGAGCAGTCCGACACCACCTATGGAGCGTTCTTCCAAAAGGCCCCGGCCATGAACCCTGACCGCACCCTCATCACCGGCAAGGTGTGCGGCGTCCGGGTGGAGGAGATCCAGGACCCGCTGATGCGGGACATCCGGTACCTGGACAAGCTGGTGGACGAGCTGGCCAAGGGCAAGTCCATGGAGCAGATCCTGCGCAAATGACAACTGCCCGGAGTTTCTGACAATTCAGAAACTCCGGGCGGTCGTTGTCTCAAAGAAATGCCCGCTAACCCAGCTCTCCCGCCTGGATGCGGCGTTTCAGGTCCAGCACCTTTTCTTCGATCTTCGCCATCGTGGCCAGAAAGGCCCCGTCGTCCTTGCCGCTGGGGTCGTCCAGCCCCCAGTCCTCCCGGTGGGAGCAGGGCAAGGTTGGACACTGGACGTTGCAGCCCATGGTAACCACAATGTCCACGGGCGGAAGCTCCGAGAGCAGTTTGCTGTACTGCCCCTCCTCCATGTCGACGCCGTAGACCTGTTTCATCAGGCGCACCGCGTCCTGGTTGATCTGGGGCTTGGTCTCGGTGCCGGCGGAACAGCTCTCAAACACATCGCCGGCCAGCTTCCGCCCCAGGGCCTCCGCCATCTGGCTGCGGCAGGAGTTGTGGACGCAGACAAAGGCCACCCTGGGCTTGGCCCGGCTGGCCGCCGAGAAGGGGCAGCGGCCGCCGATGCACTGGTTGTTCTGAGCGCTGTAGGAGCAAAGGGGGACGGTCCGCTCCATCTCCACTCCCAGGTACTCCCGAACAAAGTCCACCGCGGCCAGGATGGCCAAAAAGGAGTCCCGCTTACAGCACCGGGGCCCACCCACTTTGCCGATGCTGTCCAGGGCCCGGGCGGTCATCTGATTGCTCAGCCCCCAGGGCTCCACCGCCAGAGGGGTGGACTTTGTGGCGATGGCCAGAAACTGCCCCGCGCTGATCCTGTCTCTTATACACATCT
>NZ_JACJJE010000074.1 GCF_016899775.1 Pseudoflavonifractor capillosus
CTGCCTAATTGAGAGGGGCTCCTTGCTTCCCGCACTACATGGCAGCAGTCCGCGCTTGCCGCCAGGTTCCGGAGCCGCTGGAGCGAGATCGTCCGTTCTCCTTTGGCCTCATCCATGCGCAGCAGACCTTGAAAGGCAATCCGCTGGGTATCCGACATTTCTGAGAGCCGTGCCGCCAGGTCGTTCAATTCCATCAAGCTGATCTGATCTGCGGACAGATGGGGCTCCAGCTCCTCGCAGTCATAGTAGGTGTCAATCTCCAGAGAGAGGTCGTCACCATTCTGATGCCGCACTTTGTCCAGCGCGTCCAACAGAGCCCAGGGCCGGGCCGGCAGGTCCAGCTCGGTATATAAGGCTTCCCCTGCGTCATTCGTCTTGGCCAGGCAGACTTGAAAAATCTTCTCACCCAAACTTCATTCCTCCCATCTGTTCCTGCTGCTCATAGTTTTTCGGGTCAGCTCCAGGGACAGTCCAGCCCGCCATGCTCCCGATCTCCATGGCCTGACGCTGGGCGTTGGTAACGCCCAGCTTCTCGTTGAGGTCATCGGCCAGATCCACATTTTTCATCTTGTCTCCAGTGTCCCATTCGGAAGGGTAGCAGCCGCTTTCCCCGCGTTTGATACAGATGAGCTGTCCTGTGGAGGGGAGGGTGGAGAAACACATCTCCGGGAGGCCATCCGCAATTTTAGGGCTGAACTGCTCCTGTTCCGTCTGGATGCTCCAGTCGTCCGAATTCCACAGGTGAACATACAATTCACCGCCATCGACCTCGAGTTCTCTCTGCTCAAAGCCTTCGCCCCAGCCGTCTGCTGCCTGGCCGCTGAGATAATCCTTCAAGTCTTTCAGTTCTTCGGGAGTGAGCTGCCCGACCACTTGGCATTCGGCCACGCACCAGAGACGTCCATCCCGAACTTCCGCAGTGAACTCGGCGGAGCGGACCTTGGCCTCTACACTGTCTCGTTCTTCATACCAATACATGAGGCCGCGTTCTCGCTCCTCCGGCATACGGTTCTTGACCAGCGCACCCAGGATCATATCCGAATACGGAACCAGATCTCTGCTGTCCAATTCTGTGCTGTCGTAGGACATATCTCCCCATTCATCACGCTCATATAGGTCCGCGGTCATCGGCATGTAGAGTTTGAGTAAAGCCGGCTCAGGAGGTTGAACGGAGAATTGTTCCTCTCCCAACGCCAGTTTTCGAATGGTCCCATCCTCCAAGCGCGTGTGGAACCGCCCTTCTTCATCGATCTGTTCCAGCGTCCCGATGGATATGTGTTCTGGGTCATCCAGTTCCCAGCTTCTAACTTGGCTCCCTTTTGGAAATTGATCCCGCAGGAAATCCAGCCATGCTTGATCCACTTTCATAAACTCATCCCCTCCATCGTAATAGATTGCCGTTGACTCTGCCTTTGCTGTTCTTCCGCCAGAAATGCCTCCGGCAGCTTGATTGCATATTTCTCACAAAATTCACACAGGGTGATCGGTTCCTTATAGAGCAGATACTTTCCCCTCGGCATCCGAAATGGGTCAGATGGACGTTTGAGTGAATGGGGGGAAATGAGCGCGGCAATATATCCCTGTTCCGGACATTTGTCTACAATCCTTATACTTTTTATGCCTCTATATAGGTGATAGTAGTGCCATCCCTTTGGAACAATACTGGTCGGAATCATATCATAAGGCAGATGTATGATAGGTTTTTTAAACATCTCGCCCTCCCAGAGAGGGCCGTTGATCATTTGATAAAACAGGGGATACTGGGTTGTCCCCGCCCACTCCTCGTTCATTTGTTCTGCCAGGCTCATCCACTGACGCACCTGTTCCCTGTTACCACAGGATTCGGTCAGTTCCCGCATGTGGATTCCGATCCCATAAAAGATCTGTTCTTTGGTTTCCGGGGCAATACCGGGGGCATTCCCGGTGCGTTTTGCTTGTTCGACCGCTTCATCAAAAGGCCCCATGTACTGGGTCAGAAATTCGTCCCACGGCATTTCTGTCTCACTGATCGGGTCGTAGCCCTCCCAAATCCAACCCATATCGATCAGCAGCTCCCGCAGGATACCTACTGTGTCATCCTGACCCTTGGCCGCCAGAGATGCGGCATAGCTTGTGAGTCCGGATATGGCGCTCAACATTCGTTGAGAGTATTCCTGATACTGTAAATCACTCTCTGTCCAAGGACTGCTCAGTTCAAATCCTTGCGTTTCAACGGTTTGCTCCAGCTCTTGCTTGAGTTTCTCCACCGCACTGGCGATGAAAGGATCATTTTGGAAACTTCTCAATTTGCGGTGATCCTCAAAGAACTGCTGCTCTCCATCCAGGGAACGAACCAGGTCCACCGTTGCAACTTCGTCTTTTGTAACCCCAATGCGTTTCTCCTGGCAGTCGCTGGCTTGATAGATCTGGATAGCCTCCTCTAAGGTCAGATCCCGGAAAATCTGTTCCTCCAGCGTATTACAGTCCGTCAAGACGAACCAAGCATAAGTGTGGGGGCTGTCGGGGTCCGCCGCATCCCGCAGAGCTTGGTTTCCGGCCTCGGTCAGGCCATAGTTGCAGGCCCGACGGGGATTCTCCTCGCCGGCGAAATCCAACAAGATGTCATCCACGGCCGTTTTCACCTTGGGATCATCTGTCAGCGTCTCAAAGCGGAAACCCGTTGTATCCCGATAGGGAAGTTCCTCCCGGATTGTCTGGAGATAATGCTGGACAACGGTAAACGTCTGCTGTTCACCGCTGGCGTAGGTCACCTGGCCCACCGGACAGTTTTTCTGAATTTGCTGCTGCCATAGGTCATAGCAGTACAGGTGCCCCTGATATTCAAACGGACTGGGCGTGCATCGAAGGCAGAAACGATAGCGCTCTGTTTCCCAAATATACCCGTAGGTCTGCCCATCCTCTGTGATAGCCCCACCGTGTTTCTGACAGTAGGCTTCCATAGAGGATAGACTTGCCAGCGGGCCGTTCTCCTGCATGGCCTCCAAAAACTCTCGCAGGAGTATCTTAAATTCCAGCGTATCGAATTGGTCATCATTGTGGGGATAGCATGTAGACCTTAACGGTAGAAAGCCGTGTCCGAAGTCCAGTCGGAGATGGCCCACTGTGCCTAGAGCCTCATCCTGCTCATCGTTGGAATAGAAAAGGCCCGCCTCCTCAATAGAAGCGGGCCGCAGGGCAAAGGAATATTCCTGATCCATCTTATTTTTCATCTTCGTCACCTCCAGTTCTGTGAACACAACCAATACCACAACTTGGGGGGAAAGTCTATCCCAAACATCGGAGAAATTCAGATCATCTGCATTCCTTCCTTCTGCTCTTTCTGATATTGCTCCGCGGGGCCTCCCTGCATCAGGTCCTCCAGCGACAGCGTCCCCTGATAGGAGAGATATCCCTGCTCCGTAAACACACCTTCCTCCTGCTCAACATGCTGACGTCCATACTTCCCGTAGTCATAGAACTCCTCCAAGTTGTCATCATAGTCGAAATGACCAGAGTCCTGGATCATATATCTGCCGTACTCCTCCGGAGTATGGACATTGGGGACGAAATCAAACAGGTCCAGATTTTCTGCCAGGCGGCGGATCTCTGCGGCGCTCTCCGGATTTGCAAAGATAATCACAGCATCCAATTTGACTCGATCTGTCTGCGCCAGCTTTGAGATGGCGGCGCACATAGCATTGAGATCAAAGACACTTTCCTGCTCTAAGGCACAGGCCGTTTCAACAGCGGCAGGCAAGTTGTTGATTTGGATTTCTAATTTTGCAAAGTCTTCACTCTCCACTCCATCCCGCCAGAGCATCCGCTCGATCTGGCAATCAGATGTAGGGAGATACAGCCAAACCGCCTCACGGCTGTCGTCGCTTTCATGGACGGATCGCAGTGAAACGGTCATCAGGCTCTCCTCATATAGATATTCCGGGAAGTTTCTACCTTGGTAGATCTGGCTGAGCTGCATCCCGTTGGCGTAGACCACACCGTAGGGGGTGATGGTACCCTCATTTTCTGTAATCAGGAGAAGAGCTGTCTCCACACCATCCAGCTGCTCCAGTTCTTCTATAGAGGCGCCTCCGCCATAGAGATTCATGTAGTGTGCCCGACCGATCCCCTCCAGATCTGAGAAGTCGGTGATCACCGTGGCCTCCTGACAGCAGAAGGTCAGATTAATAAGGCCAGTCATGTTGAGCTTGCCCAGTTTAAACGCCATAGCTTGGAATTGGGCAATTTCATCATCTGAGAAACTGTCCAGCCGCTTGACCAGATAATCCAATTCATCCACATTGATCTGAGTTCCCTCCAGGCATTTCAGACTGGGAACCGGCCCTAGAACTTCTCTCACCATGCAGTCCCTTTCCCGCGGGTCCCCAATGTCAAATGCCTCCAGCATTTTGATGGTGCTGTCGTACTGGTCTTTCGGGATAGGAAACGGGATGGTGACAATGCCATATTCCAGATGGTCAGCGTTATAGAGCGCCGTTTTGATTTGCATCATTTTTCTCCTTGGCGTAGATTTTCTCCATTCTAGTCCGCAGGCAGTCGCTGTCGCTGCTCCAGCAGAGAAAGCCGTGGGCCGGATAGGGACAGCCCTCACAACGCACTGAATGCCGGCAGACAGGGGGAGGAACAGGTTCCGATGCATATTGCGGAGCAGGCGGGCTGTGAGTATACAGCCAAGACGGAACTTTCCACAGGGTAAAATAAAAGGCAGCGCCCTTTTTCGCGGCACCGCCATTACATAGACTGTTCAAAAGTATGTCCCTCCATTTCTTTTAATCGCTGTTCCAAGTCTGGGATCTGTGATTTGATTTGTGCCAGCAGCTGTCGGCACTTCTCCTCCTGCCGAATAGAATCCGGTCCCTGTTCACTGAGAAAACCATGGATAGCCCGGTAGATCTCAGTCATCTGCTCCTGGTCAAAGAACTGTCCCCTCGATACCAGTCCAGAGCGCAAGGCAAACGCCTCTTTCGCCCCCTTGTAGTCCAGCATGTAATAGCAGCCAAAATTAAGGGATGTGTGGTTATTGTCCCAAACCCATGTTATAAACTGGCTTCCGTGTTCCGTTTGGTGTCCGGCAAGTACGACGTTATTAAATTCTGACAGCAGACAGAAACTGCTCTCCAGTCCCTTAGCCTCTAAAACTGGAGCGGATTCCATTGCCGCTGCGTATTCCTGTACGGCAGCAGCTAAATCTATGGCTTTCGCACAGGCATGCTCGGCTTCAATCGTATTTACATCTTGAGGGACATAACGCACCCCGCCAGTCTCAGTGATCCAACATAGGTGGCGCTCCTTCCATGCAACAGGGAGGCGCTGCTCCTGTTCTGGTAACGGGGTAAATCCCTCTTTCTGCAGTACGATGGCCAGCTCCTTAAAGTATCGTTCTCGTATCATCTCTGAGTACCTCCTTCTGGGCGAGCGCCCTTTTTCATTTGTTGGGAAAACAAAAAAGGCGCCAGTCTGATGGTTTTGTAAAACCAACAAACTGGCGCCTGATTTTTTGTATATCTTTTTTTCTTCGCACCGCCCTTTTTAACCGTGAAAAAGGGCGCTGGGCGGTTTTAAAGTACACAAACTTACGAAAACACAGAGAAACCGGGGGTTCGAATCACCCCAACTTCCGAAATCACTGAAAAATATCTATGGAACAAACAACAGATTTTGAGCAATAAAAAAAGTCGCTACCCCTTGATACTCTAGGCGTTCGGCCCAAAATATCTAGATTGTAGCGACTTTGTGGTGCGCGAGGCGGGAGTCGAACCCGCACGCCCTTGCGAGCACTGGCACCTGAAGCCAGCGAGTCTACCAATTCCACCACTCGCGCGAGGTGAAATGCGCTGTTCCTTAGCGCGAGGTATATGTTACCACACTACTCCCGCACTGTCAACCCCTTTTTTTGTTTTTCACTCCAGAGATTTCTGAATCTCCTTCCAGAGAATTTTATGAAAAACTTAATGCTTCCTTCAAGGAAGATTATGGTCTGTCTGATATGCTGGAGCCAGAAGAGAGGGGGAGGTATCTATGGAGAACAGATTGTGTCCGGAAAAGAGCGTCTATATTCTGCTCACCCGCTCGGGGACCTGGTTTTCCCGGCTGATTCATCTGGCCACCGATGACAGCTATACCCACGCCTCCATTGGACTGGATGGACCTGCGGGACCATTTTACAGCTTTGCCCGGAAGTATGAGCGCTTTGCCCTTCCCGCCGGACTGGTGGTGGAGGAAGTGGGAGTGGAGACCAAGAGGAGACAGATTCCATGCTGCCTCTATGAGCTGAGTGTTCCGGTCCCGGTCTATGACTGCCTGCGCCGTCAGCTCAACCGGATGTACGCCCAGCGGGACCGGTACCACTACAATCTGCTGGGGGCGCTGACCTGCTATTTCAATTATCCCCTGCCCCGGGAGAACCACTACTTCTGTTCCCAGTTTGCGGCCTCTTTGCTGGAACGATCCGGAGCGGTGGAACTGGGCAAGACCCCGGATCTGATCCGGCCCGCCGACTTCTGTCAAATCGACCGGTTCCGCCCGGTGTACCAGGGGGAGCTGGGGAACCTGCGGGAGGCGGTCCCGGCATAAGCGAGGAAGTGTGCACAGCACACCTCCTCGCTCAAATTTTAGGGGGATCGGCGGGCAGGACGATCCGCCCGCGGAAACACGTCCCGTTCTGTATAATCTCGAACCGCCCTCCGTGGGCCCGGGCGATCTGCTCCACCAGCTTCAGCCCGGTTCCGTGGGGGGCGGAGCCGTCCTCATTGAGGCCGGACGGGGGAGAGGGAGGCGGCGTGTCCGGCGCGCCCAGCCCTCCGGCGCTGTCCACCTCCAGCACGCACTCCGCCCTCTGAAGAGCGAGGCGGACAGTAATGGCGCACCCGTCCGGGTTGTGGCGCACCCCGTTGTTCATGAGATTCATCAGGGCCCGTTTCAAAAGCCCCTCGTCGGCCAGGAGGGTGACCTCCTCCGCCTCCGGGGGGACGTCCACCTCCAGGGAGTACCGATCCTCCAGCCCCCCGTTGATGAGGTCGGCCGCCGCCTGCCGCACCAGGGCCGCCGGGCGGAGCCGGGCCCTCCGCAGGGGCTGCATCTCATAGTCCAAGCGCATGGTCAGGTTCAGGTCGTTAACCAGGTCCCGGATGGTCTGGCTCTGGCGGCGGATGATGGCCGCCTGCTCCCGCCGGGCGTAGGGGAGGGCCGGGTCCTCCTCCAGCTGGTTGGCGTAGCCCATGACCATGGACAGCGGGGTTCGGATGTCGTGGGAGATGCCGTTGATCCAGTTGGACCGGGCGGCGTCCCGCACCTGCTGGGCCTGCCGGAACCACTTCCGGAGGAACAGAAAGGCCAGACCCAGCACGCAGCCGATGGCCAGAAAAAAGAGGAGCATAAACCACAGGGGGAGCTGGAGCAGAACATCCATGTCCATGGACATGTCGTGCTTCCACACGCTCCCCTTGGGGGCGCCGATCACCAGCAGGCCGTCCTCCCGCACCCGGCACTGGACCGGGTAGTCGTTCAGATACCACCGGGTGAAGGAAGCCACGTCGGTGAGGCTGTACTCGCCGGGCACGTCCGTCGGCTTCCGCAGGGACCAGACCACCTGCCCGTCCGGGCCGATGAGCATGGCCCAGCGCTGTTCCCCCAATAGCTCCTCCCCGGTGAAGGTGTAGCCGCTCCCCGACCAGACCAGGGCGGCGGACACTTTCTCCGAAGGGGCGGTCCAATCCCGGCCGGCGCTCATATTGTAGAAGATAAAGGCCAGCAGCCCAGCCGCCGTGAGGACCACGATCAGCAGGGCGGAGGCGGCCACCAGGCCCGCCGCCTTCAGTCCGTTCCGCGCCCTCATGCCTTTTCCTCCCGAGCCAGGCGGTAGCCCAGCCCCCGCACGGTGAGCAGGTACCTGGGGTGGGAGGGGGCCGCCTCGATCTTCTCCCGCAGGCGGCGGATGTGGACCATCAGGGTGTTCTCATACCCCACCATGGGACCGTCCCAGAGAGCGGCGCACAGGGCGTCGATGGTGACGATGTTCCCCCGGTTGTCCGCTAGCTTTTTCAGCAGGGCGAACTCCTTGGCGGTGAGGGAGACCTCCCCCGCCGGCCGTGTTACCGTGCCGGTCCCCCAGTGGACGGTGGCCGGGCCCAGGGGCAGGGTGTCGTCCGCCTGCCGCCCGCCGTACACCCGGCGCAGCACCGCCCCCAGCCGCAGGAGCAGCTCCTGGGGGAGAAAGGGCTTTGTGATGTAGTCGTCCGCCCCCAGCCCCAGCCCCTGGAGCCGGGCCGCGTCCTCGTCCCGGGCGGACAGGTACAATACCGGCACGTCCCCGAACCGCCGCAGCTCGGGCAGGAGGGAGAACCCGTCCCCGTCCGGGAGCATCACGTCCAGCAGCACCGCGTCCGGCTGCCGGGCCGCCATGGCCGCCCGGGCCTGGGCGCAGTCGGCGGCCTCCGCCACCTCATACCCCGCCCCGGTGAGCAGGCTGGCCACCATCCGCCGCAGCTCCGGCTCGTCGTCCACCAGTAAAATCCGTTTTTTCATATCCATCACCTGTCCCTAGGATACCACAGGTTTTCCTCCGGTGCACCCCCTGGGGGCAAAAAGTAAGGGAAACGTAAGGTGGCCTTCATGGGCGTGTAAGGTGAGAACGGTACAATAGGGGCATCTCACAAGGAGGTGTTTTCCCTATGGCAGATATCGTGCAGACCTGTGGCCTGTGCAAGCAGTACGGCAAGGTCCTGCGGGTGAATCACTTGGATTTACAGGTTCCGGAGGGGGCCATCTACGGATTTCTCGGCCCCAACGGTGCGGGCAAGTCCACCACCCTGAAAATGATTCTGGGGCTGGTCCACCCCACGGCGGGGTCCATCTCCGTCTTTGGAAAAGAGGTCAACGGGCACAACCGCCTGGACATGCTCAAGCAGGTGGGCAGCCTCATTGAGAGCCCCAGCTACTACGGCCACCTCACCGGCGAGGAGAATCTAAAGGTGGTCCAGACCCTGCGGGGGGTGCCGGAAAAGGATGTGTACGAGGTGCTGGAGATCGTCCGGCTGGAGGGACAGCGCAGCAAAAAGGTGGCCCACTACTCCCTGGGCATGAAGCAGCGGCTGGGGCTGGCCGCCGCCCTGCTGGGCTTTCCCCGGCTGTTAATTCTGGATGAGCCCACCAACGGCCTGGACCCGGCGGGCATCCAGGAGATGCGGGAGCTCATCTGCTCCCTGCCCGCCCGGTTCGGCATGACAGTGCTGGTGTCCAGCCACCTCCTGAGCGAAATCGACCAGATGGCCGACTACGTGGGCATCATCCGGGAGGGGGAGCTGGTTTTTCAGGACACCCTGGAGACCCTCCACCGGCACAGCCGCCACAACCTGGCCCTGCGCACCGGGGACAACGAGGGGGCCCTGAAGCTCCTCCACCAGAGCCGGGTCCCCTGCGCCCAGGAGGAGGACTATATTCTGCTCCCCCGGCTGGGCGACCCGGACGCGGCCAAGCTCATCCGGTACCTGATCGGACACGGGGTGGACGTGCTCCGGCTGGAGGAGCGGCAGAAGAGCCTGGAGGACATCTTCCTGGAACTCACCGGCGGAAAGGCGGCGAGCCTATGAGCACCCTGGTCCGTCTGGAATTTTACAAGTGCCGCCGGCGGCAGATCTCCCTCATCTGCGCCGGGCTGCTGGGGGCCGAGCTGGTGTGGTTCGGGGTCTATCTGGCCCGGCAGGACCCGGAGGACCTGCTCCAGGGCTGGATGCTCACCCTCTATAACCTGGCCATGGTGGACGCCATCCTGTTTCCCCTGGGCACCGCCGTCCTGGCCAGCCGGAACTGCGAGATCGAGCACAAGGGGACCACGTTGAAGCTGCTGGAGACGGTGACCACCCCGGGGCGGCTGTACGCCGCCAAGCTGATCTGGGGGGCGCTGGTGCTGGGGGCCCTCTCCCTGGTGCGGACCGTCCTCTTTGCAGCCCTGGGGATCGCAATGGGATTCCCGGGCGGGGTGCCCTGGAGCCGCTTTGCCTGGTTTACTCTCATTACCTGGGGGGTGTCCATGGTGCTCTTTTTTCTCCAGCAGGGGCTGTCCCTCCGCTTTGCCAACCAGGCCATCCCCCTGATCTGCGGCATCTTCGGCAGCTTTGCGGGCCTGCTCTCCCTGCTGTTCCCGGTGGGCATTCAGCGGGTCATCCCCTGGGGGTACTACGGCCTGATGTCCCTGGCGGGGATGCACTGGGACGAGGCCACCCGGTTCACCGCCTTCTACTGGCGCGTCCCGGAGCCCCTGGACGTAGGGCTGCTCCTGGTGTGGGGAGTTGTCTTTCTAATGGTG
Source organism: Pseudoflavonifractor capillosus (assembly GCF_016899775.1). GTDB lineage: Bacteria > Bacillota > Clostridia > Oscillospirales > Oscillospiraceae > Lawsonibacter. The sequence goes on from NZ_JACJJE010000074.1 coordinate 10,301, forward strand.
GGGCGGACCCTGTTCGTCCGAAAGGAGGTCTGATCATGCTGCTGCGTTCCATTCGGGCGGAGCTGATGAAGTGCCGGAGAAGCCCCGTGTGGCTGGCCTTCGTGGTGCTCCCCCTGTTCCCGGCCATTCTGGGGACGGTCAACTACCTGGGCAATCTGGAGGTGCTGAAGAGCCAGTGGTACAGCCTTTGGACCCAGCACGTGCTGTTTGCCTCCCTATTTTTCCTCCCCGCCCAGCTGGGGGTGTTCTGCGCCTGGCAGTGGCGGCTGGAGCACACGGACCACAACTGGAACCAGGCCATGACCGCCCCAGTCCCCGCCAGGGACCTGTACCTGGCCAAGCTCATCCTGGCGGCGGGGGTGTCTTTTCTGGCTCAGGCGGCCATCGGGGTGCTCTTTGTGATCTCCGGCAAACTGGCCGGAATCGACGCTCCCATCCCGCCGGAATTGCCCGGCTGGCTGTTCTTCGGGGGTCTGGGCGGCGTGGCGGTGTGTGCCCTGCAGCTCTACCTGTCCCTGGTCATCCGGGCCTTTGCCATCCCGGTGGCCATCGCCCTGGTGGGGGGCATCGCCGGGCTGATGCTCACCTCTCAGGGGCTTGGATACGCCTTTCCCTACTCCCTGCTGTGTCTGGGGATGCGGGCCAACAACCCCACGATGGTGCTGGATCTGGGGCCGTTTTTGCTGGGGTGCGGGATTTATGTTTTGGTGTTCTTTGCCCTGTCCGTCCGGCACCTGACCCGGCGGGATGTGTCGGCGGGGTAAATGTTTTTGGGGGGGCAGGGAATTTCGCCGCTCCGGCGGCGAGCTTCTTTCTGGACGCCCAGAAAGAAGCCAAAGAGGCACCAGGGGGCGAGCGCAATCGGCAGGAACGGCTACGCCGTCCCTACCTCCATGCCGCCCGCACCCTGGACCCCCATTTTACGAGAGCGCCAATTAGGCGGGCTTTATAGTCTATCTGCCGCTTTGGGCCGCTGTTCAATGGTTTGATGCACAAAGGCTGCGGTTTTTCTCAGCTTCTTTACCCCACG
>NZ_JACJJE010000075.1 GCF_016899775.1 Pseudoflavonifractor capillosus
CACCCCCGCCGACCACCCCCTGGTGGACCTGCCGCCGGAGGTGGCGGACCGGGCCATCTACTCCCCCCACCTGGGGGGCAACACCGGCGGCTCCTTCCGCCGGGCCCACCGGAACATGTGGGAGAACGCCCGCCGCATCCAGAAGGGACAGCGGCCGGTCCACATCGTCAACGGACTTTAAGCCCGCAGCAGAGCGCCCCGTCTCTCCTCGTTCCAATGAGGGAGGCGGGGCGCTCTTGCCACTACATCATTCTTAAAATCTCCTTTTTCAGCCGGGCGATGATCCGCTTCTCCAGCCGGGAGATGTAGGACTGGGAGATGCCCAGCTGGTCGGCCACCTCCTTCTGGGTGCGCTCCTGTCGGCCGTCCAAGCCGAAGCGCAGGGTGATGATCTGTTTCTCCCGGGGCTCCAGCCGCTCCAGGGCCTGGCGCAGCAGCTGCCGGTCCACGTCCGCCTCGATGGGCCGCATGACCAGATCGCTCTCGGTGCCCAGCACGTCGGAGAGGAGCAGCTCGTTGCCGTCCCAGTCGGTGTTCAGGGGCTCGTCAAAGGAGAGCTCCGACTTCTGGGCGGCGATCTTGCGCAGATACATAAGGATCTCATTCTCAATGCACCGGGAGGCGTAGGTGGCCAGCTTGATGCTCTTGGCGGGCTGATAGGTGCCCACCGCCTTGATGAGGCCGATGGTGCCGATGGAGATCAGGTCCTCCAGGTTGACCCCCGTGTTTTCAAACCGCCGGGCGATGTACACCACCAGACGCAGGTTGCGCTCAATGAGGGTCTGGCGGGCCTCCTCGTCCCCCTGCTCCAGGCGGGCGATGACCTGGGCCTCCTCCTCCCGGGTGAGGGGGGTGGGCAGAGTGCCGCTCCCCCCGATGTACATGATCTTGCCCGGCTGCAATAGGCCCAGCCGGACGAGCAGGGCGGCCGCCCGCCGCCCCAGGCCCCTCCAGAATCGTCTCATGGTCCTTCCTTCCTTTCCATCTCAATCGGCCCCCAGAAGAGCCCGGTAGCCTCCCCCGTCGGACACCGGGGTGGGGGAGAGGGCGGCCAGCATGGGGCCCCGGTCCTCCTCTCCCACCTGCACCTGGTCCACCCGCAGCGCCAGCATCAGCCCCCGGTCCACCCCCACCGAGCGGTAGGGGAGCAGGCGGAACCGCCGCCGCCAGGGGTCATCCAGCCGCTCCAGCGCCCCCGCCGGGTCACGCAGGTCGGCCGGACTGGGCCGGATTCCGGGGGGCAGCAGCTCCTCCACACAGTCCGCCTCGGCCACCAGCACCGGCCGCCCTGTGGCCGGGTCGGTGAGGGTGTTCCCCGTATCCACCAGGGCGGTGAGGGACACCTGCCGCTCCCCCAGGGTGAGGCGCACCGGTCTGAGCTCCCCGGAGGGGGCGGTGTGCCGGCCTGTCCGCTGGAAGATCAGGGTGAGCGCCCCGTAGCATCCGGCGGCCGACAGCAGCACGATCTTCAGGTCCATCCCGGAGTAGAGCACCCCGTTGGACAGCGCGAGCCCCCGCCCGCCCAGCAGGGCGATGGCCAATACTCCGCCCCCGAAGGCGCAGGAGAGGGCGAAGAAGATGACCACCTGCCGCAGCAGCCGCCGGCTTTTCCAGAAGGCGGCCAGCACCATCAGCACCGCCGCCGCCAGACGGCAGGGGGGGCGGGCCAGAAAAGAGAGTCCCGGCAGGAAGATGGCTACCGCGTACAGCCCCCCCAGCACAGCCCCCAGCAGAAAGCGCAGCCGGGCCAGAGGCTCCCCCGCCAGCCTGGCGGAGGCCAGGAGCAGCAGGTAGTCCACCATTGCGTTGAGCAGAAACAGGGTATCCACATAGATGACGGTCACGGCTATACGCCCCCTTCCACCGCGGCTGCACTCTCTATTATAGGAGCTTGGACCAACGAAACCGGTCAAAACAGCTGGGCGCAGAAGGATTTACCGCCGGCTTATCTGCCTCGGGACAGGTCGAAAAAAGCACTTTCCCCTTGCGCGCGGGTCGGAAACACGGTATACTGGGGGTGAGCTGGATGAGAATGGATTCCTTCCGGCTCCATTTGTGAGAACAGTTCTCGGGACGGCTCCCGAGACGATAAAATGGCCCCAGCGGCCGCAGAGAGAAATGAGGCAGACTATGACAAATCAGGAGCTCAATACCCATGCCATTAAAGTGATCGGCCACCGCAATCCGGATACCGACTCCATCTGCGCCGCCATCGCTTACAGCCGCCTGAAAAATAAGCTGGACCCGGAGAACCCCTGCAAGCCCTGCCGGGCGGGGCTGCTCAACCGGGAGACGGAGTTTGTGCTGGACTACTTCCAGGTTCCTGCCCCCGAGCTGTACACCGACGTGAGCCCGCAGCTGCGGGACGTGGACATCCGCCCGGTCCCCGGAGTGGACGGGGAGATGACCGTGCGCCGGGCCTGGGCCAATATGCGGGACCAGGAGATCGACACCCTGTGCGTGGTGGATGAAGGCCGGAATCTCAAGGGGCTTATCACCGTCAAGGACATCGCCACCGCCAACATGGAGGTGCCGGACATCTCCATCCTGGCCGAGTCCCGGACCAGCTATCAGAACGTGGTGGACACCCTGGACGGCACCGTGCTGGTGGGGGACATCCAGGACCGGTATGTGGAGGGGAGCATCCGCATCGGCTCGGGCAGCGCCGAGCACATGGAGCGCACCATCACCAAGGGGGACCTGGTCATCGTGGGCAACCGCAGCGACAGCCAGCTGGCCGCCATCGAGATGGACGCGGGCTGCATCGTGGTATGCTCGGGCAGCAAGGTGTCCAAGGTGATCTGCATGCTGGCCGCCGAGAAGGGCTGCATCGTCATCAGCACCCCCAACAATACCTATGTATCCGGCCAGATGATCAGCCAGGCCACCCCCATCCGCCACTATATGGTGCAGAAGAACCTGCTCACCTTCAACCTGAACAGTTCGGTGGACTCAGTGACCAAGGTAATGGCCTCCGTTCGGTTCCGGTACTTCCCGGTGCTGGACGACGAGGGCCGCTATGTGGGCGTGGTGTCCCGCCGGAACCTGATGAACCTGCACAAGAAGCAGCTCATCCTGGTGGATCACAACGAGCGCAGCCAGGCGGTGGACGGCATCGACCAGGCCGAGGTGCTGGAGATCATCGACCACCACCGCATCGGCTCCCTGGAGACGGAGGGGCCGGTGTACTTCCGGAATGTGCCGGTGGGGTGCACCTGCACCATCATCTACCAGCTCTATCAGGAGACGGGGGTGGAGATCGAGGACTCCACCGCGGGACTGATGCTGTCCGCCATCCTGTCGGACACCCTCATGTTCCGCAGCCCCACCTGCACCCCAGCGGATGAAAAGGCGGCCCGGGCCCTGGCCCAGCAGCTGGGGCTGGATCTGGAGCGCTATGCCGACGCCATGTTTGAGGCCGGCGGAGATGTGAGCGGAAAGACCGCCGAGGAGGTCTTCAACGCCGACTATAAGATTTTCAACAGCAAGAACATCCGCTTCGGCATCGGCCAGGGCAGCTATATGAGCGAGAAGAACCGCAAGGCCAGCCAGGCGCTGATCGCTCCCTATCTGGAGACCGCCCTGAAAAATCAGGATCTGGACTTTATTTTCTACATGTTCACCGATGTGGTGCACTCCACCACCGAACTAATGATGGTGGGACGGGGAGCCGAGGTTCTGGTGGAGAAGGCGTTCCAGGCCAAGGTGAAGGACGGAATGGCCGTCCTCCCCGGCGTGGTCAGCCGGAAAAAGCAGATGGTGCCCGCCCTCATCAACGCCATCAAGCTGGGGGACCTGGAAGAGACGGACTGACCGCATTTGTCCCCACGATGAAAAACAGAACACCCCGGCCGTTTTCCAACGGCCGGGGTGTTCTTCTGGCTTTTTAAAGGGAAAATCAGGCGGTCTCCTCGGCGAAATTGCCGGTGTAGAGCTGATAATACTTGCCCTTCTTCTCAATGAGCTCGTCATGGGTGCCCCGCTCGATGATGCGGCCCTGTTCCATGACCATGATGCAGTCGGAGTTGCGCACCGTGCTCAGACGGTGGGCGATGACAAAGGTGGTCCGTCCGGTCATCAGGGCGTCCATGCCGTCCTGGACCAGCTTCTCGGTGCGGGTGTCGATGGAGGAGGTGGCCTCGTCCAGGATCAGCACCGGGGGATCGGCCACGGCGGCCCGGGCGATAGCCAGCAGCTGCCGCTGGCCCTGGGACAGGTTGGCGCCGTCGCCGGTGAGCATGGTGTTGTACCCGTCGGGCAGCCGGCGGATGAAGCCGTCGGCGTTGGCCAGCTTGGCGGCGGCCATGCACTCCTCGTCGGTGGCGTCCAGATTGCCGTAGCGGATGTTCTCCATCACCGTGCCGGTGAACAGGTGGGTGTCCTGGAGGACGATGCCCAGACTGCGGCGCAGGTCGTTCTTCTTGATCTTGTTGATGTTGATGCCGTCGTAGCGGATCTTGCCGTCGGCGATGTCGTAGAAGCGGTTGATCAGGTTGGTGATGGTGGTCTTGCCCGCGCCGGTGGCGCCCACGAAGGCGATCTTCTGGCCCGGCTTGGCCCACAGGCTGATGTCGTGGAGGACCAGCTTGTTTTCGTCATAGCCGAAGTCCACGTCCTCAAAGACCACGCTGCCCTCCAGACGGGTGTAGGTGACGGTGCCCTCCGCCTTGTGGGGGTGTTTCCAGGCCCATACGTTGGTGCGCTCGGCGCTCTCATACAGACGGCCCTCCGCGTCCTCCCGGGCGTTGACCAGCTCCACATAGCCCTCGTCCTTTTCGGGGGTCTGGTCCATCAGGTCAAAGACACGCTGGGCGCCGGCGGCGGCGGTGACCACAAAGTTGATCTGCATGCTCACCTGGGCGATGGGGTTGGTGAAGCTCTTGTGCAGGCCCACGAAGGTGATCACGGTGCCCAGAGTGACGCCAGCCATGCCGTTGATGGCCAGAATGGCGCCTACGATGGCCACCAGGGCGTAGCTCAGCCAGCCGATGTTCATGTTGATGGGCATGAGCAGGTTGGAGTACCGGTTGGCCAGGTTGGCGCTCTGGCGCAGGGCCTCGTTCACCTTGTGGAAGTCGGCCTTGGCCGCCTCCTCGTGGCAGAAGACCTTGACCACCTTCTGGCCGTCCAGCATCTCCTCGATGAAGCCGTCCACCTCGCCCAGGGCCCGCTGCTGCTTAACGAAATATTTGCCGGACAGGCGGGAGAAGTTCTTGGTGACGGTAAACATCGCTATGGCGGCCAGCACCGAGACCACGGTGAGGGCGGGGCTCATGATGATCATGGTAATGAGGGTGGCCACCATGGTGAAGCTGGAGTTGATGAGCTGGGGAATGCTCTGACTCAAAAGCTGGCGCAGGGTGTCCACGTCGTTGGTGTACACGGACATGATGTCGCCGTGGGCGTGGGTGTCAAAGTATTTGATGGGCAGGGACTCCATCTTGTGGAACAGGTCGTCCCGCAGGTGGCGCAGGGTGCCCTGACTCACATTGACCATGATGCGGTTATAGCCGAAGGAGGCGATCACGCCCGCCCCCATGATGCACACCAGCTGCTTGATGTCCTGGGCCAGGCCGGTGAAGTCCCGGGAGCCGGTGGACAGCATGGGTTCGATATATTCGTCGATCAGGGTCTGGGGGAAGGTGGCCCCCACCACAGTGCATACGGCGGACACCAAAATGCACCCGATGACGAGAATAAACAGATACTTATAGTAGTGGAGCATGTAGCCCAGAACCCGGTTCAGGACAGCCGGACCGGTCCGCCTTCTCTCATTTGCGTTCATAGATGTCCCTCCTCTCACGCGGGCTGGTCGAAGTCGCCGCCGCCCTTGATCTGGGATTCGTAGATCTCCTGATAGATGGCGTTGGACTTCAACAGGTTGTCGTGGGTGTCAAAGGCGTTGACCCGGCCGTTGTCCAGCACCAGGATGCGGTCGGCCCCCTCCACGCTGGACACCCGCTGGGCGATGATGATTTTTGTGGTGCCGGGGATTTTCTCGGCAAAGGCCTTCCGGATTTTGGCGTCGGTGGCGGTGTCCACCGCGGAGGTGGAGTCGTCCAGAATCAGCACCTTGGGCTTTTTCAGCAGGGCCCGGGCGATGCACAATCGCTGCTTCTGGCCGCCGGACACGTTGCTGCCGCCCCGCTCGATGCGGGTGTGGTAGCCGTCGGGGAAGCGGTCGATGAACTCATCGGCGCAGGCGGCCCTGCAGGCCTCCATGCACTCCTCGTCGGTGGCCTCCGGGTTGCCCCAGCGCAGGTTGTCCAGAATAGTGCCCGAGAACAGGGTGTTCTTCTGGAGGACCACAGACACCTGGTTGCGCAGGGCCTCCATGTCGTACTCCCGCACGTCCAGGCCGCCCACCTTGACGCAGCCCTCGTCCACGTCGTACAGGCGGCAGATCAGATTCACCAGGCTGCTCTTGCCAGAGCCGGTGCCGCCGATGACGCCGATGGTCTCGCCGGACTTGATGTGCAGGTCGATGTCGGTGAGGGTATCCTTGCCGCTGCCGTGCTTATAGGAGAAGCTCACATGGTTGAAGTCGATGGACCCGTCCTTCACCTCCATCACCGGGTGCTCCGGATCGTGGAGGTCGGGGGTCTCGTCCAGCACCTCCCGGATGCGGCGGATGCTGGCCATGGACATGGAGATCATGACCACCACCATGGACAGCATCATCAGGCTCATAAGCAGGGACATGATGTAGCTGTACAGGCTGGTCAGGTCGGCGGCGGCCAGGGTGCCGTCCACCACGATGAAGTGGGCGCCCAGCCAGGACACCATGACGATGCAGAAGTACACGGCGATCATCATGGCCGGGCCGTTGAAGGCCAGCAGGCCCTCGGCCTTGACCGACAGGTCGTACAGATTCCTGGAGGCCCTGGAGAACTTCTTGTCCTCGAAGCGCTCCCGGACGAAGGCTTTCACCACCCGGATGGCGGACACGTTCTCCTGGACGCTGGCGTTCAGGTCGTCGTACTTGCGGAACACCTGGCTGAAGATGCGCAGGGTGACCACCATGATGGTACCGATGACCACCACCAGGAAGGCCAGGGCGATGAGAAAGGTGAGGCTCAGCTCCACGTTGATGTACATGCACATGGCGAAGCTGAAGATCAGAGACAGGGGAGAGCGCACCGCGATGCGGATGACCATCATGAAGGCCTGCTGCACATTGGTGATGTCGGTGGTCATACGGGTGACCAGGCCGGGCACGCTGAACTTGTCGATGTTGGAAAAGGAAAAGGTCTGAATGTTGGCGTAAATGGCCTCCCGCAGGTTGGCGGCCAGGCCGGAGGAGGCGCTGGCGGCAAAGCGGCCGGCGGTGGCGCCGAAGATCAGGCTGAACAGGGCCATGACCACCAGAATGGCGCCGTAGCGGTACACCGCGGACAGGTTGCTGGCCTCCAGGCCCTCAGCGATCAGCCGGGCGGTGATAAAGGGCAGCAGGATCTCCATGATGACCTCCAGCGTGGTCAGACCCACGCACAGGAGGGCGTCCTTCTTGTAGACCCCCAGCTGCTGCAACACTCGTTTCACGATTTGGATACCTCCTTGCTGTGATTCTGAGTCAGGGCGGAAAGATTCCGCAGCATTTTCTTCTGCAGACGGTCCAGCGTGGCCAGTTCCTCCGGAGAAAAGCCGGAATAGAGCTGGTTCTGGGCCTCGCAGATGGCCCGGTCCAGAAACTCCCGGGCCTCCTTGCCCTTGTCGGTCCCAAAGAGGATCTTTTTCCGGTCGTCCCGGGCGCAGGGCTCCACCCGCACATAGTCCTTCTCACGCAGGCGCTTGACCAGCCCCGACATGGCCGCCATGGAGTAGCCGAACTCCCGGTGGATGTCGGTGAGGGAGATCCCCCGGTCCGAGTGGTCCAGAATATACAAAAGGATGTGCGCCTGGATGGCGGTCAGCCCTTTTTGGGCCATGGCGCGGTTGCCCGACTGCTCCAGCTGGATGTTGATCTGCCGGTTTTCCTGGATCAGGACGCTTCGATTCACTTCCACGCTGGTTCCACCTCCTTCCAATTTGTTTTGCTGTAAATAATTCGGGCGTTTATCTTTATAGCACAAAAACCGTTGCATGTGAAATTCAAATCTGCTATTATCTATTAAAGATTTTTATTGAATTTCTGTATTATACAAAGGGGCGCAGAGGCGGAAGGAGTGTTTTTGTTTGAATACCACACAACTGGAGTGTTTTATGGCTGTATCCAATTTCCTGAACTTCTCCCGGGCGGCGGAGCAGCTGCGCATCACTCAGCCGGCGGTGAGCCACCAGATCAACACCCTGGAGGACGAGCTGGGGGTCAAGCTGTTTTACCGCACCAGCAAGCGGGTGCGCCTTACCCAGGCGGGGCATCTGTTCTCCCAGTACGCCCGGGAGATTCTGTCCCTGTCCCGCATGTCCAAGGCCCGGCTGAAGGAGGGCCAGGACTCCTCCGTCCTCCGTTTTGGGATCGGCTGCCGCAGTTTTCTGGAGCTGCGCCTGCTGGGGGCGGTGCTGGGACAGCTGCGGGAGGAGTTTCCCCAGCTGATGCCGGTGCTGCGCCTGGTGCCCTTTGACTCCCTGGAAAATCTGCTGGAGGACGGGGACGTGCAGGTGATGTTCACCTTTCAGGAGACCGCCCCCAAGCGGGCGGTCTACCGGGAGCTGTCCCGGAGAGCGGTGGTGTGCGTGTGCGGAAAGGACCACCCCCTGGCGGCCCATGAGCAGCTCACCATACAGCAGCTTCGGGAGGGGGACCGGTTTGCCGCCTATCCCCCCCACAGCGCGCCGCCGGCCCTTCTGGCGGTGCAGGGCCAGATCATCACTGGACGAAGCACGGACCAGATCTGCTTCTGCGAGGGGCTGGAGACCTTATACACCCTGGTGGAGGCGGGCTTTGCCTTTGCGGTGATTGCCGATCTGCCACAGCTTCCCATGCCGGAAATTCAGATCATCCCGGTGCGGGAGGTTCCGCCCCTGTCCTATGGGCTCTCCTACCGGGCGGGGGAGATGGGACCGGTGCTCCGCCGCTTTCTGGCCCGGATGGAGGAATTTTTTCAGGCGGGAGACCGCAGGGCATGAAAAAACGGAACCGGACCCCATCTACATGGGGCCCGGTTCCGAAAAAGGACCGGCCGGTGGAAACCGTGGGAGTTCAGCCCCCCATGCGCAAGGTGCTGCCGGAGGAGAGGCCGTCCTTGGCCAGCATCCGCTCCAGCACCTCCACGTCGGCGGTGATGTCCAGGGCGTCCCCCTGGAAGAGCTGGTCCAGCTGCTTCTCGAAGCCCTCCACCACCTTGTCCATCATACCCTCGATGCGCTCCATGGCGGCGGAGATGTTCTCCCCGTCCACCTCCTGGTCCTCCAGCTGGGCGTAAGCCCGGAGAATTTTCAGGGTGGTGGGCAGGTAGTAGCTCAAAAAGCTGTGGAGCTGGTTGGACTTCTGGGGGTGGCTGCGCTGGTACTCGAACACCTTGGCGGTGATGACGCCGATGCGGTCGATCTGCTGATTCAGCTTGGGGTTGTCGATGTCCGCGTTGATGGCGCGGATTTCCTCCAGAATGGCGTTCTGCGGGTCCTCCGCCGGCTCCTCCTGGGCGGGCTTCTCCTCCTCCTTGGGGGGATCGGGGATGCCGTCGCTGGTGAGCACCAGGCGGTCGCTGCCGTAGTCCAGATAGCCCAGGGGGAAGAAGCCGTCGTCCAGCATGTCTTCCAGCGTGTCCCGCACCTTGGCGGGGGAGACCCCCATGGCGGAGGACAGGGCGGAGATGGAGATGGTGGTCCGGCTTCCGATCATGGCTAGGTAATTGCGGAAGGTGCGCACCTGCTTCTGCCGGCGCAGGCCGGCCCACAGGCAACCCAGGCTGCCGCCCAGACAGCACAGCATGGGGACGGTATCCTCCAAAAACCAGGCCAGCTCCCCTTCAAACAGCCAAAACAGAGAATCCGAGACCACTGCCGCGGAGATAAATCCGAAAACGGCGGTGAGAATCACACCAACTGTGGTCATTTTCTTCGCTTTCGAGGACATCTGGGACAGCAGGCTGTTGGCGGGAGGGACAGTGCCGGGGTTGGGGGATCGGCCGGTCTGGGCCTGACCGCCCATCTGGACGGTGCGGGCGCCCATCTGCCCCTGCTCCTTCTGCATATAGTAGGGGTGCCGGCCGCGGGGTCTGGACTTCTTCCGGCCGCCGCCGGCCAGCTTGATGACGATCATCAAAATGCCCACCGGGGGGAGCATGAAGAGGAAGAACAGCGCCAGAATCCAGAAGCCCCAGTTGCTTCGATTCCCGCCCCGGCGGGAGCCGCCCCCGGAGTCGTAGCCGTAATTATAGGATTGATCTGCCATAGTGAATGACCTCCAGCCGCGTGTGATTTCCATGGGATAAGCATATCAGACGCAAGGAAAAATGGGATTGAACTTCCCTTAAAATTTGATAAAAGCGCACATAAACCCCTGTGGCAGGGGAACGCCCTTTGATTATACTGCGGGTCAGGGAAAAAGTAAACGGCTCTGGTGGAATTTTCAGGGGACTTGTAACTGTTCTGTAATTGTACGGCCGGGGAGAGAATGCTATAATATTCTGGAAACAGGCCTGCGCCGGACCAGGCCGGGGCGCGACTGCCGCCGGCGCCGCAGAGCGGTCCGAATATATGGCGCGGCCTGCCGGAATGAAACCGGGCCGGGTCCCGTACAATGAGAGCGCACGGGCTTCGATCCGCCCGGGATAGAGAGACAAAACCAAAGCCCCGGATCTGCAAGAGGGGCGTGGAGGGAAAACATGGAAGAAGTGCATACGCCGAAGAGGGTCGCGGCCCAGCCGGGGCAGCGCAGGAAGATCGCCCTCATTGCCGCCGGCTGCGCCGCGGCAGTGCTGTTGGCGGCCTACCTGGGGCTGTGCGCCTGGGTGGGCGGCTCGCCCAATATTTTGAAGGGAGTCTCCGTGGCCGGCGTGCCGGTGGGGGGACTGACCCGGGAACAGGCTCTGGAGACCCTGGAGGACAATCTGGGGCAGGTGTCCAGCGTGGCGCTGCCCCTGGAGTACGGCCCCTGGGAGGGGGAGATCACCGCCGCCGCCGTCCGGGTGGACGATCAGGCCACGGTGGCTCAGGCCTGGCAGACCGGCCGGAGCAGCTTTCTGCTTCAGGGCGCGTCCTATCTGTCCCATCAGCTGGGGGCGGAGGATGAGATCGGCCTGACTCTGGCCTGGACCGACGACGGAAAGGCGGAGCTGGAGAAGAAAATGGACGAGGCGGACCTCCAGGTGGGGGGCGCCCTCACCAACGCCACCTATGCCATGGAGGGAGATAAGCTCCTGCTCACCAAGGGGGT
>NZ_JACJJE010000076.1 GCF_016899775.1 Pseudoflavonifractor capillosus
GCTGACTATCTGGGGGTGGGGGCGGTGTTCCCCACCGGCACCAAGGACGACGCGGACGCGGTGAGCTATGACACTCTGAAGGCCATCTGTGAGGCCGTGGACATCCCGGTGGTGGCCATCGGAGGCATCGGGGCCCACAACGTCCAGGCCCTGGCGGGCAGCGGCATCTGCGGTATCGCAGTGGTCTCCGCCATCTACGGCCAGCCGGACATTCAGCAGGCCGCTCACACCCTTCTCCTCAAGACCCAGGAGATGATCTCCAAATGAAGCTGACAGGCGCAATTTTCGATCTGGACGGCACCTTGACCGACTCCATGTACATCTGGAACGAGGCCCCCAAGGCCCTGGTCCGACAGTTTGGCGGAGAGCCGCCGGAGGACCTGGCCGAGGACATCAAGGAGATGGGCCGCCGGGAGGCCTCCGAGTACATGGTGGCCCGGTTCTCCCTCCCCTGCACCCCGGAGCAGGTGATGGACGGGGTGAACGACCTGGTGACGGACGAGTACCGGGACAAGGTCCCCATGAAGCCGGGGGCGGACATACTGCTGGAGCGGCTGGCCGCCCTGGGGGTCCCCTGCGGCATCGCCACCGCCAGCGAGGCCTTCCAGGCCCGGGACGCCATGGTCCGCCTGGGGCTGTGGAAGCACTTTCTGTTCGCCTTCAGCTCCCTCCAGTACGGCTCCAAGAGCAGACCGGACGTGTATTTTGCCGCCGCACGGAGCCTGGGCTCCGCCCCGGAACACACCATCGTCTTTGAGGACGCCCTCCACGCCGCCCGGACCGCCAAGGAGGCGGGGTTCCTGGTGGCCGGGGTGTATGACCCCTCGGCGGAGGGGGATCAGGAGGCTCTGCGGGAGATCTGCGACTGGTATCTGCCCAGGCTGGATGATCTGGGGTTTTTAGCGTTGTTGAAATAATGCCTCGCGGAATAAGGATTTCGCCGCTGCCCTGTCTTCCGGGCCCAAGTAGGTAGGTGGGAAATCGACGGGCGGCCCAGTGTGCCGCCCCTACGGCTTTACGTGGGACTCGTCCGAAGCCTGGCGGGCGGATCACGGACCCGCCCCTACGGCAAACACAGAAGCTATCCCCCATTTCGTAGGACCGGTCCCAGACCGGCCCGCGATGACAGACCAGCTGTCACCTGTTCGGCCAAGTCAGGCGCAGAAGTGGAACCGCACCAGCGGCAATTTTTGCAGACCCAGGGCCCAGTGGCCCGGATGTAATCGTAAAAAGCCACTCAGATTTTGCGCGCCGGAAATATTGTAAAACCTAATAGGTATGCGTCCCCCGTAATGGGGGCCCGGGGGAAAGGCGACTATGAGCACAAAGTGCTCATCTGGAGCCGTCCCCCGGCGATCCTTTGGTTTCTTTCCCATCGCTGGGAAAGAAACTCGCCCCGCAGGGCGAAACCCTCTCCGCATCTCTAGAAAGAAACCGGAAAGAAGCGGCGGGGCAGGCCCCGCCCTGCCGGATTTGTCCAAACAAAGCGGAGCAAATATCGTCCCCTCATCCGTCTGGCCTGACGGCCAGCCACCTTCCCCCCAAGGGGAAGGCTTTGGGGAGGATTGCCCCCTTATCTGCCTCGCATGCGCTCGGCACCTTCCCTCCATGGGGAAGGCTTAAGAAAATCCCCTGCGAAAACAGCCCCCAGTTAAGAGAGGCATTCACCCAATCAAGCACACAGTATGCTCAAACCAAAGAGAGGCGAAACGAAGTTTCGCACAAAGTTCTTTTGCCTACTTTTCTTTCAAGAAAAGTAGGAGCGGCAGCTTGGGGGCACCACCTGCTGTCGCGGTACAAAACTTCAATGCATTTGAAATTCAGAAAGGAGTTTTCCCATGAAAACAGCATTGACGATCGCTGGAAGCGACTCCAGCGGAGGCGCCGGAATCCAGGCCGACATCAAGACCATGACCGCCAACGGCGTATACGCCATGAGCGCGGTCACCGCCCTGACGGCCCAGAACACCACCGGCGTCTACGGCATCCTCGAGTCCACCCCGGAATTTCTGGCCAGCCAGCTGGACTGCATTTTCACCGACATCTTCCCCGACGCGGTCAAGACCGGGATGGTCTCCTCCACCGGCCTCATTGAGGTCATCGCGGACAAGCTGAAGCAGTACAAGGCCAAAAACATCGTGGTGGACCCGGTAATGGTGGCCACCAGCGGCTCCCGCCTCATCTCCCAGGAGGCGGTGGACGCCCTGAAGGAGCTGCTGCTCCCCCTGGCCACCGTCCTCACCCCCAACATCCCCGAGGCGGAGGTCCTCTCCGGCCTGACCATCTCCGGCCCCGCCGACATGGAGAAGGCCGCCCAGGCCATCGGGGAGACCTACGGCTGCGCCGTCCTGTGCAAAGGGGGCCACGACCTGAACGACGCCAACGACCTTCTGTGGCGGGACGGGACCTGCAAGTGGTTCCACGGCCGCAGGATCGACAACCCCAACACCCACGGCACCGGGTGCACCCTCTCCTCCGCCATCGCCTCCAACCTGGCCAAGGGCTATGACCTGGACACCGCGGTGGAGCGGGCCAAGGCCTATCTGTCCGGAGCCCTGGCGGCCATGCTGGACCTGGGGACGGGACAGGGCCCCATGGATCATCTCTTTGACCTGAAGGGGGAGTACGTCCGTGACTGAGCTCATCGCCGGCATTTTTACCGTCGCCGTCCTCGGGACCACCATCTGGCTGTGCCGGGGGCTGCGTCTCACCTCCCGGGACATCTGTCTGGCCGGTCTCATGTCCGCCGCTACCCTGGTGCTGCGCTGCTTTCTCATCACCCTCCCCAACGGGAGTCACATCAGCCTGGGGGCCATGCTCCCCATTTTGCTGCTCTCCCTGATCCACCGGCCCCAGGTGGCCTTCTGCGCGGGCTGGGTCACCGGGGTGCTGGCCATGCTCCTGCTGCCGGAGTGGCAGCCGGTCCACTGGGCTCAGCCCTTTGTGGAACAGCTCATCTGTTTCTCCGCCCTGGGCTACGCCGGCATCTTCGGCACCGACCGCCGGTGGAAGATCGTGGCGGGCACCGCTCTGGCCGTGGTCCTGAGCGTCACCAGCCACATCATGGCCGGGGCCGTCTTCTTCGCCCAGTACGCCTGGGACGGCTACGGCCCCTGGGCCTACAGCATTCTCGCCAACCTCTCCGGCCACGGAACCGAGGGGCTGGCCACCATCATCATCGTCTCGCTCCTCCCCATCTCCCGGCTGCGCCGGACCGTGAAAGCAGGTGTCTGATATGTCATTTACCAAGCGTCTCGTGGAAGACAGCCTCCCCATTTGGCAGGACTGTCTGAACAGTGAATTCCTCCAGCGCATGGCGGACGGCTCCCTGGACCCGGAGTGCCTCAAGGGGTACATCGTGGAAGACAGCCTCTACCTCCGGGAGTACGCCAAGGTGTTCGCCTGGGGCATGACCAAGGCGGAGGACATGGACGCCATCCGCAGCTACTACTCCCTCCTCTCCTTTGTCAACGAGGGGGAGGGTGCCACCCGCCTTCACTACCTCCGGTACTTCGGCCTCTCCGATGGGGACATTCAGCACCTCCCTCTCCGCCCGGAAAATCAGGCCTACACCGACTGCATGATCCAGGCCGCCCGGGATGGGGAGGGCACCCCCGAATGCATGATGGCCTGCCTCCCCTGTATGCTCAGCTACGCCTGGATCTTCCAGCGCCTGCTCCAGCAGGCCCCCGGACTGAAGGACTCCCTCTTCTGGCCTCTGGTCCGGGACTACGCCAGCCCGGACTATGAGGCCGCCTGTGAAACCTGGTGCCGCTTCACCGACCGGGTCTGCCGGGACCTGAGCCCCGAGCGCCAGCAGGCGTGCCTGGAGATCTTCCGGGCCTGCTCCCTCCATGAGCTCCACTTCTGGGAGATGAGCGCCAAGCCCCGCACGGACCTGTAAATGTAAAGCCCGCCGCTGAGACTGTTCAGCGGCGGGCTGTTATTTATTCCTCCAGAGCCTCCAGGGTGACGGTCACGGTGTCCCCGGGCTGTTTGCCCAGCCGCTCCCGGATGTCCTTCCGCACCCCCAGAATGGGGCAGGGCGTCCCATCCTCCCGGAACACCCCCATATAGACCAGGCTGCCCCGGTAGGGGACCCCGTCAAAGTCGGCCTGCACCCGCACCCGGCCCCGGCCGAACTCCTGCCGCAGGTCATAGGGGAAGCGCACGTAGGCCCCGCCCCGCGCCGGCACCGCTTCCAGCACCGCCTCAAAACAATACCGCCTGCTCATCCTTTTCCCTCCCGTCTTTCTCCTATTATACCGCAGTTTCGGCGGAATTTTTCTTGACCTTTTGCTTCATTTGGGGCAAGATAGATGGGAAACTGTTAGAGGGAGGCGCGCCATGCCCACCGAACAAGCGATTCAGGCCCTGCTGGAACAGCAGAGAGCCCACTTTTTCTCCGGCCGGACCCTCCCGGTCCAGGCCCGCATCCAGGCCCTGGGCCGGCTGGAAAAGGCCATCCTGGACCACGAGGAGGACCTGTACCGGGCCCTCCAGGCGGATTTGGGCAAGTCCCGGATGGAGGCGTTTCTGTGTGAGATCAGCCTCACCCTGTCCGAGCTGCGCTATGTGCGCAGGCATGTGAAGGGCTGGAGCCGCCGGCGGCCGGTCCTCCCCTCCCTGGCCCAGTTCCCCGGCCGGTGCTCCGTTCTGCCTGAGCCATACGGGGTGGTACTCATCCTCTCCCCCTGGAACTACCCCGTCCTCCTCACCCTGGAGCCCCTCATCGGGGCCTTGGCGGCGGGGAACTGCGCGGTGGTAAAACCCTCCGCCTACTCCCCCCATACCTCCGCTGTGCTGGCCGCCCTCATCGGGGAGGCCCTCCCCCCGGAGCACGCCGCCGTGGTGGAGGGCGGGCGGCAGGAGAACCAGTGCCTGCTGGAGCAGTCCTTCGACTACATCTTCTTCACCGGCAGCGTAACCGTGGGCCGGGAGGTGATGACCAAGGCGACCGCCCACCTCACCCCCGTCACCCTGGAGCTGGGAGGCAAGAGCCCCTGCATTGTGGACGGGACCGCCGACCTGACCGTGGCCGCCCGGCGGATCGCCTTTGGGAAATTCCTCAACTGCGGCCAGACCTGCGTGGCTCCGGACTATGTGCTGGTATCCCAGTCTGTAAAGGAAAAGTTCTTGTCGGAAATCAGCCGTGAAATTGGCCGCATGTACGGCCCGGACCCCCTGCAAAATCCGGGCTATGGAAAGATCATAAACCAAAAACACTTTACACGTCTGGCCTCCCTCCTGGACCGGGAGAAGGTGGTCGTGGGGGGCGGCTGTGACCCGGAGCGGCTGCGCATCGCCCCCACGGTGCTGGACGGGGTGACCCCTGAGGACCCGGTCATGCAGGAGGAGATTTTCGGGCCCATCCTGCCGGTGCTCACGGTGGACTCCCTGGACCAAGCCATCGCCTTTGTTCGCGCCCGGCCCAGGCCCCTGGCCCTGTACCTGTTTACCTCAGACCGCACTGCCGAGCGCCGTGTCTTCCGGGAGCTCTCCTTCGGGGGCGGGTGCGTCAACGACACCATCCTCCACCTGGCCTCCTCCCGCCTGCCCTTCGGCGGGGTGGGGAACAGCGGCATGGGGGCCTACCACGGAAAGCGGAGCTTCCTCACCTTCAGCCATGAAAAGGGAGTTTTGAAAACTTCCACCCGGCTGGACATGCCCCTGCGGTATCCCCCGTATACACCTCAGAAAGAGCGGTGGGCCCGGCGGATGCTAAAATAATTTTGAGGCAAAAGAGAAAAATTTTCCCGTTCCCCCCTTGACTTGGAGTATACTCCAGATGTTACACTAAGACTGTCCCAGGGAGTTCACACAATTCCGGCACGAAACCGGACCGTCCGGCCAAGCCGGAGTTCCGCTCCCTGTACCTTTCGTTTTTTGCTTTTCCTGTTACTTGGTGTCACGAAGGCGCCTGCTTTTTCCCGCCGAAGCTGGGGAAAACAGGTGTCTTTTTTTGTGAAAGGAGCTTTTTACTTGACCTTAGAGGAATTTTTTCTTCAGGTACCCCGCGCCGCCGTGGCTTTCTCCGGCGGGACCGACTCGGCCTTCCTGCTGTGGGCGGCCAAGAAGTGCGGCTGCGACGTGCGGGCCTACTATGTGAAAACCGCCTTCCAGCCCCAGTTCGAGCTGGAGGACGCCCACAGCCTGGTCTCGGAGCTGAAAGTTCCCATGACGGTGGTGGAGGCGGACATTCTGGCCGTCCCGGAGGCGGCGGCCAACGGCCCCCAGCGGTGCTACCACTGCAAGACCGCCCTGTTCTCCCAACTGTGGGCAGCCGCCCGGGACGACGGATACACGGTGCTTCTGGACGGCACCAACGCCTCGGACAACGCGGGGGACCGGCCCGGCATGCGGGCCCTCCGGGAGCTGGAGGTTCGCTCCCCCCTGCGGGAGTGCGGCCTGACCAAGGAGGAGGTGCGCCGCCGCTCCAGGGAGGCAGGGCTGTTCACCTGGGACAAGCCCGCCTACGCCTGTCTGGCCACCCGCATCCCCATCGGCACCCCCATTACGAAAGGGGACCTGGACCGGGTGGAGCGGGCGGAGTGCGCACTGGAAGCCTTGGGGTTCCGGGACTTCCGGGTACGTCTCTTCCACGGGGCGGCCCGGCTCCAGGTGACGGGGGAGCAGCTGCCCCTGGTTTTGGAACAGCGTGAGGCAGTCTCCGCCGCCCTTGGGGCCGCGTTTGATGGGATACTTTTGGACTTGAAGCCCCGCAGCATCGAATAAGGGCGCGTCCTCATACGGCGGGGGCGAGCCCCCGCCCTACCGCGCACTACCCCATGTGCGCCGTCAGTCAATGGAGGTTTTCAACATGGATAATAAACACGACATTCTCGCCCTTTTGAGGGGGGTGGCCTCCGGCGAGACCACCCCGGAGGACGCCCTTCTGAAGTTAAAAGAGGCCCCCTTTGAGGACTTGGGCTACGCCAAGGTGGACTTCCACCGCTCCGTCCGCCAGGGGGCGGCCGAGGTGATCTACGGGGCGGGCAAGACCCCGGAGCAGATCTCCGGGATCGCCCGGACCATGGGGGAGCGGGGCTGCCGGAACATTCTGGTGACCCGTATTTCCCAGGAAACGGCGGACTTGGTGAGTCAGTCGGTCCCCCTGGACTACTACCCGGAGGCCCGGCTGGGCCTGGCCTACCCCGGAGAACAGAAGCGGCTGGGGAACATCGTGGTGGCCACCGGGGGCACCAGCGACATGCCGGTGGCCGAGGAGGCCGCCCTCACCGCCGAGGCTATGGGAAATCAGGTCACCCGCCTATATGACGTAGGGGTGGCCGGACTCCACCGGCTGCTGGCCAACCTGGACACCCTCATGTCCGCCCGGTGCGTGGTCGCCGTGGCGGGGATGGAGGGGGCCCTGGCCTCGGTCATCGGCGGGCTGGTGGACTGCCCCGTCATCGCGGTGCCCACCAGCGTGGGCTATGGGGCCAGCTTCGGCGGACTGTCCGCCCTCTTGAGCATGCTCAACTCCTGCGCCTCCGGGTGCAGCGTGGTCAACATCGACAACGGCTTCGGCGCGGGGTACCTGGCCAGCCGCATCAATCAAATGGAAGGTCTGGTGGAATAAAATGAAAACGCTTTACTTGGAATGCAATATGGGGGCCGCCGGGGACATGCTCATGGCCGCCCTGTATGAACTGCTGGAGGACAAGCAGGGGTTCCTGGACACTATGAACAGCCTGGGGCTCCCCGGGGTGCGCCTGGAGGCACAGGCGGCCTCCACCTGCGGCATCGCGGGCACCCACATGGCAGTGACGGTGGACGGCCAGGAGGAGGTGGAGCCCCCCGCCCCGGAGGCCGCCGGCCTGGCCCATCTCCACCGCCACGGGGAAGAGCATCACCACCACGACCACGAACACGAGCACGATCATGGGCATGAGCACGGCCACAGCCACGACCATAACCATGACCACGGGGAGGAGCACCACCATCATCACCACCACGCCACCCCGGGCCACATCGGAGCCGTCATCGACCGCCTCCCCCTGCCCCAGGAGGTAAAAGCCCACGCCAGAGGGGTGTACGATGCCATCGCCCAGGCGGAGGCCAAGGCCCATGGCTGCCCCGTGGGGGACGTGCACTTCCACGAGGTGGGGGCCCTGGACGCGGTGGCCGACGTGGTGGGGGTGTGCTACGCCCTGTACCTGCTCCAGCCCGACCAGATCCTGGCCTCCCCCGTCCATGTGGGCAGCGGCACGGTGCGGTGCGCCCACGGGGTCATGCCCGTCCCCGCTCCCGCCACCGCCAACCTCCTCTCCGGGGTGCCTATCTACGGCGGGACGGTCCGGGGGGAGCTGTGCACTCCCACCGGGGCCGCTCTGCTCACCCACTTCGCCCAGTCCTTCGGCCCCATGCCGGTGATGTCCACCCAGGCCGTGGGCGTGGGCATCGGGACCAAGCAGTTTGAACAGGCCAACTGCGTCCGGGCCTTCCTGGGAGAGACCGCGGAGGGAGCCAGCGGGGAGATTCTGGAGCTGGTATGCAACATCGACGACATGACCCCCGAAGCCCTGGCCTTCGCCTGCTCCCGCCTGCTGGAACAGGGGGCTCTGGACGTGTACGTCACCCCCGGCACCATGAAGAAGGGCCGCCCCGGCCACGTGCTCACCGTTCTGTGTGCCCCCGAGCGGGAGGGGGACATGGCCCGGCACATCCTCACTGAGACCACCACCAACGGTTTACGGGTGCGCCGCTGCGGCAAGTATTTTTTGACGCCGGGAGTGGGCCAGGTCCAGACCCAGTGGGGTCCGGTGCGCCTGAAGCTGGCCCAGGGCTACGGCGTCACTCACACAAAACCGGAGTTTGAGGACGCGGCCGCCCTGGCCCGGGAGCACGGAGTCCCCTATCAGGCGGTCCTTCAGGAGGCTCTGGGGCAGCTGAACGGCTCGGAATCCAAGTGAGGAGGGCGCCAAATTCCATGGGAACGAAACGAATCCTCTCCCTGCTCCTGTCCGCCGCTTTGCTGATGGGTATTCTGGCCGGCTGCGGTGGAAATGCCGCCGCCGGCTCCTCCCCCTCCGGCCCCGCCCAGGGGACGGACACAGTAGTGGTAGCCATGGACCCCAACTCTGAGCCCGCCTCCGGCTTTGATCCCGCCTTCGGCTGGGGGGCCGGGGAGCACGTCCACGAGCCCCTCATCCAGTCCACCCTCACGGTCACCAATACGGACCTGACCATCGGCTATGACCTGGCTACCGGATACACCGTCAGCGAGGACGGCCTCACCTGGACGGTGACCATCCGGGACGACGTGTCCTTCACCGATGGGAAGCCCCTGACGGCGGAGGATGTGGCCTTTACTTACAACACGGTGAAAACCTCCAGCTCAGTGAACGACTTCACCATGCTGGACTATGCGGAAGCCGCGGATGAGACCACCGTGGTCTTTCACATGACCCGCCCCTTCTCCATCTGGCCCTACACCATGGCCATCGTGGGCATCCTGCCGGAGCACGCCTATGATTCGGCCACCTACGGTTCCAACCCCATCGGCTCGGGCCGCTACACCCTGGTCCAGTGGGACCGGGGCCAGCAGGTGATTTTGGAGGCCAACCCGGACTACTACGGGGAAGCCCCAAAAATGCGCCGGGTGGTCATCCTCTTTATGGAGGAGGATGCCGCCTTCCTGGCCGCCCAGGCGGGGCAGGTGGACGTGGCCTACACCTCGGCCACCTACTCCGACCAAAGCATCGGCGGCTACACTCTGGCCGCCTACGACAGTGTGGACAACCGGGGGTTCAACCTCCCCGCCGTCCCCGCCGGGACGGACAGCCAGGGCCGGACCGTGGGCAATGACTTCACCTCCGACGTGCGGGTCCGCCGGGCCATCAATATGGGGGTGGACCGCCAGGAGATGATCGACCACGTGTTAAACGGCTACGGCTCCCCCGCCTACAGCGTGTGCGACGGCCTGCCCTGGTACAACGAGGCCTCAGAAGTGGCCTATGACCCCGACGGGGCCGCTGCCCTGCTGGAGGAGGCGGGCTGGCTCCTGTCCGACGACGGCTACCGCTACAAGGACGGGGTGCGGGCTCAGCTGAATCTGCTCTACTCCACAGGAGATTCTGTGCGCCAGGCCCTGTGCGCCGACTTCGCCAACCAGATGGAGGAGCTGGGCATCGCCTGCACCCTGGAGGGGGTGGGCTGGGACACCGCCTATGACCGGGCCCTGTCCCAGCCCCTCATCTGGGGCTGGGGGGCCCACACCCCCATGGAGCTCTACAACCTCTATCACACCATCGGGGATACCGGCTCCGCCCAGTACACCCCCTACTCCAACCCCACGGTGGATTCCTACATGGACGCTGCCCTGGCCAGCACCGATCTGGAGGAGTCCTATGAGCTCTGGCAGCTCGCCCAGTGGGACGGCGCCACCGGCGTCACCCAGGAGGGGGACGTGCCCTGGGTGTGGCTGGTGAATGTGGACCACCTCTACTGGGTGCGGGATGGGCTTCGGATCGCAGAGCAGAAAATTCATCCCCATGGGCATGGGTGGTCTATTGTCAACAACGTAGATCAATGGAGTTGGACTTGATCGGACTGTGCGCGGGAGGTTTCGCCGCCTGCGGGCGGCGAGCTTCTTTCTGGATGCCCAGAAAGAAGCCAAAGAGGCACCAGGGGGGGAGCTCAGGATGAGCGCTTCGCGCTCATATTCGCTCACCCCCTGGACCCCATTACGGGGGACGCGTACCTGTTGAATTTTGCAGAATTTCCGGCGCGCAAAATCTGAGTGACACTCTAAATTCCCGCCGGGCCACTGGGCCCTGGGTTTGCAAAAATTGCATTCGGTGCGGTCCCAACTCTGCGCCTGGCTTTGCCGAGCAGGTGATAGTTGGTCTATTATCGGCGGGCCGGCCAGTGTCCGGCCCCTACGAAAAAGAAGGGCCCGCTTCCAGATCTGCTGTAGGGGCGGCACACTGGGCCGCCCGCCGTCCCCCGGCGATTCTTTGGTGACTTTCTCATCGTGCCGATTTACAATGCAAGTGCAACAGTAAATAAAAAGAGTGACTCAAAGAGGAAAAGCCAGTAAAATGGTAGTTGC
>NZ_JACJJE010000077.1 GCF_016899775.1 Pseudoflavonifractor capillosus
CCTTGGAGATCTACACCGACCGGGACGGCAGCGTCATTTTCAAGAAGTATTCCCTGATGGGCGGGCTGACCGAATTTGCCGGCCAGCTGTGCGACACCCTGAACCGGACCACCGGCCGCACGGCGGTGATCACCGACCGGGACAACATCATCTCCGTCTCCGGCGCCCCCCGGCGGGAGCTGATGGACAAGCAGATCTCCCCCGACCTGGAGCGGCTCATGGAGGGGCGGCAGATCTATCAGCACAAGGGGGGCGAGGACGGCATCCCCCTGTGCGACGAGGACGGGCGGTTCTTTCTGGACACCGTGGCCCCCATTCTGTCCGAGGGGGATGTGCTGGGCAGCGTGGTGTTCACCTCCCCGGAGGAGGAGCTGGGGGGCGGCGAGGTGGAGTACAAGCTGGCCCAGTCCATCGCCGCCTTTCTGGGCAAGCACATGGAGAGCTGACATCGGACTTGAAAACCGGCGTGTGCCGGCGGGCAGACTGCGGCCCGCCGGCGCTTTTTTGTTTCATGGCCAGACCGCGGGAGAAAGCGGCGGCTCCTGGTTTACAAAGGCCGGGACACTGTGGTAAAATGACAGCATTCTTGACGAAGGAAGGGACTTATCGTTGTCCGAGCACTTTTTCCCCATGATTGCCCGCATGCGGTACATCACCCGGTGGGGGCTCATGCGCAACACCGACCCGGAGAACATCCAGGAGCACTCCCACATGGTGGCGGTGCTGGCCCACGCCCTGGCGGTCATTCAGAACGAGAAATTCGGCGGCCAGGTGGACCCGGGGGCGGTGGCGGTGGCGGCTCTCTACCACGACGCCAGCGAGATCCTCACCGGCGACCTGCCCACCCCCATCAAATACGACAACCCGGACATCCAGGGGGCCTACAAGTCGGTGGAGACCATGGCGGAGCAGAAGCTGCTCTCCATGCTCCCGGAGGAGTTCCGGCCCACGTACCGGGAGATCCTCACCATCCCCGACCCGGAGGTGCGGGCCCTGGTAAAGGCGGCGGATAAGCTCTCCGCCTACTTGAAGTGCGTGGAGGAGCTGAAGGCGGGCAACCTGGAGTTTAAGAAGGCGGGCGAGCAGACCTATGAGGCCCTGCGGCAGAACCCCCTCCCCGCCCTGGCCTACTTTATGGAGCGCTTCCTCCCCGGCTTCCACCTGACCCTGGACGAGCTCCAGGGGAGCGGCGACGAAATTTTCGGACAGACGACCATCGACCTCACATCTGGAAAGGAAGGTACACAGCTATGAAAGCCATTGTGACCGTTATCGGCAAGGACCAGGTGGGCATCACCGCCGCGGTGTGCTCCCTGCTGGCCCAGCACAGCATCAACATCCTGGACATCAGCCAGACCATTCTGCAGGAATATTTCACCATGGTCATGCTGGTGGACACCACCGCGTGCGACAAGTCCATCGTGGAGATCTCCCAGCTGCTGGAGGACGCGGGCAGAGAGCGGAACCTGTCCATCCGTATCCAGCGGGAGGACATCTTTAACGCCATGCATCGAATCTAAGCGCGGAGGATAGGCGCGCAGGGGAGCTTGGAGCGGAGCGAGGGCGAGCGCAGGGCCGCGAGGCGGCCCGGAGACCAGCCCGAGCCACAGCGAAAGCGACCCGTCCGCGCGCCCAATCCGCAGCGTGATATCATTTAGGAGGACCGCCCAATGCTCAGTCAACACGAAATCATGCAGACCATCCAGATGATCGACCAGCAGCATCTGGATGTGCGCACCATTACCATGGGAATCTCCCTGCTGTCCTGCGCCCGCAGCGCCCCCAAACAGGCCTGCGGCGCCATTTACGATAAAATCACCCGGTACGCCGAGAAGCTGGTGTCCACCGGCGAGGCCATCGAGAAGGAGTTCGGCATCCCCATCGTCAACAAGCGCATCTCGGTGACCCCCATCGCCCTGGTGGCCGCCGCCGCGGAGACGGACAACTACGCCCCCTTCGCCGCCGCCCTGGACCGGGCGGCCAAAACCACCGGCGTCAACTTCATCGGCGGCTTCTCCGCCCTGGTGCAGAAGGGGATGACCGAGGCGGACCGGAAACTCATCGCCTCCATCCCCGAGGCCCTGTCCACCACCGACCTGGTGTGCGCCAGCGTCAACGTGGGCTCCACCAAGGCGGGCATCGACATGGACGCGGTGGCCTTTATGGGCCGCACCATCAAGGACCTGGCGGGCCGCACCGCCGACCAGGGCGGCTTCGGCTGCGCCAAGCTGGTGGTGTTCTGCAACGCGGTGGAGGACAACCCCTTCATGGCCGGCGCCTTCCACGGGGTGGGCGAGCCGGAGAAGGTCATCAACGTGGGGGTCTCCGGCCCCGGCGTGGTGCACCACGCCCTCCAGGGGGTGAAGGGGCAGCCCTTCGACGTGGTGGCCGAGACCATCAAAAAGACCGCCTTCCGCATCACCCGCATGGGCCAGCTGGTGGCCCAGGAGGCCAGCCGCCGGCTGGACACCCCCTTCGGCATCGTGGACCTGTCCCTGGCCCCCACCCCCGCCATCGGGGACAGCGTGGCCCGCATCCTGGAGGAGATGGGCCTGGAGGTGTGCGGCACCCACGGCACCACCGCCGCCCTGGCCCTGCTCAACGACGCGGTGAAGAAGGGCGGCGTCATGGCCTCCTCCCACGTGGGCGGTCTGTCCGGCGCCTTCATCCCGGTGAGCGAGGACGAGGGCATGATCGCTGCCGCCTCTTCCGGTGCCCTCACTCTGGACAAGCTGGAGGCCATGACCTGCGTGTGCTCGGTGGGCCTGGACATGATCGCCGTCCCCGGGGACACCCCGGCGGAGACCATCTCCGCCATCATCGCCGACGAGGCGGCCATCGGCATGGTCAACTCCAAAACCACCGCCGTGCGCATCATCCCCGCCCCCGGCAAGCAGGTGGGAGATATGGTGGAGTTCGGCGGCCTGCTGGGCTCCGCCCCGGTGCAGCCGGTGCACCCCTTCTCCGCTAAAGCCTTCGTGGACCGGGGCGGCCGGATTCCCGCACCTATGCAAAGCTTGAAGAATTAACCTACTTTTCTTGAAAGAAAAGTAGGCAAAAGAACTTTGTGCGAAACTTCGTTTCGCTGCGGGGTTTCATTCGATCATTCCGCCGCTCGCAGGGGGATTTCGCCGCCTGCGGGCGGCGAGTGACTTTGCCCGCGGCGGCAAAGTCACCAAAACGCCGCCGGGGACGGCTCCAGAGGAGCACCGTTCCGGTGCTCCTAGTCGCCTTTCCCCGGGCCCCTGTTTACGGGGATTACCCCTTGAGGCAGGTAGAGAACTGCCGGCGCGCAAAATCAGGAGTGCTTGGGTGCCATTCCGTCCGGCCCCACTGGGGGCCTGAACAGGAAGAAAATTGGGACTGGTGCGATTTTATTCCTGCGCCTACCGCTTCCGAACCAACGTCCCGGGACCGTTTCCCCCGTAGGGGCGGCCACATGGGGCCGCCCGCAAGCCTTCCCCCTACAAGGGGGAAGGTGGCTGGCTTTCGGCCAGCCGGATGAGGGTGGACTCTTGGCTGAGGCAATTTCTGGCGGGAGCCCCAAGGGGCTCCCCTACTCAATTTTGGGATTATGTAGGGGCGGCACACTGGGCCGGTCTGGGACCGGCCCCTACGAGGCAAATGGGGACGTCCCTGTATCCGCGTAGGGGCGGGTGTCCTCACCCGCCCGCCGTAGGCAGCTCCCTTCCTGTAGGGGCGGCACGCTGGGCCGCCCGTCCTAAGCCGCGGTCCATTCCCGGGCGGGCCGGCCGGTGTCCAGCCCCTACGCAAATTGGGGGAGCTCCCCTGTATTTTGTAGGGGCGGCTATCAGCCGCCCCTGTTCTTATTTTCGAGGTGATTTTGACATGTTGGACCATCTTCGCACCCTGCGGGAGGACCGGGACTTGTCCCAGGCCGATCTGGCGAGGGTGCTTCATATCCACCAGACCACCTATTCCGACTACGAACTGGGAAATCTGAACATTCCGATCCCGGTCTTAAAGGAGCTGGCCCTCTACTTTGACACCAGCGTCGACTACCTGCTGGGGCTGACCAATCACCCCGAGCCCTACCCCAGAGCTTAATTCCGGGCGGGCGGTCCAATATCAGAATTTTGGGAGCTGATGCGCATTCCGCGCACCAGCTCCCATTTTTTGAAAAACAAATTTACTCCTCGTCCAGCTTGAGGACGGCCATAAATGCTTCGGTGGGCAGCTGCACGGTACCCAAGGTCCGCATTTTCTTTTTGCCTTCCTTCTGCTTCTCCAGCAGCTTCTTCTTTCGGGTGATGTCGCCGCCGTAGCACTTGGCCAGCACGTCCTTGCGCATGGCCTTGACGGTCTCCCGGGCAATGATCTTGCCGCCGATGGCCGCCTGGATGGGCACCTCGAAGAGCTGGCGGGGGATGTTTTCCTTTAGCTTCTCGCAGATGCGCCGGGCCCGGGGGTATGCCTTGTCCTTGTGGGCGATGAAGGAGAGGGCGTCCACCTGGTCCCCGTTCAGGAGCAGGTCCACCTTCACCAGCTCGCTGGGCTGGTAGCCCTCCAGCTCGTAGTCCAAAGAGGCGTACCCCTTGGTGCGGGCCTTCAGGGCGTCGAAGAAGTCGTAGATAATCTCCCCCAGGGGCATGGAGTAGTGCAGCTCCACCAGATTGGTGTCCAGGTACTGCATGTCCTTGAAAACGCCCCGGCGCTCCTGGCACATGGGCATGATATTGCCCACGTAGTCGGGGGGCGAGATGATGGACACCTTGGCGTAGGGCTCCCGGGCCTCGGCGATCTGCCCCGGGTCGGGGTAGTTGTGGGGGTTGTCCACCCGGACCACCGTCCCGTCAGTCTTGGTCACCTCGTAGATGACGGAGGGCAGAGTGGTCACCAGGTCCAGGTCGAACTCCCGCTCCAGCCGCTCCTGGATGATCTCCATGTGGAGCATGCCCAAAAATCCGCACCGGAAGCCAAAGCCCAGGGCAATGGAGGACTCGGGCTCGAAGGACAGGGAGGCGTCGTTGAGCTGCAGCTTCTCCAGGGCATCCCGCAGGTCGGGGTATTTACTGCCGTCCTCGGTGTAGATACCGCAGTACACCATGGCCTGGGCGGGGCGGTAGCCGGGCAGGGCCTCCGCCGCGGGCCGGTCCACCTCCGTGATGGTGTCGCCCACCCGGGTGTCGCTCACCGTCTTGATGGAGGCGGTGAACCAGCCCACCTCGCCGGCGGTGAGCTCCGGGCAGGAGTCCATCCCCAGGGGACGCAGATAGCCGCAGTCCAGCACCTGATAGGAGGCGCCGGAGGCCATCATCTTCACGCTCATCCCCTTCTTCAGGGTGCCCTCCATCACCCGGAAGTAGACGATGACGCCCACATAGGGGTCGTACTGACTGTCGAAAATCAGGGCCTTCAGAGGGGCGTCCGGGTCCCCGGTGGGGGCGGGGACGTTCTGAACGATGTCCTCCAGCACGGCGGGGATGTTGACCCCCATCTTGGCGGAGATCTCCGGGGCGTCCAGAGCAGGCAGGCCGATGATATCCTCCACCTCCTGCTTGGCCTTCGCCGGATCTGCGGCGGGCAGGTCGATTTTGTTGAACACCGGTAAAATTTCCAGGTCGTGCTCCAGGGCCAGGTAGGTGTTGGCCAGGGTCTGGGCCTCCACGCCCTGGGTGGAGTCCACCACCAGCACCGCGCCCTCACAGGCGGCCAGGGAGCGGGACACCTCATAGTTGAAGTCCACGTGGCCCGGGGTGTCGATGAGGTTCAGGGCATAGGTCTCCCCGTCGGCGGCCTTGTAGTCCAGCCGCACCGCCCGGGCCTTGATGGTGATGCCCCGCTCCCGCTCCAGGTCCATGTTGTCCAGCAGCTGGGACTCCATCTCCCGCTGGGGGACGGCGTTGCACAGCTCAATGAGGCGGTCAGAGAGAGTCGACTTGCCGTGATCGATGTGTGCGATAATGGAAAAATTGCGGATCTTGGATTGATCGGTCATAAAATAGATACCTCCTTGGGAAAGCCGGCGGCTTCTTGTGCTGCCGGAGGATAAATCTGAATGCGATATCGAAGGGGCGTTTCGCCGCCCCGGCGGCGAGCTTCTTTCTGGATGCCCAGAAAGAAGCCAAAGAGGCACCAGGGGGCGGGCTCAGATGAGCGCTCCGCGCTCATATTCGCCCGTCCCCTGGACCCCCGTTTTACGGGGGCCGCCAATTAGGCAAACTGACCTGTCGCCGCAAAGGCGCGGGTGGTTCAGCTGACTGGTTCCCGGTCTATTACCGCTGCCGCTGAGTTCTCGGTAACCTTTGGGCAGTGCTTCTATCGGTTGGAAGCGCGCCTTTTGGGCGTGTGGGGCTCAAGTTCGGCTCAGGGGACGGCATACGCTGGAACATTCCCCGATTCCCGTAGGGGCGGCACACCCGGGCGGCCCAGTGTGCCGCCCCTACGGGAAAACGAAGCGGCAGCGTGATCGGGAGCGTTCCCCTCATCCGCCCCAGTGTGAGCACTGGGGCACCTTCCCCCATGGGAAGGCTTGGGCGGGAGGAGCAAGCCCCTCCCCTACGGGTTTTAAGGAGATTTTCCGGAATCGGGTAGGGGAGCCCCTTGGGGCTCCCGCCAGGATTCGGACCGGTGCCGTTGGCTAGGAAACCCAGGCGCAGAAGTGGACCCGCACCGGCGGCAATTTTTGCAAACCCAGGGCCCAGTGGCCCGGCGGGAATTTAGAGAGCCACTCAGAGTTTGCGCGCCGGAAATGATACACAACCTCCCAGGAGGGCGTCCCCCCGTAATGGGGTCCGGGGAAAAGCGACTATGAGCACGAAGTGCTCATCTGGAGCCGGTCCCTATCCCCTCTGTCCCTTCGGGACATCTCCCCTTGATAAGGGGAATCGGCCCCGGGGCGTTTTGCCCAATCCCTCGTTACTCCCGGCGAAGCCCAGCGCAGCAGGTTCGCCGGGAAGAGGAGGAGCAAGGGAACGAACGCAGTTTTCGCCGCTAGGCGGAAACGGAGTGGAGTGGACTTTGCGACGACGAGCCGCCGTGGGCAAAGGAACTCGCCGCCCGCAGGCGGCGAAATTCCCTGCGAAAACCTCCAGAAGCGGCGCGCCGAGGTCGTGGCGCCCTACAAGGATGCAGGAAAAAGACTATTTCTTCCCCTGCCCCTCCCGGGCGGCAAAGCTCTGGTTGATCCGCTCCCCGGAGTTGTGGATGAGCTGGAGCATGGACTGGTACAAAACGGGGTAGTCCCGGGCCAGGGCGGCGTGGTCCATCTCGGGCATCTTCCCCTTGGCCTTGGCGTGGGCGGCCAGGGCGTCGGAGAGCTCCACCTCGCTCAGGTGCATGTCGGCGTCGGCCAGGCCGGCCATAAAGTGCCGCTGGGAGACGGAAAAGAAGTCCGGATTGTTCTCCGGGTTGGCGTGGTACAGATGCCGGTAGACTTTATAGAGGGCGGTGGACAGATAGTTGGATGCGGCCCGGATGGCCTCCCGGCTGCCCGTCTTGCCCAGCAGATCAAAGAGCATGCCCACCGAGTTTACCAGCAGCTTTTTGGACAGCAGGGCCAGCACCGACCCCCGCATGGAGTTGTCCTTCTCATCGCTGATGTCATAGAGCTCCTCAGTACCGATGGTGGTGCCGTCCCGGGTGAGGGTCCGGCCCAGCAGGTAGTCGGCGGACACCCCGTAGTAGTCGCAGGCCTTGACCACGAAGGTCAGGCCCGGCTCCCGGATGCCGTTTTCGTAGTGGGACAGCAGGGCCTGGGAGATGCCCAGGACTCCGGCGGCGGTGCGCTGGCTGACCCCTTTTTCCTGCCGCAGAAGGGACAGGGTGCGGGAAAATTCTGCGTTCAAATTTCTCACCTCAAACGAAAATCAATACACTTGGTATAGTATAAACGATGGTATACCTGTCGTAAAGAGCATATTTCTTTTTTCTGCAAAATTTTTGCATAAAACGATTGAAATTATCGCAAAATGGAAGGGCAGTTTCCCTTGCATTTTGCGTCGGAAAATGCTACCATAGACCCTGAAAACAGGTGTTTTCCCGCTTTCAAGTTTTGTCTGGAAGGAATGGTTCACAATGTTCAAGAAACTGATCAGCATTCTGAAAGAGCATCCCCGTAAGATCGTCTTTACCGAGGGCACCGACCCCCGCATTCTGGAGGCCTCCGCCCGCCTGCTGTCCGGTACGTTCCTGACCCCCATCCTGCTGGGAAATGAGGACGAGGTCCGCGCCGCCGCCGAGGACGCCGGCTTCAACATCCGGGGCGCCGTCATCATCGACCCGGAGAAGTATGAGAACATGGAGGCCATGGTGGCCAAGATGGTGGAGCTGCGCAAGGGCAAGATGACCGAGGACGAGGTCCGGGCCGCCCTGAAGAAGAGCAACTACTTCGGCACCATGCTGGTGGCCATGGGTGAGGCCGACGCCCTGCTGGGCGGTGCCACCTACTCCACCGCCGACACCGTCCGCCCCGCCCTGCAGCTGGTGAAGACCAAGCCCGGCAACAAGATCGTCTCCTCCTGCTTCATCCTGGTGCGCCCCTCCGCCACCGGCGACAACGACGTGCTGGCCATGGGCGACTGCGCCATCAACATCAAGCCCAACGAGGACGAGCTGGTGGAGATCGCCGTGGAGACCGCCAAGTGCGCCCGGATCTTCGGCGTGGACCCCAAGGTGGCCTTCCTGAGCTACTCCACCTTCGGCTCCGGCAAGGGCGAGGACGTGGACAAGATGCGCAACGCCTGCGAGAAGGCCAAGGCCGCCATGCCCGACGTGCCTGTGGACGGCGAGATGCAGTTTGACGCCGCCGTCTCCCCCCGCGTGGCTCAGACCAAGTGCCCCGACTCCAAGGTGGCCGGCTACGCCAACACCTTCATCTTCCCCGACATCAACGCCGGCAACATCGGCTACAAGATCGCCCAGCGCCTGGGCTCCTTCGAGGCCTACGGCCCCATCCTGCTGGGCCTGAACGCCCCCATCAACGACCTGTCCCGCGGCTGCAACGCCCAGGAGGTCTATTCCATGGCCATTATTACTGCCGCTCTGGCCGGAAACTGAGATTTTACCGCAAGTTCTCTTGGCGGGCCCCCTTGGGGGCCCGCCTTTTTGCGCTCCGTCCGGCGCGGCAGGCGGCTTTTCAAGAAAAATCCACCCAGTTTGAAAAAAATTCTTGACTATATACCAGGTGGATACCCTACACTGGTGGTGTAAGGAGGGGGAAACCATGACCATCAAGGAGTTGGAGCGGCGCACCGGCCTGCCCAGAACCAGCATCCGGTTCTACGAGCAGGAGGGGCTGCTCACCCCGGAGCGGCGGGAGAACAACTACCGGGACTACTCCGAGGACAACGTGCGCACCCTGGAAAAGATCAAGCTGCTGCGGCGGCTGAGCCTGGACCTGGACGCCATCCGCCGCCTCCAGGCGGGGGAGCTGTCCCTGAGCCGGGCCCTCGCCGGGCAGGCTCTGGCCCTGGAGGGGGACCGGGCCGACCTGGAGCGGTACGCCCAGGTGTGTGAGGAGCTGAGCCGGACGGAGACCTCCTACGACGACCTGGACCCGGAACCCTGGCTGGCCGCCCTGGAGGAGAAAAGCCTCCCCCTGTCCCGGCGGGTGGACCCGACGGAGCAGGACTCCATCGCCGCCGCTCCCTACCCCTGGCGGCGGTACTTCGCCCGGGCGCTGGACTGGTCTCTGGCGGCGGTTCTCTGGACCGCGTTCCGGCTTCTCCTGTTCCGCTGGGACTGGGCGGGCTGGGGGCCCGAGGCCCTCTACGGGTATGCGAACGCCGCCGCTCTCTGGTTGGGCGGATGGCTGTTCCTTCTGCTGCTGGAGCCCATTCTGCTGTGTACCTGGGGCTACACCCCCGGCAAATGGCTGCTGCGGCTGAAGGTGCGCCGGGTGGATGGGAGCAAGCTCACCTGGTGGAGCGCTCTGCGGCGTACCCTCTACCTGTTCCTTCGGGGGACGGGTCTGGGAATCCCCCTGCTCCGTCTCGTGTGCCTGGCCGCCAGCTGGAGCGCCTGTCGGCGGGACCGGGTGCTGCCCTGGGACCGGGGGTTGGAGTATACGGGCCGCCCGGCAGGTCCGGCCCGGGCCGCGGCCTTTGTGCTGGCCGGACTGCTGCTGTGGGCTGCCCGCCCGCTGGACCGGATCGACGATTGGAGTTACCGCATCCCCTATCCCAGCGGCCCCCTCACCCCCGCCCAGGCCGCGGCCAACTACAACTTTCTGGAACAGCGGATGCCACAGCCCTGGAGCGACGTCTTTGGGACGCGCCCCATCCCCATCCTGGCGGCGGACGGCAGCTGGACGGTCCCGCCCCCGGTGTACCTGGAGCAGTGGCACTGGGTCTCTCTGGAGAACAGCGAGTGGGGGCCGGTGGAATTTACCACGGACGAGGAAGGCTATGTCACCGGATTTACTCTCCTCTGGTCCCCCAAGGGGAACCCCCACCAGGAGACCTTGGACCTGTGGTTCTCCATGACGGAGTTCCTGCCCCACCTGTTTTCGGCCATCTCCCCCGGCGGCGCGGACTGGTCCGCCCCGTGGCGGGACTGCGCCAATGATCGGGACGGCTTTGACCTGGTGCGGTCCCTGGACCAGGTGAACTTCGCCCAGGTGGGCAGCAGCCTCTCCGTTTCGGGACGCCAGACAGAGGGCGTCACCGCCCAGATAGAGGTCCTGTCCAGCGTGGGCTATCAACTCACCGGGGAGAACGGGCGGCTTCTCCAGGAGGCCCCCGGAGCCGGGGAACTGACCCTGCGGTTCACCGCCTGTCTGGAACACGAAAAGGAGGAAACGGCATGACCATCAAGGAATTGGAGCGGCGCACCGGCCTGCCCAGGACCAGCATCCGGTTCTACGAGCAGGAGGGGCTGCTCACCCCGGAGCGGCGGGAGAACAACTACCGGGACTACTCCGAGGACAACGTGCGCACCCTGGAAAAGATCAAGCTGCTGCGGCGGCTGAGCCTGGACCTGGACGCCATCCGCCGCCTCCAGGCGGGGGAGCTGTCCCTGAGCCGGGCCCTCGCCGGGCAGGC
>NZ_JACJJE010000078.1 GCF_016899775.1 Pseudoflavonifractor capillosus
GCGGGGCCCGGGTGGGTGGGATGACCACCGCGGGCGGTGTGGGAAACGAGGGGGACGGCTGTTCCCAGGGACCGCCGGTCCAAAGGTCATTTGACGGCTCGTGCATAGCGCACTCCCTTCTGTCCGGCGGACCGGACGGAAATTCGATCAGGCCAAGGTCAGGGTGAAGGTGAACTGCGTCACTCCATCCTCGCTTGTGACCGTGATATTCTCTTTCAGGTTGCCCAGGATCGTCTTGACAATATACAGACCCAGACCTACGCCGTCCCGGTCCACGCTGCGGGAGGAATCCGCCTTGTGGAAGCGGTCGAACAGCAGAGGCAGCTCATCCGGTGGGATGGTTGCGCCCAGGTTCCGAATGGCAATATAGGCCTTGCCGTCCTTCTTGGTGATCTGTGCGGTGATCGCCGTTCCCTGGGCTGCAAATTTTGCCGCGTTGTCCAGCAGATTGTAGCACACCTGGGTCACCGCGTCCGGGTCGCCCCAGACCATTACCGGGTCCTTCGGAAACTGGGCGTCCACGTCCAGGCCTCGGTCGTTGATCCGCCCCTCCAGGCTGATCAGCACCCGGGACATGATTTCAATAATATCAAACTGCTCCTGGGCGGTGACCGTCTCTGTCAGGGCGTTGAGCCGGGACAGATCCAGCATCCGCCGCACCAGGCGGGAGAGCCTCCGGGTCTCGGACACCACCACGTTCAGAGCGTCCCGTTCTTTCTCCGGCGGAATTGTCCCATCCAGAATCCCTTCTGCAAAGCCGGCGATGGTGGTCATGGGGGTCTTCAGCTCGTGGGAGACGTTGGCAATAAACTCCGCCCGCTGGCTCTCCACCTTGGCCAGGGAGTTGGCCATGGAGTTGAAGGCCTCGGCCAGCTCCCCGATCTCATCGCACCGGTCCTTGTAGTTGTTCACCCGCACGTCGAACTCGCCCCGCCCGAATTTCCGGGCGGCCTCCGCCATCTCGGTGAGGGGGCGGGTCTGGTGGGCGGAGGTAATGGAGCTGGCGACGACGGCAATGAGCAGGACAACCACCGCTGCGAAGAAGAAAATGGTAGCCGTGGAGCGCCACATCTCAGACAGCCCGCTGGTATCGCCTGAAACCAGAACGACCCCGACATTGACCAGAAGATTGGGGTTGTCCAGCTGCACCTGGACGGGGAGGCCGGCAATATACCGGTTGCTCCCATAGATGCCGTTTAAATTGGTGAGTCCGGCGTAGTTTCCCCGCTCTAGGATCTGGTCCACGATCTGCTGGGGGATCTGTTTGCTGTACATTCCCTCGTCGCTGGCGTACAGGATTTCGCCCTGGGTACTGGCTACAATGACCGAGGCGTCGGAGACAGAGGATACCGTCTCCATGGTTGTCTGATAGAGAATCCAGGTGTCCGCACGGCTGTCAAATATATTCCAGCTGTTGAAATTCTGGAGATAGTTCCCAGTGGCGGAGGCGATATAGCCCGCGTTCCGCTCCAGGCGGTCCCGGGTCTCGGAGATGATATAGCGGTAAGAAAGCAGCATGAATGCCGTGGACAGCAGGGTAAAGGACAGGGTCACGATTCCCACCATCATGGCCAGCTCCCGTTTATACAGACTTTTCACGGGAACACCTCCCAAAACGGTCAGCCGGCGCCATTGGCGGGGGAGACCTCAAATTTATAGCCCACGCCCCACACAGTCTTCAGTCTCCACTGGTCGCTGACGCCCTCCAGTTTCTCCCGCAGGCGCTTGATGTGCACGTCCACCGTGCGGGAGTCCCCGAAGTAGTCAAAGCCCCACACCTCGTCCAGCAGCTGGTTGCGGGTGAAGACACGGTTGGGGGAGGCGGCCAGGTGGTAGAGCAGTTCCAGCTCCTTGGGGGGCGTGTCCACACGCTTGCCGTCCACCAGCAGTTCATAGGAGTCCAGGTTGATGACCAGCTTGTCAAAGGACAGCTTCTTCTCCCCCTGCTCCTCCTCCTGGCCGGTGCGGCGGAGCACCGCGTGGATGCGGGCCAGGACCTCCTTCATCTCAAAGGGCTTGACGATGTAGTCGTCGGCGCCCCCCTCCAGGCCGGTGACCTTGTCCTCGGTCTCCCCCTTGGCGGTGAGCATGATGACCGGGGTGCTGCCCTCCTCCCGAATCTTTTTCAGGACCGTCCAGCCGTCCATGATGGGCAGCATGATGTCCAGCAGCACCAGGTCGGGCTGAAAAGAGCGGAAATACTCCACGCCCTTGCCGCCGTCCTTGGCCACTTTAGTTTCAAAGCCCTCCTTTTCCAGGTAGAGATGGAGCAGCTCGGCAATATTTCCATCGTCCTCTACGATCAGTACCTTCTGGGCCATAAAAAACCCCTCCGTTTCGCAAAGCGTTTCTTAATTGTTATTATACCGGTCCTATACCCGGGTGGGGTGAATAATTTGTAAATATCCGTGTCAGGAGTGCTCCCGCTGTTCCACATAGGAGTGGTCCACCTCGATGACTGCGGTGTATTTCTCCGAGAGCTTCTTCACACCCCGGCTCAGCTCGCCCCTTACCTGGCTGTCGGTGAGGTGGAAGCCGTAGGGCACCATCACGTCAAAGAGTACGTTGGTGTGGCGGGGGCCGGCGGTGATGCGCAGGTCGTGGATGGACAGTACCGGGTCGATCCCATGGGCCAGCTGCTCCACCTGGGCCCGCAGGGCGGCGGTGCGCTCGTCGTTGACCACCGGGTCCATGTGGATCACCGTCTCAATGTGGTGTTTCTCCTTCAGCTCCCGCTCGATGTGGTCGATGATGTCGTGCATCTCCAACAGGTCTGCGTCGGCGGGCACCTCCGCGTGGAAGGACATCATGGCCCGGCCGGGGCCGTAGTCGTGGTATACCAGGTCGTGGATACCCAGAATGTTGGGGTGGGAAACCACCAACTTGTCGATGTCCCGGGCCAGCTCCGGGTCCATGGGGCGGCCCAGAAGAGGGTCCAAAGTGTCCTTGGCGGCCTCCCAGCCGGTCTTTAAAATGAAGGCCGCCACCAGCAGCCCCGCAAGGCCGTCGATCTGAAGATGGAAAAAGTGGCCGATGAGAGTGGCCGCCAGTACCACCGCGGTGGCCGCCGCGTCTGAGAGGCTGTCTGCGGCGGTGGCCTCCACCGCCTGGGATGAGATGGCCCGGCCGACGGCCCGGTTAAAGCGGTACATCCACAGCTTGACCAAGACGGCCGCAGCCAGAATGGCCGCAGCCAGCCAGGAGAAATCCAGGTCCTCCGGGTGAATCAGCTTTTCCACAGAGCTTTTTCCCAATTCAAAGCCCATGAGCAGAATGGCCATGGACACCACAAGTCCGGTCAGGTACTCCATTCGCCCGTGGCCGAAGGGGTGCTCCTCGTCGGCGGCCTGGCCCGCCAGCCGGAAGCCCACCAGTGTAATCACGGATGAGGCCGCGTCCGACAGGTTGTTCAGGGCGTCCGCCACGATGGCCACCGAGCCGGTGATCATTCCGGCGGCCAACTTGCCCAGACACAGCAGGGTGTTGAGCAGAATGCCCACCATTCCCGCCCGGGCGCCGCATTTCTGCCGCGCCTCCGGCGCGCTGGGGTCCTGACCGGCCAGCCAACGCTGGATCAATGTTTGGATCAAAGGTAAGTTCCTCCCCCGTGGGCCGGATGGTCCGGCCCCAAGATTTTCATATTCATATTATTTTATTATGGCACGCCGCCCTTTGTTCCGTCAAGTATTGCCGCAAATGCTTTTCGAAAGCAGCTTAAGAAAAGCTGAAAAAAGTTTTAACATTTCATTAAAGTTCAAAAAACGGCCCGTTTTCTCGAATTTTCAAAGGAAATGCGAGGCAAAAATGAAATATGATTTACAGAAAGTTCATAATACGGACACGGTTTCGCCTTATTTTCCGGTTATGATAAGACCGTACCCAGAAGAAATCGATATCTCCCATTTCTCCCTCTCCTTTACAACACACACAGGTAAGAGGCCCCGGTGGTAAACCGGGGCCTCTTACTTTCTTTGAAAAAGAAAGTAAGCAAAGAAATTTTGTGCGAAACTACGTTTCGCTTCTTGGTTTTAAGGGATAGGTTCCAGACCTGTCCCTTTTCCTGCATATAGAACCGTTCGTAAACGCGATGTAGGGGCGCACATTGTGCGCCCGCGTTTTTTGCCCAAATTCCGCCGTAGGAGCGGCCCTTGCGGCCGCCCGCCCCCTAACAGGCGCACTCCGTCCTAATTCCCAATATATGTATCAAAACGTCCCACAAAGGTCCAAATTCCTCCCTATTTGAGTAGATCCAAAGCCTTCCCTCCACAGGAGGAAGGCCGAAGGCCAAAAGGGGTAGGGGGCACGCGAAGCGTGACGGATGAGAGAGCTGGTTTTCACCCCCTGTAGGGGCGGCCCCATGTGGCCGCCCGTCTCAATATCGCCCCAACTCAAACAAGGAGGAATTTTACTTATGGCGACCAATCAAACGACCAATTACCAGCTGAACCAGTGGGAACCCACCGATCAGGTTCTGCGCACCGACTTCAACGCGGACAACGCGAAACTGGACGCCGCCCTGGCTAACAAGGCGGAAACGGAGACGGTGTCCGCCCTACAAACGACGGTGGCGGCCAAGGCGGAGCAGACCGCCCTGTCCGCGCTGGCAGCGCGAGTGACCGCCCTGGAGGCCCGGCCTTACATCGTCACCGGGACCTACACCGGCGACGGGACCGCCAGCCGGTTTATCTCCCTGGGCTTCACCCCCAGGGCCTTGCTGGTCTTCGTCCGGGAGGGCTATCCTTCCAGTCCCTATGTGGGGTACTACTATGGCGGCATGGCGTTTCCGGAGTTCCCCGTGGCTCTGTCCCGGTATTATGGTACCACCCTGCTGTCCGTCGTGAACATCGAGACAGACGGCTTCCGGGTCTACTATGACTACGAGGAGGACCTACGTTCAAATGATGAAGATGAGGTTTATTACTATATAGCATGGAGATGATAATAAATAAAAGGAACACCCCCAGATAATCCTGGGGGTATTCCCTTTCATTGGCCTATTAGTTAAGAATTACTTCTTAGTCAACAGTAAGAGTTGCAGTTCCAATAGTCAAATCACCAATTACATTGTTGGAAACGGTAACGGTCACTCTATAATTACCAGCCGTCAGAGTGTAAGGCAGGGCGAACTCACCGTCAATCATACAACCGCTGTATGTGCTCGTATCCTTAGTGGAAGCGGGAGCGGTAAAGGTGACCTCGTTCTGATAGCCGCCGTCACGAACCTCGACCTTGAACGTCAGGGTTGCAGATCCGTAATTATAGTTGTTGCCATTGCTGTCAACGATCTTGGCATTGGCAATCTTCACGGAATTCGCGGTCAGCTCGACCGACTTAGTACCAGCATTAGTACTAGCTACATCATAACCAGTAATCACAGGCGTATCATCGTCATTGTCGTTCACAGTCTTGTACTCGACATAGACCTCGACAGCCTCGTCGTTGTCATCCTCATAGACATAGACAGTACCAGTGTAGGTGCTATCCTTGAAGTCGTTGGCGAACTTGTTGGGAGTGATGGTCTTGCCGTCGCCATCATCGTTACGGAAGATGGTGTAGTTGTCAGCCAGAACGATATCCTCATCGCCGATGGCCAGAACGCCGTTGGAGTAGGAAACTGCACCGCCGTCATAAGCCTTGAAGTCCTCGTCCTTATCGCCTGTCACCAGCTCGGCACGATCCACATAGCCGTCGCTGTCATAGGAGATATTCTGATACAGACCAACAGTATCCTTCTTGAAGACGTTGTTGTCATTGGCCTTTACAGTGGTGACCTTGCCGTTCACAATGGCGTCATACTCAAAGTACTCGTTGTCGTCGCTGTCCACGCTGGCATCCGGCTTAGGATCCAGGATGTACACGCGGTCGCCGCTGTCGCCGGAGACAGACAGGTCATTGCCGCCAACGTACACAACATCCGCATAGTTGCCATCCATGACCACGCCCACATAGGCATTGCCGGAAGAGACCTTAACATCGGGAACATTCTTGATACCAGTGTAAACGGTGACATTGTCATCATCGTTCACGATAAAGATGGTAGCATTATTGGCACGGGCAACAGCCTTGCTCTCATCAACGTTATCGTTTACATACACAGAAGCGCTGCCGTTGGTAAGAATCTTACCGTCGTTATTAGCAGAAGTAGTCACGCCATAACGCTGCGTGTCAGAGATAGCGGTCAGCTCATACTTACCGTTGCTCTTCTCGTCATAAGAGAACCACTTATTTACGGCCTGGTCATTGCCATTAATAGTGCTCCAGGGGCTCTCATCGTCGTTGTCAACCGTGACAACCTTGTTGGTGCCGTCCTGGAAGTAGACATCAGCTTCCACACTGGACCGAGCGCCGCCGGTCTGACCAGCACTCGCAACATAGACGTAGTCGTTGGTGCCATCGGAAGCATCCGCATAAACCACATAGCCGTTGGTGTCCAGAACCAGAGTGTACTCATCGTTCAGATTGTAGCTCAGGTCGCTGCCGCTCGCAACAGCCTTGGTGTAGTTCTTGCTGTACTCGTACTTGGTGCCGTCCACGGTGACGGTCTTCTCCTTGGTGTAGGCGGTCACGTCGCCGGTGATGACCTCAGCGGGCTGGATGGTCTTGATCTCGCCGTCCGCCACGGTGACCAGGACATAGTCCTCGTCCTCATAGGTGTCCAGATAGTCGAAGTCATCGCTGGACAGGGTCATGCTGTCAGCGTCGAACTCAGCACCCTCCAGAGTGGCCAGATCCAGCTCTTCGTCTTCCTCGTCATAGTCGCCGTCAACCTGGGCCACGTAGGTGTTGATTACGGTGATGACCACGTTGTTGTCATCGTCGATGAAGACCTCGGTGGTGGCGCCCTTCTTGATAATGTCCTTGCCGGCATCATCATCGTTGTTGCGGGCGATGTAGTCGCTCAGCGCGGGCTTCTCCACGTCCACACCATCCAGCACAACAGTGAAGCTGGCATCGCCACTCTTCAGGTCGTCATAGACGGTCTTGCCCACCAGGTCGTACAGGTCTTCCTTCGCCACAGCGGCGGTGTAGACTGCGTCGGCGTCGTCGGCATAAGTGCCGACCTCCTTGTTGTTATAGGTCCACTTGGAAGCGGGACGGCCGAAGTCGTCGCTGGTGCTTCCACTCTTCACCAGGTCGCCGTCGTACAGATCCTCACCCAGCTGGATGGTGTACTTGCCGTCCACGCGGGTGTTGTCGATCTTGCTGTACTTGGTGTCGTTGCTGGTACGGGCGGTATAAGTGGCCTTGGCGCCGGAGATGATGATGTCGCCGATCTGCACGTCGCTGCCGTTCTTCTCGGCGGTAACCATGTCGGCCTCCAGGGCGTTCAGGACCATCTGGGCCACATCGTTGCGGGACAGGGCCTCGGTGGCGCCGGTGTCCACGCCGTCAAACAGACCGGCGAGGCTGCCCTGCTTGGTGGCCTCAACCAGCCAGTCAGAGCCGAAGTCGGCCTGATACTGGAAGTAGCCCAGGGCCTTCTCCAGCATCAGAGCGGCCTGACCGGTGGTCACGGTGTCGCTTCCGCCGTAGGTGGTAGCGCTGATACCGCTGGTAATGCCGTTGGTG
The DNA here is from genome assembly GCF_016899775.1 of Pseudoflavonifractor capillosus. Lineage (GTDB taxonomy): Bacteria > Bacillota > Clostridia > Oscillospirales > Oscillospiraceae > Lawsonibacter. Next base: position 7,570 of record NZ_JACJJE010000078.1, read on the forward strand.
TAGCAGGCGGCCACGTAGGGCTCGGCCCAGGTGGGCACATCGGTGAAGGGGGAGGTCCCCTTATAGCTGGCCACGGTGTAGTCCATCAGGTTGCACATCACAACGGCCATCTCATTGCGGGTGACCTTCTGATCGGGATTGAAGTCTCCGTTCTCGTCGCCGACCATAATGCCGACGGCCTGGAGAACCTCAATGGCTTCCTGATTGTCCTCAGAAGTCACGTCCGCATAGCTCGCGGCGCTGGAGCCCATCACCATCAGGCCGGAAATCATGGCCGCGGTGAGACCCAGGCTGAGAGCACGCTTCAGGTTTCTCATTGGAATTCCTCCTTTTAAATTCAGGCACGGAGGAGAGATTTCTGCCAAAACCAGGGAGAAAGTTCCTGAAACTAGAAGAAACAGGAAGATTCAACCAACTATGACAGCATAACGCCCCTTGCATACTCCGAAATGTGCTCAAAATGCAAAAAAGAGGGGAGGAACCCGCAGGTTTCTCCCTCAAAAAATCACCTTGGTAGACTTTTGGTAGACCGACTCCCAAAAACAGCAAAAAGAAACCGCCGGAAACCCTTGGCGCGCAAGGCTTCCCGGCGGTAGACCTGGTAGACATTTGGTAGACCGGAGGGGCTGACAGGCTGTGTTCAATCCCAGTCCCAACGGTCATAGTCCCAGCTTTGATCCCAGCCGCTCTCCAGCTCTGTCACCTGGCCGAAGCTGTCCAGTTCTACTTCATACCAGGTCCCGTTGTTGGAGATTTGGAAGCTGTACTCATTCCAAAAGCCCTCCCGATCCACGCTCTGTCCCACGATTTCTCCTCCGTCGGCGGCAGAGAGGGCGATCTCCCGGGCATGGTCCATATCTACCCGCAGCAGCAGGGACGCCAGGAATACGATACCCGCAATTCCCAGCACCGCCGCGCCTGCTGCCAGCAAAATCTTTTTCTTTTTCCCGTCCAACTGCGTCCCACGCAACTGTAATTCCTTAGTCATTGTCAGTTCCCCCTATATATCAAGATTCAGGCTGGCGGCCCTTCTATTTTAGAAATGCGGCAGAGGAGTTATTTATTGCGTCAAAGGGCAAAATTTTTTGCTTCAATAAAAACAGCCGGCCGCATTTGAAATGCAGCCGGCTGTCTGTAGTCTAGATGCTAAGTTCAAGAAAATTTCCGGTCCAAGCGATCCACAATGTCTCCAATGACGCCCTCATCACAGTGGCACAGAATCTGGGCTCCCCAGTCCTTGACCTCTTGGGCACAGTTGGCGGGGGCAAAGGGGATTGCGGACAGCTCCAGCATCGGGATGTCGTTTTGGTTATCCCCCACACAATAGAGATTCTTCTGGGGGATATGGAGCAGTTCCAGAAGCTGGGCCACCATGCCCCCCTTGTTGCAGCCCCGGTGGGTGATCTCCAGGTAGTAGCGGTTGGAGAAAATGGCCTCATACCGGCCGGGACAGTGCTCTTCCAGCCAGGACCGGGCCTTCAGCAGCTCATCGTACTCCTGCTGGACGATGGCCTTGGTCCAGGGGGAGGGCATGTCCGGGACGGCCCGCTCCTCATAGTCGGTGCCCACCTTCTTCATGTGGGCGTCGGTGACGGCGTTGGGACGGTAGACGTAAATATCCTCCCCATGGTAGGCCTCCAGCCCCAGGGAGGGGATGGCCTCCATGAGGGCGGCAAAATCCTCCGGGGCCCTGGGGTCCAGCAGGGTCTGTACCAGCATCTCCTCCCGCTGAAAATCGTAGATGGCGGAGCCGTTGGACAGCACTACCGGGGCGTTGATGGGGGCCAGATGGACGTATGGGGCAAAGGTGCGGTGGGCCCGCCCGGTGGCTACCGTGAAGCGCCCGCCCTCCTGAATCCAGTACCGGATGGCCTCTATATTCCGGGGCGGCACCCGGTGCTGGAAATCATATAAGGTGTCGTCAAAGTCGCTGACCAGCAGCAGACCGTCAAATTTTCCCATGGAGGCATCCTCCCTGTCCATTCCCGGGAGGACAGCGGAACTACCTCTTTTCCCAAATGTCTTGCCCCAGGATATATTTTTTCATGGGCTGATACAGAAACGCCGCAATGACCAAGGCGATGATGGTGTTGGGCAGCATGTAGGAGCCGTTATAGACGATGGAATAGAGCTCCGGACTGGTGAATGTCCACTGCATAAATGCGGTAGGGACCAAAATTTTATAGATGGTCACGCCGCTGATATAGTGGACCAAGAAGCGCCCGGCACAGCCCACAATCGTGCCCGCAAAAATGCCCCACTTTTTGCCTCGAAATAGTCCGGCTAACCCAAGAGGAGTAAAGGCCACCAGATAATCCAGCAGCATGGACTGCCAGCCCCAGGCGTAGGCCCCGTCAAAAATCAACTGGAGCAGGCCGAACACAAAGCCGGCCATCAAGCCGGGCCCCAGCCCCCAGCGCACCGCAAACAGGATGATGGGGAACATGGCTGGAGTCAGAGAGCCGCCGTTGGGCAGCTCCATCAGCTTCAGATAGCTGAGAATCTGGGCCAGGGCTACCATAATGGCTCCCTCGCACAGCATGCGTACGCCGAGATGAGATCGTGTCATAGTTGTCAATTCCTCCTAAAAATGTAGAGTACCGCAGGACAGCCCAACGGGTCTTGCGGTACGAAAAGAAGGAACATGACAACGCACATCCATTCACTTCCTACGCCGGCATTACCCGGATCAGGTTTAAGGGACCGGAGGCTGCGCTTTGCCTCTGCATCTCAGCCGGGAATGGCTCCCAGCGCCCCTGTGTTGGAGTTTTCTGCGGTTTGTCCTATTGTATCCTGCAAAATGAATTCTGTCAAGACAGGGAGCGGGGGACCGCAGTGCGGTCCCCCGCCCAGCTTGTCAAAAAGCCTCTGTTGAGATGAATCCGCTCAAGTTGGGGCGGGGGAGCTCGAGGGGGCAGCCGCCCGCCTCGAATGGGATCAAATGCCCCGGAAGCCTTGCTGTGCAAGGATTCCGGCAAGCGAAGCGCGGACTTTTGCGCCGAACAGCGGCGCAAAAGTAACGGCATTTTTGCAGTCTGTCAAAAAACAAGCACAAAGCCCCCATATCTGGTAAAATAGAAACAGATATGGGGGCGAAAAAATGGAACA
>NZ_JACJJE010000079.1 GCF_016899775.1 Pseudoflavonifractor capillosus
ATAGGAGGCCCTGTTGGGCAGATTTCCGCAAATTTCCCCGGGATTGGGGGCGTTCGATTTTAGTACGAGGATAAAGGGAGGTGGTCGCAAGCGACCGCCTCCCACCCACAAAGCCCCGCAGTGCGGGGCTTTCCCGGATTCGGCCTAGGTGGTCGGAATCGCGGGATTCTGCGGTTTGAGGTGGTCGTTAACCCCTGAATCTGCGGTGCGGCAAGGGGTTGCGCTGTGTCACGGGCGCAAAAACAGCTAAACGCGAGACCGGGAGATTTTCTCCTGATCTCGCGTTCTTTTCTTACTCTGCGCCTGCCTGAATAGCCCGCAGTTCGGTCAGCAGGTCCGGCAGGTCCATCTGGATCGTATCCCACACGATGTTCATATTCACGCCGGAGTACCCGTGCACGATCCGGTTGCGCATGCCGTACAGCTGCGGCCACGGGATCGTGGTGAGATGCGCTTTGACCTCATCGCTGAGCGACTCCTTCGCCAGCTCACCGATCTGCATTAGGTTAAACACCGTAGCTTCCACCCGCATGGAGTTGCTCTGAAACTCCTGAAAACTTTGGATGCCCTCGCAGTAGCGCAGGATGGACTCGATGTGTCCCTGGATCTTGCGCAGAACGATTTGGTCCTTATTGTTCAAACAGAGCCACCCCGCTTCTCTGAATCTCCCGCTCAATCTCAGACCCCTTCTCGATTTGGGTCACGTCGATCAGGTCCACCGGCGTTTCCAGAGCCTCGCTCACCCGCTCCAGCAAACCAAAAAACGCCAAGCCGCGCAGGCCGCTGTCCACCAGCAGGTCTACATCGCTGTGCGAGGTTGCGGCTCCCTTAGCATAAGAGCCGAACAGGGTTGCTTTCTTCACTCCATGCTCACGAAAGATGGGCGAAAGTACGGTCTGCAGTTCTGGCACCGTGTAGATTTTACTCACAGAAGACACCTCCCGATGCACTACTTGGTATCTCTATTGTACCCCACCCTCAACCACTCTTCAAGAAATTTTTTGATTGGAGGCAGCAGATATGTCGGACGAAAATAAAAAGAGGACTGCGGTTTGGTTGTCTCCCGGTGTGATCCGCCGCATGGACAGCTGGCTGGAGGAGGACAACTGCAGCACCCGCAGTGAGTTCATCGAAAAAGCCCTGCGGTTCTACATGGGCTACCTGGCCACAGAGGATACCTCAGAGTACCTGTCCCAGGCCTTGGTGGATACGCTCCAGGGAATCGTGGCGGACAACTCCAACCGGCTGCGAACCATGATCTTCAAATGGTGTGTGGAGCTGAACATGATGGGCCACACCATCGCCGCTCACTTCCGCGCCGACCCCATCAACCGGCGGGAACTGCGCGCCTACGCGGTGGACGAGGTGAAGCGCACCAATGGACAGATCAGCTTCGACCGCGCGCTGGACCAGCAGCGGCGGCTTCTGGATGACGGACAGTGAGCCGCATCCGTTTCATGTCTCCCTATCTGAAGGGCGGTCGGGATGCAGCCAAGCTGGCCAACCGCACCCGGTATGTGGCGACCCGCCCCGGTGTGGAGGTGCTCCCGGAGGAGCACGGAGACCGTCCTGCCACGAGAAACCAGAAGGAGTACATCCGCCGTCTCCTTCGGGATTTCCCAGAAACACAAGAACTATTGGAGTATGAGGACTACCAGTCCAACCCCACCAGGAAAACTGCCTCCATCTTTATCCAGCAGGTGCGGGAGGATTTTGTGGAGGCCATGAGTCAGCGGGAGAACTACCTGGACTATGTGGCGCACCGTCCCGGCGTAGAGCTCCAGGGGGAGCACGGCCTCTGGGGGCCGGGCGGCAAGGTGCAGAACCTCTCCCAAGCGATTCGGGAGGTGGCGGATCACACAGGAAATGTGTGGACGCCGGTGGTCGCCATCCGCCGGGAGGACGCGGAACGGCTGGGCTATGACACGGCGGAGAACTGGCGCGCACTGGTCAATGCCTGCCTCTCAGACATCGCAAAGGGGTATAAAATCTCGCCGGACCACCTGCGCTGGTATGCCGCCTTTCACAGGAAAGAGCAAAGCGTCCACATCCACATGGTGGTGTTCTCCTCAGATCCCAAGGAGGGATACTTGACAAAACAGGGCATCCAGCAGGTCAAGTCCGCCTTCGCCCGAAGAATTTTTCGGGACGACCTGTTCCATGTCTATGAGCAGAAGACGGAGTATCGGGCTTCCATCCAGCGGGAGGCGCGGCTGGCGATGGAGGAGCTGATTCGACAGATGCGGAATGGTGATAGAGACAACCCGCATTTGGAACAGCTAACTACTGCACTCGCTCTGCGGCTCCAAACCACAAAGGGTAAAAAGGTGTACGGCTACCTGCCGCCCAAGACGAAGGCCATCGTGGATGAGATTGTGGATGAGCTGGCCAAGGATGAGCGTGTGGCCGCCGCCTACGATTTGTGGTATCAGATGCAGGAGGAGATCTGCCGCACCTATTCCGAACAGCCGCCCAGGCACGTGCCGCTCTCTCAGCAGAAAGAGTTCAAAGCTGTGCGCAACATGGTGATCCAGGAGGCCCTGCGGCTGTCGCAGACTGAGTCAATTTCTGAAGATCTTTCGCAGGAGCGAGCAGAGATACCGAATGCCTCAGAACCGCCAAACACTCAACCTGACGGGAATCAAGCAGAGATGCCGAGGGAGGATGACTCCATCCGTTCTGCTGCGCCGGAGCGCTCCAAGCCATTAGAGCAGAAAAAAGGATCTAATGTAGCTGCGGCAGTCTCCCGGATGTTCTACCACATGGGCAGGATCTTTGAAGATCGCTGTCTGACGGACACCATGCAGCGCGGCCTTCAAATTGACCGCAAACGCCGGCGGCAGCTTTTGGAAAAGAAAATGGCCATGGGCCATAAGGCCGATGACCATGAGAATGAGGAAATTCAATTAAAATGATAGCGATGCGAGGTGTGTCTATGGGAACCTTTATTTACTTTACAGAAAATCAGAAACGCCAGGCCAACGAGGTGGATCTGGCTGAGTTCCTGCGGCGGCAGGGGGAAAAGCTCCTTCCCTCCGGCCGGGACTATCGGCTGGACTCCGACCACAGTGTGACCATCCGGGGCAGCGAGTGGTTTGACCACGAGACCCAAACCGGCGGCCACGCCATTGATTTTGTCCGAACGCACTACGGAATGACCTTTCCGGAGGCGGTGACGATGCTCCTAGGCGAGGAGCAGGGCCAATGCTATCCGCAGGCAAGGGAGAAAACCCCGCCGTCTTCCAAAACGTTTGCGTTGCCTCCCCCCAACCGGGATATGCGCCGGGTGTACGCCTACCTGATGAAGCACCGGCACATTGACCGGGATGTGATCACACACTTCGCACGGACGGGACTGCTCTATGAAGATGAAAAGTACCACAATGTGGTGTTTGTCGGTAAGGATGAGACCGGCACTGCCCGCCATGCACACAAGCGGAGCACCAACAGCACTGGAAAGGTATTCCGTCAAAACGTGGAGGGCAGCGATCCCCGATACAGCTTCCACCACTTGGGCAGAGACGGATGCCTGTTTGTATTTGAGGCGCCCATTGACCTTCTGTCGTATCTCTCCCTCTACCCAGAGGATTGGAACGAACACAGCTATGTGGCCTGCTGCGGGACGTCCCCCATTCCGGTGCTGACCATGCTCCAGCGGATGAAAACTCCCCAGGCGGTTTACCTGTGCCTGGACAATGACCGGGCCGGACATGAGGCCAGTCTGCGGATGGCGGAACAGATAGGGGAGCAGTTCCATATCGCCTCAGACCGTCTGATCCCGGAGCGGAAGGACTGGAACGATGATCTGTGCGTGCTGCGGGAAACGCCAAAGCAAGGCATGGCAATGAGAATGAGGTGATCTAGTGCAGGACAATGTATGGCCGCTGATTTTGTTTGCCGCGGCAGCGATCATTGTAATCGGTGGACTGGCTATGCTCTCCCAGCATTACACATTAGACAACATCAAGAGCCGCACGGTGGGAGATGGTCAGTATGGAACCGCACGCTGGGCAACTCCGAAAGAGATCTCCAAGACCTATCAGAATATTCCGTTCACGCCGCAAGCGTGGAGAAACGGTAAGCAGCATCCCCAAGCCCAGGGGCTGGTCCTTGGTTCTGTCGGAAAGCCGCCTATGCAGCCGGAACTGCATTTGTTTGGCAGGACTATTCACCCGCCGATACCAAAACGGCTCTGGGAGCACAAAACGATCCATGCTCTGGTGGACTGCGACGACATCCACTGCCTTATGATTGGGGCCAGCGGCGTGGGTAAGACAGCGTTCTTCTTGTACCCCAACCTAGAGTATGCCTGTGCCAGCGGAATGAGTATTTTCGCTCTGGATACGAAAGGCGACTTGGCCAGAAACTATGGTACCATTGCGGAAAAATACTACGGCTATAGGGTTTCGGTCATCGACTTACGGAATCCAATGCATTCTGACGGATACAATTTGCTGACCCTGATCAATCACTACATGGATCTGTTCCGGGAATTTCCAAACGCGATAGACTATGCGGCAGCGGCAGAGAAGTACACCAAGATCCTGGCCAAATCCATCATCAACCCCTCGGGTGACGCAGCTCAGTACGGGGAGAACAGCTATTTCTACGAAGCGGCCGAGGGCCTGATGGCCTCGGTCACGCTGCTGCTGGCCCAGTATCTGCCGCCGGGCAAAGAAGAGCCGGATGTCCGCCACATTGTATCTGTGTTCAAGTTGATCCAGGATCTCCTGGCCCCTGATCCCAGAAGCCGTGGACGGAATGGTTTCCAGGCGCTGATGAGCCTCCTTCCGGATGACCACAAAGCCCGGATGCTGGCTGCCTCTGCCCTGCATACTTCGGATCAGGCTATGGCCTCTGTCATGTCTACGGTATTGTCCCGACTGAACGCATTCTTGGATACGGAGTTGGAGCAGGTGCTCTGCTTTGACAGCTCCATTGATGCAGAAACTTTTGCCTCGCAGAAGTGTATCATCTTTCTGGTCTTACCCGAGGAGGACAGCACCAAAAACTTCATGGCCGGTCTATTGATCCAAAATTTGAGCCGCGAATTGTTTACCGTGGCGGAAAAACGCGGCGGTAAATTGGCCAATCGGGTTGTATTTCTGTGCGACGAGTTCGGCACGATGCCGCCCTTTGATGTACTATCTCTGTTTTCTGCTGGGCGCTCCCGGAGATTGACCATGGTGCCCATTATTCAGTCTCTGGCCCAGCTGGAAAAGAATTATGGGAAAGAGGGCGCGGAAATATTGGCGGACAACTGTCAGGATACGATCTTTGGAGGCTTTGCCCCCAACTCCCAGACCGCCGAGGTGTTGTCCAAAGCCTTGGGCAGCCGCACTGTGATGAGCGGCTCTGTCTCCAAAGGGAAAAATGATCCCAGCCAGTCTCTGCAGATGATGGAACGGGCGTTAATGACGCCGGATGAGCTCAAGGCGCTCCCGAAGGGGGAATTTATCGTGATGAAGACCGGTACCTATCCCATGCGGACAAAGCTCCGCCTATTTTTGGAGTGGGGAATCACCTTTGAGGAACCATACCAAACTCCAGAGCGAGCCGCACGGAAAGTGACCTATGCAGGAAAGCAAGAACTGATTCATGCAATCCTGCATGATCTGAAGCAAAGGCAGCAAACAGAGTGTGTGGATGAAGAGAATTCCTCCCAAATGGTGGACTACAATACGCAGAAGCGGGAGGAGGGGCCTGCGTGAGTTTCTTTAATGCCATATACGGCGACCAAGAGTTAAGTTCCCGGGCCAAGATGGTATGCCTCTATCTCTATGATCGGGCCAACAAAGACGGTGAAAGCTGGTACGCCATAGGCAGCATTGCTCGGGATTTACATTTGTCCCGCTCCACAGTAAAACGCGCGTTCCAGGATCTGATTCGTCTGGGATGGATCGAAAAGCGCCCCAGATACCGGGAAAATGGGGGATGCACCTCCAATCTGTACCGCATATTAAAGTGAGAATAACGTGAAAAGGCGCAGTGCTCCGCCAAGGGAACACTGCACCTTTTTTGTGGACTAGGGGTAGGGTCAGAGTGGACCGGGCAGAAGGACTCAGGGTAAGGACTCATCATACTCAGAGAATCAGAGAACAAAACTACCCCTTTATGTATTTACGCCACTTTTGGTAAGCCAACCGTTTAGTCTGCAAATCCCCATCCATTAACTATAGAGGCCAGCTGGAATAGAATTACAGGAAAGAGTACGAGGAAAGAATGATTGCAGTCAGTCTCTACAGATGATAGATTAGGCAATAATGGCATATGATTAACTCAAGGCACTCCACAAAGGAAAATAGATCCTGATAGAAATCGGCACCCATCCTATGTGAATAAGACTCAGTTTATTTATTAGAGTGGGGAACCACTTTTATGTTAAAAACGATAAATCCATTCCTGTTCAATTCCATCAACATTGTATCTCACCATCAAATCTCCTCCTTGCCAAGAAAAATCAATAGCATTAATTGTCTGCGCATTATTTATTTGTGGAGGAGGGAGTTTGGCGTACTTATTTTGTTCATAATCGAAAATTATCACATATCTTGCACCAGAATCTTCTGATACCCGTCCCTTCATCGCAACAAGATGAAGGGTATCACTCAACGCACTTTCTAGCATTAACATACCTTGGTCATCTGTAAAGGTAGCTATATTTTTACATCGATTGTCGTCTGTAATCTCTGCAATTTGTCTTGTTGCGTGCTCAGGTTCATATTCGTTTTCAATATACATAACAGTATCTAAATCATACGCAAGTATGGTGTGATGGTCTCCATACAACGTAAGTTTAGACGAGTCTGAGGGCGACTCAATATCGCAAACGTAATAATTCTCATCATATTCATAAACGAATCGTTTGTTATCGATCCACCATAAAGGATATGCGGGTATTTGAGATTTAAGATCAATCAAGACGATTTCTTCGTTTGATATTGTATTAAATAGCATAATAGAAAAATTCCCGTTTATTAAATCAGCTTTATTTGAAATATAAACAGCATATTCTTTGTTCGGCGAAACAACTGTAGGTTCTCCCCAAACAAGCTCATAAGATGGATTCTCAATATTACTTAGTGCGATATTTAAAGAATCCTGATATGTATAACCGTTAAATAGTTCAGGTAAACTAAGTTCACAGATAGAGATTTCCTCTTGATTCAATCTCCAGTTGTCTTGAGAAAGCTGAAGCATTTCAGTTTTCGAACCATCTCCTAGGTTGTGGCAAGAGGTAGAAAATAGAATTATAGCGAAAAAGGGTATTAAAAAATATTTCTTCATGTTATCCTCCAATTTAAAGATGGGATGATAAGCATTTCTTATTTTTGAAGAAATCCAGTCAAGATGTAAATTCTTATTTTATACAAATGGGGAATGCATTTAACATTCCCCATTTGTATCTATAAACAGAAAATTCCCATTTACTATGACCAATTACAAGTTAAATTGGTTTAATATTGGACTGTATTTGTTGCATATGCCCACTTCAGCGTCGAGCCATTTGGATCAGAAGACGGATTGTAGAACTTAGCTGGTGCCCACATATACTTCGCAGGGCTTGACCGCCTATAACGCACAACCCAGTCTATTTCTGTTCCCGATGAAACAAGATTCCTAAAATTGTATGTGTAAGTATATCCAGAAGAATTAACCATATTATAGGGGCCAAGCCAATTAGTCGTTCCATGAACACGATAATAAATTTGTGCAGCGGATGGCTTTTCAGTATGGGTATTACCACTTCCACTAAATACAAGCGTTACCGATGCTGTGTTATTATTCCACTGCATTTGTGAAAATGTGTCACAGTTTCTCCCGTAGTTCCAGCTACTTGCACTTCTGTATAGAGTTTCATTTCGATATCCTTTCCGGGTATCTAAATTATTTGTATCATACGCTGCAAAATGGAGATGGGGGTCTTCTGTTCCATATTTTCCACCTGTTGCTACTTTGTCACCTTGATTATAATATCCATCCGCTTGCAACAACGAACAATGTTCATAGTGGCAATATACTTTTTTTGTAGGATGGCCTGTATCTAATGTCACATTATTATATTTGCTTCCCTTAGTGGATGTATCTTTTCTAAGTGTGCCTGATGTAACTGCGACGACCGTTTTTGTCTGTGAGATACTAAGGTCGATGCCAACATGAGGAGTGGTTCCAACTGTGCGCTGCTCATTCCATTTCGATGTAATTGTAGCATAGTAATAATTAGTTCCACTTTTCAGCGGCGATACCCAACGGGTTGTTCCATCGATTGGTTGGCCGATGAATGTTTCGCTGTAATCCGAATATGCATAAGACTGTAATGGTATTGCAAATAGCGTAAGAATACACAAAATAGATGCAACAAATCGTTTCTTTATCACTTTATAGCACCTCATTTCGAATGATAAATCCAACTTGAAATTGTCTGTGAGTCGTTAGAAATAACTGAGGTAAGAAGATCAGTATTATCTATCCAATCAAATTCCAATACACTATTTGTTGTTTTTGTGCCAACTGGAATAGTTTGATTACTTTTTGTGGTCATGGAATCTAAGTCGACGACAACCAAGTCTCTTCCATAGTAGTTATTCTCTGGAACCAGTATGTACGCAAAGCTTTTACCATCCGGGCTAAAAGGATCGATGCCAGGTCGTATTCTGAAGGTACCCTCCAGTTTAAATTCGGCAACTTCTTCTAATTGTGGGGAGTTATTATATTTTCCAATATAGATAATATCATTAGCGTCGTTGCCGTATGCAATTAGTCCATTTCTTACCCCCAAGATAACCGGATTATCTGTTGCAAAATCGAGCTCATGCTCATGCCCATCCTGGCTTACCACCACATATTCATACCCAGAATCGTGAACCTTCATACATAAAATATGTTCTGGATCTAACCACTGCTCCACAAAATAATCCATAGTAGAATCATCGCAAAGTCGAGTCTCCACACCGGTATTTAGATTTAAAACAAACAAATCCCATGTGCCCTGAATATCTGCTTTATTAGAGACATATGCAACATGTGTTCCATCAGGAGCAACATTGGTCTGGCCATTCCAGAAAGCACGATTTTCACCGTATAGCTCAATAGACTCAGCAACTAAATCTTCGTATGTTTTGCCATCATAAACCTCCGGAGACACAATATTGGAAGTGCCATTGGATCCAATCTGCACAAGTTCATTTTCTGTTGCGTAAAGAACACTTTTACTATTCGGTATAGTTGAAAAAGTTGAACTTGTATTATCAAGGCTGTTTGGCAGGGCAAGCGCTCCATTATCAGTAGAGATAAGTTTTACACTCATATCATTTAAATCGCTATTACTGCCAGAAATTTTTTTGTTGCGTACGGTTACGTTTTCTAATGTCACGCTGTTCTCTTCCCTAATATTGAGCGTCTTAATTTCTGATGCATTACTGATAAGTCCCTCATATAATTCTTGCCAATCTTCTCGGAGAAACCGTCCGTCTGGCAACATATTATCAGGTAGGACTGCATCAGGATCAGAGGCAGCAATACGAGCAGCAGCCGTATCTGGTTCAATTGAAGTATCAACTAACTGTTCAATGATATCATCATAATCACTTTTTTGAAGACGTTTTACTAAAATAGGTGCTGATTTTTCTACTTTTACGAGAGAATAGTACGAATCATCTATGTAGGTCCATTCTTCATCAATTTTCTGGTCAAGCACTCCCTGATACGCCAGCGATGTACAAGTGATTCCTCCTACAATGAATGTACATATGAGTGTTGCAGAAATTATCTTTTTTGTTACTTTGCTCATAGTTATAATCAGCATCCTTTCTATTATTCTATTTCTAATGGCACAAGATCCGATACCTTTGAATCTTCCGTGGCCGGTAAACGGTTTTCCGAAATATGCTGGTCATTATTAGCCACATCAGAAGGATTATAGAGGATGGTGGTGGGCCGCATCTTATAGCTGCTGCCCCCCATATCCTGCTTCTCCAGCAGGGTGCCGTCCTCCGCATAGATATACCGGTAGGTCTGGGCCTTCCGGCCACGGTATGCGTTCTGAACGCTGTCCACCCGGGTGGTGCCCCGAGGCACAGAGCTGTCGGCCTTGTACTGGGTGGTGGGTGTGATCCAGTCATACTGGGTCCGCTGAGGCACCGCATAGCGGCCGTCCTCGTTGGTGCCGTAGATCTTCACGGTGAGATAACGGCTGCCGTTCTTGTCATAGCTCTCGGTGACCACCTTCACCGGGTAGTTGGTGTTGTTCTTGAAGCGGAAGTCGGAGGAGCCGTACCACACAGTGGCGTCCATGCCGTCGGGCACATACTCCACAGCGTACATGTGGGCGTGGCGCTCCACGATCTCTAGGGTGGTGTGGAGGACGGCGTAGTAGATGGTGGAGGAGGTCTGGCAGATGCCGCCGCCGATGCCCTCCACCGACGCGCCGCCCGAGTACACCGGTGCCCCCAGATAGCCCTTGTCGGCGGTGCGGCTGCCGGTGGTGTTGTTATAGGAGAAGACCTCCCCGGGCATGAGCAC
>NZ_JACJJE010000007.1 GCF_016899775.1 Pseudoflavonifractor capillosus
GGCTGGGCAGTCAGACCCAGGCGGCGCTCCAAAAGGAGAAGTGGGACTATGTGGTGCTCCAGGAGATGAGCCACGGCCCCATCACCGCCCCTAAGAGCTTCTTCTCCAGCGTGGAGGGGCTCTGCCGGCAGATCCGGGCAAACGGGGCGGTCCCCATTTTGTTTGCTACCTGGGCCTATCAGAGGGGCGGAGCCAAGCTGACGGACAAGGGCTGGGACTACGATGAGATGGCCCAGAAGCTGTCCGAGGCCTACCACAAGGCGGCACAGGAAAATAACGCCCTGATTGCCGATGTGGGTCGGCGGTTTTACGAGTGGTCCAATCCCCAGGCCCTCTATGCCGCCGACGGCATCCACCCCAGTGAGCTGGGTTCTCGCATCGCGGCGGAGACCATTGCGGCAGTGATCCGGCATCGGGAGGAGGGGGAGCAATGACGGCAGAGATGAAACCCCGCCGTAAAAAGTGGAAGTTAGCCGGCGGCATTTTGCTGGCGGTCCTGGTTCTGCTGGCGGGCGGCTTTTTCTGGTATGTGTCCGACTACTACCGGGCGGAGGATGTGGCCCTGGAGGTACTGGCAAGCGGAGATCATCTGGAAGTTCGGGATGATCTGACCATCCTCTCGCCATCCTATCCCACGGACACCGCGATCATCTTCTACCCCGGGGCCAAGGTGGAGGCCGCCGCCTATCTGCCCCTGCTGAACCAACTCCGGCAGACCGGCCTCACCTGCATTCTGGTGGAGATGCCCTTCCACTTAGCTATCTTCGACGTGAACGCAGCGGAAGACGTAATGGCCCAGTTCCCGGATATCCAGCACTGGTACATTGCCGGTCACTCCATGGGCGGGGCCATGGCCTCCCAGTTCGCTTCGGAGCACCCGGACGAGGTGGACGGTTTGATTTTGCTGGGAGCCTACCTCTATGGCGACTATCCGCCTGCCGATACCATTACCGTCTACGGCTCCCTGAACCAGAGTGTGGAGGACAAGATCGACTACACGGAGAACGTGGTGGAAATTGAGGGCGGCAATCACGCCCAGTTCGGCAATTACGGGCCGCAGAAAGAAGATATGCCCGCCACGATCTCGGCGGAGGAACAACAGGCCCAGACGGTGGAGGCTATCTCGGATTTTATTGCCCAACGCCAGAAGTGAAAGAGTTTCCTTCAAAAATTGGAATTTCATGGCGATATCACCCTGGGCGACAAGTTTGACTCTGATAGTTTATACGCGGAGGAAGATATAAAATGGCGATTTTTTATTTCTCAGACGTATTAAGAAAAGTAGGGCTGGATCCCTCAAAAGTTAAATTGATTCGTCATGCACTGACAGATCGTGGATTTCGAGAGTGTTATAAAGCAAATGTGGTATATGAATATACCTGTCATCAGAAATCTGGATTCAGCAAAGGGTACGATTATTGGGTGACCTTTATAAGCGACCAGGGGACTCTCTGTAAGCTGGATTCCTGCTATAAAGTAGGTGCTGCTGTTCCGGATACGCCCGATATGATCCCGAAGGGTGTCCCGGAAATCGAGGCCAGAAAATTCCAGGGCAAGAACGCATATTTTCATCTCGAACCCCTCGATTTGCTGAAAGAATATGAGGGCAGACTGATCATCGATTGGGGGAAGTCTGCGCGCATGTGGCATCAGAAGGGAACGACCGAAAAGCCTGTTGTGGCAATTCAGGCAGATGAAAAGAAAGTCTTTTCCGGCTTTGAAAATCTGATCCTTACATATGATGAACTGAAGGAAATCGTTGAAAATCCAACCGTTTATGAGGCGTGGCACACAGCGCTGTCCTCTGTCAACGCCATTTATCTCATCGTTGACCGGGAGACGGGAAAACAGTATGTGGGATCGGCTTATGGAAAAGCTGGACTGCTGGGGCGGTGGGCCTGCTATGTGGATTCCCTGCACGGCAATAATAAGCTGATGAAGGAACTGATTTGCGCCTACCCCGAACGTTACCACGATTTCCAGTTCTCCATTTTGCAGATATTGCCCAAAACTGTGACAGATGATGAGGTCATCCGGACAGAGAGCCTATATAAAAAGAAATTGCTCACGATTCCTTTTGGAATGAACGACAATTGAATATCGGGAGATGCGTCTATGACAGAAAATTTGTTTTTAGACTGGGCGATCAAATTGCTGGAGCAAATCGAGACTTCTGAGGAAAAGAAGCTTTGGTGCCGCCGTTATTCTGTGTATTCCCGTAGTCCTGGGCAGAAAACACTCTCTCGCGATTTACATGATTTTGTAGACAGAACCTACCAGGCGGGATTGGTGATCCAGAATTATCACGAGGTGATCCAAAAGTGGGGCCTCGAGGAGCGGAATATCGCGATTGCCCCTCCGGGATGGCTGGAGACGCAGCCCTATTTATGTGTATTGGCCTGTATCGCATGGCATTTCCGCAGAGACCATTTTTGCGAGGGTTCCCTGATCAGTCAAAGCATCGCGGAAGGAGTCTTGTTACGCCTGTTTCGTCGGCTCAAAGCGCTCTGTCCCACAGCGGTTCCCGCCGTCACACTACAAGAACTCTGTTGTAACGATTGTCATTCTGTCCCTGAGGTGCCAGGAGTCTATTGGGTATTTGCGCCTGAGGGAATGGCAATCCGTTTCTCGGAACAGGAGTACCGCCCTAAGGCTAAAATCTATCCTGCGAAAAAGCTTCAGGAGAAATATGAGGGATGTGCCGACCAAAGTATCCTATATATTGGAAAAGCGGAAGGAAAGCGTGGCCTGCGGCAGAGGCTAAAACAGTACATGGACTATGGACGGGGAAACGGAAATATCCATGCGGGCGGACGGGCCGTCTGGCAGATTTCGGACTGCGGACTTTTGCTGCTTGCTTACGAAGCCTATGAAAACGCAGGAGAAAGGGAACGACAATTGCTGCAGGAATACCGAGAGAAAAACGGCTCCTATCCACTGGCCAACTGGCGGGGTTGAGAGAGGAAAAGTAAGAAGTGACCTTGAGAAAAGAGGTTGGTATCACATTGTGATACCAACCTCTTTTGAGCATTCGGAAGCCTTGATATGCCTTTCAAAACCCCGACAGGTCTACGCCCAGGAGAACGAGGGCGATGCAAGCCAAGATCCAAGGCAAGAAGATGACCGGAAACAGGAGCAGCCCCTTGTGGTTTTCGTAGTGGTATTCCTCGCAGGAAAACAGCTTGTCAGGATCATCGACATAATAGAGATACAGGTACAGGGGCGGCGTTGCCGGGTGCTTGAAATGGGCAGTGTATTGCCGTTCTTCGCCTTCGACTGTGTAGCGGTAGACAGCGCGCCAGTTGTAGCGGGATACCTCACCGGAGGGGTGCTTATCCACCAGAGACGCTTTGATGACGTGGTCCCTGCTCTTGGCGATGTCCCGTTTCCGCCCCCAGCTGGCGCCGTGGGAGACCTTTTTGTAGAGCGGCACCGCGATGGCATAGCCGCCGATCAGGATGGCGAATACGACCGCCCATTTGAGCCAATTGACAGGATTGTCGGTAAACATCGTGACGAGAGCCTCTTGGATACTCAATTTCAGCACCTCCATGGCAATTGCCGGTACTTCTCTTATCCATCATACGATATTTGGAGGTGCTCCGCAAGGCAGAATGATACTTTTGATGATGAATTGGAGAATTTGATAAAATGGGTAGTTAAGTCGCCTTTTTACGCCGCCCGCCCCAGCATCCCCCGTATCATCTCATACCACTTCGCCGCCGTATGCCTTGTTACCCCGGCGCCTTTGGCGATGGCCCGGTAACTGGTCACGCCGGGATGGAACTTCATGTACGTTCCAAATTGCAAACCTCCGCACAAATCACTTGCCACAGCACGCAAGCAGTTGTATGATTTTCGTTGAAAAGTAGTACGATAAATCCGAAAAGTTTTCAGTGAGGTGTGGTGCTATGGAGATCAAACGGGACCGCTATCTGAACAAGCTCATATCCTTCATGTGGGATGGACAGGTGAAGGTCATCACCGGCATCCGCCGCTGCGGAAAGTCCTACCTCCTCCACAATCTGTTCCGCACTTATCTGTTGGAGGAGGGCGTTCCGGCAGATCACATTCTCTCCTTTGAGTTGGATCTGACCCGTGATATCCGGTATCGGAATCCGTTGGAGCTTGCAAATCGTGTCCGGGAGATCGTTGAAAATCAGAGAGAGCAATTCTATCTTTTCGTAGACGAGATCCAGATGTCGGACGAAGTGTCGAATCCCTATAACCCGGACGGGAAGAAGATCACCTTCTACGATGCGCTCAACGATTTGAAGTCCCTGTCCAATCTGGACATCTATGTGACCAGAAGCAACTCCCGGATGCTGTCCTCAGACATCCTCACCGAGTTCCGGGGGCGCAGCGACGAAATTCGGGTGCATCCGCTCAGCTTTGCGGAGTATTACTCCGCTGTGGGCGGGGACAAGGAGGACGCATTTGAAAATTACGCCTTCTACGGCGGAATGCCGCTGATCTTGTCCCGCCCCACTGACGCGGCGAAAATGCAGTACTTGAGTTCTCTCTGCCCGCCATCGCTGTCCCCCCATTCTCTTTCTGACTTCAGTATAGCGGAGCATGGGCTTTCTGTAAATGGTGGAAGGCTTTCTTTGTTTTATTCCCCCGCAGAATTTGAGGGCGCTTATCTGTTATAGACGATTTATTATTTAGTAAAATTTTAGTAAAATCTATTGACTTCGACAGCGGGTGAAATATAATGTCTTTAGAACGACACGAAAGGGGGAACCCCATGGCAACGATCAAGGATGTGGCCCAGGCGGCCCAGGTCTCGGCCGCGGCGGTCTCCCGGGTTTTGAATAAGGACGACAACATCTCTGTCTCGCCGGAGGTACGGGCCCGGATTTTTCAGGCGGCCCACGCCCTGGGCTATGTGTCGCCCCGACAGCGGCGGGCGGCGGAACACAAGACCCATCTGGTCATCGGGGTGGCGGACTGGCGGATCATCCGCCCGGATCGGCCCAACGTGCGTCTGTCCTCCCTATCCTGTCTGGTGCAGATGATGACCGACCAGTATGAGGTCTCCTTTGTCCGGCTGACCTTCGGTGAACCTCAAAAGGTGGATGGTATTATCGCCTTGGGGGTGTTCAGCGAGAAGGAGATCGACTTCCTCCGCTCCCTGTCCTTTGCCATTGTCTTTGTGAACTCCAATCAGCACAACTACGAGTTCGACCAGGTGCAGGTGGACTTCGACCGGGGCCAGGAGCAGATGGTTGCCTATCTGCTGGATCAGAAGCGTTACACCGGCCTGGGGTATATCGGCGGCATCTACGACGGGGCCAACGGACGCATCGGTGCCCACCGTCTGGCGGCCATCCAGCGCATCCTGGAGGCGCGCGGCCAGTATGATCCCCGCACCTTCCATGTGGGGGAGATCAGCCGGGAGAGCGGATACGCTCTGGCAAAGAAAGCCGTGGAAGAGCATACCCTGGCGGAAGCGGTTCTGCTGGGTAGCGACGAGGTGGCCGAGGGTGCTCTGGAGGCTTTCCGGGAACTGGGCGTCCGTGTGCCGAAAGATGTGGCTGTCATCATCTATCAGGACATCCAGACCTTGGAGAGCAAGTGGCCCACTGGCACCTGCCTGGAGATGTTCCCGGACTATGTGTGGGAGAACGCCCTGGAGCTGCTCTTTGGCCGGATCAGCCAGCGCCGCTCCCAGGCGGTGACCGTCACAGTGCCCACTCACTTGAAGATCGGTGACACCGCCTGACTTCCCGAAACGGTTATCAGAGGGTTTCCCCTCTGTAACAGATAAGTCCAAAATCAACCCCAAAACATAAACGAAACATCGAGGAGGATCACAGTATGAAGAAAGCACTTTCTCTCCTGCTGGCCGGCGTGATGTGCGTTGGCCTGCTGGCCGGCTGCGGCGGTCAGAACACGGAGGACACCCAGGGCTCCGACAGCACGCCGGACACCAGCAGCACCCAGGAGACCGGGAACAAGACCATCGACACCCTGCGCATCGCCTTTGTCCCCTCTCGGGAGCCGGAGGAGATCATCACCGCCACCGAGCCCCTGAAGCAGATGCTCACCGATGAGCTGGCTAAGCTGGGCTACGACGTGGGCGAGGTGGACATCACCGTGGGCACCAGCTACGAGGCGGTGGGCGAGGCCCTGGCCGCCGGCACTGCCGATGTGGGCCTGATCCCCGGCGGCACCTATGTGCTCTACGACGATGGCTGCGACGTGCTGCTGACCGCCACTCGGGACGGCCTGTCCATCGACTCCGACAACGCCAAGGACTGGAACGACAACGCCCCCACCGAGCCCACCACCGAGCAGGTCACCAGCTACCGGGCTCTGATGATCGCCGGCCCCTCCGCGAAGGGCCAGGAGTTGGCCGCCAAGGTCAACGCCGGCGAGGCCCTCACCTGGGAGGACGTGAGCAGTGCCAACTGGAGCGTAGCCAACTCCTCCTCTCCCGCCGGATACATCTATCCCTCCCTGTGGCTCCAGGAGAACTTCGATAAGAACATCACCGACCTGCCCCATGCGGTGCAGTCCGACTCCTACGGCAGCGCCTTCGCCCGTCTGGCCTCCGGTCAGGTGGACATCCTCTGCACCTACGCCGATGCCCGCCGGGACTATGAGGACGAGTGGACCGGCGAGTACGGCATGACCAACAGCATCTGGGACGACACCGCCGTGGTGGGCGTCACTCCCGCCATCTACAACGATACCATCAGCGTCAGTAAGACCTCTCCCATCATGGACGACGACTTCAAGGCCGCCCTGTCCGAGGCCTTCATCAATATCGGCAACACTGAAGATGGCAAAGAGGTCATCGCTATCTACAGCCACAACGGCTATCTGCCCGCCCAGTCCTCCGACTACGACTCCGAGCGGGCCGCCCAGGAGATGATCCAGTCCCTGAACAGCGCGGGTTAAACCCAATCAAACATGAACCACAAACGAGGGAGGGAGGCCGCGGCTTTCCTCCCTCATTTGGAATGGAGAAAGATACGATGATTGAATTCAAAGAGGTAGAAAAACGCTATCCCAACGGGTACGAGGCCCTGAAGCACATCAACCTGACCATTGATCAGGGGGAGTTCGTGGCCATCATCGGCCTGTCCGGCGCAGGCAAGTCCACCCTGATCCGCACCATCAACCGGATGCACGATATTACCCATGGCCAGTTAACTGTGGACGGCACCGACGTGATGACCCTCCACGGGAAGAGCCTGCGGAAGTTCCGCCGACGGATCGGCATGATCTTCCAGTCCTTTAATCTCATTACCCGCACCACAGTCATCAAAAACGTGCTCACCGCTTTTGTGCCCGACCTGCCCTGGTGGCGGGCCACCTTTGGTATCTTCACGAAAGAAGAGAAGATGAAGGCTCTGGAGGCACTGGATCAGATGGGGATTCTGGACAAGGCCTTTGTCCGGGCGGATCAGCTCTCCGGCGGGCAGCAACAGCGGGTGGCCCTGGCCCGCACCCTGGCCCAGAACCCCCAGATCATCCTGGCGGACGAGCCGGTGGCCTCCTTGGACCCGGTGACCGCCAAGCAGGTGATGGATGACTTCCAGCGCATCAACCGGGACATGCACATCACGGTACTCATCAACATCCACCATGTGGAGTTGGCCCTCCAGTACGCCACCCGGGTGGTTGGTATCCGGGCCGGCGAGATCGTCTACGACGGTCCGGCGGACCAGGTAGATCAGGGGGTGCTGGACGCCATCTACCAGGGGAAACAGGAGGAGCCGGCATGAGTGTGTATGACAAGATTTTCCCGCCCAGGGTGCTGACACTACCCAACGGGAAACAGGTGTCTAAGCCCCGCTCCCGGGCGCCCCTGGCGGCGGTGATCCTGGTGGCCATGACCGCCCTTTCGGTGGAGGTCACCGGCTTTGACATGGAGGTTCTGGTCAGTCGGATCAAGGAATTTTTTGTCATTTTGGGAGACATGATCCCACCAGAGTGGGACTATATGCCCCAGATCTGGCAGCCCCTGTTTGACACTATCAAGATGTCTCTGCTGGGCTCCTTCATCGGTTCCATCCTGGTGGTACCCTTTGCCATGCTGGCCTCCACCAACATCATCCACAGCCGGGTGATCGTGGCGGCCATGCGGCTACTCCTGAGCATCATCCGCACCCTGCCCACTCTGGTGTCCGCCCTGATTGCCACCTATATCTTCGGCCTGGGCACTTTGGCGGGCACCACGGCCATCGCCATCTTCACCTTCGCCTACATCGGAAAGATCCTCTATGAGGAGATCGAGACGGTGGACATGGGCCCCTTCGAGGCCATGGAGGCCATGGGAGCCACCAAGGTGCGCTCCTTTATCAGCGCCATCGTCCCCCAGGTGTTGCCCTCCTACCTGTCCAACTGCCTGTTCTGCTTCGAGGGCAACGTGCGCTACGCCTCCATTCTGGGTTATGTGGGCGCTGGCGGTCTGGGCCTGATCCTGAACGAGAAGATTGGCTGGCGGGAGTACGCCAGCGTGGGCATGATCTTGCTGGCCCTGTTTGTCACCGTGTTCATCATTGAGACCATCAGCCGGGCCGCCCGGAAGCGACTGGTATAAGGAGGGGCTGGCATGAACAAACGAATCGAAGCGGCCTATGAGCAGCGGCCCCGCCGCTGGGTGTTTGAACTGGTTGTGGCTGTGGTGGTTGTGGCCCTGCTGATCTGGAGTGGTTCCGCCGTGGAGACGGCGGGCACTACTCAGAGCGGAGCCAAAATCGCCTGGAACATCCTGGCGGGTATTTTCCACCCGGACACGGACCTGCTGTTCAACTTCACCACCCAGGGTGTGCCCTATCTGCTACTGGAAACCATCTGCATCGCCTTTCTGGGTACCATTGTGGGCGCCATCATCTCCGTCCCCCTGGCCTTCCTCTCGGCCTCCAACCTGACACCCAAGCCGGTGGCCTTTGTGGGCCGGATCATCATTATGGCGGTCCGCACGATCCCCGCATTCGTCTATGGCCTCATGTTCATTCGGGTCACCGGCCCCGGCGCCTTTGCGGGCCTTTTGACCATGTCCCTTTGCTCAGTGGGCATGGTGAGCAAAATGTATATCGAGTCCATTGAGGATCTGGACGTGCGGGTGCTGGAGTCCCTGGACGCGGCGGGCTGCACCACCTGGCAGAAGATCCGTTACGGCATCCTGCCCCAGCTGATGCCCAACTTCGCCTCCACCGCCATCTACCGCTTTGACATCAACCTGCGGGACGCCACCGTGCTGGGCCTGGTGGGGGCCGGCGGCATCGGCGCGCCCCTGATCTTCGCCATGAACGCCTACCGCTGGGAGGAGGCCGGCGCCATCCTGGCGGGCCTCATTGTGCTGGTGCTGATCGTGGAGTGGATCTCCACCAAGATCCGGGTCAAGCTGGCCAGGGGGTAAGCATGGAAAAGACGGTTCAAATCTATTACACCTCGGATACCCACGGCCACATCTTCCCGGTGAACTACGCCGCGGGCTGCCCGGAGAACTCCGGACTGCTGAACCTGGCCGCCCAGGTGGAAAAGGACGGAAACACCCTGGTGCTGGACGGCGGGGATTCCTTGCAGGGAACGCCCCTGACCCAGTATTACTTGGAACACCGGGATCAGTGGCCCGTCCACCCGGTGGCCGCCGCCTTCAACGCCATGGGCCTGGACTACTTCACTCTGGGCAACCACGACTTCAACTTCGGCTATGAGGCCCTCCGGGACTATCTGTGGGCCATGGACGGCGTATGCCTGTGTACGAATGTGGAGGACTTGGGGGGCGAGCTACGCATCCGCCCCTGGGCGGTGCACACCCTGGCCAACGGCCTGCGGGTGGGGCTCACCGGTGTGGTCACCGACTTCGTAAACGTGTGGGAGCAACCCCAGAACCTGGAGAAAATTCGGGTCACCGATGCCTTTCAGGCCGCCCGGGCGACCTGCGCCGCCCTCCGGGATCAGTGTGATGTTTGCGTGTGCATCTACCACGGCGGCTTCGAGGAGGAACTGGAGACGGGGCGGATGCTCTCGGACAGCGGCGAGAACCTGGCCTGCAGGATTGCCCGGGAGCTGGACTTCGATCTGCTCCTCACCGGCCACCAGCACATGGCAGTGGAAGGGGTAGAGCTGTCCGGCACCTGGGCCGTCCAGCCCCCCGCCAACGCCGGGCAATTCCTCCGCATCACCGGTCAGTGGGACGGGCGGGGCACCCGCTTTCACTCCAGGCTGACGCCGGTGGGGTCAAAACACCAAGCGGAGCCCTACCAGAGTCTGCTGTCTCTGGAGCGGGCGGTGCAGGTCTGGCTGGACCAGCCCATCGGGGAGTTGGCCCCCCCCATTCCACCGGAGGGGAAGCTGGACGCCGCCCTCCACGGAAGCCGGGTGGCCGCCCTGTTCAACCAGGTGCAGCTGGCGGAGACCGGGGCGGATTTCTCCTGTACCAGCTTGGGCAACGACCCGGTGGGGCTGGCCTCTCCCGTGACCATGCGGGGGGTGACGGCGGCCTATCTCTTTGCCAACACCCTGGTGGTGCTGGAGGTAACGGAGGAGGTGTTGCGGCAGACACTGGAGCGGTGCGCCTCCTACTTCACCCTGGTTGATGGCCAGCCCCAGATTTCGGAGGAGTTCCTGCTCCCTAAGGTGGAGCACTACAACTACGACTTCTACGCCGGCCTGGCCTATACCTTCGACCTGCGCCGCCCCGTGGGTAGCCGGGTGGTCCGGCTGGCGAAGCTGGACGGCTCGCCCCTGGGGGGTGGAACCTTCCGCCTGTGCACCAGCAACTACCGGGCCACGGGCACAGGTGGATATGAGATCCTGCGGGAGTGCCCTGTCCTCTGGCTGGGTGGCGTGGAGATGCCGGATCTCACCGTCCGCTACATCCAGACCCACAGCCCGGTGCCTCAGTTGCATAACGCGGAGATGCGGGTGATCTGGTGAAGCCTTCTTGACAAGCCATAAGGAATGTGGTTTTATAAATCAAACAGAGGAAAGAAGGTGGAGGATGGACAGATTCAATGTCGCTGTGGAAGTTGTTCAAAACGCCGGAGATCTTCTGCGGCGGTGTCACCTGGAAGAGGCAGAGATCTGCCAAAAGACAGGGCACCAAGACCTGGTCACTCATTGGGATCGGAAAATCGAGCAGTTATTACGAAATGAAATACTGACAGCCTTTCCCCGGGACTCCATCGTGGGGGAGGAGTATCCGCCGAAGGCGCATCGCACCGGGGCGGTGACTTGGTATATCGACCCTATCGACGGGACCACGAATTTTATCAATCAGCACCAAAACTACGCCATCTCCGTGGGGTGCTGGGAGGGACGCTTGCCGCTGTTCGGCCTGGTGCTGGATGTGGAGCGGGAAACGCTGTACTGGGGAAAGCACGGCGGCGGTGCGTGGCAGGATCAGACGCCGATCCACACCTCCGGCCGGCGGGAGCTTTCGGAGCTGTTGCTGACAACGCCGGGTCTGCAATACACTTTTCTGGAACCCCATTCCTATCAGGAGCGGATGATCCGGCTCTCCCGGAAGGTACGGGGAGTCCGGTGTCTCGGCTCCGTGGCCCTGGAGTTGTGTGAGGTGGCTACCGGCCGGGCGGATCTGTTCGTCACCATGCGCTCCTCCCCCTGGGATCACAACGCGGCGCGGATCATCCTGGAGGAGGCCGGCGGCGCGATCTTCACAGTGGACGGGGGAGAACTGCCCCTGGATCAGAAGAGCACGGTGCTCGCTCTCAATGCTATGGAACTGAAAGATTGCATCCTCTGTGTATGAGAACAGCCCGTCGCAAAAGATTTGAGGGACACTTTTGGAGCATAGTGATAGGTAAGCACTCTCATTGTTTACAGCCCCGCAAATCTTGAGGTATACCCATCAGCACACTCGCACGATGGCCAGATCAATAACAACAAAACCCCATTCCGTACAACTCAGATATCTTCTGAGTGGACGGAATGGGGTTTTTATTTGCTCACGGCCGGGGGCGCTACGGGAGCCGCCTTCACGACAGCGCGGCGATGATCTTCTCCATGGCGGCGTAGCTGGGCATGGCGGCCACCTGGGTGATCTCCGCGGCCAGGTGGGGGACGCCGAAGTGGTCTTCGTCAGCATCCGTGCCGGACACCTCGGTGCGGAAGCCGTGATTTTCCCAGGCCAGGCGCTGGACCTCCTCGTCCAGCAGGGCGTCGATGCCCGCCTCCCCTGCCTCATCCAGAGCGATGTAGATGTGGGAGGACCAGACGGTGGGGGTGGGGTAGATCAGCACGATGTCATCCTTCAACTGCGCCCAGTCCTCCGGGTTTTCCACAGCGAACTCCAGCAGTTGGTTCTCATAGCCGGCGATCACAGGCTTGGCCCCCATGCCGGTCTTGAGGAACTGGTCGAACAGGTCGGAGGAGGACGCCTCCATATAGCCCAGCTTCTCGAAAATGGCCTTCAGGCGGGGTAGCACGGCCTCCACACTGTCCGCATCCGCCACCCCGCCGCACAGCACATTGGCCAGTAGCCCCGCAAACATATTGCCGGAGTTGGAGCGCACAGGGTCGGTGGTGTTGACCGCCACGGTGCCGTAGAGCTCCGGCAACCCCAGATCCGCCCAGGCGGTGCCCGCCTCGATCTCCGCCACCAGACCGGCCATGTCCATGTAGTAGACCCCGTCCCGCTCCATCACCAGTCCCTCTTTCTGGAACGCCTTCAGGATGGGACGGTGGGTGTAGAGGACGATGGGGGTGTTGAACACGATCTGGCTCTTGTCCGGCGCGCCGCAGAGCTGCTGGTAGTACTCCAGGGCGGTCTGGCTGGAGGGAAAGAGAAAATCCCGGCCCTCGTGATCCGCCGCCACCATGTCCAGGGAGCCAGCCTTGGCGTAATCCAGGGTGAGCCCGTAGTCCCGCTCCAGAATGTCCTGTACCGCCTCGTCCTCCAGCAGGCCGATCTTCTCGCCCCCCACGTAGCCCCGCAGAACGGCAGGCTCCGGCTGGGGGCCGCCGCCCAGTAGCAGATAGATCGCCGCCGCCCCGATGACGGCCAGCAGAATGATCAGACCGATCCATTTTGATTTGCTTCCCATTGGAATCCCTCCGTGTTCAGCAGGCCCTCCATGACCTTCATGTCCGCCTCCGCGTCAAACCGCTCCGAGGCCATCAACTGGCTGAACTGTTCCTCGAATCCGGTCTTCAGTTTTGGCAAAATGGCCCGCACCTTCCGCTGGAACTCCCGTACCTCGGAAGTCCCCAGCCCTGCGTCCTGGAAGTTCACATACTGCCCCAGGATCCGGCCCACCGTGTCCAGATAGTAGGTGAGGAAGCGGTTGGCCGACGAAATCTTCTCCGGATGCTCCCGGAGATACCGGTAGAGGCGATCCCCCGTCTCCGTGAGGGCCAGGGCGTCCTCATGGGTCCGGACGTCCGTGATGCGACCGGCGGCCGAACGGATGGCCTTCAGATCCCGCTCCGCCTCCTCCATCAGGGCCTGCATCTCGCCGCCGTCTGGCCGCTGGGCGAAATAGAGGGTGATGGGGTCCGCCCTGGGGGTCAGCAGAAACCAAAGGCCCAGATAAATTCCCACCCCCAGCGCGGCGCTGAACAGGAAATTCCAGTGGAGGCCCAGGGCCAGAACCAAAAAGACTGCAATTCCCACGCCCAGCGACAGTACCAGTTGCCGTAGCTGTCCTTTCTTCATCTCAGTTGTACCCCTTCACGCTGCGGAAGGCCCCGATCAGGTCCTCCCGCCCGTCGAAGACCCGGGCGTGGGTCAGTTCCGCCAGCTCCTCCAGCTGGGTGGGATCGGCGGAGCCGAACATGATGGAGAACACCGGCACATCCGCCCCGAAGGCCTCGTAGCCATCTCGGAAGTCGGAAAAACTCCCGTCAGACACCCCGTCCGTCAGCAGGATGATGGCAGGGGTGTACTGGCTCAGGTCGTAGTTTTTCAGCTGCCGCAGGCCCTCCATGGCGGCATAATAGATGTCGGTGCCGCCCACGGCCTCCTCCGCCTCCACCTGAGTATAGAGGGCTTCCAGCTCCTCTCCGTTCCCAACGGCGGTGTAGACGTCCCGGGGGTAGCCCTCAAAGGGGATGAGGATATTGACCTCATGCTCCGAGGCCTGGAGCAGATTCTTCTCCGCGTTCTCCTGGATCAGGATCTGGCTCATGGCCTCCACCATCTGTTCCCGGCCCGTTCCCTCCATACTTCCGGAGTAGTCCAGACAGTAGACCGTGAGGGAGGGCTTGCGGAACTCTGTCTGGTATAGGCTCAGGCACTCCATCAGCACATCGGTGGAGGGCATCCGAATAGGAGAGAGCACCCGGTCGGGCTGGATACCCCAGTCGGCGCGGAACACATCCCGGTTTTCTGCCGACACCCCCTCGTAGCCGGTGCGGCGGCCAGTGCGCTGGATTTCATTCTGCACCTCGTCGGACAGGAGATACTCCTGCAGATCCAAAAACGCCTGCTCCTTCTCGGCGTCCCCGTTGTCCACATAGCCCAGAGGGGAGTCGGCGATGGACAGACCGTCATAGGGGTAGACGGCATACAGGGGCTCCTCGCCCCGCGCCTCCAACTCCTGGTTGGCGCTGATGATCAGACACTCATAGTTCACCATGGCGTCATAGCCGCCGGTGAGAAATAGGTCCTTCAGCCAGTCGGAGCTGCCGGAGGACCGGTCTACGCCGGAGAGCAGCTGGGTGATCTGTTCCGAGAGGCCGGGAGTCTGGAGGCTCTCCGACGTGATCACATCTGGATTGCCCAGCAGGGCATAGAGAAAGCCGATGTAGGCGCTGCACCCGGAGTTGGACTGGGTGGCGGAGGTCATGCAGAACTCCAGCTCCCCCGCCTGGATGGCGGAGAGCAGGTCGCTGACCGACACCTCCCGGCCCACAAAACCCAGCTCCTCCGCCAGGCTCTGGCGGATGCCGAAGACCACCGGGGTGATGGAGATGGACTGAGCGTGCTTCACCCGGTACTGGGTGTCCCCGGCGGTGAGCCACAGGCTACTGGCCGGCCACACCGCGTCGTAGTCGATGGTCTCCCCCTGGAGGGCGCGCATGATGTCCAGGGAGCCCTGGTAGTCCATCTCGATGTTCACGCCCCGCTCCCGGGCGAAGTCATCCAGGATACCCTCCAACTCCTGGTTCTCCGAGCCGGAGAGAATGCGCAACGTCACGTCCCCGCCGTAGTCGAAGGCGTGATCTCCGCCGGAGGTACCGCCCTCTGATTGCGCGCTACCACAGGCCACCAGGAGCAACACCAGAATCAGTCCAAGAACGGACCACCCAATTCGTCTCATAAAGGGACACTTCCTTTCCGGTCAATCGATCAAAACACAGTGGGAGCATGGTCCCAGATAAAATATCCCACTTTTATCTTAGCACGACGGCCTCCTCTCTACATCAAGAACAGGTAAAAGACAGGTGAAATCCAGCGCAGGCGCCTTTCCACTCACATCCGCATAGCCGCGTCCAGGGCCAGGGGGGAGCGCTCGCACTCGTCCGGGAGCATGGTCAGCTGGGCGCACAAGGGGTTGCCCCTCATGCGGGCGCTGGCGTAGGTCAATCCGTTGCTCCGGGTGTCCAGTAGAGGGGGCCTTTCACGGCGCGCGACGGTGTTTCCGTAAAGAGACCGTTAAATCTATGTGAAGCACGCCGCCTGCGGGCCAGGTATCGTTCCGGCCCGCAGGCGGTTACAAAGTATTTACATGCTACTACTTTCGGATTTTACAACGGCGGGATTATACTATTCTAAATTGGGAGGATACTCGGCTCCCTGTCCAAAACAAAATCACAGGAGGAAACAGCATGAGAAAAGCAAGAAGGCCGGCGGCCACCGCCCTGGCCCTCGCTCTGGCGCTCCAGCTGGGCGCCGCAGTGCCGGCGGTAGCGGCGGACATTACCGCCACCGCCGGATATGAAAACGGTAATTCTCCCCTGAACCTGACCCAGATCGCCCGGTACACCTCTGGCCAGTTCAACGTGGACGGCGGCGTCATGGAGATCGTGGCCTACAATCAAAGCAACGACTTTGCCTACGCCATCAACGGCCAGAGCGGCCTGCTGGCGGCCATTTCTCTGAAAAATCTCGCCGCCGGGAGCTCCGTCGCCCAGCTCAGCGGCACGGACATTGACGTGAAGGCCCTGGTGGAGGCGGCGGACAGCTCCTTCCGCTATGGGGACATGACCTCCGTGGCCGTCTCCCCGGACAGCGCCACCCTGGCCGCCGCCCTTCAGGCGGAGGGGTACAACGACGCCGGCCGGGTGGCCCTGTTCACCTGTAATGCCGACGGCACCCTCACCCTGAAGGGACTGGTGGAGACCGGCGTGCAACCGGACATGGTGACTTTTGCCAACAACGACACCGTCCTCACCGCCGACGAGGGGGAGCCCCGGGAGGGATATGGCGACGGGGTTGCCGACCCCAGAGGCTCGGTCACCGTGGTGGACGTGTCCGCTCTCACCAGCGAGGTGGTGGGCTTCGACGCCTTTGACGACCGGCGGGACGAGCTGGCCGCCTCCGGCGTGGTGCTGAAGAAGGGTGTGAACCCCTCCACCGACCTGGAGCCGGAGTACATCGCCGTTTCCGGCGGCAAGGCCTATATCACCCTCCAGGAGAACAACGCCATCGCGGTGCTGGATCTGACCTCCCGTACCTTTGACGGGATCTACTCCGCGGGCTTTGAGGACTACGGCATCACCCCCGTCGACATCGACAAAAAGGACGACGCTTACGCCCCCAAGACCTACGGCAGCCTCATGGGCATCCGGATGCCCGATGCCATCGCCGCCTTCCAGGCAGAGGGCAAAACCTATCTGGTCACCGCCAACGAGGGGGACGCCCGGGAGTGGGGCAACGAGGATCTGGGCACCTTTTACCTCAATGAGGACGAGCGGGACTTCGGTGACGAGGGCGTGACCTCCCCCACCGGGGCCATCACAGCGGAGAACTCCGGCCTCACCGGCAAGGTGGTCTTTTTCAAGAGCGGGGATTTTGACGGCCTGGATACCGGTAAGGACTACCTCTTCGGCGGGCGCACCTTCACCATCTACGAGGCGGGGGAGAACGGCATCACGGAGGTGTTCACCAGCGGGGACGACTTCGAGGCCCTCACCGCCCAGTACCTGCCCGACTACTACAACTGCTCCAACGACAACGCCGTGGTGGACGACCGCTCCGGCAAGAAGGGGCCGGAGGCGGAGAGCGTCACCGTGGGCACGGTGGACGGCCGCACCTATGCCTTCGTGGCCCTGGAGCGCACCGGCGGCGTCATGGTCTATGATGTGACCGAGCCCGCCTCTGCCCAGTATGTGAACTACATCAACACCCGGGACTTCTCCTCCACAGTGGAGGGCTCCGAGGAGTATGAGGACGGGGAGCTGGACAAGTGGGTTACCGGCGGCGATGTGGCCCCCGAGGGCCTGCTGTTCCTGGACGCTGCCGTCAGTCCCACCGGCGAGGCACTGCTGCTGGCCGCCTGCGAGGTGTCCGGCACTGTGGCGGTCTATCAGGTGGGCGGCGAGCCCCTGTCCGTCCTGCCCTTCACCGATGTGGAGGCCCAGGATGCCCAGGCGGTGCGCTATGTCTATGAGAACGGCCTGATGGCCGGCGTCACCGAGACCCAGTTTGCCCCCGACCAGACCCTGACCCGGGGGGAGTTGACCTCCATCCTGTGGAAGCTGGCGGGCAGTCCCCAGGTGGCGGCGGACGCCGCCGGCTTTGTGGACACCGCCGGAGCAGACTGTGCCGGAGCGGTGGCCTGGGCCGCCGACAACGGCGTCGTCAGCGGCTACGGCGACAGCCGCTTCGGACCCGCTGACCCCGTCACTCGGGAGCAGATGTCCCTTATGCTCCTGCGCTACGCCCAGTACGCGGGGATGGACACCGCCCAGGGCGGCATGACCGTCCGGGAGTTCGCCGACTATGACCAGATCGCCGGCTACGCCCTGGAGGCCGTGGCCTGGACAGTGGAGGCCGGTTTGCTCACCGGGACCTCCTCGGATACGCTGGCCCCCGGCCAGGCGGCCACTCGAGTACAGACCGCCCAGGCTCTGCTGGCCCTGGCCCAATTCACCAAATAACAAGATAACAAGGCGAATTGGGGTGTGAAGGCCATGAAGAGTTTGGATAAGGAACGCCGGAAGCTGGAGAAGGCCGGATTTACCGGCCAGACGCTGGAGCGGGCCATGGAACTGCTGGAGCGGACGAATGCGTCCATTCTGGCCGAAATCCTGGTCAAGATGGTGACCAGGCAGGAAAAGACACCGTCCATGGCGCTACACGAGGCGGAGATCAAAATGCGGGAACTGGAGACCAAACTGGGGCTCTCGCCCAAGGAACCGTCCTAAAAAAGAACAAAATGAAGTAACGGGGAGTAGGCATATGTGCCTTCTCCCCGTTGCTTTTCTGTGCCAGCCAGTCCTGCCAGCCGGCATTCCAGTCGAAGGATCGTGGGGCGATCACAAATTCATACTTCATGCCGTCCAGCAACGGTTCCCTCTCTTAGATTGCCTGCGGCGGCTCCACACCCAAAAGGGCAAAGACGACCAGAGCCAAAATCCAGGGCAGGAAGATGACCGGCAGAAGAAGCAGTCCCTTGTGGTTTTGATAGTGGTATTCATCACAGGAAAAGAGTTTACAGGGATCGTTGATGTAGTAGAGATACAGATATAGGGGCGGCGTGGACGGGTGCTTGAAATAGGCAGTGTAACTGCGCTCCTCGCCTTGGAGCGCATAACGGTAGGTAGCGTGCCAGTTGTAGTGGCCCACATCCCCGGACGGCCATTTCTTCACGATCGACGCTTTGATGATGTGGTTTCGGCTCCTGGCGATGTCCCGTTTGCGCTCCCAGCTCATACCGTGGGAGAGTCTCCCATACAGCGGGATCGCGACAAAATACCCTCCGATCAGGACGGCAAATACCAGCGCCCATTTGAGCCAGTTGACGGGATCGTCTGTAAACATATGGATCAGTGCCTCTCGGATGCTCATATAGGACACTCCCTTACCTGTTTTCCTTTGGACAGTATAGTCTTCCGGGGTCTCCGCAGGACAGATGCCTGTTTCCGGTACCTGCAGCCAAATCCGCATGTTGCAACAGGCTGTGGGCATCAATCCCGCAGATCAGCATTCCAGTCGAAGATCCGCCCTGTCTGCGGATCGATTTCAAACTCATATTTCATGCCGTCCAGGAACAGCTCCCCCTCGTAGCGGCCCCGGCCATCGCCGGACTCCTCCCGGACAGACACATCCGCCGCGCTGGCGCCGGGGATCTTGCCGGCCACGATGGAAGCGGCCTCTTCCGCCGTGACGGGGTTGCCGCCCAGGGCGTCCAGCCACTCCTCGTCCACCTCGTAGTCCGCCCCCACGATGCGTCCGTCGGCCATGGCCACCTCAAAGTCGTAGTCGCCGTAGTCGGTCTCGAACTCGATGTCGTAGAGGGGGATGCCGTTGTCGCTGTCGGTCTCGTTTTTGACGTTGTAGGCGTCCCCCTCCAGCACCCCGGCGTTCTCCAGAGCGATGGCCAGGGCCTCCTCCCGGCTGATCTCACCGGCGGGCGTTTCCGGAGCGGAGGACGCCGGGGGAGTCTGGCCGCCGGAGGGAGCTGTCCCGCCGAGTGCGGTATCGCCCGCCTGTCCGCCGCAACCGGTCAGGCAGGCCAGCAAAAGCGCCGCTGTCAAACCGAAAGAAAAGATCTGTTTCATCCTGCGCGCTCCTTTCTGTGTGTGCCTCCATCCTACCACGAAAAACCCCGGTGCGCAACTCAACAAAGGGAACGCAAGGCCACCCCACCCGTTTCTTTACCTACATTTGACAAAGATTTGACATCCAGACGGTCGCGCCTCCGTTTCGCAACCGCTAAACTTTACAATAGCGTTTTTTACCCTTTGAAATTTTCTGCTACGACCCCGAAAATCCGGCGGCGTGTCCGTATCCTTCTGCCGGAGGGGGATGGAGGGATGGCAATGGTGTGCACAGAGCACGACATCGTTTCCCAGGTACAATCGGCCAAGACGGATTCAGAGGCGGCGGACGCCCTCATCCGTCAGTACATGGGCTTTATCCGGTCGGAGACGGTGAAGTTTCTTCACACCGCCCCGGAAAACGGCCACGAGGACGAGCTGAGCATCGCCATGCTGGCCTTCTATGAGGCGGTGCTGGCCTATGAGAAGAGCCGGGGCGCCTTTCTGCCCTACGCCGCCCGGGCCATCAAAAACCGGCTCATCGACCACTACCGGACAGAGAAGCGCCACGGCAATGTGATCTCCCTCCACACCCCCCTGGGCGGGGAGGAGGACAGAGGCGAGTTGCTGGACACCATCCCCGACACCGTGGACCACGGGTCGGACTATGTGGTGCGCACCGCCAGCCGGCGGGAGATCCAGGAGTTCTCCGAGAAGCTGGCCCAGTTCGGCCTGACCTTTTCCGACGTGGCGGACAACTGCCCCCGGCAGGAGCGGACCTTCGCCGCCTGCCGCCGGGTGCTGGACTTCGCCCGGAGCCAGCCGGAGCTACTGAAACGGGTGGAGGACACGGGCAAGCTGCCCATGAACGAGCTGTCCGCCGGCTCCGGCACCGACAAAAAGACCATGGAGCGGCACCGGAAGTACCTGGTGGCCATCCTGCTGGCCTTCACCAACGGCTATGAAATCATCCGGGGTCACCTGTGCCAGGTGGGCCCAAAGAGAGGGGGCGACGAGGCGTGAACTATCTGGTTATGGAGGTGCACCCGGCCTACGCGGTGGTGCTGGACGAGGAGGGCCGCTTTTTGAAGGCCGCCAACCTGCGCTATCAGGTGGGGGACACGGTGCGGGACATCGTGGAGCTACGGCGTCCCAAGGAAAAACGCCCCGCCCTGTGGAAGCCCCTGTCCGGCGTTGCCGGCCTGGCCGCCTGCCTGTGCATCGTGTTCTTCGGCTATTACCAGCCCAACTTCGTTCCCTATGGCGCCCTGCGCATCCAGATCAACCCAGACGTGGAGCTCACCCTCAGCCGCACCGACCGGGTGTTGGAGCTGGAGGGGCTCAACGCGGACGGTCGGGTCCTGATCGAGGGCTACGACTATGGGGGCAAGGACCGGGAGGACGTGACGGAGGAGCTGGTGGAGCGAGCCATCGATATGGGCTACCTCTCCGGCGGGGAGACGGTGTCCATCACAGTTACCAGCGCCGACGCCGACTGGCAGGCCCGGGAGGAACAGGCGGCCCGGGAGGATCTGGAGGAGCGGTACGGGGAGACCATCGTGATCCAGATCGGCCCCACTGACGAGAAGCCGCCGGTCACTGAGGTAGTCATCCCGGTGACGCCCCCCGAACCGGAGCCTACCCCAGAACCGCCCCCGGAGCAGACCGATCCGCCCGTTGTCCCGGATGACACGGACGACCGCCCCGGCAACGGCGGAGTGACCGGCTACCAGGATACCGATTACGGCCCTTACAGCGACGGCGTCACCGACTATGAGTCTTCCAACGACGGCCCTTATATAGACGGTGACACCGACTATGAGGATCGGGACGATGACCGGGATACCGACGATGACCGCTGGGAGGACGACGGCGATGATCGCTGGGAAGACGATGAGGACGACCGGGATGATGATGACGATGACGGAAATCGGGATGACGACGATTAAAGCAGAAAAATTTCCGCCGCGGCCCCGGTTTTGAAAACCGGCCGCCGTATCCTCCCTGTGTCAGCCGAAGAAGAGAAAAAAGTTTTTCCCAGACCCCGGTTTTTCAGCAACGGCTCCGTAATCTAAAATCAGAACACAAAACCAAACACCATTTTCTAAGGAGATGAAAGACATGAAACAGAACATCCACACCAAATTGCTTGCCCTGACCCTGACCACCGCCCTGGCCCTGACCACTCTGACCGCCTGCGGGACCAGCGCCGGCACGGCGGACCTCCCCGAGACCCCCGGCACCAGCGCCCCCCTTCTGGAAGAGAGCGGCGGCGCCGTGGGGACCGTCCTCCTGAGCGTGAACCCGGAGATCGAGATGGACTATGACGATCTGGGCAACGTGGTGGCCCTCACCGGCCGCAACCAGGAGGCCCAGACCCTGCTGGCCTCCTACACCGGCTATGAGGGCCGGCCCTGTACCCAGGTGGTGGGAGAGCTGGTGGACGAGATCAATGCCCTGGGCTACTTCGACGCCACCGTGGGCGGCCACGAGAAGAACATCATCCTGAAGCTGGAGCGGGGCTCCGTCTACCCCAATGACCAGTTCCTGAACGAACTGGCCGAGGCGGTCCGGCTGGTGGTGGAGACCGACCAGATCGGCTCCCAGGCCGTGACCCTGGACCAAGACGACTACGACGACGCCTACGGGGACAAGGGGTACATCAACGCCTCCGCCGCTCAGAGCATCCTCTCCACCCAGCTGGGCCGGGACGATCTGCAGTTTGTGGAGAAGGAGTACGACCTGGACGACGGGGAGTACGAGGTGGAATTCGTCCTGGACGGCGTGGAGTACGAGTATGAGGTGAACGCCTACACCGGCAAGGTCACCGAGATGGACGCGGAGTTCCAGGACTATGACGACACCGACTATGGCCCGGGCAGCGACGGGATCACCGATTACGGCGTGACTGACTACGACGACACCGACTACGGCCCCAATGCCGACGGGATCACCGACTACGACGACACCGACTACGGCCCCAATGCCGACGGGATCACCGACTATGACGACACGGACTATGGCCCCAACAATGATGGAATCACCGATTACGACGACACCGACTACGGTCCCAACGCCGACGGCATCACCGATTACGACGACACGGACTACGGCCCCAATGCCGACGGCATCACCGATTACGACGACACGGACTACGGCCCCAACGCCGACGGCATCACCGATTACGACGACACCGACTACGGCCCCAATGCCGATGGCATCACCGACTACGACGACTGGGGCGATGACGACGACTGGTACGGCGACCCCACCGGCGAGGACCACAGGGACGACGATGACGACGGCTGGGACGACACGGACTACGACGACCGGGACGACGATGACGACTGGGACGACGATTGGGACGACTGAGCCCCTCCGCCTGCGCCACGAGGTCAAGCACCAGATCTCTCCCCAGGAGGATCTGGTGCTCGCCTCCAGGCTGGGGAAGCTCTTTCCCCGGGACGGCCACGCCGGGCCGGACGGCTCCTACCGGGTGACCAGCCTGTATTTCGACACCCCATACGACGCCGCCCTCCGGGAGAAGCTGGACGGGGTGGACCGGCGGGAGAAGTTCCGCCTGCGGTACTACGGGGAGCGCCCGGATTTTCTCAAGCTGGAGAAAAAATTTAAGGTGAACGGCCTGTGCGGCAAGCGGTCCGCCCGCCTGACCTGGTCGGAGGCGGAGCGGCTGCTCTCCGGGGAGGACGCCTTCCTTCTGGAGCGGGGGGAGCCCCTGCTGTCGGAGCTGTACCACAAGCTCCGGGGGACGCTGCTGCGGCCCAGGACGGTGGTGTGCTATGACCGGGAGGCATTCCTGTACGCCCCCGGAAACGTCCGGGTGACCCTGGACCGGGACCTGCGCACCTGCGGGGACAGCGCCGGCTTCCTGTCCCCAGGAGCCTTTCCCCTCAGGCCCCTGGAGGGGGTGACGGTACTGGAGGTCAAGTACGATGCCTTTCTCCCCGACCTGGTGCGGCTGGCCGTCCAGACGCCGGGCCGCCGGGCGGGGGCCTGTTCCAAATACGCCCTGTGCCGGCGGTTTGACTGAGAACGAAGAAAAGAGGTGTGGCTGCCATGCCCACGTTCACCTTTCAGGACATCTTCAAATCCAGCTTTCTGGAGCGGCTGGACGCGGTCTCCCTGCCGGACGCCGTCATCGCCCTG
Source organism: Pseudoflavonifractor capillosus (assembly GCF_016899775.1). Classification (GTDB taxonomy): domain Bacteria; phylum Bacillota; class Clostridia; order Oscillospirales; family Oscillospiraceae; genus Lawsonibacter. Next base: position 23,797 of record NZ_JACJJE010000007.1, read on the forward strand.
GCGCTGGCCTTCTGCCTGGGCTTGTTCATCTTCCTGGTCTATAAAAAATGCTACGCCGGGGTCATGTACGCCCCCAGCTTCGGGGTGACCCTCATCGCCCTCACCCTCATCACAACCCTGCTGATCCTGGCGGTGACCAGCAACATCGTCCTCTCCCTGGGCATGGTGGGCGCCCTGTCCATCGTCCGCTTCCGTACCGCCATCAAGGAGCCCATGGATATCGCCTTCCTGTTCTGGGCCATCGCGGCGGGCATCGTGCTGGCGGCGGGGCTGATCCCCCTGGCGGTGGTGGGCAGCCTATTTGTGGGGGTGGTGCTGCTGGTGTTCTCCCGGCAGAAGAACGGGGAGTCCCCCTACATCCTGGTGGTCCACTGCGCCGACCAGGATGTGGAGGGGCAGGTGCGCGCCCTGGTGGAGGCCCGGGTGCGGCGGCTGAATCTGAAGAGCAAGAGCGTGGCCCCGGGCCAGATCGAGCTGAACTACGAGGTGCGCCTGCGGGATGCCGACACGGAGTTCGTCAATGAGCTGGGGGCCATGGAGGGCGTGTGGAACGTGGTGCTGGTCTCCTACAACGGGGACTACATGGGGTGAGGCCATGATCCGCCACCGGCATATCGATCTTATCTGCGGCGGGGCCATCCTATTGGCCCTGGTCCTCACCGGTCTGCTCTGCTTCGGGGAGGCTCTGGGCCTCCGGCCCGCCAGCGCCGCGCCCGGGTACGCCTCCCGCCTCTTTGACGATGGCCGGGTCCACACCGTGGACCTGCGGGTGGAGGACTGGGCGGCTTTCCTCGAAAACGCCCCGGCGGAGGAGTATATCCCCTGCACCGCGGTCATCGACGGGGAGGAATTTTACCAGGTGGGCCTGCGGGCCAAGGGGAACAACTCCCTCCGGCTGACGGAGGAGTACGGCCTGTCCCGGTACAGTCTGAAGCTGGAATTCGACCACTATGTGGACGGGGGCAACTACCATGGCCTGGACAAGTTCTCCCTGGACGCCTCCTTTCAGGACAACAGTTATCTCAAAACGTACCTGGTCTACGACATGATGGACTATATGGAGGTACCGGCGCCCTTGTGTAGCTACGCCTGGGTGACGGTGAACGGTCAGCCTTGGGGGCTGTTTCTGGCCATCGAGGAGCCGGAGGAGGCCTTTGCCCGGCGGAATTTCGGCCCGGATCACGGAGCGCTCTACAAGCCGGACTACCGCTCCCTGAACGCGGAGAACGCCGACGTGGCCCTGCGGTACATCGGCGATGACCCCGCCGCCTACCCAAACATCTTTGACAACGCCAAGTTTGACACGGACGTGGCGGACCGGGAGCGGCTGATCCAGGCCCTGCGGGTGCTGTCCACCGGGGAGGACCTGGAGACGGCGGTCAATGCGGATGAGGTGCTGCGGTATTTTGCCGTCCAGGTGTTCGTCATGAACTGGGACAGCTACCTGGGCCACACCGGGCACAACTACTTCCTCTATGAGGAGGACGGGGTGATCTCCATTCTGCCCTGGGACTACAACCTGGCCTTCGGCACCTACGCCTTGGGCATGACCGATCCCATCCGGGACCCCGACGTACTGATCAACTGGCCCATCAACACCCCCGCCCGGGGGGAGACCATGCTGAAACGGCCCCTCTATCACAATCTGATGAAAAACAACGACTATTTTGCTCGGTATCACGCCTATTTCGACCAGTTGCTCACGGAGTATTTCGAGAGCGGCCGGTATGAGGCGGTCATCCGGCAGACCCAGGCCATGATCGCCCCCTATGTCCAGGCCGACCCCACCGCCTTCTGCTCCTATGGGGACCACCTGCTGGCGGTGGACACCCTGCTGGAGGTGTGCCGCCTGCGCTCCGAGAGCACTCGGGGACAGCTGGAGGGGGACTATCCCATCACCCTGGCCCAGCAGGGGTCGCAACCGGGGGCGGGGGTGGACGCCTCCCATGTGGATCTGCGGACTCTGGGGGATTTCGACGACCTGGAGGCCGCAAAGGAGCGGCAGGATGAGGCCGCGGCAGTGGCGGGGACGGAATCAGAGGGCGGCTCATATTGTTTACAGCCCTCCAATTTTTGAGCTGTGGACAGCGCAGAAAGGGCTTGTCTAAACCTGTCTTCAGAGTTACCGTGCAGGCGGCCAGAAAAATAGGAAACGCTTCCTCTCTGCGCTGGCGGACATGCCGTTGGAAACAGGTGGGAGACGTTTCTGACCACAGTTTCAGCCACAGAGTGGCGTGGAACATATGGAAACAGCACTTCCAAAGAGTGACGGAAAGTAAATGGAATGGAGCGGAAACGGCGCAAAACAAACGAAAAACATGCAAAAAATCTTTCGGAACCTATTTGGGAGCAGGAGGCCCGGGGTTCGAGTCCCCACACTCCGACCACCTTACGCAGAAAAACCGCCTGAAAAGGCGGTTTTTCTGCGTTTTTTGTTCTATTTTTGTTGCTTGGACGATTGCGGTTCGGCTCTGTATATCGCCGCCTCCTTTTTGCCACCGAACAATATCAAAGAAAGAGGGAAATATCTACTACTTTATCACCCTATGTCAACCTCTGTTGTCTTTTGTGCAGAGGCATGAGAAAATGGCTTAGGTTGCTTGCAGGAAGGGTTTATTCTTTGTTTATGCGGCGCATTTCCTGCGCCGCTCCTCTGAGGTGATTAGCCTGTCATCGCCCCCTCAAACCAGGCGGAACATCTTTTAATATACAGAATTCAATCCCACACCCATCCCAAAAGACGAAAGGTTTTCTTGAAACAAGCAGGGCAAAAGAGTTCTAAAGAGAAACTGCCGAAGCAGAGGAAAGGGCCAAAGAGGGCGATAGAGTTCAGACACACATATGGTCCTCCTCTCAGACAAAGCGTGTTACTCGGGTGTGGAACCCTCTGGTTGATTCTATTTTACGGTATGGGGCATGCAGAATAAAGGGCTTCTCCCGCAAATAACAGGGGGCTATTTCTGCAAAAAGGGAGCATTAACCGCCGTTTTTGTCCCCCTTCCGGTAGGCATTATACTGCTCAATATCAATAATTCCATTATCCAGCATCTTTTCGCACCAGAGCTGGAGGGTTTCCACTGTGATAGAGATCCGCTCCAGCTCCTCCTGGATGTGAATAAAATCGGCCAGCTCATCTTCCGTAATTTGCCCGTCGGCGGTGATCTCGATCAGCCGCTCCTTCTGCTTGTTCATGGAGTTGAGAGAGACCAGCATCTCCAGGACAATCTGGGAGAGCTCCTTGATCTTGATCTCTGGAACGTACTGCCACCCGATGGGACACTGGCTGGCACAGTAGTAGTTGCACAGTCCAGGCTGTTTATATTGATCGGACATTAGCAGCACCTCATCCGGATGGGGCATGGAGCGCTCATTTTCAATCTTCTCAATCCGCTCGGGAGACATGGTCACCAACAGCTCACTGGCGTCCTCCCAGGTCGGTTTCAGACTCTCCCGGGTCAGCTGGTAAATGGCCTTGTTTTCTTTGGTGGATACTCTGGCCATGATGCTTTCCTCACTCCATGCAAGAACCAAAACTTCTAGGTCCTGTTTTCTCCATTATACGGGATATGAGGGATAAAAACAATTACTTTCCTTGCCCTTTTCTCCCGTACGCCCTATGGAAACAAAAAAGGCGTTTCCTTTCCCGCCGGAACGAATCGCCGGTAAAGGGCAGGGAGCGTCTTTTTCTGCATGATAAACATCTTGTCACAGGTTCTGTTCCATATTGGCGCTGATCACATTGAAGTGGTGGTTGATGGCCAGAATCAGCTGGGCCTTATCCCGGCGGGCCAGAGCGTCCACAATCTGTTCGTGGGCGTACTGCAGCTGGTTGCCGGTCTGGAAGTTGCGCAGGATATGCCGGCGCATATCGGTGATGAAGCGGTCGATAGTGGTGGAGAGGGCCCGGTGAATCTGGATAATCAGCTCGTTGCCTGAGATGGCGGCAATGGTATCATGGAGCTGCTTATCCAGTTGGGCGGCCCGCTTGGAGGAACAGGACGCCATCTCCTCCACCATTCCGGACAGCTCCCGGACCTGCTCGTCGGTGATGCGCCCCAGGGCCAACAGGGCGGCCTGCAGCTCCAGGCCCGCCCGCAGCTCCCCCAGCCTCCGGTAGTCGATCTGCTGCAGGAGCATCAGCAGGTCAAAGGAGTCCTGCAGATTGCGCTGGATGTTGCAGCAGATAAAATTGCCGGCCCCTTGGTTGCTGACGATAAATCCCATATGCTCCAGCAGCCGAACTGCCTCCCGCACCGAGTTGCGGCTGATGCCCAACTGCTCGGCCAGCTCCCGCTCCGGAGGCAAGGGATCCCCCAGGGACAGCTGTCCGCGGCGCAAGGAATCCTCCAGATAGGTGAGCACTTTTTCATAGGATTTGGGCTGTTCCGCCATGGAAATCTTCCTCCTTGGCATGATGTACATGTAAATAGTATAGCACAAGGAGAAGGCCACTGTAAAGGTGCGACCAACTCATTCTAACTGGTAGGACCAACATGTTTTTAAAAAAGCCGATAATTGCAAACTTTTTCGTAATATTGTCCAATTATCGCCTTGACATCTAGAAGTCTCAGGAATAATATATAAATGTTCTAAAAATTCCTTGTATTGTTGCGCGCTTTTTATTTTATATGGTAGAACCAATTTAAGGAATAGGTCAACCACTGAAACAGGAGGTTATCATCTATGCAGACGATTTCCCTTCCTTACGGACGGGGCCGGGTTGAGGCTCAGATCCCGGACCAGCGCCTGGCGGCGGTTCTCCGCTCCGGCGCACAGAGCTATCGGCCTCAGGCCGACCAGGATCAGCTGGTGCGGCAGGCTCTGGAGAACCCCATCGGCACGCCCCCGCTCCGGGAATTGGCCAAAGGCAAGCATCAGGTTGTCATTATCAGCAGCGATCACACCCGCCCGGTCCCCAGCAAGGTTATTTTGCCCCAGTTGGTAGATGAGATCCGGGCCGGTTCCCCTTCTGCAAAGATCACCGTGCTGGTGGCCACCGGCTTCCACCGCCCCACCACCCGGGAAGAGATGCTGGACAAATACGGCGAGGAGCTTTTCCTCCGGTCCGGCCTGCACTTTGCCGTCCATCTCAGCGGCAAGGATGAGGACATGGTATCTCTGGGCACCCTGCCCTCCGGCGGCAAGCTGCTCATCAACAAGCTGGCCGCCCAGGCGGACCTGCTGGTGGCTGAGGGCTTCATTGAGCCCCACTTCTTTGCCGGTTTCTCCGGCGGGCGCAAGAGTGTGCTCCCCGGAGTCGCCAGCCGGACCACCGTACTGGCCAACCACTGCTCCGCTTTCATTGACAGCCTCTTTGCCCGCACCGGCATCCTGGACGGCAACCCCATTCACCGGGATATGATCTACGCCGCCCAGCAGGCTAAGCTGGCTTTCATCTGCAATGTAGTCATTGACGAGAAAAAAGAAGTGATTGCCGCTTTCGCCGGCCACTTCAATGAGGCCCACCGGGCTGGCTGCGCTTTTGTAGAACAGCTCTCCGGTGTCTCAGCTGTCCCCGCCCCCATTGTCATCTCCACCAACGGCGGCTATCCCCTGGACCAGAACATCTACCAATCGGTGAAGGGAATGACCGCTGCCGAGGCCACCTGCGCCCCCGGGGGTGTGATCATTATGGTCTCCGCCTGCAGCGACGGACACGGCGGCCAGTCGTTCTACGACACCTTCGCTCAGGAACCCGACGAGGAAAAAATCATGGCCTCCTTCCTGGCCACCCCCAGCGACCGCACCATTCCCGACCAGTGGGAAGCTCAGATTCTCTGCCGTATTCTCTTAAAGCACCCGGTGATCATGGTCACCCAGGCCCCCCGGGAGATGGTGGAGGCCATGCACATGCACTGGGCCCCCGATCTTTCGGCGGCCATCGACCTGGCCGACCGGCTGCTGGGCTGGGCGGACAGCCCCATCACGGTAATCCCCGACGGCGTGTCGGTGATTGTAAAGAAAGCAGAATAAATTACTTAATGAGAAGGAAAGAAAAGAGGAATCCGCTATGAGTCAGTATGAAAAAGTGACCCCCGAACTGATCCAGGCGTTGCAGGCTGCGGTGCCCGGCCGGGTCAGCGTGGACGGGGACATCAACGACGACTTCTCCCACGACGAGATGCCCATCTACGGCAAGGCCATGCCCGAGGTGGTGGTGGAGGCTGTCTCCACCGAAGAGGTGGCCGCAGTGATGAAGCTGTGCAACGAGCACCATGTACCGGTCACCCCCCGGGGCGCCGGCACCGGCCTGACCGGCGGCGCTGTCCCGGTCTGCGGCGGTGTGGTGCTGTCCATCGCCAAGATGAACAAGATTCTCTCCTACGACACCGACAACATGGTGGTCCGGGTCCAGGCCGGCGTGCTCCTCAACGATCTGGCCGAGGACGCAGCCAAGAAGGGCTTCCTCTATCCCCCCGATCCCGGCGAGAAGTTCGCCACCCTGGGCGGCAACGTGTCCACCAACGCCGGCGGTATGCGGGCGGTCAAGTACGGCACCACCCGGGACTATGTGCGGGCCATGACCGTGGTCCTGCCCACCGGTGAGATCGTAAACATGGGCGCCAGCGTATCCAAGACCAGCTCCGGCTACTCCCTGCTCAATCTGATGATCGGCTCTGAGGGCACTCTGGGCATCATCACCGAGCTGACTCTGAAGCTGATTCCCGCCCCCAAGGCTGTCATCAGCCTGGTGGCCCTCTATGAGAACCTGGAGGACTGCATCGCCACCGTGCCCAAAATGATGCGGGCCAACCTGCACCCCCAGGCCCTGGAGTTCATGGAGCGGGAGATCGTCCGCCTCAGCGAGTCCTACCTGGGCAAGAGCACCTTCCCCCAGACCTTTGAGGGCAGCGACGTGAACGCCTACCTGCTCATCACCTTCGACGGGGACAGCGAGGAGCAGCTGGACGAGATGATCGAGCAGGCCTCCGAGGTCCTGCTGGAGGCCGGCGCTCTGGACATCCTGGTAGCCGACACTCCCCAGCTGAAGAAGGACGCCTGGGCCGCCCGTTCCACCTTCCTGGAGGCCATTGAGGCCAACACCAAGCTGCTGGACGAGAGCGACGTGGTGGTGCCCGTCAACGAGATCGCCCACTATGTGAACTTCATCAACGAGATCGCCAAGGACTACGACTTCGAGGTCAAGAGCTTCGGCCACGCCGGCGACGGCAACCTGCACATCTACAACTGCTCCAACGACATGGACCCGGAGGAGTTCAAGCGCCAGGTGGCCGCCTTCATGAAGCGGGCCTACGGCAAGGCCACTGAGCTGGGCGGCCTCATCTCCGGCGAGCACGGCATCGGCCGGGGCAAGATGGAGTATCTGGCCGAGATGGTGGGCCCGGTGAACATGCGCCTGATGGAGGGCATCAAGCACACCTTTGACCCCAACATGATCCTGAATCCCGGCAAGGTCTGCTACACCCTGTAAACATACTGGAAAAGACAGAAAATCGAGCGGAGGAAAAACTCATGTCCTATTTGATTTCAGAGGCTGCCCAGGATCTGCTGGGCGATGTGAAGGATTTTTGTGAAAACGAGGTCAAGGAGCCCTGCAAGGAGTTTGACCGCAGCGGCGAGTGGCCCAAGGAGATCTACGACCAGGCTATCGAGATGCAGCTGCAGACACTGGAGGTCCCCGAGGAGTACGGCGGCCCCGGTCTGAGCCGGGTGGATGTGGCCGCCCTGTTTGAGGAGATGGCCAAGGCCGACGCCGGCTTTGCTACCACCATCTCCGCCAGCGGCCTGGGCATGAAGCCGGTGCTCATCGCCGGCAACGAGGCCCAGAAGAAGCACGCCTGCCAGCTCATCATGGACGGCGGCTTCGGTGCCTTCTGCCTCACCGAGCCCGGTGCCGGCTCCGACGCTAGCGCCGGCAAGACCACCGCCGTGAAGGACGGGGACAGCTACATCCTCAACGGCCGCAAGTGCTTCATCACCAACGGCGGCGTGGCCTCCTTCTACTGCGTCACCGCCATGACCGACAAGTCCGCCGGCGTGAAGGGCATGTCCATGTTCTTCATCGAGGCCGGCACCCCCGGTCTCTCCACCGGCCACGAGGAGGACAAGATGGGTATCCGCACCTCCAACACCTGCGACGTGGTGCTGGACGACTGCCGTATCCCTGCCTCCGATCTGCTGGGCGCTGAGGGGCAGGGCTTCACCATCGCCATGAAGACTCTGGACCAGGCCCGTGCCTGGATGGGCTGCATCGCCACCGGCATCGCCCAGCGGGCCATGGAAGAGGCCATTGCCTATGGCAAGGAGCGTGTCCAGTTCGGCAAGCCCATTCTGAAGAACCAGGCCCTCCAGTTCAAGGTGGCTGACATGGCCATCAAGATTGAGACCGCCCGTCAGATGGTGGCCCACACCCTGACTCTGATGGATCAGGGCCTGCCCTGCTCCAAGGAGTCCGCCATCGCTAAGTGCTATGCTTCCGACATCGCCATGGAGGTGGCATCCGAGGCCATCCAGATGTTCGGCGGTTACGGTTACAGCCGGGAGTACCCGGTGGAAAAGCTGCTCCGCGACGCTAAGATCTTCCAGATCTTTGAGGGCACCAACGAGGTGCAGCGCATTGTGGTTGCCAACAACACCATTGGAAAATTCTAATTGAAGGAGCTCGAGTGATATGGAGATTCTGGTTTGCCTGAAGCAGGTGCCCGATGACTCGGTGGAAATCCATCTGAAGCCCGGCACCGAGGAAGTGAATCTGGACGGCGTTACCCCAGTGGTCAACGCCTTTGATACCTATGCGCTGGAGATGGCCACCCGCCTCAAAGAAGCCGTGGGTGGCAACATCACCGCCATCACCGTGGGCCCAGAGAAAGCCCGGGACGCGGTGAAGACCTGCCTGGCCGTGGGCGCCAACCAGGGCTATGTCATCAGCGACCCCACTTTTGAGGGCGCGGACACCCTGGGCCGCAGCAAGATCCTGGCCGCCGCCATCCGGAAGCTGGAGGCGGACGCCGGCAAGCCCTTTGACCTGATTTTCTGCGGCCGCGAGGCCACCGACCGGGCCAGCGGTCAGCTGGGGCCCCAGCTGGCTGAGGCCATGGGCACCGGCGTGATTGTGGACCTGGTGGACATCGAGCAGACGGACGCCGGCATCTGCGCCAAGCAGGAGACTGAGGAGGGCTACCGCAAGGTAGAGTCCGCGCTCCCCTGCGTGGTCACGGTGAACAAGCCCGCCTATGACCCCCGTTACCCCACCATCAAGAGCAAGATGGCCGCCCGGAAGATGGCCATCCCCGTGCTCTCCGCCGCCGATCTGGACTCTGTGGAGCCCGGCAAGCCCACCGCCCACGTGGTCAAGGTCTTTGAGCCCGCCAAGCGCCAGGCCGGTGTGAAAATCAACGAGGAAACTGCTGCGGAATCCGCCATCAAGGCTGTGGATATGATGGCCGCCGCCAAGCTGCTGTAAAGGAGAGACAGACATGGATTGGGGCAATTGCAAAGATATTCTGGTCTTCCTGGAGCAAAAGGAAGGCAAAGTGGTAAATGTGAGCCTGGAGGCTCTGACTCCCGCCCGCACCCTGGCCGGTCTCACCGGCGGTAAGGTGCTGGCTTTGGCGGTGGGCACGGACAATGCCGCCGCCGCAGAAAAGGCTGCTCCGCTGTGTGACGGCGTACTCTCGGTAGAGGGTGCTGCCTTCAGCGACGGCTGCAGCGACGCCATGGTCTGCGCGCTGGAGGCCATGGTCAACAAGTATGCGCCCGCCGCGGTGCTGGCCGGCAACACCCCCCTGGGCCGGGAGCTCACCGCCCGGCTGGACGCCCGGAAGGGCCTGGGCAGTGTGCAGGACGCCACCGCGCTGAAGATCGACAACGGCACCCCCGTATGGACCGTTCCCCTCTACGGTGGCACGGTGCTCAACGACGTGGTGGTGGACACCCTGCCTGTAGTGGCCACCGTCCGCTCCGGCGCCTTCTCCAAGCCTGAGGCCGGCGAAGCCGCCCCTGTCACCGCTGAGGCGGTGGAGGTGCCCGCCGATGCCATCAAGACCAAGGTAGTGGAAGCGGTGAAGGAGATCTCCGAGTCCGTGAACCTGGAGGAGGCCAAGGTCATCGTCACCGGCGGCCGTGGTATGGGCAGCCAGGAGAACTTCGCCCTGGTGGAGGAGCTGGCCCAGCTGCTGGGCGGCGTGGTGGGCGCCACCCGTCCTGCCATCGAGGAGGGCTGGGTGTCCCGTGCCCACCAGGTAGGCCAGTCCGGCAAGATTGTCTCCCCCGCCCTGTACATCGCCTGCGGCGTGTCCGGCGCCACCCAGCACGTGTCCGGCATGACCGGTTCCGGCTATGTGGTGGCCATCAACAAGGACGAGGACGCCCCCATCTTTGATGTGGCCGATGTGGGCATCGTAGGCGACGTGATGAAGGTTCTGCCTGCCATGATCGAAGAAATCCGCAAGCGCAAGGCAGAGTAACCCAGTGGGCAGCTCTGCTACCTTTCCCCCGGTACTTTGCACGATGGCATGATTGGACAAAAACAACAACACACAACGGCACCCCGTTGGTCCAGCCTCACCGGTTGGTCCGACGGGGTGCCGTTTTTCTAAACCGGGCGCCCTCTGCCAGCAACTGAGGTACAAATACAGAAACGGTGGGAGCCAGAGGCCCCCCTGATCAAAACCTCCGGCTCCCGCCAGAAAGAAGGTTGGTATTTTCGAAACGTTTCCTGTCTCACCCCAGCAGTATCGTGATTGCATGGTCTAAAATATGGGGCGTTCTGTCATACAGGTTCTCCATCAGAACACGCTCGGTCAGCTTATGAAAATCTTTTCCCCAGGGGCCGATGTTGATGCCTGCCATGGAAATCTTCTTGATCTCTTCAAAGGGAATGTCATAATACCATCCGAACAGAGGCATACTCTGGGAAATCCGTTTCCGCTGCTCCTCCGGATCTTCAATGTTGATATAGCTCAAATCACAGATTCCGGTGTAGAAATATTCCCGGTCGTACTCCTGACCATAGCGCTCTTTGGTATAGCAATTGAGTTTCCCGCTCATATCCTGCGCTTCCGGAGCCATATCCGCAAAATAACAATTTAATACATTGGGATAATAGGGCGGCATCAGACCATACACAATGCGGGGTGATATGTCCTCAATATAGTCATAAATCCGGTCGATCAGGCGGAAATTTGCCTCGATCATATAGATCCTGCCCTGTTCCAGTTCTTGTCGCAGCTGCTTCTGTTCCGCGGCAAACGCAGCGGCAAACGCTTCTCCGCCGCTGGCACAGGCCTCCTGGTACAGCTCGCCGAACGTCACCACCTTTTCCTTCCAGGGCAGCCGTTCCACAGGCCGCCCGGTTCGTTTCCGGAATTCAGCATAGCTTGCATTCAGCCGGTCAATCACCGCCGCAAAGCTCTCTTCACAGATCCTCTTAACACGCTCCATCAGCTCCCCGGGTGTCTGTTTTAGCGTCAGAACACTGAAACATTCCTGCGCCGTCAGCGGCATGGAAACATCATAGCGGTCTTTGCTGTCCTTCATATACAGCCACATGGGAGGCGGCGCCGCTTCCCCCTGGACCGTGTCCGAAAACTCCATATTAACTTCTGTCCGGGTCACAATTTCTGCCAGGACAGAGGCCGGGTTGAGCCCTTCAAACACCTTGCCGGCGTGGGAAAGGAAGCCGCGCACATATATAAACGGCATCATCTTACCCACGGTTCCTCCTGAAAACACGCCCCGGGAAAAATCCTTCCGCTGGTGGGGCTCGGAATTGATCATCATCAGGTAGCGCAGGCCATACCGGTCCTGCAACTCTGCCAGCAGACGATCCGCTCCCCGCATACCGGCCGACAGATTTTCTTCATCGGGAACCCCGAGCACAATGACATTGCCCTGGAAATCCGGCAGGCGGCTGTATGCCTCCAGCAGTGCGTACTGAATGGACCCTCCGCCCTCCATATCGCAACCGCCCCGGCAGAACAGGAACTTTCCCGACTCCAGATCTTGCCGGGCCTCCTCCGGCAGCATATCCTTATGCTGCATCAGCGCCTCCCGTAGTGGTTCCGGCGCATAGGCCCAGGACTTCAATGTCTTGTAATCCTCAATGTCCACCACGTCGTAATGGTGGACCAGCACGATGGTTTTGTCTCCGCTCCCCCGGACCATAGCCCAGCATACGCTGCGCCCCAGGCCGTCCCCCTGGATGGGATACAGCCCCCAGTGATCCGGATGCTGGGCAAAGTAGGGAATCTCCTGGATGTACGCCCGGAAAAAATCCTCCACGCCGCGCTCCGCCTGTGTATTAGTTATACTTGGAACCGCTACATAGCGATAGAGCAGTTCTTGGATGCGCACGCCCAGCTGATCAAAGTCAATGTCATGGTTTTTCATACGCTCACCGCGCTCTACTTTCTGCACACAGGACAAGTCAGGCAGGTCGGCCCGCCAGTTCCCTTATAGGAGATTTCCTGTCCCTCAGCACTTCAATTCCCTTGTCCTCCAGCTTTTTCTGGATCTCCGGACAGCCCTGAATCAGCACGCATTTTTTCGGCTCCAGAGCCAGGAGATTCGTGCCCAAATAATCATACTCCTTGTCTCCGCACTCAATCAGCTCAAATCCTTTCTCCAGCAGATAGTTGCGGAAAAATACCGGCATATACTTGGAGTAGACCACCGCTTTGTCCGTATCCACAAAGCTGACAATGCTCATCAGAGGCAGGCAGGCATCCGGGCCGTCACCGTAGGGCATGGGAACGATCACATACTCATCCACCAGCCCTTTTGTCAGTTCCTTGAATTGACGGATGCCCTCCTCGTTGGTCCGGCGGCCCAGCCCAATGGCCACGGTGCGCTCATCAATCCAAAGGACGTCGCCGCCCTCCATCTTTCCAGGAGGCTGAATATATCCCAGGGTGGGTACGCCCTGACTTTTCAGGAACTCTTCCGTAGCCAGATATTCCTTGCTGCGCAGCTCCTTCCCCATGGGGAAGTAATGGCTCCCTTTTCCGTAATTTTAACCGGATCATGGGTATAAATGGAGTCCAGGCCACCTCTGGGATCATAGGGCAAGGCATATACATTGGGAACATGGGCCCGAATAATGGACTCAAACGTATTATATTCCTTTTTGTCAAAGTCCGGGCATCCAAAATACTTAAAGGCCTCTCAGTTGGCTTCCAGATTTTCCTGACTGACATAGGCATCCACCGGCCGCTTGATCAATATGCTGTCAATTTTCTTGACCATACTTTGACATCCGTAATTCATCGCACAAACCTCCTGTTATAGTCCTCTGTACTCTTTATGCTCCTGCTTGATCTGATGCATGCGATCCGGGTTGCAATACAGCGCCGCGGCATTCTGGATGGCCTGATGGGTATTGGGCTTAGTCATCTCTTCCGCAAATTCCACCGTGTGGCACTGATAGTCTTTCCCAATGCTCATCACCGGATGGAACGCCGGGCAGTGGTAATCCACATTGCCGATGTCAGATGAGCCGGTCATGCCCTCCACTCCCTCCAGCAAGGGGAGATCCAGCGCCTCATAGCATTCCTTCATAACCTGCCTGCCCGAGGGACTGACATACAGTTCATGATAGGCCTCGCCCACCGGATGGAACTCCACCTGGGTCCGGGTGGCCATGGCAGCCGCTTTGGAACAATCCTTGACACACTGGGTGATGTCATTGAGCTGGCTGCGCTTTGGTGCCCGGGTCAGAAATTCAACCTCCGCCCGGTCCGGCACAATATTGGAGGCCATGCCGCCAGCCTTGATTATTCTATGGATTCTCGCATCCTGGATGATATGCTGACGCATCATATCCGTGGCATCCATAAACAGTCTGGCCGCATTGAGGGCGTTGCGTCCCTGCTCCGGCGCGGAAGCCGCATGGGCGGCCACCCCGGTCCATATAAACTGCAACCCATCCAAGGCAATAAAATTGACATCAATGAGATTTGCCCCTCCCATATGCACCATGATGGCAAAATCATAGGCATCGAAAATTCCCTGATCTGCCATGATACATTTTGCGCCGTTGATTTCTTCATCCGGAGTGCTGATGATATCCACCCCGAAGGGCAGTTGCTCTTTTATGGCGTTCAGAGCCAGGGCGGACAGCACGCTGGCGCTGCCGCTGGCACAGTGGCCGCAGGCATGACCCATTGTTATGCCAATATATTTGTGAATTGATAAAGAATATTGGCTTTGACGGAATTGCGTTTAATTCATCTCGTGTTCAGCAATCTTTTAGGAGTGGAGAAGGAACTGATTTTACAATCTTTCATGATACCGGTAAATGCTATCCCATCTCATCTGAGTTATACTACGTATCAAATATAAAGGTTGAACATCAAAAGGCTCCATCATGACATAACAATGGTGACAATATGAAGCTCCAATTTAAAAACCATCCCTTTCAGGCGGGGGTACAGGCAATGTGAAAACGTACATTTAAAAATCAAGGGCGGAAGCTGTTCGCCTCCGCCCTTGATTACTCCAGAGATATTTTTAAGGTTTTCCCCAAACTGTCTGCCATTTTCTGCAGAAAGGCCAGGGAAGGGTTGTAGGTTCCACTTTCAAATCTGGAGATATTGGCCTGCGCCGTCCCCATTTTCTCGGCCAGTTGTTTTTGAGTCATGCCGATGGCTCTGCGGCTCTCAATTTCAGCACGAATGATCTCGTATTGAGGCGCCAGCACATCGTACTCCTCCTTGACTTCGGGGCGCTCAGCAAATACCTTTGCCTTATACTCCTTAAAGTCCATATGATGCGGCCTCCTTTTTGTGTTGGGCATATTTATTGTGCCCGGCTTTGATAATCCTCCATCCGCTTCTTTGCAATCGCGATTTCAGTCGGCGGTGTTTTTTGGGTTTTCTTCGTAAAGCCGTGGAGCAGTACCAGCTTATTCCCATCCCAGATGAAATAGAAGATACAATAGATGTTGCTGGAAAATTTCGAGCGCAGCTCCCAAATCGGCCCATCAATATGTTTTGTATGGGGCTCATGTAAGTCTGGAGCACATTGCGCCAGAAGCTCAATATTCCCGGATCACCTTTGCCAAGTCTTTAGAGGGCAGGCTATCCAGAAACTCCTGTACCACCTCTTTGCGTGATCGTGTGCAATAAAGCGCAACATCCATTGAATCACCACCTAACTTGATCTACGCAGAGTATATTATATAGGATATACCGAGTCAATATCATATATGATATGTTAAGATGATAATATGAAACTTTAATTCAAACACCAGCCCTTTCAGGCGGAAGCGGAGGTCTGTGATGTATTTAACAGCCAGCCCATGCGCACCACCACCTACCGCCTAGACTGGGCGATATGACCAATGTCCAGACGGAGTTGAACATGACGGATATCGGCTTTCGGAACCATCCGCTGGTGCCGAAACTCACCAACGCCCGTATCCTGGACAATCTACGCACCGGCCAACGGCGGGGCGTCCTGAAGCTCTCCAATACCCTGGCCGGGCCGGGCATTAACTATCTATTGAGGTAGAGACAGGCAACGGTAAGACCTATTTTAAGGACAATGTATCACACGCCAGGGTTTTATTCTCTGTTTATGCGGCGCAGTTTTTGCGTCTCTGTTTTGAGGTGATTTAGCCTGTCCCCCCCTCAAACCGGACGGAACATCTTTTAATACACAGAATCCAATCCCACATAAATCCCAAAAGGCGAAAGGTTTTCTTGAAACAAGCAGGGCAAAAGAGTTCTAAAGAGGAATTGCCGGAGCACTGAGAAGCGTTAAACAGGGTACAAAAGTACTCCTTGAAAGGACGGACATATTTTTGGGAGCAAGATGCCGGGAGTTCGAGTCTCCCCACTCGGACCAAAAACCGCCTAAAAACTGATGTTTTGAGGCGGTTTTCATAACTTTTCAAACAATAATTTGTTTAACGTTCTGCACAAATATGGTCTCAAATGTGGTCAACACACTTTTTCGGATTTGTTTTGAATTTTCGTTGTAAACAAAGCTTCTTGTCCGTCTAAGCCACAATTCGTCCCAGAAAGAAGCAAAAACAAACTGTACAAATTTTGAAATATGGGGTCATGACCACCTATTCACGATCAGTTCACGCGGTCGCAGCCTTATCTTTGAATCTTGCGTCGCAAAATCTGATAGGCCCATCGCGCTTCCCGGCCTTGTTCCTCTCAGCGGAGCCGTGTATAATGGCAGTGGAAAACAGTGAAATAAACGAGTAAGGAGCAGCGCCATGCGGATCCTCATGCTGGGCAACAGCTTTATCTTCACCAATAATATGCCTCAGATGCTCGCCGAACTGACCGGGGCGGAGGTGGTCCACCACACCCGGGGCGGGGCGCGGCTGTCGGAACAGCTGAACCCCAGCACCAGGCTGGGCAGTCAGACCCAGGCGGCGCTCCAAAAGGAGAAGTGGGACTATGTGGTGCTCCAGGAGATGAGCCACGGCCCCATCACCTCCCCCAAGAGCTTCTTTTCCAGCGTGGAGCAGCTTTGCCGGCAGATTCGGGCAAACGGGGCAGTCCCAATTTTGTTCGCCACCTGGGCCTATCAGAGGGGCGGAGCCAAGCTGACGGACAAGGGCTGGGACTACGACGAGATGGCCCGAAAGCTGTCCGAGGCCTACCACAAGGCGGCACTGGAAAATAACGCCCTGATCGCCGATGTGGGCCGACGGTTTTACGAGTGGTCCGATCCCCAGGACCTCTATGCTGCCGATGGCGTTCATCCCAGTGAGCTGGGCTCTCATATTGCGGCGGAGACCATTGCGGCAGTGATCCAGCAGCACGAAAAGGAGGCGCAGTAATATGCCAAACACCACAAAGCAGGCTCTGGAGGAATCCCTGAAGCATATGCTGCTGAAAAAGCCCCTGGACAAGATTACCATCCGGGACATCACCGAGGACTGCGGCATCAGCCGCATGGCCTTCTACTACCACTTCAAGGACATCTACGACCTGGTGGAGTGGGCCTGCATCGAGGACGCGTCCAAAGCCCTCCAGGGGAAGAAGACCTACGAGACCTGGCAGGAGGGGCTTCTGCAGATCTTTGAGGCAGTGCAGGAAAACAGGCCCTTCATCCTCAACGCCTACCGCTGTATCAGCCGGGAGCAGATGGAGCGGTTCCTCTATCAGCTGACCTATGGCCTGATCCGGGGCGTGGTGGAAGAGCAGAGCCGGGGGACGGCCATCTCTGAGGAGGATAAGTCCTTTATTGCGGAATTTTACAAGTACAGTTTTGTAGGGGTTATGCTGGACTGGATTCGCCAAGGAATGACCGACGATCCCCAGGTGTTGACGGGAAAGATCAGCGCCGCCATGCGGGGCAGTATCGCCAACGCCATCCGAAATTTTTCGGAAACAGAATAAGAGCCGCTTTACAATCCGGGCCCGATGATTAGTTTTTGATCATCGGGCCCGGATTGTAAATAGAAGAAATGCTTTGCAGGGAGTAAAATCAAGCCATCAAAATGAATCCGGCCCGCAGAAGCGGCAGGATCGGAAAGGCGGTATCTGACATGGATAAGAAATTGGGAGCACTGACTGCAGCGGCGGCTGTAGCTGGAGCGGGCGCGGCGGTAGTTCTGGCAAAGAAGGGGGGCGGCGGCAAAAAA
Source organism: Pseudoflavonifractor capillosus (assembly GCF_016899775.1). Taxonomy (GTDB): domain Bacteria; phylum Bacillota; class Clostridia; order Oscillospirales; family Oscillospiraceae; genus Lawsonibacter. The sequence continues at coordinate 41,366 of NZ_JACJJE010000007.1, forward strand.
GCGGCGGAGAAGTCCGGGCCTGAAACCTGCGCCCCGGCCTCCTATCGGAATACAGAGCTGGGGAAACACGAGAAAAACCGCAAGGGTATCTATTACACCAACGGCAACTATGAGGCCTTCGCCCGGCCGGAGAAGCCGGAGGGGGTGGAGAACAAAAGCGCCTACATCGTGGGCAGCGGCCTGGCGGCCCTGGCGGCGGCCTGTTTCCTGGTGCGGGACGGGCAGATGCCCGGGGACCACATCCACATCCTGGAGGCCATGGACGTGGCCGGCGGGGCCTGCGACGGCATTTTCGACCCCAGCCGGGGCTATGTGATGCGGGGTGGCCGGGAGATGGAGGACCACTTCGAGTGTCTGTGGGACCTGTTCCGCTCCATCCCCTCCCTGGAGAAGCCGGGGGCCTCGGTGCTGGACGAGTTTTACTGGCTCAACAAGCACGACCCCAACTACTCCCTGTGCCGGGCAACGGTGGACCGGGGCCGGGACGCCCGCACCGACGGGAAGTTCAACCTGAGCCAGAAGGGCTGCATGGAGATCATGAAGCTCTTCATGACCCCGGACGAGGACCTGTACGACAAGACCATCGAGGACGTCTTTGACGACGAGGTGTTCTCCTCCACCTTCTGGCTGTACTGGCGGACCATGTTCGCCTTTGAGAACTGGCACAGCGCCCTGGAGATGAAGCTCTACTTCCAGCGCTTCATCCACCACATCGCGGGACTCCCCGACTTCAGCGCCCTGAAGTTCACCCGGTACAACCAGTATGAGTCCCTAATCCTGCCCATGCAGAAGTACCTGGAGGCCGCCGGGGTGGACTTCCGCTTCGGTACCGAGGTCACCAACGTGATCTTCGACATCCGGGACGGCAGAAAGACGGCCACCGCCATCGAGTGCCGGGTCAACGGCGCGGAGCAGGGCATTGTCCTCACGGAGAGCGACCTGGTGTTTGTCACCAACGGCTCCTGCACCGAGGGGACCATCTACGGCGACCAGGACCACGCCCCCAACGGGGACGCGGAGGTGCGCACCAGCGGCTGCTGGAGCTTGTGGAAGAACATCGCCAAGCAGGATCCCGCCTTTGGACGGCCGGAGAAGTTCTGCTCCGACATCTCCAAGACCAACTGGGAGTCGGCCACCATCACCACCCTGGACGACAAGATCCTCCCCTATATTACCAACATCTGCAAGCGAGACCCCCGCACCGGGAAGGTGGTCACCGGCGGCATCGTCAGCTGTCAGGACTCCAAGTGGCTGCTGAGCTGGACCATCAACCGCCAGGGGCAGTTTAAGGAGCAGGAGCCGGAGCGAGTGTGCGTCTGGGTGTACGGCCTCTTTACCGACGTGCCCGGCGACTATGTGAAAAAGCCCATGAAGGAGTGTACCGGGAAGGAGATCACCCAGGAGTGGCTCTACCACATCGGCGTGCCGGTGGAGCAGATCCCGGACCTGGCCGCCCACAGCGCCGTGTGCGTGCCCACCATGATGCCCTACATCACCGCCTTTTTCATGCCCCGGACCAGGGGAGACCGGCCCGATGTGATCCCCGACGGCTGTGTGAACTTCGCCTTCCTGGGCCAGTTCGCCGATACCCCCCGGGACACCGTGTTCACCACCGAGTACTCCGTGCGCACCGCCATGGAGGCCGTCTACGGCCTGCTGGGGGTGGACCGGGGCGTGCCCGAGGTGTGGGGCAGCGTGTACGACATCCGGGAGCTGCTGCACAGCACCGTCTGCCTGATGGACGGCAGGTCCCCGCTGGATGTCTCGCTGCCCGGTCCTCTGGAACTGCTGAAAAAGCCGCTGCTGAGGGCGGTCCGGGGCACCGTCATCGAGAAGGTCCTGCGGGATCAGGACGTGCTCCGGGACAACATGTGACCGTTGGGTTCTGCCATTCTGCGTCCTGAAAACCGAGGAGACGACCGTTACCCAGAATACTTTCATCCCTAACCGGGGACTCCTTCTCAAAGATCGTCGCCCGTCATGAGATTGAAAACATTGATATAATGACAAATGAAAGAGGATCGTATCGAGTTATGATACGATCCTCCTCTATTTCAGATTCCCCCCCAGCATTCCCTGCATCATCGCATACCACTTCGCCGCCGTGTGCCTCGTCACCCCGGCGCCTTTGGCGATGGCCCGATAACTGGTCACGTTGGGGTGGAACTTCATGTACATCCAGATCTTCTTCTGGGTTTTGGTGAGCTTGTCCGGCGGAGCGATGCCCCGCATTTTGTCCCGCAAGGCCTGCCGCTCCGCATTCATCTGCTGGATCAGCACCTTCAGTTTCGCCTCGCACTCCTCCCGAGTGTGGGCGTAGACGCATTTGGAATGCTTGGTGCCGTCCGGCCAGGTGGGGGAGTAGCGGCCTTCGAACAGGTGGTCATTGATTTGGGTGATGCACCCGGTGCCGGGCTTCCGGGTTTTTCTCAGCACCGGCTGGAAGTTCGCAGCCAAGTCCTGCTCTGCCTGAACGGATTCCGCCTGTACCTCGTTGCCCAGACCACGGTCGATCTTGGCCGCCGCCTCGGTCTGCATATCCCCTGTGACGTGGGTGTAGATGTCCAGGGTGGTTGCCGCCGACACATGGCCCAGCATGGCGGAGAGGGTCTTCACATCCATGCCGCTCTCCAGGGACAGGGTGGCAAAGGTGTGGCGTAAATCGTGGAATCTGATCCTCTTACACCCGGCCCGCTCCAAAATGATCTGGAGCCGCCGGCGCACCGCTCCCGGCGTCATGGGCATGTCCTCTTTGACCGGCGAGGAAAACATCCACCGGGAGTCCACCGTCTCCCGGTATTGCCGCAGCACCTCCACCACGCCGGGCGGCAGGACCAGCCTGCGGATGGACGCCTTGGTTTTGGGGACGCTCACCTGGAGCTGTCCCTTCACCTCGTAGACCTGCTTGTTCACGGTCAGGGCCCCGGTCTTGAAATCCAGATCGTCCCACTGGAGAGCCAGTAGCTCTCCTCGGCGCAGGCCGGTGCATAAGTCCAGAAGAAACAGTTCGAAATAACCTTCTGCCTGTGCCTGGATGAGGAACCGCTGGAGCTCTTCCCGGCCCAGCACCTGCATTTCCCTGCCCCGCTTGGGCGGCAGCTTGCAGCCCACCGCCGGGTTGGTGCGGATCAGTTCCTCCTGCACCGCCTTCTCCAGCGCGGACCGGCAGGCGGCGTGGAGGCCGCGTACCATGGAGTCGGAGAGGCCCTTGCCGAACTGCTCCGTGCGGATGAGCCGCCCGCCCGTTTTCATCCGGGCATAGAACTGCTGGAGGTCCTTCTGGGCCAGCTGGTTCAGGGGGATCTTCCCCAGCTCCGGGATGATGTGCTGATAGATCTTCGCCTCGTAGTTGGCCTGGGTGGTAGGGCGGATCTGAGGTTTCACATAGTTCTGGTACCAGAAGTCCAGCCACTCCCCGAAGGGCATCTCCGGCCGGACCTTCTCCGTCCTGGGGCCGGTCACCGTCTCCCGGAGCTGTTTCAGCTTCTCCTGGCACTCCCGTTTCGTCTTGGCCAGGACGTTTTTCGTTCTGGGCAGGCCCTTCTCGTCATAGCCGATGACCACCCGGCCCTCCCAGCGGCCGTCGTTCCGCTGGCGGACGGAGCCCTCGCCCTTTTTACGCCGCTTACCCATGGCGGGCACCTCCCTCCGGCCTGTCTCTTTGCCACGGTTTCAGGTCTTCCCCCAGGAGATCTTCCAGGAAACCGCCCACGATGTGGCTGGCCTCCTGCTGCATGTCCGGCGTCACGTGGGTGTAGGTGTCCAGGGTGAAGCTGGCGTTGGTGTGGCCCAGGATACCGGACAGGGTCTTGGTGTCCACGCCGCTGGTGAGGGCGTGGGTGGCAAAAGTGTGCCTTAAATCGTGGAATCGGATCGCAGGCAGCCCCGCCTCTCTTAAGATTCGCTTCATCCAGTAGTAGGCGGCACTGGGGCGTACCGGCTTCTCCGGAGCCAGAGGTTCCGGGAAAATCCACTGACTGACGGCGTGCTTTTTCCGCTCCTTCAGCCGCTGGACGGTGCTGGGCGGCAGACGAATGGTCCGCCGGCCCTGGCTGGTCTTCGTCTCGCCGATCTCCAGCTCTCCGGCCTTGGGGACATTTACCGACCGAAGGACCCTCAGCGTTCCGGCCTTCTCGTCGAAGTCCTGCCACATGAGACCGCAGATCTCGCCCCGCCGCAGGCCGGTGGTCAGCTCCGTGTAGAAGAAGTCACGCCAGATCTCGCTGCGGTCTACCGCCGCCAGGAAGATGTCCATCTGCTCCTTTGTGAGGATCTGTTTGGGCTTATAGCTGGCCTTGGGCACCACAGCCCCGTCGGTGGGGTTCCGGGCGATCACATGGGCGGCCTCCGCGTCCTTCAGGCACCGATGGAGCATGGCGTGGATGCGGAGCACCATGGTGTCCGACAGTTCGTGCCCGTGTTCCGGGTGCTCGCGGACACGGCCCTCGTGTTTCAGTTTTCGGTACAGCTTTTGAATGTCCATGCGGGTCACCCGGGAGACGATCTTATCCCCCAGATAGGGCTTGATGTAGCACAGGATGAACTGCTCGTAGCTGCGCAGGGTGTTGGGCCGCAGGGTGGCCGCACCGTAGTCCTCCATCCACCGGTCCAGCCATTCCCCCAGAGTCATGCGGCTGTCCTCGGTGAGCTCCACGTCCTGAAAGGCCTCCAGGTCCCGGTGGAGCTTGTCCAGCAGTTCCTTCTGGGTTTTCGCCAGGACATACCGAAAGATGGGCTCGCCGTTTTGCTTGTGGCCCACCACGATGCGGCCCTCCCAGCGGCCGTCCTCCCGCTTTCGGACCATGCCGTCGCCGGATGGCCGTCGCTTTGTCATGGTCTATTCCTCCTTATAGATGCTGCTTAGTTCGCCGTTGTCCTCGTCCAGTGCTTCCAGGACGATGCGTGCTCCCAGCCGGAAGCCCAGGATGAACTGCTCCAGTGCCATGGTGCTGCAGATCTCATTCTCCGCATTGAGGAGCCGCCGCAGCAGGACCTTATCTTGTTCCTCCAGACGGGCGGTAAGTTTCTCTTCGCACTCCTCCGATTGGTCTATGGCTTTTTGCAGGGACGAGTTCGGTCTGGTTTGTCTTTCATTGGGGGTGATGGATCCGAAATACAGATTTTCTAGTGTGTCTCGCATGTGTGCCGCCTCCTTTTACGACTCGCCAAGCGCCTCGCTTCGCTCGGTTGTTCGCATGCATGGAGCCTGTGGGCTCCTATCAGCAACACACAATACCCGAACTTCCTCCCAATAGCCACCCCCAACCGCAACTATTTTCAGAAAGTTATCATTTTCAGAAACTCTGGTACGGGCTATCAAACACCTTGTCTCCCCGCCGCCGCTGTGATATGATTTTCATACAGACTGTGCAGAGCAGGGGGACGGAGATCCTATGGCGGAAGTGATTGCACTAATGGAAGAGTTCGGAACGTCCGTGCTCCAGCCCGGTGCCGTGGTCGGCATCGCCGTCACTGTTATCCTCTTTATCCTGGAGGTGCGGTGGTCCCATGCCCATCCGCCCCATAGCAGGCGCGTGGAGAAAGCAGTCGCCCTGGGCCATGTGGTGACGGCCAAGCGGATCAAATACTGGGATGACGGCGTCACGCCTGATGAGAAGACCACCTCGCACTATCACGCCACCTACGCCTATGAGGTCTCCGGAAAACAGTATCAGTACAAATACCTGGAGCGCGCCGTCCCGCCGGTGCAGATCCAGCTGTACTATCTGGATGATCCCGGCAGAGCATTCCGCAGCAAAGAAAAGCGAAGCGGATTCGCTCAAGTTTTCTTTCTCCTGTTCCCCATCGCGGTGGGTGTGGCAGTGATGCTCCTGCTTGGGATCAGATGATTGGGGCGCCGCCTCCCGCTGGTGCGGGAGGCGGCTTGCTCATGTGCGGTGTCACTCTGTGAAAGGATGGCCCTGTATTTGGCGCTGCCAGCACTTCTGGAAGGTTGGCACGCTGCCCAGGTTCTTGACCTCTTGGGCACTGTCCTCCCGAATCCAGCGCAGCTCCTCACTGTTGGTGTTCAGAATTGTGGACAGCAGACGGGCCACCGTGGCCAGCTCCACCGCCATCTTGTACTGGCCTGTTCCCAGGGATTTGCACAGGGTCTCGAATCGGTTTGTGTCAAAGCCGTCCCTGTGGAGCTGGGGCAGCTCCTGGGTGAGCAGATAGTTCACATAGAACTCAATGGCCCGTTCCACAAAACTGTTGCGGGAGCGGACGCCGGCCCGTGTCAGATTCTCGTCGCACAGTTTCAGGTGCTTGGGGGTCAGGGCGATTCCCGCCTTAACGCGTTTTTCGGACATAGGATAGATTCACCTCCCCGGTACCAAGGGTGTACCTTCGGAACCCCTTGATTTTTCTGGAGTTTTGGTTGGTTTCCGCACCGGTATTGGGTACCAGACTGCCAAAAGCGACGCTGTGACCGGTACCGCCGGCCCGCCCTGCGGGTCCGGTGTTTTCGGGGCGGGAGGCACCGGCCAGGTGTCCGCCCCTTTTTCCTTGTACTCAAATCCAACGGCCCAAATCTCCGCAAATCCGGCGGAAAACTGGGGGACAGGAGCCGGGGGTATCCGGGCTCCTGCTGTGAGAGAAAAAGGCACACGCAGGCGTACAGGAGGCCACACGGGGCGATTACGGCTCAGAGGCGGCCGGGACGGCAGGGGAGAGGAGAGCGGCGGCCTCTCCGATGTCGGAGGCCAAGTGCAGCCGCACCATCTCTCCCGATACCAGAAGTCGAAAAAGGGCCGACCGGTAACATACGTCTATTTCCTCCTGGCACTGTTTCACGAACAAACGCTGTTCCTGGGTGAGATCTCCGTGCCGGACGTCGCAGAGATAGAGCTGGACCTGCTGTGCGTCCAGGGGAGTGCCGTGGATTTTCTGCCAGCGCCGGACGGTGTATCTCTTGATGTCTGCTGTACGTTTGGCGGCCAGAAGCGGGTCCGATTCCAGGAGCGCGTCCATGAGCTTGTGCCACACGGTCATATACCTCCCCGCTTTGTGTACTGATTCAGACGTTCATCTGCTTTCCACTGTTCCATTGCACGCTCAGCTTCCTGGATCTGTCCCTCATAAAACTGGTTGATGGACATCTGGATGGGCAGGATGTGGTAGCGGAGACAGCCATTGCGGGTGCGGCCGTCCCAGGTGGTAACAGTGGTGCGCTCTGTTCGAATCAGACCCCGGTCCTCCAGCTCGATTACATATTTGCGCACCGTGTTGACGCTCATTCCCACCGCTTCCCCAATCGTTCGGTAGCTGGCCAGACACTGGTAGGTCTTCCGGTCCTCCTGGCGCATCAGGTAGCCGTAGACTACCACCGCACCGGGGGATAGTCCCAGAGAGTAGATCTCGTTGGGGAGGGGGAAGTAGTTTTTGATGGGGTCGCGCTTTGTCCAGGTCTGCCGGCTCATGTGGCGTCACCTCCCGACTGCAGCTCTACCCACTGGATGAACTTCTCCTTGGGGACCACCATTCGGCTGCCCACGCGCAGCGTGGGGAAGCCGGGTTCGTGGAACAATTCGTAGGCGGTGGAGATGGACACGCCCAGTACTTGTGCCACAGTTTTCGCGTTGAGGAACAAGGGGAGCTCCTCATAGTGCTTATAGTTGGATACGATCAAAATTAGTTCCCTCCGAGAAAAAATTCAGAGAAAATTTCCTGCGTTTCGGAGGCCTCTCTGTCGGACGAAACACAGATTCACGTTGTGTGTTCCGAAACACAGCTGACCGCCGGACTGCTGCGGCGGTTTTGCGGATGTTCGAAACTGTCATGTGTGTCCTCCTTTATAGATCAATTGCTTGCCACACACCATACCCGTTCCTGCCCTGCGGCCTTGTCTGACCTTCACGGCGTTTCCTTCCCTTTGGTACGCTCGGCTGTCGGAGCCCTGCGGCAGTGTCCTGGCATTACTTTTCCGGGGAGTATCGTCTCTGGTGATGGGTATTCCCTTGTCAAGGTGCAGTGACTTTGCGGCTGTCTTTCCATTGACAAATTGCCCTTACGGTGGTAGACTTACCGTAACTTTTAATTAGACAGCTCCGCGACATTATCGTAACCCAGGAGCGGACATCTGTCAAGACTTATTATAAAATAATTTTTCGATATGTCGATTTTGGAGGTGGCTATGTGGTACGCGAAAATGTACGTTTCAGGAAGACATGAGATTTTTGAGTTCGATGCGTATGGGGTGCAGGGGGCACCCTCCGCAAGGAAGGTCCTTCCCTTTCTGGAGAGTCTGCTGTCGTTCCTGGAACTGGACTGCAGGGAGCTTACACCGATGTTCCAGAAGATTGGCGACAGCTGGGAGCGCAGAATTGCCGAGGGTGACCGGGAGGCGGGGACAGCAGCCATGATGGAACTGGGAAAGCTGGCGGCCCGGCACATCTATTTTCGCCTTCTGTACGTGCGTTGGTTTGAGCGGATGAACTGCATGGGACTTGACCAGGACTGGGGCAGTGAGGAGGACTGGAACATGCTCTCGGAACTGCGTCAGCTGCCGGAGCAGCTCCCACGGTACCAGGAGCAGATCCAACGTTTCTTTGACCTGGTGCTGGACGTGGACAAGGCGGGGCGGGATCCCCAGAAGCAGGCCTTCCTGCAGTACCTGGATGGCGAACCCATCCGCCCGGGCATGTTCGCCTTCCGCCCGATCCCGCTGAGCTTCGAACCGGTGGAGTCAGATCGGTGTGCTTCGGTTTTGTACGCCTCGGAGCTCCTGGATATGATTGACTACTCCCTGCGTAGCTGCGTGGAACGGGGCATCACCGTCCGGCGGTGCAAAAGCTGTGGCCGCTATTTTCCGCAGACCGGCCGGGTCAGTGCAGAGTACTGTGAACGCCCGGTGGCCGAAGGTCAGCAGACCTGCCGGGAGAGGGGAGCTTCCCAGGCGTGGGAACTGAAGCGGTCCAATGATCTGGTGTTTAAGGCCTACCGCAAGGAGTACAAAAAGCGCTTTGCCCGGATCAAGGCCGGAAAGCTGACCCAGGAGGAGTTCTCCGCCTGGAGCGAGCAGGCCAGAGAGAAAAGGAGCGAGTGCGACGTAGGGGCACTCACATTGAAAGAATTTGAGCGGTGGCTGAAGGAGTCGTAAGGACAAGTCGGCAGAAAATGAACAACGGGATCGGCGATTCAGCCGATCCCGTATTCTTTTGAATAGGCAATGCAGATTTTGAGACGCGTGCTCGTGCTTACACCTGTCATTTCCGAGTTTATGACTCAGTTTCATAGGGCCAGGTATTGATACCGCCGAATTCGTAGATGTTGGTGTAGCCCAGTTCCGCCAGGGCAGAGGATGCTGTCTTGCTGCGGTTCCCGCTGCGGCAGTAGACCAGCACCGTGGAATCTTTTTCAGGGATCACCTCTGCGGCGGTATCCTCGTCGATGGTTCCCACCGGCAACAGGACCGCGCCAGGGATGTGGCCGCTGTCGTACTCATCCTGCTCCCGTACATCCAGGATGATGACTTCCTGGGTGTCCATCATCTCTTTGGCCTCTTCCTGGGTGATCTGCTGGTATCCGTCTGAGGTATTTCCCTTGCACCCAGTCAACACCAGCAGAAGAGAAATCAGCATGGGCAGAATTCGTTTCATTTAAGTACCTCCAAAAGTCCGGCTGCAAAGGCTCTGTGCCCTTGCTCCGTAAAGTGGACACCGTCGTAAGCCAGGGGGATATCCCACTTCACGGCGTCGGCAAAGCGGATGCCCAGCTGCTCCGCCAGGACTTGACAGAGCCGGGCAAAGGTGCGGGAATCGTTAATGAGCTGTTGGTCTGACACTCACGTGCCCCGTTTCACCGGCGGCGGGGCGATCACCAGGATCTTGCTTCGATCCAGGGGGATGCCAGAGAGGAACCGCTCCAACCGTTCAGCGGCCTGTTCCGGACTTCTGCCCTGAAGCAGGTCGTTGGTCCCAAGCATGACGATCAGCAGATCCGTGTCTGCAGGGAAGGAGGGGGCAACAGTGGGGATCTCCCGGCCATTCTGCCCCATGTTGCAGACGGTCCAGCTGGTTTCCGCAGCCAAGATGTCCACCCACCGGCAGTCCACGTCATAGCGCCCGCCGAAATAGCCTCGGGGGTCATATCCGTAGGTGTTGGAGTCACCGAAGCAGATGACATTCATTGTGTGTTTCCTCTTTTCTGCGTGATATCGGGGGAACTTTGATATATTCACTGACCTATGGAGAGCGTTGCCCTCAGCCCCTGCTCAATTCGTTCCTTTTCACCGCTCCCATCTGTCCGGAGTCGCAACAGCGGGATACCGCACAGTTCAAAAATGCGGTTTTTCTTTTCATCTCTGCCTGCCTGGGTGCTTCCTGTAGCATGGAATGCGGTGCCATCTACCTCTACCGCCAACAGAGGAGACTTGTCCATCCTGCGGAACAAGAGAAAGTCCACATGGGTCAGGGGATTGCGGGCGTATGCGGTTTCCTCCTCTGTCAACATGGAGTAGTCTTTCACCAGATTGACCAACGACACATGGACCGCACAGTCCACAAAAGAAAACTCTTCCTTCTGGAGAACATTCTGGATTACTGCATAGAGAAGATTTTCCGAGTCATATTCCGAAACTCGCCCATGCTTTTTCAGAAAGGCTCGTCGTTGCTCGGCATACCCCTGATAGAGCAAGTCAAAAACGGAGTAGACCGCACTCTCAATCACCGCACAGTTGTTGTACTCAATATAGCGGGCCAGATCACCATAGTTAGTCCAATCGTTCCTTGGATCTTGGGAGGTAATGACAGCTAAAGACTTTACTGCCCGGGATACTGCTACATTCAGCATTCTGGGGTCATCCACAAAGTCGGTAATAACATTATCCACCGAGGTGAGAATGATGGCGTCCTTCTCCCGGCCCTGGAACTTATGGACGGTGGCTACTTCCAGGTCCTTGCCCAGCTGTGTTTGGATTGCCGCCACCTGATCTCTGTATGGTGTAATGATCCCGATGCTCTCATACCCCTGTCTCGTCAGATTTGGGAGTACCTCCTGCCGAATCACGTCGATCTGTCTTTGATTCAGGTGACCTCGGGCATGGTTGCCAGGCGCTGTCCGATACATGGTCAGGACATCCGGCTCTTCATGGTCCTCTGTCATGACGATGAGCTTCCCACCGTAGAATTTCTGGTTGCAGAAATTGATGATTTTGGGATGGCAGCGATAGTGTTCCCGCAGGAGAACCGTGGGAGCCTCCGGCCATGTGGCAATGGCAGAGGAGAGCAGACTGTGGGCAGAGAAATGGTAGATCTCCGGGAGAGAATACCGCGACCAGACCGCCTCGCTGTCCTGGAAGTTTTTGCTGTCCAGCACATTGGGAAGCTGCTGGAGATCTCCCACAATGACGATGTTGCGAGCACAGGCAAAAGCCAGTACACCAGTGGCCAGGTCTACCTGGGATGCCTCGTCCACGATCAGGTAGTCATAAATATGTTCAAAGTTTAGTGTGCCTTTAATGGAGTAAGTCGTACTTAAGATCACTGGATACTCCCGATTAAATTCCCTGGACTTTCCGCGAAAATCCCGTATCTCAAAGCGTCGACGTGGTTTTCGCCAATCGAATCTTTCGCTCAGTTCCGCCTGGAACAACCGCAGAGACTTTTCCGTCAGTTCTGCCATCTTTTCGTCAAATGCATATTGCTCCAGCTTCTTCTCCAGTTGAGCCCGCTCTTCCGTCAATTCTTGTCGGCGCACCACATAGAATTGCCGCTGGAGGTACGGGATCACCAGTTCCGGCCTCTGGAGGAACACTTTCAGCGCACTGCGATTGAAGCGAAAGAGAATGGATATCTTTTGGAGCAGACCCAATTTACTCTCCTGCTGGGCATGCTGCTCGTACTCTAACCAAAGGGATAAAATCTTTTGGGAGGAGAGACCCTTCACCGCATCCTTTGGTGCCTGGGCATAGGTGTTGTAGTACTCACTAAAATAGTGTTGTTCCGGCGTCAGTTGGAGGAGTTCCTGTTCGATGGTGGCAATGCGGTTTTTCGCGTTGAGCATCTCACTGAGTTCTTTAGAGAGGACGGTCACCTCCTGATCCAGCTGTGACTTCTCCTCCTGCTCCAGAACCCAAGCCGACATATCTGGGTATTGTCCAGTCTGTGTCTCCAGAAAGTGCTCCTTATTGGCACGGCTCCCCAGAAAAGCAGTCAGGAAAGAGAGACCCTTCTTCTCCAATTTTTCCGCTACATTCAAGGTGGCAGAGTTGTTGTTGGAGACAACAGCTACCGTCTGACCATTTCGAACCGCATTGGAGATGATATTCAGAATGGTCTGTGTTTTCCCGGTACCGGGAGGCCCCTGGATGATACTGACTTGGGAGGAAAGGGCGTTCTCCACCGCTGTTTTCTGGCTTTGGTTCAGACCAAAGGGGTAAATGACTGCCTCAGGGAGCACCTGCACGGTGGGCTTCTTCGAAGAATCCAGATAGCAGGACAACACGGTTGCATCGCTGACACTTTTGATCCGCTCATACTGGGTGCTCAGGATGTTGAGGCCGCCTTCGGCTACCAGACTGACCTCCGCTGCTGTTTCTTTGAAGTATTCAAAAACGCCCGCCTGCTTCTGGTTCTTCAGGCAGTTTTTCTGGAGTTCCACTTGGCCTTTTGAGTATGTAAGGGCTTTTTTTCCTGTTCGGAGAAAACGGTAAAAGGGGCCAAAATCCAAAATCTCATCTACTTGCTGAATGGTATCACCATCAACAATAATGATGAGATCTGAGGGATCGATCCGGCTTTGTACCTTCAGAAGCTGTACTTTTTCGGCACGGTAGTGATAGGCCTTTGGGGAATTGGCATAGATCACCTCGCACATGCTGTCCTGAAAGCGGAAGCTGGCGACGGAGTCGCTCTTATCCTGGCCATTGACCAGAAGCATATATTTTCTGCTATCCATCGCAAACCTCCTTCTCACGTTTTGCCGATTTCTGCTTGTGATTGGCCGTAGTTACTATTTTGAAGGCTGGAGTGTTGTATCCAGCAGTTGTTTTACCGCTTCGGCCATAGCAAGTGGAGAATCTAAAAGCAATGTCTGTACTCTGACCAGACTCCCACTGGGAGAAGAATAGTAGATAGGATTTTTCTGATCTGCCATTGCATCACAATTCGGATAAAGCAATACCGTCTGTTTTGCATTATATTCCTTCTGGTATGCGTACATCTGGTACATATCGGCCTGTGAGATTCCATAATTGTGCCACTGGGGAGATAGAAGTTTCCACTTGGTATCTAATACGGTCTGCTCTCCGCTATTCAAATCTTCAATCACCAAGTCTGGCCGTAGGGCAAACTGTTTTTGTGGTAGTTCAAAGAGATATTTGCCTTTTGCCTGAACATGAACTCGATATTGCTTGGAATCCAAATGCTGTCGTAAGACTGCCGCCACATAGCTTTCAAATACGAGCTCCATGGGAAAGAGAAGTGCCAGTGCGGCTTCTCCACCAGAGAAAGCAGTAAAACTCTTTCCCTGCAAAAATACCCGGCACAGCTCCAGAAGTCGCTGGTAATCTGCCATGGAGCGGGATTGCCCACAGCGCTGAAAATCCTGCTCCACATTTTTGGACACCGGAACTTGTTCCATGACGGATAACACAATCCGCAGATCCTTACGGTTTTGCAAATCCGTGGTGTGTCGCTGCAAGTAGAGCGCTGTAGACTTGACCAGGCGGTTTTCCGGGCAGTCCACGCTGAACACATCGTACTCTATGAAGATTCGCTCCCGGTGCAGCAGATTTTTTCGAATATGTTCCGAGAATATGATTTTTCCACGGACACAAGATTCATTGTCCTGCGTTACCGTATAATCCGATTTTAAGCCGCGTTGAATCAGCCGGTGTGCCTCATCCAGAAACATACGCACAAACAGGTCCAACAAGCGCATGCGGGAAGTATTCAGGTGAGCAGTACGAAATTTCTTGAACGGAGCCTCTTGGACCGTTCGCAGCATGGTGAGAAACACTTTGCGGACGGCCTGGTCACTGTTATCCCCCGCCAGCGTCAGTTTGGGTAGGATCTCAATCTCTGTTCCGTCTCTGGTGGTGATTACTCCTACATAATTTTTGGCGGTAATCACCTTACCTATGCCAGGCCTTGCGCTCAGACTCATCAACTCCAGCGGCTGGGCACTGGAGCTTTCATACCGGTTGGAGAGAATAAACTGCTCTAGCTGATCAAAGGCATGTTCCGGCAGAGAGATCATACCTGCCCGCGGTGGTCCATTCCGGGTAAACCCCATGTATTCCTGAATGGTATATTGTCTCAATGGAGCTCACCTCCCAACGGAATACAGCTGTCAGAGATTTCGGTATACTTCTGCATCAAAGAAAGCAGCTGGATTAAGGTGGTATGTGGGGTTTACTTCAAATTCAGGTTCCACACCGAACAAACTCTGCAAATCAGCGGTTTCAACCTTGAAAAATTGTTGCTGCTCCGGACGCTTTCTATCACCAAGGACCAGACAGATCTTCTCATAGTCATCATAGAAGTACTCCTGAAGAAGCGGAATCACTTTATCTCGGAAGATCTCACCTAAGGCCTGAATGGACGGAGATTGGCGCAGGGGGGTAAAGAAGGCATGCCCCAGCGTATGCTCCCGATCAAACAGCACCTCGATTCGGTGGTTCAATGTCGTAAGCAGCCCACTGATAGAAATGCCTTCGACTTCTACGCCATCCAAGACGCTGCTATCCGGCATCATTTCCACAAAACTGAACCGGCGCCGAAGGGCAGTATCCAACATAGCGATGGAACGGTCCGCCGTATTCATGGTGCCCAGCAGATAGACATTGTCTGGGATTCCAAATGCTTCGTGAGAATAAGGTAACTTGGCTTGTAATTCTTCACTTTGCCCCAGACGCTTGGACGGCTCAATCAAAGTGATGAGTTCACCAAAAATCTTCGAGATATTGCCGCGATTAATTTCGTCAATGATAAATACGTAGGGACCTTTGATGCCTTTTGCTAGCGCTACACCTGAAAAACCGTTTTTGTTCAAAACGTCTATCACATTTGTAACCGTCGTGTTGAGTCGGTAAACCGTAGACAATGTCAAACTTTTTTCGAGGCGAAAGTCTGTAATTGGAATGCTTTTCTTTTGAATCAGCCATTTAACAGTGCGCAGCCGTTTATAGTGTTCGAACTCTGGATGCCATTCGGGCTCTCCAGTTACAACACCGATAGCATCAATGGAGTGCGCAGTATAGCAGGAAAGAATAATATCTCCTGGCTGCATTCTGGACAAGAATGCGTTAAGTACGGTTTTACCACCCACATGGTAGTCCATGTCATCCGTGATGGTTTCCCCGTATTCATCCCATCCAATCCGAATACAGCCATGCTTCATACAGTAATCTCGAATCGAATTATCTCCTGTGCTTGCAAGAGACACCTTCCAGATCGTTGGGACCTCTGAGAAACCGTAGGGGTTTTGATTGGGGTCTACTGCGGGGGGCTGTGCTGTTGCGCAGAATTTTTTAAATACACCATCGGCAATCTCATAGGAAATGTCTCCGGAGTTCTCTTCTTTGTCCTCTGCAAAAACTGGGCGAATGCCTTCAATAAAGTCCTCGTAGCCGAAAGACTGATGGAAAGTTGTAAACTCGATCCGCCCATCCTGCCGGTACTGCCGGTACCGCTTCAGAACCTCTTCGTGGTTTTCTATCTGGACCTCTTCCAGTGATTTTCCCTCTATGATCGCCACGGCATAATTGACCGTCTGGTAGGTCTTTCCTGTTCCTGGAGGACCATAGAGGATCGTATTCTTTGCAAAAGACATGGGGTTGTTCACCTCTTTCTGCGGCAGGAGTTTCAGTGCTTCTGCCAATTCATCACGGAGCTTCCAGGAGTATGTGCCGGGTTGATCCTGGAGGGCGGTGCGGCCTACAAATAGGATGGGCCACCATTTCTGATCATTGTTTTCATTCTGAACCAGCGGACAGCCTGTTTTTTCCTGTACTCTTCGGGCAAGCTGAACCATACTGCCGTTATAGTGGGCAGAAGTATCCCCTAATTTTAGACTCAGTTGTTTACAGGTTGCCTCTCCGCCTACCTGTTGGATGGCTTTCAGAATTTGTAAATTTTCCGCTGTACAGATTGTTCTATCTACAAGAAGTTCTAACCACTGCTCTGTACTAATCTCCGGGTCATACTCTGCCAAGGAGGGCCAATAATCGCTTTTATACAGCTGGCTTCCAAAGTAGATAATGTCATCGGCTAACAGGTGATGTTCAGCATCTGGGTAATATTCACTCCCGAACTCCGCTCGCTTTGTT
Organism: Pseudoflavonifractor capillosus; assembly: GCF_016899775.1. Taxonomy (GTDB): domain Bacteria; phylum Bacillota; class Clostridia; order Oscillospirales; family Oscillospiraceae; genus Lawsonibacter. The sequence continues at coordinate 57,636 of NZ_JACJJE010000007.1, forward strand.
TCGAACATGTTCAGCAGCTCGCTGTCCTGTTGAACACAGGCAAGGACTTTGCTTGCAACCTCATGATAGGTGAGTACATTCTGGATATCTCCCATTTTGTAAGTGGCACTCAAGCCAGTCTCCGCCAGAAATGCCTTGAGCTTACCGTATTGATAGAGAAAATGTTGGTTCGGTCGTGCAAAGAACAGATAGGTACAGATGGTACGGTCACCTTGATAATGTTGTTTCATACTTTCTTTCAACTGATATCTGGATAACAGAGCATCTGCGTTTTGCTTAAAGTTTTGGATTTGCTCAATCACGTCTGCTTCGGGATCCAGAAGTTTCTGAAACATGAATCGAACTGTATCGGGCTCCTGTTCCGCAAAAAATGTGATCATCTTGCGGGGGAAGGAGTAATTGGTGTCCATCAAATTGCTTGCCTGTGCCAAGGCTTCCTTCAGCATTTCTGCAAAATCCGCTCTCTTTGGTACCCAATGCTCCTGGAAGCATTGGACGGCACGCCACTTATATATCTCCTGTGGGATCCAAGTTGCAAAGGACTCTTTGTATTGGCTTATAATCCGACGGATGGGATCAGAGGACAACTCCCATGCCGCCATATCCAAAATTCGATAATTTTTGAATGAGAAATTAGTATCCCGGAAGGCCTTGATTTTTCTGCAGTTATCTACATAAGTTTCCAATTTGCCCCGGGATTTCAGTTCGATCCCCAGTGCTGCAAAAATATCCTCGCTACCCACATTGCTGTTAATGACGGGGAAGGTAAGCGGTTTTAAGCAATGAAGTACAACAGAGGCAGAGGCAGCCTGCATCCCATGAAAAGACTTTGTGAGCACCAATGCGGCACGCCGGAACATATCCTCATCGACCGTCATATCCAGAAGATCTATGCACATCTTGATAAAGGCGCGCACCGATTTCGGATCTGTTTTATTTTGAAATGAGTAAAACCCGGTGCCGAACATCCCAATATGACCTGTGCTGTCAACGGCTTTTTCCTGGTTTTTGTATGCACCAGCCTCCGCTCGGCTTCTCAGGTCATCAATCAGGTGATCCAATTCTTGCTTGCGTACCTCGGGCAGATGTGTTGCGTGGACTGCTTCGTGTTTTTTGTCATAGCTGTGCCGCCATGTTCCAATGCACATGAGATAAATGGCATTCAAATCATGGTAGTCCAGCACGGCCTCATCTACATCACGATAGGCGGAAACAATCGTACGCACCAGTTCATAGCTGCCATCATGCTCACCAGGTGACAGCTCTGACGCATGTTTGAGTTTATTTAATATCTCTTGATTCATTTGATGGCGCCCTCCGTTTGTGTGGCCTGGAATCGGCTGTAATACTGCTCCAGCTTTTCATCGCAGATCCGCTCGATCTCCTGCTTTTCATCCCGGGTCAGTTTCTTCCAGACGGACTCGTCCACCTGGATCACGCCCAGGCTCTTGGTATGGTGGAGCATCTGCATATCCTCAAACCGTTTGAAGGGGTTGGACAGGATATTCCGCTGGTCCTGGGCATCTGTATAGCCGCCCTTGGCGTAAATGCTGTTGGCCTTTTCCACCACCAGCCCAGCCGCCCGGCGGGATTCGTAGAACTCCCGGAAGTAGGTGACAATGTCGCTGAGCTTCACTCGGCCTTTGTCGTCTGCAAACTGGAGCACTGCCTTCAACAGTACCGGTTTGTAGGAATAGCTCATATCCATCTGCCGCACCATATCCAGAAACAGATCTTTGCGGTTGGAGTCGTCGATCAATGTCCAACCATACTGCTGGGCATACTTCTGGAGCGTCTCCTCTTTGAAGTATTTGAAGATCCGGTGCTCACTCATGGGCACCACCAGATCCGGTACCAGCAGGCCATCCCGGACATACCGTTCAATGGTCTCCGTCTGCACATCCACCCGCCGGACAAACTCCATCTGGGAGATCATACCGGCGGCCTCCTCCTGCCAGTTGAAGATGTCTACCAGCTCATAGTCCAAGGCATCCACTGGCCAGTCAATGAGGGCATCCGGGCGTTCTCCCTTTTCATAAAGCCCCTGCTCGGCGGTTTTCTGCCGTTTGGTGCCCAGCACCAGGGCGCCGGGCTTGTACTCCTTTAGCCGGAACAGTCGGTGCATAGAGTAGGGCATGTTGTACTGACTGGCGTTGTCTACGAAATCAAACACCATCAGGCTCTCCTTGCCGGGAGACAACCGCATGCCGCGGCCCAGCTGCTGGGTATAGAGCACCTTGGACATGGTGGGCCGGGCCATGAACAGAACTTCCGTGGCCGGGCAGTCCCAGCCCTCGTTGAGTAGGTCGCAGGCGCACAGCACCTTGACCTCGCCCTTCTCAAAGCGGGCCAATATCTCCCTGCGGTCGCTGGCCTTGATCTCTCCGGACACCGCCTCGGCTACCACACCGGCATCATGAAGCCGCCCGGCGATCTCTTGGGCGTGTTTGACGGAGGCGCAGAAGATAACGGTCCGCTTGTCCCTCACATACTGGAGCCAAGTGTCCACAATGAGCTGATTGCGCTCCGGCACATAGATCTTGCTCTCCAGATCCCGGATGTTGTACTGGACACTGTTGAACCGTACCTTGGTCAAGTCGATGTTGGTGTGGATGCGGATGCACCGCACCGGAACCAGCTCGCCGATCTCCACGGCGGTCTGGATATCCAGCTTGTGGGCGGTGTTCTTGAAGATGTCCAGGATGTTCTTGTCGTCGGCCCGCTCCGGTGTAGCGGTCAGGCCCAGGGTAAATTCCGGCGTGAAGTAGGACAGAACCTTCTGATATGTATCGGCGGAGGCGTGGTGGGCCTCATCCACGATAATGTAGCCGAAGTCATCCGGCGTGAACCGCTCCAGATTCAATGCCACGCTCTGGATGCTGCCGCAGACCACATAAGCTTCCTTCTCTTTGCGGCTCTCAACATAACTGCCTACAGCGACCTCCGGCCACAGTTCCCGGAAGGTCTTGGAGGCCTGATCTACCAGTTCCACCGTGTGGGCCAGGAACAGCGTACGCTTTCCAAACCGCTTGGCGTCCATGACGGCGGTCACCGTCTTGCCGGTGCCGGTGGCGTGGTAGAGAAGGGCGATGGTTTCGAAGTTGCAGCGCATCTCTTCCAGGGCTGTCAGTGCCTGCTTCTGGTGTTCCTTTAGTTCCAGCTTGGAGCCGTCCAGAGACTTGCCCCGCTGGGTGGGGAGATAGTCTTCGATTTCCCTGAAACTGGGGTGCTGTCCCAAGAATACCCGAAGTTCGTCCTTGACGGTCTCTGGCTGCTGCTGCATCTGCCGCACCGCCCAGCGGTACACGTCCCAGCCCAGGTAGATCATGCTGTTCTGCTTGAGCAGGTCGTCGTAAAATTTGTTTTGGGATACCAGCTTGGGGTTGTGGGACGCCTCATCATCGATCTCAATGGCCACCTTCCGCCCGCCGTTTTCGATCAGAAAGTCAGCAAACCGGCTGTTCTGGTAGATGTCGGAGAAAGGGTACTGGGAATAGAGATAGCCGGCTTTCTCAGCGCCAAAAGTGTCGGAGAATAGTTCGATGAACAAATCCTCAGCACTGCTGCCGGAGGCGGAGCGGTAGGTAGGCATGGAGGTCACCTCACATTATTTGCTTTAGTCGTTCAGATTGCGGGACTCTTGGTTGAAGTTGCCGCAGTTTTGCCAGAGAAATAGGGCGCTGACCATTTTTCTGCATTTTCCCGCAATGCTCCCAGGCCAGTTTGCCGGGCCCGTTGTACTCCTCGGAAAAAGTGCCGTCTTTATGTATCTTCAGCACGAGCAGCCATTCCGGCTCACTGGAAATAGCAATACGATTAATTTGTGTTGCTTTGATCTGAACCAGGCGTCCATCGGGGGCTTGTCCATCATGTGTTTTCTCCGATGCTTCGAATAGCTTTAGCCCATAGCAACAGGCTGCCAAAGCTTCACCAATACTCCCAATCATGTGGCCGTCTGGCGTATAGTGCCTTCCAGGAAACAGGCTTTCCAGTTCCTGAGATATGCTGTAAAGTATTTTTATCTTTTCTGCAACTAAATCCTGTATCGCTGAACCGCTCATCCCTGCACTTCCTTCAGCAAGATTTTCTTCTCAAATCCGCCCCGTTTGGCCGCTTTCTCTACCCGTACCTGCTCCAGTTCTTCCAATGTCCAGCCGCGGGCCTTTACGACAGCCTGCATGACCTCCAGAAGGTCGGCCAGTTCCTCCAGAGATTTGCTCTCCTGATACTCAGCCAGCTCCTCGTTCAGCTTCTGGTCCAGAAGGGAAAGATAGTCCTCGTCGGAAAGTTTTTCACAGACATATTTTTTCCCATCTGCTTCGATAATTTCCGGAATGCGATCCCGCACCAGTTTGTAATAGGCTTTAGTAGGCATCCTTTAGTCTCCTCAAAATCTCCTTATCCGCAGGGCAAAATGCGTACTGATCAATTTCATCCACCGTAATCCAACGGATGTCATTATGCTCCAATTTCTGGGGGGTACCCTCACGGATGGTCGAATGAAACAGCGTCAGGTGAACCGTTAGATCGGGGTATTCGTGAACCACATCCATGAACACCTCGCCCACATCCAGCGTGACTGCCAATTCTTCCTGACATTCCCGAATGAGCGCCTGCTCTTTTGTTTCTCCGGGCTCCACCTTACCTCCAACGAACTCCCAGAGAAGACCACGGGCCTTGTGTGCCGGGCGCTGGCAAATCATAAACTTGTCCTGATCCCAGATGAGGGCTGCTACTACTTCAGTCATTTATCCCACCACCAATTTATTTGTTTTCTTCAAAAACTTCGCCGGAATTGGCCGGTCCAGCTTCCATGTGATATTCATGGGCCTACTCCCGTCATGCTTCACATAGTTTGCCGTTCCCAGGAAGGTATAGGCCGCGGCGCCTCCTGTGATCCGGTCCGCCTTGAATTCCCGAACAAACAGCAGCACCTTGCTCCCTCGCTTCTGGTGATGGATATACCGCTGGCCGGTGGGAGAGTCCGCCGCCGTGGTGCTCTGGCTCTGCCAGTGGAACAGGTTTTCATTGATAGAATAATCGTGATACATGGTGGTGGGCGAATAGTCTTTATCTGCCTTATTCAGTGTCACAAAGAACACATCCAGTTGCTTTTCCGGCAACCACTTGACTCCCTCGCGTACTGTCGCCGGTTTCAAAAAATCCATCGCCACCAGTAGCTGATCCCGGGTATAGGTGCAGTGGAGGTCCAGTGGGCAGTCAAAACCCAGTTCCACTGGCTCGTCAATAAAATCAATCTGCTCGTATCGGTAGCGGAGCAGGTCCAGAAGCTCACCCAGCAGCACCGGGCTGTCTGAGAGGGCATACAGGTTGTCCAGCATCTCATCGGATGCCCAGCTCTCCGCCGCCTTGCTCCAAACAGTCACATAGAACATCTGGAGCATCCGCTGCTCCAGCTCGCCCATTGCCGCAAAGTCCACATCGTCCAGACGGAGCAGCAGGTCCAACAAAAAGTGAATCCAGCGCCGGGAGTCCACAACGGCCAACCGACCAAGGGCTTTTGTGAGCACCTCCTCCAGCGGTTCCCTGAAATCCGCAATCATATCCGCCCGGGCACAGATACGGGAGAAAGAAGAAAACTTGTAAATTGCCCTGGGGTCCAAGTGGTAATAGTCCAGGAAATTTGCCAGGGTCAGTTCCAAACCGCTATCTTCCGCAAAACTGGCCACTCGAGCCACCAAACCGGCGGTATTGCCATAGGAGGCGCGAATGTTATCCAGAATGTATTTGGCAGCCTTTTTCTCCAACTGTATGTAGCAGCCCTTAGGTGCGGAGACAAATCCGTCCTTGATCTCCCGTGTCACGCTGCGGGTAGTGTTAGACAGTAGGGCGGCAAACTTATCCTCAAAATTATACTTTTTATTGGCCTGGCCGATGAAGTCCAGCACCGTCAGGCACTCCTTATCCTCCGCAAGCCGCAGGCCACGGCCCAGCTGCTGGAGGAAGATGGTCAGGGACTCGGTGGGACGTAGGAACAGCACGGTGTTGACCTCAGGAATGTCAACACCCTCGTTGTAGATGTCCACCACGAAGATGAAACGAATCTCGCCACTCACCAGCCGCCCTTTGGCGGCTTTTCTCTCCTCATCGGAGGATTTTCCAGTTAGAAAGATGGACGGAATCCCGTGATCGTTGAAATAGTGACACATAAACTCCGCATGCTCGATAGAAACACAGAAGCCCAGGCCCTTTACCTCATCGATGTCGGTCACATACTTCAAGAGCGAGGACACCACCAGATCGGCGCGGCGATTGGCCACAGCTCCGCTGAGAGTGTATAGATTGGAAAGCTCTCCCTTATCGTAGCCGCCGGCGCTCCACTTCAATGTGTTCAGATCCACTGTGTCGGTGACACCGAAATACTGGAAGGGACACAGCAACTTGCGGTCAATGGCTTCCGGCAGGCGAATTTCCGCGGCAATCCGGTTGTTGAAGTAGGGCAGTACACTTTTGCCGTCCATACGCTCTGGGGTAGCAGTCAGGCCCAGGAGAATTTGGGGCTGATAGTAGGACAGTAGCTTCTGATAGGTAGGCGCTGCCGCATGGTGGAACTCGTCTACAACGATGTAGTCATAAAAGTCCGGGGCAGTCTTGGCGGTGAAATCCTGAGAGTTGAAGGTCTGAATAGAAAGAAACAGGTGGTCGATACCCTCTGGACGGTAATTACCCACGAACAGCTCTCCAAAATTGGCGTCCTTCAGAACGGCTCGGAAGGTGTACAAGCTCTGTCGCAGGATCTCCTCCCGGTGAGCCACAAAGAGCAGCCGGCAGGGCTTTCCGGGGTGTTGCTTGCAAAAGCGCTTATAGTCCAGAGTGGAGATCACCGTCTTGCCAGTACCGGTGGCGGCCACCACCAGGTTGCGGGTATAGCCTCGAACGGTACGCTCCGCCTCCAGCTTGTCCAGAATTTCCTGCTGGTAGGAGTAGGGCGCGATATCCATGGTGTAGACTTCGGCGTTATTGGAATCGAAGTATTTTTCCGCCTTTAGTGCCCGGGCCAGCCGCTCCTTTTGATCCTCGGAGTAATACTCAAACTCGCTGGAATTCCAGTAGCTCCCGAAGGTGGCGGCAATCTTGTCGATGGTCTCCGGCAAATCCCTGCGGGTAACCTTCATATTCCATTCCAGACCGCTGGAGATGGCGGCGTTGGACAGGTTGGAGGAGCCTACATAGGCGGTGGTGAAGCCGGTATCCCGGTAGAAGACATAGGTCTTGGCGTGGAGCCGGGTGCGCTTGGTGTCGTAACTGACCTTGATTCTGGTGTTCGGTAATGTCCGGAGCTCCTCAATCGCCTTCACATCGGTAGCTCCCATGTAGGAGGTGGTAATGATCCGCAGTTCTCCTCCGTTTTGGGTAAACTCCCGCAACTCATCCATCAGGAGGCGCAGGCCGCTCCATTTGATGAAGGACACCAGCATATCGATGCGGTCGGCGGAGACAATCTCCTTTTTCAACTCTGTGTACATCTGTGGCTCATGAATGGCCCCGGTAAACAGGCTGCTCTGGGCGATGGAGGTTTCCGGCCGGATCAGGTCGGCAGCCGTTTTGCCTACGGCCAGCCGGGGGTCCTGCTCCCGTAAAAGCGCAAGAAGCTGCTCTGCCCGCTGATCAACACTCAGCGTGGCAAAGTCAGCTTCTTGGGTTGTGTTCTGAATAAGGTCTACGATTTTATTGGCAAGACTGATCTGCGTGGAGATATCTCCACCGTTGTCCAGTACGTTGTCCAGGCCCTTCTGTACCACATCCGCCAGATACTGCGCCAGTACTTTCGATGCCTCTGCCTTGTCAATGGGCGCAACCGATTTGCGGGCGTCGGGAATCTCCGAAAGCTCGCGGTTCAGAGCGGTATTGATGACTTGTTCGTAAAGACCAGGTTGCAACATATCAGTCACTCTTTCTACGTGGTTATAGATAAAAAAATAGTGGCATATTTTGTATCCAGTATACCTGTATTTCCAGCATTCTACAAGCATCAATCACTCAGCACACCTTATGCGTCAAACAGGTATTCTTCCAACCCTTCTGCTAAGTGCAACGGGAGAGGGAGGACAAGCGACTGATTATATTGGATCGGAATATGGCGCAATGCGTTTGTATAAAAGACCCAATTTTCCGCTGTGTCACCTGGCTGCAGTTGCAGAGGGTACAGCTCAATCATGTCTTTTTCAGCAAACCGCTGCTTAGGATAATCAATTCTCGAAGCCTTGAAGCTACTTGTGTATTGGGGGTCATTGGGTTTCACATGGATACCCCAATATACATCACCGTATTGGAATATACCGGAGGAAGAAGTTAATTGCAGTCGTTCCTCAGTGGATTTTTTACTAAGATCTGTGTAATAGTCGGGGACTTCCTGATTGCTTCGAATTCGTATGATCCTCACTCCGGAATCCAGTAGAGACATTTTATACGGGCTTTTCGGCATTCCAACATTGATTTCCGTGGGGCAGTATGACTCTATCACATCATAGCATCCAATTTCTTTATCAGAAATTCCGCTCCACACCGCACGTGTAGTCCCATCGGATTGCACAACCAACAAAACGCTGTCCTCTTTGCTATAAAAATGATTTTTTAGTTCAATCAGCTTTTGCTTTGCAGGTACACGACTTGCTTCAACGCAACGTTGTTCCAGATTACTGTCCCAAAAAAGTTTGGCCATTTCCAGACAGGCTTCTCTATAAGAAACACCTCTTTTGGAAAAAGCATCACAATAAACTCTTGTTTTCCCTTCAGGGATATTCACGGTGACACACAGAGGGAGAAACCGTGCTTTATTGGCAATACCATGAACCTGTGTGCAAAGATGCATCCCAACACAAGGGGTATTGGCCAGCGGTGGGAGCTCCTTGCTCGGATTCAGCAAAGTAACAACCCCCAGCTGACGATAGAGGTCATATACGGCATTTTGAATTTTGCTGTACCCTTCATTTTCTTCTGGAGTTATAAATTGTACCACACGGCCTGTCTGGGCAAACGCATTCCGAATCACCCGCTTGGGATCCCCTCCTTTGGAATACTGATCCTGGCCGGGTAAGACAAACATACACGCAGTTACAACATCAGTTTTACCAATCGTGGCTGCCATCTCATCGCAATATCGGATTTTCGTTTCTTTTCTATCATCTGGCATGGCGTCGGTCAAGTTTCCAACCTCTTTACATATACAGCAAATTTGCAGGCAGGATGTCGGAGTATTGGGGCCAAAGTCCTGTTCAATCTTGTCTTGGATTTGACGCAACAGCTCTTGCTGCACAGGATCTTGCCACATGCCATAAATTTCAAAATTGATTTCGTCTGTCTCAACGCACTTCTTCACCCACTGGCGAAATTCTTCTGAACTCGAATATTCCTGTGGATTACGAAGACATGAAAAATTTTGTCCCCTACGGGAGATACGCGTTGCCTCGGGCTGCTCCAATACCATATCGCAATCTTGCAGCAGACCAAAGATCGATTGGTGCAGGGAAGCCTTATCCACCACCGAAACGCCGGTTCCAATTTTGGATTCCTTTATTCCCCACATACCATTTTTATAAGGGAGGAGAATATGGGCGGCATATGCTGGTGGATCCATCATAACATCTTCGGCAGACGGCAACGCCTCATATCCCCAAATGTTATAACATTCCTTATCCTGTTTCTTCCAGTCTACCTTTTTAGAGGTGTAGTTGTACGCAATCTGAACCTGACAGTATTTGTCTTCCCCAACTTTAATATGAGCATTGATATTTTCTTTCAAAATTGGTGCACGATCTTTTTTCAAAGCATCAGGGACCCATCGCCGAATACTCATTTGGCATAAAAGTAGAGCCTTTCTCTGCGGAGGAGTGGTTTGCACAGAAAAATCGAACACAAAAGAATATTGATGCTGACTATTCGGATCGGACAGCGGACGGCTGATCAGCTGATTTTTGGTAGCGCAGCATAGCCGGAGCGCTTGACCATGCAGAATAATCTCTTTCCCCAGCAAGTGATTGATTGCCAAAAGCGGAACCGCTTGATACGCTTCTTCACTCACAGTGCCATTTTCAAAGGTGAGGCAGACTGTTGCGCTGCTTTGAAGTGGTAAAAATGCATCCGGTTTGATTTCTTTGCAAAAATCAGAGGCCAATTTTTTGACCAGTAAAGCCATTGGAGAAGCACGGAACGATGTCACATAAGTTCCTTTCACCCAAACCTTAATCAGTTCGCAAAGAGCTTGTATATCTTTCTCAGAATAGGGGGAGCAGGAAGTCAGCCACCGATCATCAATGCTGCCTTTTTTTAGTGGCGCCAAGGCAATAACACCCTCCATCCAGCTTTCTACCAGTTTTTTTAACGCATTTGTGGGAAGGCCATATTCATCCTTGAAACGCGGGTTATTTTTGCGCGCTATCTCCAGCAACGCCTCTTTCCAGTGTTCTGGAAACCCAAGGTAATAAAGGGTACAGCTTTGACTTGGAGCAAGTGTATATGCCAAAGGATAAATTTTATTGTTCATAGGATATATCCTTTCTGTAAGCTTGATAGAAGGGGGCATAAAGTGTTTTAGCAATTTCTGCACTTCCTTTTTGTGTCATCAGTTCTTCCAGGTACTGACCCAGTTCAGAAAGGCAGTCAAAATCCTCTGCTTTTTCAGGGCGGCGGCGAAATGCACCGTCAATAAAGTAGACATGCGGCGCAGGTCTGCTTACATCCGTAACGCGTGCCAATCGACCGAAAATCTGCAAAATCAGTACGAAAAGGGTAGCGACTACATCTTTTCTCTCGTCCTCACTCAGTTCTGCAATGCCAAATGCCTTAGTCTTACTCATTTTGTTCCATTGCCGTGCAGCAAACTGGCGAATTCGTGCATTATATGCAAACAGAGATTCTTGAGGTTCTCGTTTACAATGGGATTCTACGAGTCCGTTCAGTTTACTGCCCTTCTGCTGAATATCGTCCGGAACAGCCATGGGCCGAACCATGAAAAACACGGCCGAAAGTGCAGAATGTCCATATTCATCTACAATGTTGTGTCCACGCTCAATTGCCATTGCAGGCGCAATTAAGATATCTGCATTCAACTGCGCAAAGCGACTGACCTCTCCACGCCGGACGGTGTCTTCGCCGCTGGGAGCATTAATAGCATCGGCAATCATACGACAAGTACGTGCCGAACAGTTTGCTTTTCGTAAAGCGGTTTCCAGTGTCTGCTGTACTTCCAACGCCTGTGCATAACTATTGACAACCAGCAAAATTTTCCCGGCCTTGCGTTTATATTCGCTGATAATCAAGTCAACGGCCTTTTGCGTAGCAGCACGCAATTGTGCCACTCTCTGATCATCTCCAGCACCGGAGATGCGTTCAAGAAAACCGGACTCAAAGAAGCGCGTTTTTTCCAAGAACACTCTTTTTTCGGCATCTGCTTCCAAAATGTAGTTCACAGGCCTATTGACATGGTACTCATAAGAACCTTCTGCCCAGCTGGAACCGGACAAGAGGATCACATGGGGACCGGCAGGATTTCCATGTTGATCCGTCCTTAAATAGGGCAAGTCCTTCATCAGGCTTCTTCCAAAGGCAAATTGGCGGAACAAAATGATATCTTCCTCATCCGTTTTCTTCAGCCCAAACAAGTTGCCGCACAACGCAGAGGGAAGAAAATGCTGTTGCTGCCGGAAACGAGTTTGCAAAAAACCAAACAGCTCATTCTGCCCATAGGAAGTCTCATGACTGGCCTCATACGCATCACTCAGCCCACGAATAAAGTGGTCGAAGTAAATTAATCGCAAAATCAGTTTGATCCGGGCATCCTGGATCTTCCTCGCTTTATTTTTCTCAGGTCGTGGGAAAGTCTCACCGAGTTCCGTCAACCACAATTGATACATCCGATCAAAGAAAAACTCATCAGTACTCTTGCAGGAACTGTCCAGTACCGCCCACAAGGTGCTTTGCCGAATTCTCTCCTCGTCCTGCATATCAATCAAGTTATAAATTGCCTGATAAACGGCATGCGGAATCTTAAATTCCGTTTCTGTCTGATATAGATCATCCAACAAAGTGAGGGCAGAAAACGGATCACCATACGTGATTTTTCTCCATGCTCCCAGTTCATGGTGCAGGGACTTTACAATGCAGCTTAGTACCGTAACACTTTGGCGTTGCATCTCATCATATCGCTGTGCAGCTAAATTCTCTTCCCGATGCTTACTACTTAATTTCATATATGCACTGCAGTCTTCGGCGCACTCGCGAATATAGTTATTAAAGCTGGTTTCCGGCATGAAGAAATGATCCAGTGTTTTCTGAACCCGGTCACTTTCGTCAAACACAACCAAGTCAAAATCACGCATTGCCAATTCCAGAAAAGTTTCCCGTGCAGTACCGACCCGCGACGCTGCAAAGCCTGCAACTGTTGTGACTACCACCGAAGCCGTATAACAGTCTCGAAGCATTTTTGTTCCTGAACACTGCTCAAAATATGGGCAAAGATAATGCTGATTGCCTTTTTTGAGCGAATAGCATGGCTCTTTACCAAAGACAATCGCTGCATCATGTTGTTCATCCATTCCATCAATCAGACAAGCAGGCGTTAAGTATTGAGAATATGAAGCAGACAAACAAATTTCATCTGGTTGTGAGACTTGGTTGATATATTTCATCCTCTCGCTGCGGCCAATCAGATGACTTGCCGCAACTCCGAGGGAGGATAAATATTTTTGCAAGCTTAACGTCTCAGCGACCGTGTCGACAACCACAGCCATACGCAGACCATGTTGATGGAACCAGAAGGACAACACCTTGATCAATGTTGATTTACCTGCACCCACCATACCTACCATGTTGACCACTTCACGGATTGTAAGTTCCGAACATGGTTGAACAGTGAAGCCGTTAACTTCCTTCAGAATATTTGTCTTAAGAATTGTGAAGCAAGGATCTCCTGGGCATATTTCAGCCATCTTTTCCGCAGTACTCAACAGCTCTTTAATGGAAATTGTGATAGGGGGTCGGCAATTTTTTTCAACTGGCATCGACGATGCAGTATCTACTCCTGCACAATTCAGTTTGACACGAACAGTTTCGGAATCCCCACTTTCAAAACTGTACATATAGCGGTAGGTTCCACTTTCCGCATAAGTGGGCGCCTTTAAATCTTCAACGCGCTCCGGCCAAAAGCGTACCCATTCCTTTGCTCGTTCTTCATACGGATATGGATATGGCCCGATTGCTTTCGAGAAAGATCGTTTCTCATCCACTTGTTGAATGGAAAATGCGCGAACTGCATCGTAACGCTTCTTTCGATATTCTCGCAAGTCATCCTGCCAATACTTTTGAGAGCGATAATATCCGAGTTTGGATCGAGCCTGCTGCAGCGTGTGTTCTATATCAGAACATTGAGTTGTGCCAATCAGTTGATACTGCGTAAATAAAAGATATGCTTTTGTCGGATCGGCATCCGGTGCGGTTAAACTCAGTAAATATAAAACTGCCTCAATAGCCGCAAAGCGAGACAGTGGCATGGCTTCTTCGATGAGCTGAAACTGAGCAGAAAGAGGTGCATACCAGGTATTCCGATCATTATTCTTCATGGCACGCAGCCTCCTTTTTACTGATTTCAGACTTTAAGGCCCTCAATGTCACACACATTACATTTTCCTGGTTCTTCAAAGCGCGGTTGATAATCGTAGTGTAGTTTTTCTGATTTGCCGTGTATTCATTGGGAATTACATAATATCCTCTCGCATAATCCCCTGTAGGGAAGCCATTGTCGTTCAGAATTTTTGTTCGCAGCGCAATTGGATTTCGATACGCTTTCGCATCAATTTCCCACACCTCTCCATCAGAAAATTGAATCTCTACATCATATCGATCCAGTTGAGGCCACAGCACCCAGTGAATGTTTTTCTTTTGGCAGAACGCAACGATATCAAGTTCCAGTTTGCCAGGCGCTGCAAAGTACCGCATGATACCTTTTTTCAAACGATAAAGCCCGCCACCAGAAGCATCCAGTTTCATATCATCGGTCAGATTTGGGATTGTGTCCACACAGTGAGATGAATGACAGATATATCCGTACTTCCCATATGTCATGGTCCATCCACAGCAGGGACATCGATAACTGTCCTCCCAAATTTCTTCATACGCAAATTGAAATGCCTCCATAGCAGCTGGATCATCAGCCAATTCCAATGACATGGCTCGTCGCTCATCAATAGATATGATTGGATGCTCAATGATGTATCTTCTGATCCGACAGTAAATTTCTTGCCCTAAAACAATGATTTTCTCATAAAGGACACGTTCGTCGGTTCCGTCCATGATATCATTGTCCTGGGATTCCAAATACTCATAGCATTCAGAACTGGGACTATACAAATTTCCACTCCGTTGATACGCTAACGCCCCATAACTATAAAATGGCTCTTCTTTTAAGTTTAAAGAATCGATTCCATTGGGATCCCATTTATCAAACCATTCAAAAACAGGCTTGGTAATAAAAAATTTCAGGAACGCAGCCTCGTCCGCATATTGTGTTATATCCTGCATGCCACCAATTTGATGGCTTGCAGCTAAAAACATATTTATGCCATGCTGCAATGCTTTACTGTAAGGATACCGTGTAGGTTCTTTTTGTAAAAGCTGCTCCTTCTCCACTAATCCTTTCGCAATTAGCGCAAATGTTTTCCGCAAAAATATCGCATCCATACAGAGGCCTCCTGCCTTAGACAAAAATAAAACGGTTCTCTTGTGCGTACAAGAGAACCGTCGATAGTTACAATAACTCAGCCTAAGCATATATATCACCCTAAGGTAATGACATGCAGTAGGCTCTACCATCTTTACTTTTCTCGTGTACGCTCTTAGTATATATACAATATCCAGGTGCTGTCAAGAGCAAATTTTTATTGGTTGAAACCATGGGCTGCATATCCTGACCAATACTTATGCCGGATTACCTCACCTTACAAATTAAGAACTTTTTATAATATTGCAGACACATCCCGACGATGTACAATAAAAGCGTAGGATAAAAACACTTGCAAATCTGATAAGTAGAAACTGAGTGATGCAGATATGCGTACCTTTACAACAGGTGACGAGACCATCTCTATCTTTCCGTGCAGCGAATCAGAGTCTCCGGTTATCTACCTCAACACCTTCCACGATGAAAGCCAAAAGGTATATGAGACTGCACAGGCTACTGGTTGCCCACCGTTTACCTTGGTAGCCATCAGTAATCTGGACTGGAACCAAGACATGGCTCCGTGGGACAGTCCGGCGGCCTTCAAGAAGGGAGAACCCTTTACCGGCGGGGCAGGTGACTACCTGCGGCTGCTGGTGGAGGAGATCATACCCAGGGCAGAAAAAGAGCTGGTCGGGCCTCCGGCGTGGCGGGGAATCGCCGGGTACTCTCTGGCGGGGTTATTCGCCCTGTACACCATCTACCAGACAGATGTGTTCTCGCGGGTGGGGTGCATGTCCGGCTCCTTGTGGTTTCCTGGTTTCAAAGAGTACATCTTCTCCCACGAGCCGAAGCGCCGGCCAGACTGCATCTATTTCTCTCTGGGGGACAAGGAGGCCAAGACACGCAATCCGGTTCTGAAAACAGTTCAGGAGAATACAGAGGAAATCCAGGCTTTTTACCAGGGCGAGGGCATCGACACAGTGTTCCAACTGAATTCTGGAAACCATTTTGTCCAGGGGATCGAACGGACCGTTGCGGGCATTCAGTGGCTGTTGAGCAAATAGGGGCTGGCCTCCCGGCCCTTATTCTTTGTTTCGGCGTGTGAAAAACTGATACGCCCGCCGCACAGAAAAGACTTGCACACTCGCTTTGCCAGAGGTACAATACCCCAAACCCAGAGTTACGAAAAAACGCTTCCCGGCCGGGGCAGGCAGACACCTGCCGCCCCTGGTCAGGAAGCGTTTTTGACCCCATATTTGACCACAGTCAGGACTGGAATACCCGGAAACAGTGGATTTAAGAGCGTCAAAAAATATTCAATACCGAGCGGAAAATGCTGGAAAGCACTACAAATTATCACAAAAAATTTGGTTCAAGCGTTTGGGATCACGGGGCCGAGCGTTCGAATCGCTCCACTCGGACCACAAAAATCCTCTGAAGTCATTGATTTCAGAGGATTTTTGCGCATAGATCGGCGTTATATCACCTTTAAATCAATTTTTGCTCAGATGAATGATTTTTTGCAAATTGTATAAAACTGACCATCCATTGCATATCTGGATAATTTGTCTGACGCTTATGAATCCTGACACAAATTAAATTCCGCCAAACACCTTATGCTGCAATGGATTCTGGCGATTTTCCGTCTCGAAATATTGGCGTAGATTTTTATAGAGATGTATGGTATCTTGATAGGCCTTAGCCTGGTGAGTGGGCATGTCCGACAGAAGGAGACCTTGGATTGGATCCACCAGATCTGCCGTTCCACTGGCATGTTCTGAAAGCAAAGTCAATACCTCGGACAACAATACTATGCAAAATGCATAGTATTGTTGCGGATTGATGCCTGTGATAAAATACAAAATGACCAACAAAGATGAAAAATTAGGAGTTGATTGTGATATTGCACCCTATATTTCATAAGAATGCTTTATGTCAAATTGTATGAATGAATCAATTTGACACGGCGAGAAAGGATGGAGGAAATAAGAATGGCCATTATCAAATGCAAAATGTGCGGCGGGGACCTGGAGATCACCGAGGGCGTGACTGTGGCCGAGTGCGAGTACTGCGGCACCAAGCAGACAGTTCCCAGTGCGGACAGTGAGAAAAAAACTAGCCTGTTCCTGCGGGCCAACAAACTGCGGTTCGACTGTGACTTTGACCGGGCGGCAAACATTTACGACAGCATTATCACCGACTTTCCGGCGGAGCCGGAGGCCTACTGGGGCCTTCTGCTGTGCAAATATGGCATTGAGTACGTAGACGACCCGGCCACCGGGAAGAAGGTGCCCACCTGCCACCGCTCCTCCTATGAGTCCGTCCTGGAGGACGAGAACCTGGAGAAGGTGATGGAGTACGCCGACGCGGTGGCCCGGCGGGTGTATCGGGACGAGGCCAAGGCCATCGAGGACATCCGAAAGGGGATACTGGAGGTCTCCGGCAAGGAACCGCCCTACGACATCTTCATCTGTTACAAGGAGACCGACGAGAGCGGGGAGCGCACGGTGGACAGTGTGCTGGCCCAGGACGTGTATGACGCCCTGACAGAGAAGGGCTACCGGGTGTTTTTCTCCCGCATTACTTTGGAGGACAAGCTGGGCACTCAGTACGAGCCCTACATCTTTGCCGCCCTGAACAGCGCGAAAATCATGCTGGTGTTCGGCACCGACTATGAGTATTTCAACGCCGTGTGGGTGAAGAACGAGTGGAGCCGCTTTCTGAAGCTGATGGCCCAGGACAAGAGCAAGCATCTGATCCCCTGCTACAAGGATGTGGACGCCTACGACATGCCCAAGGAGTTCCAGAAGCTCCAGGGCCAGGACATGGGCAAGGTGGGAGCCGTGCAGGACCTCCTCCGGGGCATCGACAAGCTGCTGGGGAAAGGCACAGCGGCGCAGGCTGCTGCTCCAGCTCAAGCCGCAGGCGGCCCCACGGTGGATAGTTTGCTGAAGCGGGCACAAATGTTCCTGGAGGATGGAAACTGGGACAGCGCCAACGAGTACTTCGACAAGGTGCTGGACATCGCCCCTGAGAGCGCCGAGGCCTATGTGGGCAAGTTCTGTGCGGAACGAAAGTACCATCAAATTTCCGAGGTTGCTGAAGATAGTGATGCTTTTTCCGGACAGGTATCCACACTGTGGGAACGAGCGTTGGAGTTTGCCACACCAGAGCTATATACAGTACTGAAAGAATATCAGGCTGCATCAGAAAAGATAACACATCGGAAAGCACAGCAGGAGAATGCTGCCAGACAGGAAACCGAAAAGAGATTGGCAGCAATCCGACCTTATGCACAAGGCCTTCTCGCCGCTTCAGAGGCTTATGTTACTGTAGGTTTGGGTTCCGATGGCAGGGTGGCCGCAGTAGGCCCTAATACTTACGGACAATGCAATGTCTCGTACTGGAAGGATATTATAGCGGTCTGCACTGGAGGCCGCCATACGGTAGGCCTGAGAGCAGACGGCACGGTGGTTGCGGTAGGTAAAGACGGACAGTGCAGAGTTTCGGACTGGAGGGATATTGTAGCTATTTGCGCCGGGAATGATCACACAATAGGTCTGAGGTCAGATGGTACAGTGGTTGCGGTTGGAACTAGCTTGCGGGATCAGTGTAATGTCTCTGGCTGGAAAAATATTGTGGCTATCTGCGCCGGAGATGAGCATACGGTAGGTCTAAGAGGGGACGGCACGGTAGTCGCAGTGGGCAATAATAATTGCGGACAGTGTAATGTCTCAAGCTGGAAAGATATTACAGCTATTTGCGCTAGAGATTCCCACACAATAGGTCTGAGAGCAGACGGAACAGTGGTTGCAGTGGGAAGTAATGTTCCCGGGAGCTACAACGTCCCGGCCTGGACAGATATTGTAATGGTCTGCACTGGAAACTCTCATACAGTAGGACTGAAGGCAGACGGAACAGTAGTCGCAGCTGGCAATAATCATTGCGGACAGTGCAATGTCTCTGACTGGAAAAATATTGTAGCTATCTGCGCCGGAGGCTTCCACACGATAGGCCTGCAAGCGGACGGCAAGGTAGTCGTGGCGGGCAATAATAGCCAGGGCGAATGTAATGTCTCGGACTGGTGTAATATTGTAGCGATCTGCGCCGGAGGCTTCCACACGATAGGCCTGCAAGCGGACGGCAAGGTAGTCGCGGTGGGCAGTAATAGCTATGGCGAATGTAATGTATCGGATTGGCAGTTGTTTAGCAGCGTCGAAACATTGAAGGCAGAGCGGACAGCTCTCCGCCAGAGGAGAGAAGAAGCCCGTCAAAAGGATGAGCAGCACCGCAAAGAAAAGCAGCGCTGGGAAGAGGAACAGCGCCGTCATGAAGAGGAGCGCCGCCGCAGAGAAGAGGAACAGCGCACCCAGCACCGAAATGCGCTGGAGGATGAGCGCACCCGGCTGCAAGCGGAATTGCCCACAATCAAGGGCCTGTTCTCCGGCGGCAAGCGCAGGCAGGTGGAGGCCCGGCTGGCGGAGATTGAGGCGGAACTGAAAAAGCTGTAAGAGAGGGAGTATACTATGGCAATCATCAAATGTAAAATGTGCGGCGGCGATTTGAACGTCACCGAGGGTATGACCGTAGCCGAGTGCGAATACTGCGGCACCAAGCAGACGGTCCCCAGTGTGGACAGTGAGAAGAAACTGACCCTGTTCAGCCGGGCCAACCGGCTGAGGCTGGCCGGTGAGTTCGACAAGGCTGCCGGGGTCTATGAGAGCATTGTGGCGGAGTTTCCGGAGGAGGCCGAGGCATACTGGGGCCTGGTGCTTTGTAAATACGGCATTGAATATGTGGACGACCCGACCACCGGAAAGAAAGTGCCTACCTGCCACCGCTCTTCCTTTAACAGTATCCTCAAGGACAGCGACTTTGAGCAGGCCTGCGAAAACGCGGACACAGTGGCCCGGCGGGTCTACCGAGACGAGGCCAAGGCCATCGAGGACATCCGCAAGGGGATTTTGGAGGTCTCCGGCAAGGAGCCGCCCTACGACATCTTCATCTGCTACAAGGAGACGGATGAAAATGGGGAGCGCACGGTGGACAGCGTGCTGGCCCAGGATGTGTACGACGCCCTGACCGAGAAGGGCTACCGGGTGTTTTTCTCCCGGATCACCCTGGAGGACAAGCTGGGCGCCGAGTACGAGCCGTACATCTTCGCCGCCCTGAACAGCGCGAAAATTATGTTGGTATTCGGCACGGACTACGAGTATTTCAACGCCGTGTGGGTGAAAAACGAGTGGAGCCGGTACTTAAAGCTGATGGCCCAGGACAAGAGCAAGCATCTGATCCCCTGCTACAGGGATGTGGATGCCTATGACATGCCAGAGGAGTTCCAGAAGCTCCAGGGCCAGGATATGGGCAAGGTGGGGGCTGTCCAGGATCTGCTGCGGGGTATCGAAAAACTGCTGGGGAAGGACGCAGCTGCTCAAACGGATTCAACCTCTCCGGCCCAGGCAGCAGGGGGACCCACAGTGGAGTCCCTGATGAAGCGGGGACAGCTCTTCCTGGAGAGCGGGGATTGGGACAGCGCCAATGAGTACTTCGATAAGGTGCTGGACATTGCCCCCGAGAGCGCCGAGGCCTATGTGGGCAAGTACTGCGCGGAGCGGAAGTACCGGGATTTCTCCTTCATGCGCCTGGACCATGGTGACCAGCTGTACGCGAAAGGAATCCTGCACCTGTGGAATCTGACACAAAAAAAGGAGTTCGACCGGGCAAAAACATTTTACCAAGATGTAACCGGCGCGGATCAGACCGGAGCGCAGCAGTTTTTGGGTATGCTGCTGGGAATGGAAAAGCTGGACATAAGTGCCGTGATCCCGGATCCCACTGCAACTTCCCGGAATTTCACGCTGGCCCTGCGCTTCGCCTCGCCGGAGCTGCGGACCCAACTGGAGGAGGCCCGGGACGCGTTCCGGCAGAACCGGGAGAAGCACATCCAGGAAGTGGAGCGGGAAATCGCGGATGCCGAGCAAGCCGAGAGAGACGCCGCAGAGGAACAAAAGCGGGCCAAAGAGCAGAAAAAAATTCAAGAAGCGGAGGAGAAAAAGGCCCACGCGGAGCTGCTTCGCACCCGGCGGGAGCTGGCCCGCAGGTTCAGTAAGCGCATCGCCGCGGGCGCGGGTTTTGTTGTGGCCTTAAAGCTGGACGGTACCCCCTTAGTGGCCGGGGCCAGCCGGTTTGGGGCGGCCGATTTGTCCGGATGGAAGGATCTGACGGCGGTTTCCGCCGGGCTTTACCACACGGTGGGCCTGCGCTCAAACGGTACGGTGGTGGCCACAAAGTACACCAAAAAAGAGAAGTATAACCCCTCCAATGACTCCTTCTGCCAGGTGTCCCATTGGAGGAATATCGTGGACATCTCCGCCGCAACTACCTCCACCGTGGGCATCAAGGCGGACGGAACGGCGGTCTGGACCGGGCAGGACCTCCCCTATGCGGGGGACCTGCCAGATGCGGGGAATTGGAAGGACTTTGTGGACTTTGCGGCCACACGCATCCCTACAATTGATGACAAGACCGGCACGCTGATCGGGCTGAAATCCGACGGAACGGTTGTGGACAGCGGCTATTTTTCCCAAAAGTATCCCGTCATGTGGAACGCGGGGCTGACGCTGGCCTTCAAAAACGTGGCCATGTCGGCCAGCACCTATCATGCGGTCTTTTTAAAGGAAAATGGTCTGGTCCTTCCCATCGGTGACTCGAGCAGCGCCGCATGTCAGGTCAGGGACTGGCAGGATATTGTGCAGGTCTGTGCCACAGGGGATAGTTCTGTTACCTATGGCCTGAAAGCAGATGGAACGATGGTGGCGACGAAAGATCCCAGTCCGTACGTACATGAGGAACGCGAGGTACTCAAGTGGAAGGATATTATTGCCTTCTCTGCGAATGGCGGTTGGGTCGTAGGCCTGAAGTCGGATGGCACCCTGGTCTCCACCAGTGAACAGCTGCAGGAGATGATCGGCTCTTGGAAACTGTTTGACAGTCTGGATACGATAGAGCAGGAATTGGCAGAGGTCCAGGCCAAGCGCAAGGCCGCTCTGGAAAAGGAGCGGGACGACCTTCAGGCGGAGCTGCCCAACCTGAAGGGGTTCTTCTCCGGCGGCAAACGCCGGGAGATGGAGGCTAGGATTGCAGAGATTGAGGAAGAACTGAAGAAGCTGTAACGATCCTTACAATAAAGGAGAGCGCATAAAATGGCGATTATCAAGTGCAAAATGTGTGGCGGCGATTTGAACGTCACCGAGGGCGTGACCGTGGCCGAGTGCGAATACTGCGGCACGAAGCAGACGGTCCCCAATGTAGACAATGAGAAGAAGCTAACCCTGTTCAGCCGGGCCAACCGGCTGCGGCTGGCCTGCGAGTTTGATAAGGCTGCCGGGGTGTATGAGAACATTGTGGCGGAGTTCCCCGAGGAGGCGGAGGCCTATTGGGGCCTGGTGCTGTGTAAATACGGCGTTGAATATGTGGATGACCCGGCCACCGGGAAGAAAGTGCCCACCTGTCACCGCTCCTCCTTTGACAGCATTTTGGAGGACAGCGACTTTGAGCAGGCCTGCGAGAACGCCGACGCGGTGGCCCGGCGGGTATACCGGGACGAGGCCAAGGCCATCGAGGACATCCGCAAGGGGATTTTGGAGGTCTCCGGCAAGGAGCCGCCCTATGACATTTTCATCTGCTACAAGGAGACCGACGACAGCGGTGAACGCACCGTGGACAGCGTGCTGGCCCAGGACGTGTACGACGCCCTCACCAAAAAGGGCTACCGGGTGTTCTTCTCCCGAATCACCCTGGAGGACAAGCTGGGCACCGAGTATGAGCCCTACATCTTCGCGGCGCTGAACAGCGCGAAAATCATGCTGGTGTTCGGCACCGACTATGAGTATTTCAACGCCGTGTGGGTCAAGAACGAGTGGAGCCGTTTTCTGAAACTGATGGCTCAGGACAAGAGCAAGCACCTGATTCCCTGCTACAGGAATGTGGACGCCTACGACATGCCCAAGGAGTTCCAGAAGCTCCAGGGCCAGGACATGGGCAAAGTGGGGGCCGTTCAGGACCTGCTCCGGGGCATCGACAAGCTGTTGGGGAAGGGGACAGCGGCGCAGGCCGCCGCTCCGGCTCAAGCCGCAGGCGGCCCCACGGTGGAATCTCTGCTGAAACGTGGGCAGATGTTTCTGGAAGATGAGGACTGGAAGAGTGCCGGGGAGTATTTTGACAAAGTGCTGGATCTGGTACCTGAATGTGCGGAAGCTTATTTGGGAAAATTCCTCGCGTTTTATGGACTTGTATCGCTGACAGGTATGAGAAACAAAATATATCCTCTGGACAGCAGCAAGGAATTTCGCCGTGCGGAACAATTTGCGGATGCGGAGTTGGCAAAGGATCTGCAGAAAGTCAAGGAAGGCAATGAGCTGAGGTACCAGCGGTTCCGACTTTGGGATGTACTGAAAAAACATTGTAAAAATAAAGAAGATGATGAGAGAGCCCGTGAGGAAGAAGTAAGGCGGCGCGAAGAAGAGGCCCGACAGCAGGAGGAGAGCCGCAAGGCAAGGGTGCGCCTGAAGCCCATCCGGGAAAAACTCCGCATAGCGGCACCGTGGCTTGTTTCTGGACTGAACTTGGTAGTGGGTCTGAACACGGATGGCACAGCGAAAATAGTTGGCTATTATGACTGGGGCAGAGGCAAAGACAAAGGGGAAAAAGTCGGAAATTGGAAACACATCGTCGCCGTTGCGGCAGGTACGAATCATGTCGTGGGCCTGCGGGCGGACGGGACTGTAGTGGTCGATTTCTACGGAGATTACGGGGATGACAAAGGACAGTGGAAGGTGAGCGAATGGACGGATATTGCAGCCATTGCCGCCGTTGATAATTTGACGGTTGGATTGAAGTCAGATGGAAGCGTCGTCACTGCGGGGACACTTGGCAACGACAAATCAGTGGATGTATCCGACTGGCGGGATATTGCGGCTGTTACGATGTCCGCCTTTTCCTTGATTGGACTTCGCAAGGATGGTACCGTCATAAGTGGACATTCATATGATGATATGTCTGCCTTGGAAAATATTGTTGACATTGCTGGCGGATACGGCCTGCGGGACGACGGTACGGTGATTTCTATATGGGATAGGAAGACGGTTTCGCTTTTTGGGTGGACGGATATTGTGGCAATCGCAGCTGGTACATACCATGTTGTAGGGCTGAAAGCGAATGGGACTGTCGTGGCGACTATGGATGACAATCAATGGTCGCATTCGGAGGGGCAGACCCAGGTATCCGAGTGGACGGGTATTGTGGCCATTGCTGCCGGATATACCCATACGGTCGGTTTGAGAGCGGACGGGACCGTGGTGTTCGCAGGTAAGCGAGGGTCCTTAAGCAGGGTGGAAGAGTGGAAATTGTTTGACAGCGCAGATACGGCAATCGAGCACAAGCAGGAGCGGGAAGAACAGATGCGCCGGGCGATTGAGGAAGAGCATCAAGCCGCCGAGAAAAAGGCCGAGGAAATGAGGGAAGAACAGCGGCGCAGAGAAGAAGAAAAGAAACAAAATCGGGAACGAATCCAGAGAATTGATGCGCTGACAAAGGAGCGTTCGACTTTGTGGGCAGAGTACAATAAATTAGGCCTGTTTGGGAATAGACAGAGAAAAAAGGAAATCAAAGTGCGCTGCGATGAAATCTGTCTTGAGCTGGAGGCATTGGAAAAGGAACGGAAGGAAGCGTTCAAAAAGGAACAGCATGGGAAATGAAATGTTGAGCGGCCTGATTGGTGCACTAATTGGTGGCTGTTGCTCTGTTTTGGGCGGCATCATTGCGGTGAAACTTGAATATCAAGAACAACGCAAGCATGAATGGAGAAAGAAGCAATATGATCTATTCTGTGTAATTGTGGACTTTCTGAATAAACTGATCGAGTTTGTCGGCAGCGAAAAGACCACACTTAGTGAAGTGGATGACGTTCACCCCAAGTCCGCTGATGAACTATGGGATGAAATTGTGCGGTTAAAGGGAAGAATCATTCCCTTGGTCAGCATCCTGTTTGACAAGCAAATGGAAAAGCAAATTATTATATTTTATGACGAAATTTCTCAGGGTGGAACAGCAGTCACAGAAGAAATCGAAGCCTTTATCAGCAACAGCAAAGAAAAATATTTTAGACATTAGAAAGAAGTAGAGGTTTGCCATGTCCAAATTTGTAATCGAATGTCCCAACTGTGGGAAATACGCGGAGGCCAAGACGGGCTTCTTTGCGCGAAAGAAGATCGACTGTTCCTGTGGGTACACCATCGACGTGCGCACCGACAAGATGACCGCCCGGAAGTGCCCCCACTGCGGAAACGAGGTCATCTTTGACCAGTCCAAGGGGGAGAAGGCCAAGTGTCCGGTGTGCCACGAGCCCATCAACACCCAGGCGGAACAGAACAAAGTGGAGGAGTTCTCCTGCGCCCAGTGCGGCGTGCGGCTCCAGGCCAGCAAGAGCGCCCGTACATACACCTGCCCCGTCTGCGACTGTGTGAACGACGTGCAGGAGCGCATCATGGCTGAGAAGGTCAAAAAGGAGGGCCTGGCCAGCATCATCAAGTACGAGGGGGACAATGAGACCCTGGTGTGGAAGCACCCCATCGAGGACTTCAACATGGGCTCTCAGCTCATCGTCCATGAGAGCCAGGAGGCCATCTTCTTCCGGGACGGCCAGGCCCTGGACCTGTTCGGGCCGGGCCGGTACACCCTGGAGACCCAGCAGCTTCCCATTCTGGAGAAGCTCTATGAGCTGCCCACAGACGCGGAGGGCACCTTCCACTCCGAGGTCTACTTCATCAACAAGACCGTTCAGATGTCCATCAAATGGGGGACCCCGGACAAGGTGCGCTTCATCGACCCCCTCACCAGCACGCCGCTGGAAATTGGCGCCTCCGGCGAGCTGAATTTACAGGTGCAGGACGCCCGGAAACTGCTGGTCAAGCTGGTGGGCACCCAGAGCGGCATCGCCTGGGGGGACCAGGAGGGCTTCACCAAGTCGGTCCAGAGCTCCTTCCGGCCTCTCATCGTCAACACGGTCAAGACCAGCCTCCCCGCCGTCATCAAGGCCCAGCAGATCGACCTGCTGGAGATTGACGAGCGGGTGGACGAGATCTCCGCCGCCCTCCATGAGAAGCTGCTGCCCGGCTTTGAGGAGTACGGCCTGACCATCCCCCAGTTCTATGTGACCCATGTGGTGCTGCCCGAGGACGACCCCAACTTCAAGCGCATCCGGGAACTGCACACGGTCATGCTCCAGACCCGTGTCTATCAGGCGGAGGCCACCGTCAAGACGGCCCAGGCCGAGAGCGAGGCCGCCTACCGTACCGCCCAGGAGCGGAGCAAGGCGGTTATCGCCGCCGCCCAGCGTGAGGCGGAGCTGGAGCGCCAGACCACCGAGACGGAAGTGAAAAAGCGCGAGGCGGAGCGGACGGTCATCCAGGCCCAGGCGGAGGCACAGGCCGCCCGGATGGCCGGACTGACCGAGGCGGAGGTCATGCGGGCCAAGGGCTACACCGAGAAGGACGTGCTCCAGGCGGAGGTCCAGAAGGCCTACGCCGCCGGACTGGGCCAGATGGGGTCCAACGGCGGAGGCGGCGGCGCGCTGGGCGATATCGCCGGGCTGGGCGTGACCCTGGGGGCCATGGGCGGCATCATGGGCATGACCAAGGAGGCGATGTCTCCCATGTTTGGCGGCCAGACCCAGGAACAGAGCGCTCCCACGGTCCCGCCCGCACCCGCGGCGGGCGGCTGGGACTGTGCCTGCGGCCAGCGGGGCATCACCGGCAACTTCTGTCCCAACTGCGGCGCAAAGAAGCCCGCCCCGGCGGACGCCTGGGACTGCGCCTGCGGGCAGACGGGGATCACCAGCAAGTTCTGCCCCAACTGCGGCGCAAAGAGGCCCGCTCCGGCGGATACCTGGGACTGCGCCTGCGGCCAGAAGGGTCTGACCGGGAAGTTCTGCCCGGAGTGCGGGGCCAAGCGGCCCGAGCCCGTCCAGCCGGATACCTGGGACTGTGCCTGCGGCCAGAAGGGCATCACCGGGAAGTTCTGCCCGGAGTGCGGGACCAAGCGCCCTGATCCCGCCCAGCCGGATACCTGGGACTGTACCTGCGGCCAGAAGGGTATCACCGGAAAATTCTGCCCGGAGTGCGGAAAGAAGAGAGGCGATTAAAGATGGCGGCGTTGCAATGTGAGATCTGCGGCGGAAAGCTGATTGGGAAGCCGGGAGGCGTGTTCGAGTGCGACTCCTGCGGCATGGAGTATTCCACCGAGTGGGCCAAGGCGAAAATCCAGGAGATCCGGGGCACCGTCCAGGTGGAGGGCACCGTGGAGGTCACCGGCACCGTCAAGGTCGAGGGCGGGGCCAACAAGGAGAGCCTTTTGAAGCGGGGATACCTGCTGCTGGAGGACGGCGACTGGAAGGGGGCCGATGAGTGCTTTGATCAGGTGTTGAATATAGCCCCGGAGTGCGCTGAGGCATACGTGGGAAGATACTGCGCAAAGTGCCGCTATAAGCGCATTGCCGAAATGGCGGAAGATCCCCGAGGGTTTCAACGCGGCACAGCACTTCCAGGTATCCAGGATAATGTGAGTATTGACCCAATTCTGGATTATTTGAGCAACAACCAAAAAGGGAAAGCAATCTTGCAGTATCGTCAGCAAACAGGTGCTAGCCTGGCAGAAGCAAAAGCTGCTGTAGAAAAAATCGAATCGGTAAGTAGAGTTTCCGCAGGGACAAGTGATTTTGAAAAAGCATTGCGTTTTGCCTCGCCGGAGCTGCGTGCGCAGCTGGAGGGCTATCAGTCGGCTGCACTGCAGCAGACACAGAAAATACAGCGGCAGCGCGAGGAAGAGCGCCGTCAGGAGGAAGAGGCACGCCGTCAGGAGGAAGAGGCGCATCGCTTGCAGGCGGAGGAGGAAGCGCGCAGAGCGGAAGAACAACAGCGTCTTCTGGCGGAGCGCAGAGCGCTGATCCGCCCGGCAGCCTCCTGCATTTCCATAACGTACAGGAATGTGATCGCGGTAAAGTCCGATGGTACGCTGCTATGGGCGGTAGAAGCCAGCTCTGACACTTCAGCCTGGAATCAGTATCGTGAGGCCGCACTGTCCTGGAAAAACATCTCGCAGGTGGTACTCGTTGGAAAGGGCAATACAAAGACTTTTGGTGTGATTGGGGTCCGTATGGACGGTTCCCTAGTATGGGCAGGGAAGAATCTGAGCTTTCTGGACGAGGATGTGTGGACCGATCTGACCGCTATGGTTTATACCGAGGTGGACAGAAGTCGCCGCGGTTATCACGACTATCACGATGTATTTGTGGGGCTCAAGAGAGATGGCCACATAATCCTGCACGTCACCGATGAAGACAAACTCGACTGGGAAATAGACAAGCTGAGAGAATGGGATAACCTGACAAAAATAATCGGCGGGAAAAATTACATTGCCGGGCTGAAGTCGGATGGTACGGTAGTTGCCGAGGGACAATGGGAATTCACGCAGCTGTATCAGGCGGAAAGGTGGACCGGAATTGTAGATATTGCCGCTTGCGGAGAGGACATCATCGGCCTGAAAGAAGATGGAATCGTTGTTGTAACCGGGAAGACGTCCAGCGATCAGAAACGGTATTCTGATTGGACAGAGATTGCCGCCTTGGCTTCCAGCGGATCAGATTCCATCAGTATAAAATTCGACGGCACAGTCATGGCTGATGGGCTTGGCAGTAAGAAATCAAAGGAACAGTTGTCGGCCTGGACGGATATTGTTGCAGTATTTGGAGACTGGACTTTCGTGGGCGTAAAAGCGGACGGTATGGTGGTCACCACGAGCGACAAGTACGATGTGTCCGGCTGGAAGCTCTTCGACCGCATTGAGACCGTGGAGCAGGAGCGAAAAGAGGCCCAGAGGCGGTTTGAAGAGGAGGAGGCCCAGGCCCGCGCCCAGCGCCGCGCCGCCCTGGAGGCGGAGCGCACCGCCTTGCAAAACGAGCTTGCCAACCTGAAGGGCCTGTTCTCCGGCAAGCGCCGGAAGGAGATCGAGGCCAGATTGGCTGCAATCGCGAAGGAACTGGAGGAATAACAGATGAAAAAGAACGCGATACGCTGGTGGGTCGTTCTGGGCGTGGTGCTGGTTGTCTACAACGTGCTGGCATTTGCCCTGCCCTTCCCGAAGACAGCAGTCTTTGCGGTGAGCTATCTCTTTACTATGATCGCCATTCTGGCACAAATTTACGTCATCCGCACCGCTTTCTACCGGGGCGAGGGGGTCAAAAGCAAGTTCTATGGCTTCCCCATCGCCAAGCTCGGCGTGATTTACCTGGCCGTCCAGCTGATTGCGGGTCTGGTATTTATGGCGCTGGGGCTGATTGTTCCGGTCTGGCTGCCGCTGGCGCTGTACGTGGTGCTGCTGGGGATAGCGGCGGCAGGTTTTGTGGCCGCTGACGCGGTGCGGGATGAGGTGGTCCGGCAGGAGATCAAGCTGGAGAAGGACGTCTCCCGGATGCGGGAGTTCCAGGCCAAGGGGCGGGCCCTGGTCACGCTGAATCAGGTCTCTGAGGCGGCTCGCCCCCTGGAGAAGCTGGCGGAAAATCTTCGATTCAGCGACCCGGTGAGCAGTGAGGCGCTGACGGAGATCGAGGACCAACTGGCAGAGTGCCTCGCTCAGCTGCAGGAGGCGGTATCGGCCCAAAAGACAGAGCAGATCTTGTCCGTTTGCCAGGAGGCAGAGCGGATTTTGGCGGAGCGGAACCAGCTTTGTAAGTTGAGCAAGACCAAATAGAATTGAGTTTACCTTTGCATCGTGGGCGAAAAAGCGAGCCAGCACCCGTACGGGTGCTGGCTCGCTCCAGTCTGTCAAAGAACTCCTGTTTTCAAGAGATGAAAACAGGGATTTTGTAAGAAAAAGGGAAAAGAAAAGTGAAGG
>NZ_JACJJE010000080.1 GCF_016899775.1 Pseudoflavonifractor capillosus
GACCTGGTCCAGTTCAGCGACCTGACCCGGGCCCACTGGGGCTACTTCCAGATCATGGAGGCCACCAACGCCCACGACTACACCAAGTCCAACGGAACCGAGAGCTGGCGCTGAGCCGCTCCGACCGCTTCCGCCAAGACGCGCACAGCCCGTCTCCCCATCCGGGGAGGCGGGCTCTTTTTCCGCTACGCCGGACACTGCCGGCCCGTGTGATCGATGGTGTAGTCGGTGTTGTACTCCCCGCCCAGAATCAGCTGGGAGATGGGCACAAGGGTATAGCCCTCCTGAATCAGCGTCTCCAGAATGGACGGCAGGGCCTCCGGCGTGTGAAGCGCCGCGTTGTGGAAGAGCACAATGGACCCGGGCTGCACCTTGCCCGTCACCCGCTGGACGATCTCCTCCGCCGGAATCTCCTTCCAGTCCAGACTGTCCACGTCCCACTGGATGGGCTCCATGCCGGTGGACCGCACCGCCCGGACGGCGTTGTCGTCGTAGTCCCCGTAGGGGAGGCGGACCAGGGTGGGCCGCACGCCGGTGATGGCCTCGATCTTGTCGTTGCAGGCGTTCAGGTCGGCCACGATCTCCTCCACCGACAGCTGGGGATAGTGGGCGTGGGTGTTGGAGTGGTTCATCACCTCATGCCCCGCGTCGTGGAGGGCCTTCACCGACTCAGGGTATTTGTCCGCCCAGTCCCCCACCACGAAGAAGGTGGCTTTTACCTGGTAGCGGTCCAGGATGTCAATGAGCTGCTGGGTGTCCTCGTTGCCCCAGGCCGCGTCAAAGCTGACCGAGGCCAGCTTCTGGTCCCGCTGGACGCAGTAGATGGGCAGCTGCCGCTGGGAAGCCGAGGCGTCCACGGCGGCGGGGTAGTTGATCACATAAAACATCAGGCAGACAGCGGCGGCGCAAGCAGCCAGAGACAGGGCCCTTCGGCGGATCAGGAATGTTTTCATGGTATTTCGCCTCCCAAAAATACGCATTGGTCAGCACCAATATATGCCCCCGCCGGGCGGGGCATGCCCCTCCAGCGCCTGGGAAACACCGGCGCCCGGAAGCCACGCTTCCGGGCGCTGTCTCACTCCGATTCAAAAGGGATGCGGCCCTCTATTTCCGCCCTGAGCGGTAAATCACCCCGTCCTGGGCCTCGATCCCGTTCCGGGCCAGCAGGTCCTCCACGGTGACAAAGCAGTAGCCCTTCCCCAGCAGGGCATCCACGATCTGCACCGCCGCGTCCACCGAGCTGCTGTACAGGTCGTGCATGAGGATGATGTCCCCGTCCTGGACGTGCTCCACCACCCCGGCCACGATCCGCCCCACGTCCTGGTCCTTCCAGTCCTCCGGGTCCACCGACCACAGGACGATGGGGCTGTCCGCCCACTGCCGGGCGGCCTCGTCTGTGATCCCATAGGGGGGCCGGAGCCAGAACTCCCCCTCGCCCAGGATGTCCAGCAGCAGGCTGCGGGTCTTGCCCACCTGCAGGTCGAAGTCCTCCCGTGACAGGCCGGTGACCTCCACGTGGTCGTAGGTGTGCACCCCGATCTGGTGGCCCTCCGCCGCCATCCGCCGCACCAGATCCTCGTTGTCCGGGATGCGGTGGCCCAGGAGGAAGAAGGTGGCGGGCACCTCCCGCAGGGCCAGCTCGTCCAGCAGCCGCCCGGTGGTGGAGGAGCGCGGCCCGTCGTCAAAGGTGAGGGCCACCACCGGCATATCGGTCTCCTCCAGCTCCGCCTCCACCTGGGCTGGGGCGGAGGCGGGGGAGGCCGTCTCCGGCACGGAGGCCGGCACCGCCAGCATAAAGCACACCACCAACAAGACCCAGCTCACCCAGGGCGCTCCGCTGTCCCGCACCTGTTCCACCCCCGCCCATCGTTCGTTTCCATTCGTCAGTATGTGACAGCAGAGAAGTTTTGTTTCGGTGAAATTTTTGTCAATAGCCGGCATCTTCCCCTCCTAAAAATAGGGCTTTTGCAGGCAAGCACTTCCCTCGTGGAAGCTGAATGGAAAGTTCTGACCGGCAATGATAAATCAAGGTCGGGTGAGCTTACAAATAATCTCTTATCTAGAAAATACTGTTGACATCACGCTGAATTTTTGTTAAGAATACAACAGCACAGCTTAAAGGAGGCGTTCAAAACACCATGATCCGTAAAATTTCAGCATTATTGTTGAGTGGTGGAGTGACGCCGCTTTTGGGAGTCGGGATATATTTACTTCAGCTTCAGGTCAATCCCCGCGGGATTTATGTCTATCTACTGGTCCAATGCCTAATCTCTTTCGTGTTTTTAGCATATTTCTTTGGCATGGGATATTTGTGTTCGAAAACCCGTCCGATCCGTGCAATCAAACTATGGTTTTTCCTGATTCCGTTCAGTATTACCTTTATCAGCTTTGTTCACAAACTTTGGTTTTCTTCCAATATCCCCGCTGCGGTCGTATTATCCGGCATCGAAGTCCCATTCCATTATCTGCTGACTTATTTGTATTATTTCGCAGGGCCGTACTATCCGGCCGCCTCATTTTTTCCCATTCTCATTTGCTTTTTCTCGTTTCACCTCGGTGAAACACTTTGGAAGGAACAGTTGAAAAGGAGAACCAAGATATGAACAAACGGGCCAAGAAAACCCTTTTCTCCCTTCTTACCGCCGTATTTTGTTTTGCCATAGCGATACCGTCCATTTTTGCCGTCCCTTCCCAGAGCGTATCTCCCGAAGTGTTTTCTGCTTACGAAATAGAAGCCGGCCTTGTGCCTGAAACCTCTGCGAATCAGGCAACTGACGAGGAAAAGACAACCAATTCAGACATTGTTTGTGTCATGCGCATTTACTCTGACCCTGGCATTGTGTCGCTTTCGCCCCAGATCAGTATGGACTTTGGGCATTCTTTTTTAACCTTCCTCAATGTCTCTTCCTCCGACATCACCGTCGGCCGGCAAACGGTTGCCCCCAATCAAATGATCAGTGTGGGGAAATTTGGAAATCTTACGGATTCTGCAGATGGCTTCAAAGGTGTCTTTTACAATATTGAATCCCATCGGAGCCAGGCACTCGGTTGGTATGCGACGGGCCGAAGCATTTTTATGGATTTAACTGCATCGGAATTAAATACCATATCGGACTGCATTAAGCAGATGCAGTCCGGCTATATAGAAGTGGGAAATAACTGCGCTACGTTTGCGGGCCTAGTGTGGAATTCGATCCTGCCATCCGATCACGCAAAGTATATCGACCATGTGGGAACGCCGTCTCTGATTTATCAGGATATGGAAGGCATCGGCGGCTACTATACCGGCAACGGACTCATTCAAGCGGATGACACGCGGTGCTGTTACATCGGTTCTGTTCGTATGATCTGTGAGGATAAGTATTAAACAAATTAAGGGGAGATGGTGAAAACCATCTCCCCTTAATTTACCGTCACCTGGACGGAATTGCTGACAATGTCCACATAGGACGGCCCCACCCCCAGCCGGGCGGGCGGACCGTCGAAGGAGATTTCCGCTATTCCACGATTCTGCTGCATAACTTGACCAAGTTCGGGAAAAACGCCCGGAGAAGGACAAACAGCAGGTATCCGAGAAACCCTCCCAGCAGATTGCAGATCAGATCATCCACGTCGAAGCTGCGGCCCAGGAAGGGCTGAACGATTTCGATGACCAGGGTTGTGAGCAGGGCCAGCTTCATGACTCGAAACAGTGTACTCCGTTTGAGAACAAATGGGACCAGAAACCCAAAGGGAAGAAACATCAGAATATTTCCGCCAAGCATCGTGCGAACCCAACTCCCTAGTGTCAAGTCTCCGACTATCCACTGGTACAGCGAGGGAACAAAGTGAAACGACCAGGTAAAAAGCGGGCCTGACCCAGCGCCCGGGTCATACCACCCCAGAATGGCCATGTGCCACAAATAGCTCCAAAACCGAGGCGGGACCCATACCAGGGCAAACAGTCCGGCAAAATAGCAGACGAGCAGTGTTTTCACGACCTCATTTCCGATCCTGTAGGAGGTGATGTTTCCTCTCTTGATCCGAAGGAAGCGGATGAGGGAATCAATCAAGCCGACCAGCAGAACAAAGGGAATCACCTGGATAACTTGTCCGGGGATCGTGGTGAAAAGAAAGTAGCTGAAATCTGGAGAATCCGTGAAAAGTGTCTGGAACAAGGTAACCTCCTAAATCCTTTTTCCTGAATTTATACTGTCCCATCTTCAAGAACGAGATCTGAAACAGAATCCTGTTCCATTTCATACAGCGAAACCGAATGATCCTGTTCAAGACTTGCCTGATGCGGGCCAAAACAATACAGCGCTGCAAAAAGAAAAAGAAGTAGAAAGAAAACCAGAATCAAAACGGAGAGCTTCCGCGCAGAAAAAGCAGCATAGTGAGCCACAGGTGCATATACCTCAGAGGAAGCCGGGAAACTGCGCTCTGTTTCCTTACTTGCACGATCTTCTATTGGGTTGTGATCGCCGAGCAGTTCGGCAAGGGTGATCCCATACAGTTGACTCAACCGAATCAAATTGTCGGTGGAAAGGACAGAGGAGCCGACTTCCCATTTCGATACCGCCTGTCGGGAAACTCCCAATGCCTCGGCCAATTCCATCTGCGTAAACGAATGCGCTTTCCGCATCTGGGAGAGCCGTTCACATAATTTCATTCGATTCACCTCGGAGTTTATTGTATGTTTCTCTCCCTGTAAACCAAAACCGGCTTGCAAAAGCGCAACTATCGGTTGCCTTCCTTATTTTTTCCCTCATTCCACCGTCACCTGGGCGGAATTGCTGACGATATTCACATAGGAGGGGCCCACCCCCAGCCGGACCGGCTGGCCGTCGGGGGTGAGGTAGGTCATGGGGGCGCTGTCCCGGGCCTTGGACCAGGTGATCTCCTGCACCGTGCCGTCGCAGAAAAGCAGGCCGCTGCCCGTGCCGGTGGTGCGCACCTTCAGCCGCCCGGCCTCGTCCCCGGGCACGTTGGACACGTCGGTGCGCAGGACCAGGACGTTTTTCACCTGGACCTGCCCGTCCGTGTTGCCGTCCACATAGGGGCTGCCGTACTCCTCCACGGCGTACATGCCGGTCTCTGAGTCGTAGGTGAACACCCCGGTTTTGTAAGTAGAGAAGGTGACGGACACCTTGGTCCCCGGGTCCCCCTGGGCGGTCTGCCCCTCGTCCAGGAACTGGACGGGGTAGGAGAAGCCCTCCTTGTGCTCCATGCGGTATCCGTAGGTAGGCAGCAGCTCCGAGATGGTGTCCCCGGAGGTGAGCACGCTGTGCTCCAGCCCCATATTCCGCCGCCGCTCCTTGTCCCGCCAGAACAGGGTGCCCTCGTAGGGGCCGTTGACGCAGTCAAAGGCGGCCGCTCCCCAGTTTTTGATGGCCAGGTAGGCGCTGGGGCTCCCGCCCGCGTGGAGGAACAGGGCGTCGTGGCCCAGGGCCAGTGACACATAGTAGTCCCGGGCGGAGCGCACCGAGCCGATGTCTCCCACCCCCTCCACCGATTGAAACACCGCCAGCATACGGGTGATGCCCCCCTCGGCGGGGGCCTCGTAGATGATGTCCGCCTGGGACACCCCCAGCTGGGGCAGGGCCTTTTTCAGGTTGTTGAGCATCACGGCCACCGGCCGGTCCTGGGCCACGTCCTCCCAGCAGCCCTCCCCGGTGAGGGGATTGATGTAGGGGGGCTCCGGTTCGGGCTCCGGTTCCGGCTCAGGGGCCAGAACGGAGACGGAGGGCTCCTCCGGGACCTGGGGGGGCTCCTCCTTGGGGGCGCAGGCACAGAGAGCGGCCGCCAGAACGGCGGTCAGTAAGAGAGCGGGGAGACGGGGTTTTATGGCCATCGTGATTCCTCCCTTTTGGTTCTGGGGGCTCTTGTCAATCGCGGGGGTTTCGCCCTGCGGGGCGAGTGACTTTTTGGACGCCCAAAAAGTCACCAAAAAAGCGCTAGGGGGCGGGCGCAATCGGCGGTTCGGCAAAGCCTCCCGCCTCCATGCCGCCCGTCCCCTAGACCCCCCATTACGAGGGGTTATCCCTTGGGATGGGCAAAAAATTTCCGGCGCGCAAAATCTGAGTGGCTTTCCGCAATTTTTTCCGGCCCACTGGGGCCTGGTATTCCAAAAATTGAGGCTGGTGCGGCTCCACCGCCGCGCCTGACTCTGCCGAGCCAACGCTCCCGGTTTGTTTCTTGTGTAGGGGCGACCGCAAGGGTCGCCCGTAAGCCTTCCCCTTTAGGGGAAGGTGCCGAGCGAAGCGAGGCGGATGAGGGGAACGGTCCCGGTTATAAGAGCGGTTCGTTCAAACCGTAGGGGCGGCACATCTGGGCCGCCCGGGAACGGCCCGATGGGGGCATCGGGCCCTACAAAAGATCAAACGCACCTTCGGATCGCCGTAGGGGCGGGTGTCCTCACCCGCCCGCCGGTCCCCTGAGCCAAACTTAAGCCCCACCCACTCAAAAGGCGCGCCTTCCACCGATAGAAGCAACACCCAAAGGTTACCGGACCCTCAGCGGCAGCGGTAATAGAAGGTCAACCAGTCAGCTGAGCCACCCGCGCCTTTGCGCTGACTGCCAAGGTCGCCTAATTGGCGGCCCCCGTAAAAAGGGGGTCCGGGGGCCGACTCCCCTTGTCAAGGGGCCGATTCCCCCTGTCAGGGGGAAATGGCCGAAGGCCAAAAGGGGTAGGGATGATGGCCGAAGGCCAGAGGGGATAGGGAATGCGAATATGAGCGCGAAGCGCTCATTCTGAGCCGTCCCCCGGCGATCCTTTGGTGACTTTCCCATCGCTGGGAAAGTCACTCGCCGCCCGCAGGCGGCGAAACCTCCCTGCGAGAAACGAAACCGCTCTATGATCGTCCCCTCATCCGTCTGGCCTGGCGGCCAGCCACCTTCCCCCCGAGGGGGAAGGCTTTTGGAGGGGGCGCCCCCATCCGCCCCAGGGGGAAGGCGAAAAAGAGGAGAGCGGCGAAATCCCTCTACTACTAGAAAAATTACGGCGTCACAGAGACCCCCATCACCCGCTGCCCCAGGGCCTCCAGGAGCAGCACATGCTCCTCTCCGGCGGGCAGGAGGACGTTTTTCTTCACGCCCCCCTCGGCCCCCCGGCAGGCCAGCTTCAGCGCGTCGGCGGTGGGCTTGGGCAGGGCCCCCTCTTTCAGCAGCTCGTCCGCCTTGACCAGGTTCATGTGGAGCAGCTCCACCTGCCGGTCCTCCCCCAGGGCCAGGGAGGGCTCGCCGTCCACAAAGAGGACCAGGCGGTCGGCCTTCATGGCCTGGGCCACCGCCACCGCCTCCTCGCCGCTGCCGGTGAGGACGGGCAGAAAGCCCCCGGCCAGCAGGGTGTCCAGCACCTTGGGCCGCACGTTGATGCCCGTGTCCGTGTGCTTCAGGAGGCCGCCGTCTCCGGCGGACAGGGCCACTCCGGAGCCGGACAGGGCGGGGGGCAGCTCGCCCCCCTGGGGGCGCACCAGCACTACCCGGGCCCCCGCCCGGGCCAGGGCGGGCCCGTCCAGCAGGGCGGAGAGCCCCTCCGGCGGGGCGTAGACCACCCAGGTCTCCCCCTGGCGCTCCTCCAGGGCGGGCAGGACGGACAGAGCGGCCTTGGCGGGGGAGGCGGGGTCCAGCCGGTGGATCAGGTCGTACTCCTGGAGGAAGGCCTGTACATACTCTACGTCGGTGGGGGTGTCGATATACTCGATGCCCCGCTTTTGGCGGGTCTCCCGACCCTTGCCGGTAAGCAGGAGGATAGAGGGGCCCGAACTGTCCAGCACCGCCCGGCGGATGGCCTCCCCCCGGTTGGGGATGATCTGGACGGGACAGCCCTCCTTTTCCACGTTGGGGGCGATCTCCCGGCAGATGGCCAGGGTGTCCTCCTCGCCGCTGTCCTCCTCAGTGAGGTAGACCCGGTCGCACCACTGCCCGGCGGCCTCTCCCAGGTCGTGGCGGCGGTCGAAGGCCTTCTTGCCGGGGCAGCCGAAGACGATGGCCATATTCCGGCCGGGGTACTCCTCCCGCACCGAGCGAAACAGGGTCTCGAAGGACAGGCGGTTGTGGGCGTAGTCCACAATGGCCTGGACGCTGCCGTCGGCGTTGGAGAACACCTCCATCCGCCCGGGCACCCGGGCCCGCACCAGGCCGTCGTACACCGCCCAGTCGGGGATGTGCAGGGCCTCGCACACGGCGATGACCCCCAGGGCGTTCTCCACGTTGAACAGCCCGGGCATGGTCAGCCGGAACTCCCGCTCATAGGAGAGTGTGCGCACCTGGAACACGGTCTGGCCGTCCTCTTTGCGCACCGAACTGGCGTACACATCCGCCTGGGGATTCTTTTGGGAGAAGGTGATCACCGGCTTCCCGGCGGCCTGGGCGGCGGCGAGCACCTCGGGGGCGTGGTCGCAGTCCAGGTTGACGCAGTTCACCTGGGCCTGGTCAAAAATTTTCAGCTTGGAGGCGAAGTAGTCCTGAAAGTCCGGGTGCTCGATGGGGGAGATGTGGTCGTAGCCGATGTTGAGAAAACAGGCGGCGGCAAATTCGGTACACAGGGAGCGGTGGTACTTCAGCGCCTGGCTGGACACCTCCATGGTCAGGTACTCCAGCCCCGCCTGTGCCGCGTGGGCCAGGTGCCGCTGGAGGTCCAGGGGCTCCGGGGTAGTTAGGTGGGACTCAAACCGCTCCGCCCCGTCGTAGGTGTCGATGGAGGAGATCACCCCCGTCTCCCCCTTGCCCTGTCGGGAGCGGTACACGTCCAGCACCGACTTCAGGTAGTAGGTGGCCGAGGACTTGCCCTTGGTGCCGGTGAAACCGATTACCTTCAGCTTGCCCGAGGGGTGGTCATAGCACAAATCGGCCATAAGGGCCATGGCTCGGCGCAGGTCGGCAAGGAGGATGCAGGGCAGGGGGGAGTCCGGCCAGCGCTTTTCGCTTGCGTAGGCCACCGCCCCCCGACTCTGGGCCATGTCCAGAAACTCCGCCTTGAAGTGGGCCCCCTTGCACACAAAGAGGGTGCCGGGCACCACCGTGCGGGAGTCGCAGGACACCAGGGCGATGGGCTGCTCCCGGTCCAGGTCCCCGGGGAGGGGGGCGGCCAGCAGGCCCTCCCGCTCCAGAAGGCTGATATAGTCGTTCAGGGTATGTGCCATTGGGCGTCACCTCTTGTTTTTCGTTGATTTAACTGCAGTCCCAGTTGTACAAAATCCGGCTGAAGTCCCGGCGCAGCAGGTCCTCCCGGTTGATGAAGAAGTTCCCCACGCCGCAGTCCCCCCAGAGGACCAGGTCCTTCCGGTCCTCCGCCATATCCGAGTCCAGCTGGAACAGCAGGGTGTCGTAGGGGCCCTCCGGCTCCCGGGGGTCGTACTGGGTGAAAAAGGGATAGCCCAGCAGCCGGTGTCCGGCGGTGCTCAGCTGGTCATAGAAATAATCGCGGTCCGCCTTGTCGAAATATTGGTACTCATTTTTGTCCCCGATGTCCTCCCCGGTGACGGCCCGGACCGCCTCCCGGAACATGGCCTCAAAGCGGCAGTCCCCCGGTCCCATGTATCCCACCGTCTTTTCCGCGGTAAACACGGCCTCCTGAAACACTGGCGTGCAGCAGTCCGCCTCCACATGGGTGGGGAGGTCCAGGGCCTGGATCTGTTCCAGGGTAAGGGCCGGGTCGGGCTCCGGGTGATAGACCACCCGAAAATCCTTCTGGCTGTCCGGCTGGTCAAAATCGATCCCGAACACGTCATCCTGTCCGATGAAAAACTGCAGCAGCCCCTGGGCAGGCAGAGGGGCCTCCGTCCCCAGCTGGGCGAAATTCAGCTGGGCCAGGAGGGTCATTTTGTTGCCCTGGGAGTCGGTGGGGTAGGGCAGGGCCGGGTCCCAGTAGGGCAGGCCGCCCACCTTGCTGTCCAAGAGCCCGCAGGGCCCCTCCGGTTGGAGGGTGAGCTTCCAGCAGGGGGTCTCGGTCCGGCGCTTCACCTCGGCCACAATGGCCTTGACCTTCGCGCTGGGCTCCGGTTTGGGCTTGGGCGGGGGCTGTCTCTTATACACATCT
>NZ_JACJJE010000081.1 GCF_016899775.1 Pseudoflavonifractor capillosus
CCTTCACTTTTCTTTTCCCTTTTTCTTACAAAATCCCTGTTTTCATCTCTTGAAAACAGGAGTTCTTTGACAGACTGAGAAATCCCCGCCATTTGGCGGGGATTTCTCAAGGAAGTAAATTACTCCTCGATGTCGATAACAACGCCGGAACCCACGGTGCGGCCAGTCCCACGAAAGCTTCGCTTTCGCGGGTACCCTCTTAATTTGAATGCTCAGGGCGGCAAAGCCGCCCTTCCGCCAAGGTTTTGTCCTTCGGACAAAACGCTTGTACGCGACTTACGGCGCGCCCCATCTTCGATGGGGCCCCGAGGGCGGCCGCACGATACCTTGGCAAAAAGAAATCCCCGCCAAAAGGCGGGGATTTCTCAAGGAAGTAAATTACTCCTCGATGTCGATAACAACGCCGGAACCCACGGTGCGGCCGCCCTCACGGATGGCGAAACGCAGGCCCTTCTCGATGGCGATGGGGGTGATCAGCTCAACCTTCATGTCCACGTTGTCGCCGGGCATGCACATCTCAGTGCCCTCGGGCAGGGTGATGATGCCGGTCACGTCGGTGGTACGGAAGTAGAACTGAGGACGATAGTTGTTGAAGAAGGGGGTGTGACGGCCGCCCTCATCCTTGGACAGAACGTACACCTGGCCGGTGAACTTGGTGTGAGGATGAATGGAGCCGGGCTTGCACAGAACCTGGCCGCGCTCGATGTCGGTCTTGGCGATACCACGCAGCAGGCAGCCAGCGTTGTCGCCGGCCTCGATGAAGTCCAGGGTCTTGCGGAACATCTCCATGGAGGTAACGACGGTGGACTTCTTCTCGTCGGACAGACCCACGATTTCGACAGTCTCGCCAGCCTTCAGCACGCCACGCTCCACACGGCCGGTAGCCACGGTGCCGCGGCCGGAGATGGTGAACACGTCCTCGACGGGCATCAGGAAGGGCAGGGAGTCGTCACGGGGAGGAGTGGGGATATAGTTGTCAACCGCGTCCATCAGCTCCTTGATGCAGGCATACTCGGGAGCGTCGGGATCGGTGGACTCGGAGATCAGAGCGTTCAGAGCGGAGCCCTTGATGATGGGGATCTCGTCGCCGGGGAACTCGTACTTGTCCAGAGTCTCACGGACCTCCATCTCCACCAGCTCCAGCAGCTCCTCGTCGTCGACCTGATCACACTTGTTCAGGAAAACCACGATGGCGGGCACGCCGACCTGACGGGCCAGCAGGATGTGCTCCTTGGTCTGGGCCATGGGGCCGTCGGTGGCGGCGATAACCAGGATAGCGCCGTCCATCTGAGCAGCGCCGGTGATCATGTTCTTGATATAGTCGGCGTGGCCCGGGCAGTCAACGTGAGCATAGTGACGCTTGTCGGTCTCATACTCCACGTGAGCGGTGTTGATGGTGATGCCGCGCTCCTTCTCCTCGGGAGCCTTATCGATGCTGGCGTAGTCCTCGAACTGGGCCTGGCCCTTCAGAGCCAGGTACTTGGTGATCGCGGCGGTCAGAGTGGTCTTGCCGTGGTCAACGTGGCCGATGGTGCCGATGTTGACATGGGGCTTGGTGCGCTCAAATTTCTGCTTAGCCATGAGTAATTTCCTCCTTATATTGCAGTTATCAATCGAGAAAAGATGGGATTTGCATATCAGGGTTATTTTATCCTATTCCGTCTGGAAATGCAACCCCAATTTCAGCGCAAAGGCCGGGAATCAGCCAAAATTAGTCCTGGCTGCGGCCGCGCTGGGCAATAATTTTTTCGGCGATGTTCTTGGGGACCTCCACATAGCTGTGGGGCTCCATGGAGTACTGGCCGCGGCCCTGAGTGCGGGACCGCAGGTCGGTGGCATAGCCGAACATCTCGCTCAGGGGGACCAGAGCGTCGATCTGCTGGGCGCCGGACCGGGCCTCCATGCCCTGGATCTGGCCGCGGCGGCTGTTCAGGTCGCCGATAACGTCGCCCATATAGTCCTCGGGGACAATGACGTCCACCTTCATGATGGGCTCCAGCAGAACGGGGTTGGCCTTGCGGCAGGCCTCCTTGAAGGCCATGGAGCCGGCGATCTTAAAGGCCATTTCAGAGGAGTCCACCTCGTGGAAGGAGCCGTCGTACAGGGTGACCTTCACGTCCTCCACCGGGTAGCCAGCCAGCACACCGGCCTGCATGGCGCCCTGGATACCGGCGTCCACCGCAGGGATATACTCCTTGGGGATGGCGCCGCCCACGATGTTGTTGATGAACTCGTAGCCCTTGCCGGACTCGTTGGGCTCCACGTGGATCTTGACGTGGCCGTACTGGCCCTTACCGCCGGACTGGCGGGCATACTTGGTGTCCTGATCCACAGCCTTGCGGATGGTCTCCTTGTAGGCCACCTGGGGCGCGCCTACGTTGGCCTCCACCTTGTACTCGCGGAGCAGACGGTCCACGATGATCTCCAGATGGAGCTCGCCCATGCCGGCGATGATAGTCTGACCAGTCTCCTCATCGGTGTAGGTCTTAAAGGTGGGGTCCTCCTCGGCCAGCTTGGCCAGGGCGATGCCCATCTTCTCCTGGCCGGCCTTGGTCTTGGGCTCGATGGCCACGCGGATGACCGGGTCAGGGAACTCCATGGACTCCAGAATGATGGGGTGAGCGGGGTCGCACAGGGTGTCGCCGGTGGTGGAGTTCTTCAGACCGATGACGGCGGCGATGTCGCCGGAGTACACGGTCTCAATATCCTCACGGTGGTTGGCGTGCATCTGCAGGATGCGGCCGATACGCTCACGCTGCTTCTTGGTGGAGTTGAGCACCGTGGTGCCGGTATTCAACGTACCGGAGTACACACGGATGAAGGACAGACGGCCCACAAAGGGGTCGGTGGCGATCTTGAAGGCCAGAGCGGAGAAGGGGGCCTCGTCGGAAGCGGGCCGCTCGTCCTCCTCGTCAGTCTCGGGATTCACACCCTGGATGGCGGGGATATCCACCGGGGAGGGCATGTAGTCCACGATGGCGTCCAGCAGCTTCTGCACGCCCTTGTTGCGGTAAGAGGTGCCGCAGGTCACGGGGACCAGCAGGTTCTCAATGGTGCCCTTACGCAGAGCCTTGCGGATCATATCCTGGGGAACAGGCTGCTCGTCCAGGACCAGCATCATGATCTCCTCGTCGATGTCGGCGCAGGCGTCCAGCAGCTTGGTGCGGTACTCCTGAGCCAGCTCCATCATGTCCTCGGGGATGGGCTCCACACGCATGTCCTTGCCCAGCTCATCGTAATAGATGTCGGCGTCCATCTCCACCAGGTCAATGATGCCCTTGAAGGTGTCCTCAGAGCCGATGGGCAGCTGGATGGGCACGGCGTTGGCCTTCAGGCGGTCGGCGATCATGTCCAGGACATGATAGAAGTCGGCGCCCATGATGTCCATCTTGTTGACGTAGATCATGCGGGGGACCTTGTAGTGGTCGGCCTGGCGCCACACAGTCTCAGACTGGGGCTCCACGCCGCCCTTGGCGCACATGACGGTGACAGAGCCGTCCAGCACGCGCAGGGAGCGCTCCACCTCTACAGTGAAGTCCACGTGACCCGGGGTGTCGATGATGTTGATACGGGTCTGGGGGAACTGGTTCTTGGTCCCCTGCCAGTAGCAGGTGGTGGCGGCGGAGGTGATGGTGATACCACGCTCCTGCTCCTGGGCCATCCAGTCCATGGTGGCGGTACCCTCGTGGGTCTCGCCGATCTTGTAGTTGACGCCGGTGTAATACAGAATACGCTCGGTGGTGGTCGTCTTGCCCGCGTCGATGTGGGCCATGATGCCGATGTTCCGGGTATTCTCCAAAGAAACTTTTCTAGGCATACTTCGTCTCCTTTTGGATTACCAGCGATAGTGGGCGAAGGCCTTGTTGGACTCGGCCATCTTGTGAGTGTCCTCACGCTTCTTCACGGCGCCGCCCAAGTTGTTGGCCGCGTCCATGATCTCGCCGGCCAGACGCTCCTTCATGGTCTTCTCACCACGGTTGCGGGCGTAAGTGGTCAGCCAGCGCAGCCCCAGGGTCTGACGACGCTCGGGCCGGACCTCGATGGGCACCTGGTAGGTGGCGCCGCCCACACGGCGGGCCTTGACCTCCAGGGAGGGCATGATGTTCTCCAGAGCCTGGGTGTAAACCTCCATGGGCTCCTTACCGGTCTTGTCCTTGATGATATCGAAGGCGCCATAGACCACCTTCTGGGCCACGCCCTTCTTACCG
This sequence comes from Pseudoflavonifractor capillosus, assembly GCF_016899775.1. Classification (GTDB taxonomy): domain Bacteria; phylum Bacillota; class Clostridia; order Oscillospirales; family Oscillospiraceae; genus Lawsonibacter. The sequence goes on from NZ_JACJJE010000081.1 coordinate 4,209, forward strand.
TCCAGCATAATGCTGTTGGTCAGCTTAGTCACCAAAACAGAGTTATACAGCGGATCGGGCAGAACCTCCCGCTTGGGTACATTTCCTCTTCTGGGCACGTTGCTTCCCTCCTTCTTATAAAATTAGAAATCATAGGTACTCGAAACACGAGTGTGCTCCGTGTAATGCCTGTCCGAGGTCTGCCCATATATCAGATATATAGGAAACGCTCGGCAAGGCGGAGCTGCCTTGCGCAAACGCACAATGCAATTCAGGGTGCAGGTTTTCAGCGCCTGCGTGTTACGCAATTTTTGCGGAGCAAAAATTACTTCTTGCCGGCCTTGGGACGCTTAGCGCCGTACTTGGAACGGGCCTGCATACGGCCGTTGACGCCCTGGGTGTCCAGAGAGCCGCGGATGATGTGGTAACGCACACCGGGCAGGTCCTTGACACGGCCGCCGCGGATCATCACCACGGAGTGCTCCTGCAGGTTGTGGCCCACGCCGGGGATATAGGCGGTGACCTCCATCCCGTTGGTCAGACGCACACGGGCAATCTTACGCAGAGCGGAGTTCGGCTTCTTAGGAGTGGAAGTACGAACGGCAGTGCACACACCTCTCTTCTGAGGAGAAGGCAGATCGGTCTGACGGTTCTTCAGGGTGTTCAGGCCATGCTGCAGGGCGGGAGAGGTGGACTTGGCAGTCACCTGCTGACGACCCTTGCGGACCAGCTGATTAAAAGTAGGCATGTTTTTCCTCCTTTCTGAAAGTTCTGCCCCTGTGGGGCATGGTATTTATTTTAACAAAATAAGGGGACCTTATTCTGTTAAAACCAAAGAAAACAGAAAACTTACACCAAAACGGCCACGGCGGCTCCCACGGCAATGCCGCAGGCCTCGCCCAGCTCCCGCATGGTGTCCACCTGCTCCACCCGCACGCCGGTACGGACCGCCTCCTGAACCAGAGGCTGGAGCAGACGGGGGTCGGCGTCCTTGGCCATATAGAGCTTCTTGGCCCGGCCATCCTTCAGGGCCCGGCGGGTCTGTTTGGCTCCCACCAGCTTACTGCCCTGCTTGAGTTCTTCCAGCATTTCGGTGCCCTCCTCTCCCCCGTTTTCTGGGGGTGTTTCATCGGGTAAAAGGGCGCACTTGCCCTTACCACCGCAATTTGGTATTGTAGCATGTTTCCCAGAGGGAGTCAAGACGAAGTTTTGGGAATTTTTTGTCTTTTTCTCTGAAAAAGACGCAACCGGGCCGGCATCGTTTCGTCTTAACTAGCAGAGTGGGAGATTCAAAGCTCCCCCACCGTTGAAAAGGAGGTTTTCTCTATGAGGCGCACCCTTGCACTGTCCCTCGCTCTCTCCCTGTCCCTTGGACTCCTGTCCGGCTGCGGACCGGCCGCTCCGGCGGTCCAAGCCCAGGAGCTCACCGCCCAGCCTGTGTCCGTTCAGCCAGCGGGCAGTCCGGCCGTGGACCAGGCCCTGACCAGCTTCGGCCTTTCCCTGCTCCAGAGTGCCCGGGAGGCGGAAAGCGGTCCCGTTCTCCTCTCTCCCCTCTCCGCAGCCCTGGCGCTCTCCATGGCGGCCAACGGAGCGGACGGGGATACCTTGGCTCAGTTTGAAACCGTTTTTGGGGGCGGCGTCACCCTGGATGAGCTGAATGCCGCCTGCGCCCAGCTTCTCTCCGACTACGGGGACCTGGACGGCTCCACAGAGTGTCTCATCGCCAACAGCCTGTGGACCGACCCGGAGGGCATGATCCGGGAGGATTTTATCGGCAAGTGCCAAGGCATCTTTGACGCCCAGGTATTTTCCCAGGACTTATCTGCCCCCTCGGTGGTCCCGGCGGTAAACAGCTGGGTGTCAGAGCACACCAACAAGATGATCCCCAGCATCCTCTCTGAACCGTTCAACGAAAACGCCGCCCTGCTGCTGGTGAATGCCCTCTACCTGAAAAACACTTGGGAGACGGAGTTTGACCCCAACAACACCTATCTTCGGGGGTTTTACCACCAGGGGAGTGACAAGGAATCCATGGATTTTCTGAACGCCGGTTTCGTCACCTTCCCCTATCTCCAGAGCGAGACGGCCCAGGGAGCGGTCCTCCCCTACGACGACGGACGGCTGGCCTTCTTCGCCCTGATGCCGGAGGAGGGCGCTGAATTTGAAGTCTGGCTGAACAGCCTGGACGGGGATACCTTCACTCAGATTCTGGAGAGCCGGAGGGACACGGAATTTCTCACTCTGGCCCTGCCCAAGTTTGAGGCGGAGTGGGACGGACAGCTCCAGGACATCCTATCCGCCTTGGGCCTGGACCTGGCCTTTACCTTTGGTGGGGCCGACTTCTCCCTCCTGGGGGACAACCCCAACGGCTATTTCCTCTCCCAGGTCATCCACGCCGCCAAAATCGAAGTGAACGAGCAGGGCACCGAGGCGGCGGCCGCCACGGTGGTGGAGGCCGTCGGCGGCTCTGCCGCCCCGCCGGAGACCGGTGTCACCCTGATCTTCGACCGGCCCTTCCTTTATGGGATCGTGGATCTGCAAACCGGGGTTCCCCTGTTTTTCGGGACGTTTGAGTGAGCTGCGCATAAAAATCCCTCCTCCGGTCAAGCTAATGTGCAGAACACCGGAGGAGGGATTTTTCTTATGAATGCCCATGTAAATGGAAACTGTATCGGCTGCGGTCTGTGTGTCAACATGTGCGGAGCCGTTTTTCTCATGACCGAGGAGGGGGTAGCCGCCGCCAAGGACACCATCTACCCGGACCAGGAGGGCTTTGTCCAGGAGGCGGCGGAGAGCTGCCCGGTCAGCGCCATCGAGATCGCCCCATAGCGTGGTCCGAACGCCATCTCATTTTCCGGAATGTACTCCCGGCTAAAAATGCTTTCAAATATCAGAAAGGGCGCTGGAGCAATTCCAGCGCCCTTTTTATGGCTGATTCTGCCCGTTACAGAATGGACAGTCCGTAACTGTTCACCAGAGCGTCGATCTTTTTCCCCGCCTTGCACATCTCGCACTCCTCCGGCGCGTAGGTGGCATAGTTGGGGATGTCCGAGGGGACAAACAAGCTGTAAATGGGCCATCCGTCCAGTTCCTCCATGGAGCTGAAGACCGCCGCGATGCCCTGCACCTTTCCGCCGTAGTATTCCACACACTCAGAGACCCGGCGTCCGCTCTTGCCCGAGTTGATGGTGGAAATCAGAATCAGAATATTCTTACCCGCCACCATGGGGATCAGGTTGTCCCGGAAAATCATCAATCCGCTGGAATCATATTCCGGAGTGACAATATTGATGTTCTTCGAACCGTTTACCGCAAACAGAGTGTTCTTCGCCAGGTGCCGCGCCAAAAAGGTGCCGATCACCTCACTGCCGTCCAGGCAGACAATGGTGTCCACGCCCTTCTCATAGGCATAGCGCTGGGCCAGGGTCATAGCCGCCTCCCGCGCCATGGTATGCTCATGCTTCATGCGGGTGATGTCAATGTAGTGACTGTTGTGGGAATGCCGGGTGGCGAAGTGTCCCGAAATCAGGGATACCTCCAACTTGGGATTCAATCTGGAACGGATGACAGTGTTTTTCATGGCGATACCTCCCTTTTGGTATAAAGTACGAGGATTTGCAGTTTCATTATACCTCTCTTTGTGTAAAAAAGCAATAGCAATCCAGGTAAAATGACTGTTAGACTTGCGGTGCATCCCGTTTCCTGCTATATTAACTTCAGAAACAAATGGAGAAAGAGGGATTCCCATGCACATTCCCACCTGCGAAACCAATCAGCTGGAGCTGGTACGCTTTGAGCCCGCCCTGGAGGCCGCCAACCGCCCCTCCTCGGATTACGACGTCAGCCACTGGCTCTATGTTCCAAACTTCTACTCGGAGTACCGTTATATTTTAGGTACTCGGGGCGAAAAGCCCCTGATCTGCATTGGCATCAACCCCTCCACTGCCGCGCCGGACGACCTGGACAACACGTTGAAATCTGTGGAGCGGGTAGCCCTGCACAATGGCTACGACAGCTTCATCATGTTCAATGTCTATGCCCAGCGGGCCACCAATCCAGACGACATGGAACCTGCCTGCAACCAAGCGCTCCATCGTGAGAACATGGAGGCCTTTGACTATGTCCTCTCCCTGGACAAGGCCGGGGCGCCCGCGGTCTGGGCCGCCTGGGGCACCATCATTGAAAAGCGGGACTATCTGCCCGGCTGTGTCCGGGACATGATCCGCATCGGCGAGGCACGGAATGCCGTTTGGTATTCCGCCGGGAAGCGCTCTAAAAAGGGACATCCTCACCACCCTCTGTATCTGAGGAAGGACAGCGTGCTGGAGCCTTTTGACGTCAGCGGCTATCTGGACCATCTGTCAACTACATAACATATAAGGAGGAGACAACCATGATCCTGACCACCACCCCCTCTGTGGAGGGACGACAGATTTTAGAGTACAAAGGCATTATATTCGGCGAAGTCATCTCCGGCGTAGATGTGTTCCGTGATTTCACCGCCGGTCTGAGCAACTTCTTCGGCGGCCGTTCCGGCGCCTATGAGGAGGAGCTGACAAACGCCCGCGAGACCGCCCTCCGGGAGCTGTAACAGCGTGCTCAGGAGCGGGGCGCCAATGCGGTGGTTGGTGTAGATGTGGATTATGAGGTGCTTGGCTCCAACAACGGCATGCTCATGGTGACTGCAAGCGGCACGGCGGTCCTCATCGGTTGATTCCCATTTAAACCTCAAAATCCCTCTCCTGGGCCAAATCGGCTCAGGAGAGGGATTGTTCTCTCACGGCTTTCCTTTTTTCCTTTCCGCGCGCCCAGCCAGCTCTGCTTTCAGATCCTTCCGTAGCTGAAGGGCCCGGGCAACATGGTAATTTACCACCACATCCTCCACGGACTCCGGCCTCTGGTGATGCGTCTGGGACAGCTTGGCCCCCAACTCCTGCAGAGTCCGCCTATTCTCCTCATTTAAAGTCCCCTTCCGCTTCATATTCTGCAGGGTTTCCAGCTCTATCAAAAGTTCGTGGGCAATATCCTCACAGGTACGCAGGGTCTGAAGCTCTCGCTTCTGACGCTTGCGCCGAAACAGGCGCTGGTCCGCAAATAGCTTCAACTGCCCCTCCAGGGCGGCAATTTTCCGCCCAATGTTCTTAGCCTCGGGCTGATGCTCGTCGCCGTCAAACATATCCTCCAAAAATTCGATCAGGTCCGAATCCAGGCTGACCATGGTCTGTCGGATTTTTTGACTGTTGTCATAAGGAAAAACCAGCGTGTTGATCAGCATTCCAATTCCCAGGCCGATCGCCGTATCCCAAAGGCGGCCCAGCGCATAGGGTGCGGCCTCAATCTCCGGAGTCAAACAAATATTCACCAATACCAAACAGGGCAGCACCGGCAGCAGCTTTAAATGGGAATACTGATACATCCAAAGCAAAATAATGATTCCAATCCCCACCGCCGCCATAGGCGGGACCTTGAGCTCAGCCATAATAACAGCCATCACCGCGCCCACAGTTACGCTGCAGATCTGCGTCAGGCAGGCCACCGCCGAGGCCTTAAATGTCGGTCCCACCGCGGACATCGCGCCAATGGTGGCGAACACCACCTTCGCCGTGCTGGTGCCATAGGGCTGCACCACAAGCAGCGCCAAAATAACTGCGATTGTCGTCTTAATCGTCCGCATCCCCACAGGAATTTTCCAGGCGCGGAGTCTATCTTCTATTGTCATGCATACGCTCCCTTCTCAAGCATAAGCGCATACCTCTCATTCTGCCCGTTCCTATAACAAAAAAGACGGACAGCAAACTGTCCGTCCTTTTATGTTGGCACTACCTATCTTTCCGGCCCGTCTCCAGGCAAGTATTTTCGGCAGAAGCGAGCTTAACTTCCGTGTTCGG
>NZ_JACJJE010000082.1 GCF_016899775.1 Pseudoflavonifractor capillosus
ATAGAGTTGATTTTAAGGAGCTGGAATATTTGACACGCCATCAATATTTGCTGGATCGATATGAAGACGCTTATTTTGCACTACTTATGTACGAGCTGATTATATCTAGAAGACATCAAAGAGATAAGATTTGCAAACACTATAAGCTGCGTCAAAAGTATGATTTTTAGACTCTGAAGATACGCATATAGTTAGTTTGAAAAGGAGAACCGGATTTGGCAATGCCAAATCCGGTTCTCCTTTTACAGCAAAAAAGCTGTTGTATTTCTTCGATTATGGAGTCTTATAGATAAAAACGCATGTAGGAGGTCCTTTTGTGAAAGAAGTCATTGTGTAATTAGATTTCCTTCATTGTCTGGCAATTCTTTTTGTTATCTATTTCTCTTGAGATATACTGTTTTGAGGATAGATGAAAGAAGCCGTTAACTTGGAGTTGGAATTATTAATGTGCTAAAGGATGAGACAACTCGACGGCATTGGGGGTATCGAATTGATATTCCGATATTATTACATGAGACAGACTGTGAAAAATTAAACAGAGCAGTGAACAGATAGATTTATACTCTGCCCACAGCTCTGTTCCTTGTACTTGCACAAAACGGGAGGAAGTTATAGGTTACACATTGGGAGCGGTTATTTTATTCAACAATAACAGCAACATTCATGGTTAGCGGGGATAACTTTTTAATAAACTTTCCTTCAACTCCAACATTGCGTCCAATCCGACTTGGGTCGTTACGAAGAACTCATTGGAGGATACCTCAGAATAGGGTACGTAGGTACTTACTCCATCGGGGGTTACGATTACATTTGGAATGTCATCGTAACAAAACATAGGTACAGGGGTAGCTGTGTCAGATTCTTGTAAGAAACAGATTGTTCGATCTCCATCGGCAATCACTCGGTTAGAAAGAAAAACCAGGTATTCCCGGCCCTGTTGGGGTATGTTTACAAAACCAAACTCGGCATATCGACCGCCTTCACGTTCTACAATCAGACCTTTATGTTGACGGCCCATCCAGATTTCCTCCCCCACAGAAATAACATCTCCAGCGTATACTTCTATAACTTGAAGTGGGATCAGATAGATGCCAAATTGTGGTTCTATATCAGATATGGGGGTGACCCGAGCGATGACGGGGGCGTTTGGCAGTGTTTTTTTCATTTCTTGGCAACTATCAATGCATCGTTGCTCTGAACTTTCTGCTACAGCGAACTGATTAAGATAACCTGGCTGGTCAGTAATATTGGTGTAGCTCTGACGGTTGATCCAGCCGAAGACCCCGAAACCTATTGTCAAAAACAACACAAATATGCAGTAAAGCAATTTCTTCATGCCAATTCCTCCAGCCGACCAGAGTCGATGCGGAATAACTTGTCAGATAGAATCTGGATATCGTCCTGATTGTGGCTTGCCAATAGAATAAGAGCTCCTCGCTGCTTTTCTTCCAAAATCAGATTCCGAATCTTTTTTACACCATCGTCGTCTAAGCCGTTGGTAGGCTCATCCAGCATAATCACATTGGGCCCCTCCATCACCGCTTGGGCAATAGCCAGCCGTTGTTTCATACCTAGAGAATATTTCCGATAGGTACGTCGATCATCCGGATTTAAACCTACCCGAAGGATTGCATTACGAATTTCGGCTTTACCTACTTTTCTGGTAAGCTGAGCCAAGTACAGCAGGTTCTCAACACCGGTGAGATTAGGGTACAGACCAATATGTTCTAAGACAATACCCAAACTAGGCAAGACGGCAAAGTCTCGATGGAGTTGCTTTCCATCCAGAGAAACCGTACCAGAAGTCAGCCCCATCAGTCCGGACAGCGCCCGAAACAACATGGTTTTCCCGCTGCCATTCCGCCCTATAAAACCATAGATAGTACCTTCCTCCAATTCCAGATTTATATCCCGAAGGATTTCAGCGTCTCGAATAGTCTTGCAGACTTTTTCTGCAACCAGTTTCATCTTACTCATCCTCCATCTGTATCAGAGATTAATAGATCATGGCGTTGGACAATTAGACCGCCTGCTACTGTAACAGTTGTAGCCAGCACTAATACCAACAGTAAAGAGTCCTCCAGATACAGTTCCCCACTCCCGTCAAACAGCTTGCTAGTTTGCCAGCACAGAATTAGGCAGGTGATGGGATTAGCTCGCTGAAGGATAGCCAGCAGGCCTTTATTGGACTCGAAGGCCTGAAGGGTAATAAGTAAACTGATACATACTGCCTGGAGACTAGCTAGAAGGACAAAGCCGCTACTGCTACCCAAATAAATTGCTACCAGATTTATTCCCAATGTAAAGGCATAAGTCCAGAGACTCCAGATGAGCCAGTAGAACAGTAATAGCCATACGCCAAATCTGTCTGGTGTGAGCGGCCATCGAACTATTGCCGTAACCACAGCGACGGCCCAAATAAGCCCCTGATACAATAAGGTTTTGAGCGCTAGGATTACACTCTCTCGTTTGTACCAAATTAGACGCTTGGGAATTCGGGAAAAAATGTACACGCTTGCAGTGCAGTAATGACGGTAGAAGGCGGTACCAGCATAGGCTTGAAATACTAGGTTTGGAACTAGGCGAAGGGAGAATTCCAACAGGTCTAACATATTGAATTCTAGAAGGATATCTCCTCGAGCTCCGCCCAACTGAAACACTAGATAGGACAAGGTAAGCGAAGAATCATAGGGATTAACAAAGGTAACAGACAACCATACTCCAAAGAGAAATGAAGCCGGCAAGATCCAGATCCACCGCCTCATTGTAGTTCATCCTTCCGGGATGCAACAGTAGTTCCTATCAGGACAAAGGTAACTAGGATGCCCATAAGAACAACAAAAAACGTGGTATTTCGGTTAATGTCATTGAAAAAAAAGACATAGTTGTACCAGTTTGTGGTTCCACTTTCTCCCGTGTAGAGCGTTAGCTGGAGTAGTAAAAAAGATGGCAAGAGCAATAGCACCTGAAATCGCACTTTTACTAAGGCTGACAAAGTGGTAGTAGCCGCAGCCCAAATTCCAAAAAACACTCCGAAGAACACAGTACATACCACCGCATATAAATAGGGTGAAAACTGGTATAGCCACGGTAGTTGATATAGCGCCTCACTGGCCAGAAGCTCTTCTTCATATGCATTGTAATTGTAGAAATCACCCGTTGCATTCAGAGGGAAAGAGACACAGTTCAAGACGATTTCTAACAAGAAAGGCAGAGAGAATACAATCGTGGTTACTACAAAGACAGAGATTACCCTGGACCAGAGATAGACCTTTCGGCCCAGTCGGGCGGACATTAAAACAGACTGGCCAGTGCGTTGTTCCTTGGCCAGAGATAAGGCCGCCGGCAAGCATAATAAGAGAGGGACGACCTGTATAAGAACAATAGCGCTCTCTGCATTATAAACGGTCTTATTGAAGCTCAATGCAAGCATTTTCATGGGATGGTACAAGGAAATCACATCATATCCCCGGAAGGTCAGTACATTTTCGATGAAATTGCGTAGCATCACGACCATCAGAACCGAAAATACTAAGGCAAATGATTTCTGACCTATCAAGAATTTAATTTGAGTGCGTACTGCCTTTCCATACATTGCCGTTCTCCTCTCATTTCTTATCTATCTGTCATATGAAATTTATTCACCGAGCGTAGGAGCCATCATACGACACAACCGCATTCGCAGAATGTGAGGCATTGCCTCTAAACTTAAACCAGACATCCTGAATATCCAGATAACCATCCCTCAGATGCATGGTTTCATAACCTTTACCTTCTGTGAGAGTCTCATACGGGGTTGTTGTAACGGTTACCCAAGAGGAGCCATCTAAGTAATCTGCGGAAAACTGAATTTGCGTAAATGTATCTTCCCCTGAATCTGGATAAACTGCATTGCATTTCGCAGCAATAGTGCTATATTTGGGATTGTGATCATCACTGTATCCTACAGACCACAGCTGATTTGCTGGAAGCTTTACTTTTACGTCATTTGCTACGGCAAAAACGGGCATACTACTCATTGCAAACATGACGACTGCCACTGTTGCAGTAACGAATTTAGAAGTTTTTCTCATAATGATCCTCCATTCATGATACGAAATTTTGGTATACTTGACGAACAACTGTTTGGCGTATCTACTGAGTTTTAAATGGTACTACACGAATCAAGCCATAAAAATCTCCTCCTTTCCTTTTCATTTCATAAGACAGAAATCCCCAAAAAACGCAACAGGTTTCTTGGCTTTATCGCAAAGTACTGTCTGTCATAATTAAGGTTTAAATTCAGCTATTTCTTTTGCGGCCCACTTCCAATATTTGTTTGTCACCCCTATAAGAGCAGCATCTCCAATGGAGCTATAGCCTGTAGTGATGCATATATCTGTAAAGGTGACTCAGTGCGCACTTTTGTGAAACATAGTATTTACTTTTTTAACTAATTCCTGTTGCGCTTTCATTGTTCCTGCGTCCTTTTATATAGAGTTGATTTTAAGGAGCTGGAATATTTGACACGCCATCAATATTTGCTGGATCGATATGAAGACGCTTATTTTGCACTACTTATGTACGAGCTGATTCTATCTAGAAGACATCAAAGAGATAAGATTTGCAAACACTATAAGCTGCGTCAAAAGTATGATTTTCAGACTCTGAAGATACGCATATAGTTAGTTTGAAAAGGAGAACCGGATTTGGCATTGCCAAATCCGGTTCTCCTTTTACAGCAAAAAAGCTGTTGCATTTCTTTGGTTTCGGGGTCTTATAGTTAAATTGCATTAGGGGGCCTCTCTGTGAAAGAACGCGTTTTATATTTGGATTTTCTCCGCTGTCTGGCAATCTTCTTAGTCATCATACTTCATAGCAATGCACCAGTTTTAGTAAATCCGGATTTCTACCAGCTTCCTTCTTGGTACCTATGTATGCTTTTAGATCCTCTCAATCGAACTGGGGTTCCGCTGTTCTTTATGATCAGCGGGTACTTATTGCTTAGCCGTACCGGCACAAAGGATCTCTGCAAATTCTATAAACACAATATTCCGAAACTGCTTGTCCCACTTTTTGCATGGAATATCATATACTTTTGGGCTCGTACCCAGATTTTTCATGTTGAAATTAACTTCAAAGATTTTATTGAAGCTTTACTGAACCAAGGAATCAGTTACCACATGTGGTTTGTCTACACTATGTTGGCCATCTATATTTTCTGCCCATTTTTAAAGCGCCTGGTAGATGGATGTACTCAAGCACAGTTATTCTTCCTGATCTGTATTATTTTGTTTCCGACGGCTATTCTCCCTCTTGTTGCACCGCACTTGCCAATAGAGATTGGTTTTTTCAATTTGTTCAGTTTAGGCGAGCTTCAGGCACGAGTTGGTTACTTCCTGCTTGGATATCTCCTGGGAAATTGGGATATGAAAAAAGGGGGACGATATAGTGTATACATATTGGGCCTTGCAAGCTACGTCGCTTGCTTATATGGCAACCTATCCACATCATCCAGTGAGGAAATTCCGCTTCCGTTTGAAAGTGGAACTGCCATTTTTCAATATTTCATTGCTGCTTCTATTTACCTCTTTGTAAAGGCTTTGTTTTCTGAATATTCGACGCATACATCCGCAGAACGGTCTGTCCTGTCCTGGCTGTCTAAACGTGCATATGGCGTGTATTGGGTCCATGTGCTGGTGCTAGATGTTGTCACTCTGATCATTGGAAGTTCTATGCCGATCCCCCTATTTATTGGCTATCGCATAGGTTTCACAACTGCTATTTCTCTTATATTTACTATAATTATATCTTTTGTTCCAATAGTACGAAAAATTTTACAGTATTAATGCCTCCAAATTATTATGACTAAATATACACCAAAAGGCGCGCTACAGGCTCCTTTCCTGTAGCGCGCCTTTTGATTTGATTGCAGACTGGTAGGTGCTTACATTAAATCTGGTACTGGGCTGCGGCAAATTCGCCGCCTACTTCATTACCATCGGGATTCTGAATTGTGACATCAAATGTACAATCTTCGGACGAAACAAAAAATTCAATTGGGGGGTGATCCTTCGTGTGCGCGGGAATTACGGTGGATTTTTCCTGCCCGGTAGCAAGATTTTTAACAACCAACTCTGCTGGATAATCGGTAGTATTATTGTGCCAGAACTGGACTTTGAGACCATATCCTTCCTTCATCTCAATGGGGGCCTGTGGTTTCCAAGATGCAGAGCCACAGCTGATGTCCTTAATATAGTATAAGCGCTCTCTTGGCATAACATAATCGCTTACTGAATCCGAAGAGTCCGATACGTTAGTAGGAGCTGTAGCAGCAAACGATGTAACAGCCATGGAGCTGACACAGGCAAGAGCGAGAACTGTACTAAGTAACTTTTTCATGATTAGTCTCCTTCCAAATATTCTCTTTATTTTCTACCTATCTTCAAATATTCTAGCTCATAAAGACTCACTCCTTTTTTCCACAGATAACGAAACAGGGCCAGTTGCTTTGCTCTGCTATATATTTGGTGAATTTCTCGTACATAGCTTTCTGGACTGCACTCCCACCGGCGGAGTCTCTTCCGAAAACAAGCAAACTGCCAGCAGTAGATCATCTCATACCACAGCTGACTTTCCTGAGATACTTCCCGCTTCCAATATGTGCCGAACTGTTCCTCCATGGGGGCATACATGATCTTGTCCAGCTCCGCCGGAGTATAATATCCCTGCTGAATAGCCATATCCACAATATCAGTACCTGGGAGAAAATTAAGTCCATGGAGCTGGAGCTCGTACCGTCCTGGGAACTTTTGAACTAAATAATAGGATTCTTTCAAATCTTCAATGGTTTCAAAGGGGTGTTGGAGCATCAAGTCAAAGCTGCCCCAGAATACGCCTGCCTCCTGGATGGCTGAGATTGCGTTTAAAATATCCTCCTGAGTTTCATACCGATGAAAAACATCCCGGCGTATCCGCTCCGAGCCTGATTGAATACCCATAATGACTTCTGTGAGGCCCACCCGCTTCAGTTTTTTCAGCATATCCAGCTCCACCATCTTGGGATGTGACCAAATCGTGAATGGAAGGTGGATATGCTTGTCGTACTCTTCTACAAATTCGTCTACCCAGCCGGGGAGATTGGGAAAAATCTCGTCGTAAAAGTGAACAAACACGATTTTTTTGCAGTGTTTCTTGGCTTCAATCAATTCATCAATTACACTTTTAACCGAACGGGTACGTACTCCATGAACGCCTTTTGGAAGCAGGCGCCGTAGATTGACGCAGCAGCAATAGGAACAGGTAAAGGGACATCCTCTGGAGGCAATTACCTCATAGCTGCGGGTATTCAGCTGGGGATCGCCCCAGGTAATCGCATCGTGGTCAATGAAGCAGGCCCCTACGCTGTTGACCACAGGAATGCCGTAGCCGTCCACATCGTTGAGCACATCCCCGATTTCATTCTGTCGGACCACTCCGTCCTCGCTCCAGCACAGTGACGGGATAGTCTTCCAGTCATAACCCAGGTGCAGGGCATCCGCAAGACGGCAGATGGCATGCTCACCGTCGGAGCGGATCACAAAGTCAGCCCCCCGCTCCAGCAGTTTTTCTGGAAACATGGTAGCGTAAGCTCCGCCGCATACCACAGGGGCAATTTTCGCCTGTTGAAGCCCGTCCATGAGTTGGTAGACGGTATCCAAGTACATGGAACTCATCACAGATAAGCCAACAAACACCGGCTGCTTCTCACGGACCACCTGAAGAAACAGCTCTACTTCCCGTTGGGTGGTAGGGTGTGGGTGGACGCTGTTGAAGTCTTTATAGAATACGGTTGTTACTTGATAGCCTGCGTGCTCCAAGGCGGCTTCCAGATAGCGGACCCCCAGGGCTTTCCGATTATAGAACGCAACAAGCACTACTTGTGGTTTGGGATAGACACTCATAAGCGCACAGCCTTCTTTCTACAGAGTTCTATGTTAATAAGACAAGAAAGCTGTAAAAGTGCAACGAGGTTTTTGAGATAAAAAGGATCGGCGCTGGCATAAACTAGCACCGATCCTTTTGAGAGTCTATTTAGAGTTCTTCTAATTTCTCTTGGTTTTGTAGTGATGGTTCAGAATCTCGACTGATTTTCTCAAATACACGAGCCATCAGCGGTTCCAAATCTGTACGAGGATTAAACCAAGAATTCATATTGCAAATCTGCATAGAATATACCTTCATTTTACTAAATTACTAGAAATATTTTAATGAGACACAATAACAGAGTATGTAGTTTGAGACTCAATAAAAGAGCCACTAGAAGAATACACATCCACAGATAGCTTTAATCGATAGTCATATCCGCTATTGACATACCATCCTTCACTAAAACTGTTTGTTCGTCCACTAGAATTCCAATCTTCTACAGTTGTCCACGAGTTACCTGATTTCCTCTGTAATGCTAAGGTAGCATTGCATGTGTATCCATTCCGAACATCTGCGGTCCCTCCACAACTTGCATACCCGGAAGCATTAATACTTAGCTTTGTACTCATCTCTAGAACTGCATCATACCGGGGAACAACCAAGGAATCATTTTTTTGACATTGCTCTGTCTTAACTTCAGAAACAATTTGATTTGTTCCTTCAAAAGCATAAGCTGGAACAACAGCGCCTAAAGATATACATACTAAAAGTGCTGTCGATCCTACAGTGTTAAGAATTGTGCGTTTTAGCATAGTTAATTCATCCTCCTTTTATCATTGAGCGATTACTCATAAAAAGGAGACTTACAGCTTGCTAATATGCAACAAAATTATTTAGATAAATAAAATCCATCCGCCAGTCTAAGCAATTCATTTTCTGTGAGATTATTGGCAAAGATTTTGATAATGATTTGATTTTCTTCATCTATCCAAAGTAATGTCTGATCGCTCCAAATATCCGGCATATTTTGGTTTGTGTACCTTAATCGTATCATATCTTCACTTGCAGTGTACAGCGTGGCTGGATGGCCTTGTACAGTAACTGTCGATTGCGCACTGTCCTCCGTATCAAAATTATATGTCAAGCCCGATTCATAAGGCGTAACAGTTACTTCGATTAGAGCACCAACCGAATTTGCATATGTGATACGTTCACGCATATCGTTACTTTCACTACTTTCCAATTGAAATCCTTCCGGTAGCCCTTCCAATTCAATACTGTTGCTATACTGCGGATCAGGATTTACATTAGTAGCACTTTGATTTTCTTGACCAAGCTGGTCATTAAAAGTAATTTGTGTCCGATCGTCCATCACTTGAATCAGCGCATTTAGTGTGGCAACTCTCACATCCTCTGAAAGGGCAAAGGCTGCCGTGAACATGAGTCCTCCCAAAACTGCGACCACAGCCACTTTTGTAAGCCATCGGGCAGCAGTCCGCCCGGTGGCCCGGAGCTGCTTTTGAGCAAAAGCAGAACGGATCGTCTTCTCACAGCGCTTCTGCACATCCTTCGGCACCTCGGCGTTCGGATCTTTCTTCAGCTCCTCATTCAGCCGCAGGGCCTCTTCGCCTTCCGATTCCGCCACACCTTCCATCAAAAGGGCAAACAGGGCGTCCTCATATTGTTCCCTCAACCGTTCATGGTCTGTCATATCCTTTTCCCTCCTTCCGCATCAACTCCAAGGCCTTTCGTCTGGCCCGTGTCAGCCTCATCCGCACGCTGGAAGGGCGGCATCCCAACAGCTGACTGATCTTTTCATTATCATACCCCAGAATGTATTTCCCTTCAAGGACCATTCTCGTCTCAGCATCCAACTTAGGCCAAACTTTTTTCAAGAGTTCCATTTTTTTCTGAAAGATAAGCGTCTCATCCATCGACTGGCCGCTCTCAGCTTCTTGGGTCGTGAGATCGTCTAAATTGACCAGCCGGTCCTTCTCCTCCTGCCACATCTTTAAGTAATCAATAGAGGTATTTCGTACTGTAGATAC
>NZ_JACJJE010000083.1 GCF_016899775.1 Pseudoflavonifractor capillosus
GGCCCTGCTGGGAGAGGGCGGGGCGGGACAGCCCCTGGTCCAGACCCTGGGGCAGGGGAGAGCGGGAGCGGTGCTTCTGGCCCTGTGCGCCGCCCTAGGGGGCACGGTGGGGACGGCGGCCCTCCCCTTTGCCGGGGACGGCCCCGCGCTGGTGGTCCGGTCCCTGGCCCACTTCGCCCTCACCGCCCTGGAGGTGCTGCTCCTGCTGCGGCTGTGCTTCCAGGTGAAGCGCCCGGACTATCTGGCGGGCTGGCTGGGCATCCTGGCTCTGCTGTATCTGCTGGTGTGGCTGGGGCGGTATGTGGGCTGGTACTGGGAGGTGGCCGATCTGCGCCGCCGCCTGGGCCTCTCCCCGGGGCCCAGCCCCTTGAAATGGCGGGAGACGCTGCCCTATCTGCCCCTGCTGGCCCTCATCTGTGTGGCGGCCCCCCTGCTGGCCCGGTGGGTGGACGGGACCTTTGTGGTGGATGTGCCCGTCTTTTCCGGCCTGCTGTTCCCCTTTGCAGTGCTGCCGGCGGCGGGGCTCTGCTCCGGCTTCTCCCTGGGGCGGAGGGAGGGCTTCTGCCCCCTGTACCCCCTGGCGGGGGGGCTCCTCTATGTCCCGGCGGCCCTGATCGCCTACAACCATACGGCCCTGTTCCACAGCCTGCTGTTCGCCCTCCCGGCCCTGGCGGGAAACGCCGCGGGCGGGACGTGGAGACGGATCAAGCGGAAATAAAATAAAAACCGGCCCCGGACCATTTTTGTGGTCCGGGGCCGGCTCAGCTTGTCGAAAAACCTCTGTTTAGACGAATCCGCCCGAGTATTGGCGGGGGAGCTCGAGGGGGCGGCAGCCCGCCTCGAGTGGGATCAAATGCCCTGAATGCCTTGCTTGGCAAGGCGTTCAGCGAGCGCAGCGAGGACTTTTCCGCCGTTGAACGGCGGGAAAGTAACGGCATTTTTTCAGGACACTGTCCGGGTGTCGGGGGCGTCGTAGAGAAGGTCCTCGGGGATGCTCCCGTCCGGATTGCGGTAGCCGTCATAGGTGGTCTCCGTATCCGACAGGTATTCCCCATAGGTGGGGGCGATGTGGGTCTCATCCAGGGCCCCCAGCTCCCGGAGCAGGGCCAGGGTGTGGGAGGCGTTGGGGGTGAGGGTGATATACCAGTCATAGCTCACCATCTCCGAGGCGGTCCGGTCCCCGGTTCCGGGGGTGGAGGCGGTCTGGGGTACCTCCACAGTGAAGTGCAGGTCGGTGGCGCAGGTGTTGTCCAGCCGCGCCTGGCTGTTGTCCAGCAGATAACGAATTCCAATGGTGCCCTCGGCGAAGTCCTGCTTCACTGCGTCATACAGCGCCTGGGTGGAGCCGTCAATGTATACCGTCTCATAGCTCTGGGTTCGGGTGTTCCACACCGAATCCAGATAGGCCTCCACCAGGCGGCCCTGCTCCACGGTTTCAAAATCGTACATCTCCGCCACAAGCTCCCGGTCGGACAAAAGTTGATTGGCCAAATTGGCAAAGGTGCCCTCGGTCCTCAGATCGTCCTCACGAAGGGGCAGATTGTCATAGACCCGCTCCATCACCCGGCCGTCGGCCAGGGTATAGGTCAGATGAACATATAGGTATCCGTCTGTGTTCTGGCCGTCGTACTGCTGGTCCTTCATCTGGACGGCCATCTGGTGGAACTGAATGACCCGCTGGATATTCTCCGGGGTGGTTAAGGTTATGCTGCTGTCGGCTCCGTCGTAGGGGGCGGAGGACAGGCCGTAGATCTCCACCGACTCCACCTGGTCCGCTGCGGGCACCCGGTCCTCATAGCCGTACCAGTCCAGGCTCACGCTCAGGCACAGGAACAGCATCACCGCGCCCAAGGCCACGCTCCCCTTCCAGGCCTTCAGGACCCGGAAGGATTTTTTCAACAGCATTTCTGCCGCAAAGCAGCCAACCATGCCCCAGAAGACCACCCAGAAGGTGAGGGCGGTGGTGCTGTCCTGCATGAGAAGAGAGGAGGTCCATACCCCGCCGGTGAGACCGGCACACAGGGCGAAGCCGTACCGGAACACCGGACGGACCACCTTCACGGCCACCACGTCTCCAGCGGACTCCACATGCCGCACCCGGTATACCAGCAGGGCGGCCGCGGCAAAGACCAGTCCGGCGGCGGCATAAATCGCCGTGGTGGAGGGTGCCGCCAAAACCGGACCTGCATCTACATAGTGGTCAATGTGGAGGGCATCGGACAGACTCAGCCAGGGGGTCAGCCAGGCGACCGCCTCCCACAGGGCGCTGGGGAAGCGCTGGAAGCCGAACAGAAACGCATAGCACACGTTTTCCGCCAGGCTGGTGAGAGTATACGCCAGAAAGTTCAGAATGCCGTAAAACAGGGGAAGGGCCACCAGATTGCCGGTAAACATGGCGCAGAACACGGCGAAAGAGTAGAAAAACAGGCACATCCCGCTTTGGCACAGCAGCCACTGAGTCAGGGGCCACAGCCCCAGACACCCCAGGGCGGCCTCCACCGCCACCGTCAGGGCGTACACCGCCAGGTGGGGCAGCAGCAGGAAGGACAGCCCGGCCAGGTAGTGGGAGACAAACAGAGTCTCTCTCCGAAGAGGAAGGGCGTGCATGGTACAGGCCGACCGGCTGGAGTACAGATAGGCAAACACAGCCATGGCGCAGATGACGCCCGCCACCGCCGCGGACATGGAGCCAAAGACCAGAAGGGAAGGCGGCGTTTCCTGGGCCATCATGAACAGATAGTCGGCCATGCTGGTGGCGCCGGGATTCCGGCCCTGAAGGGCGGTGGTCAGAAGAGGCATGGGAATCAGCAGCAGCCACTGTATCCCGTAGATAGCCCAGATGGGCCAGAACCGGAAAAACGCCTTCCGGTACAGGGTGCCGTTAAAGAACGATGTCCCGGACCGCATAGTCCTCACCTCCCAGCTCATAAATAAAGATCTCCTCCAACGACAGGGGCAGGGCCTCCAGAAACAGGGGGTCCAGGGCGGACACCCGGCTCTTGATCTCCTCCGGGCTGCCCCGGACGATGAGGGTGTGCACCCGGCCCACCTGGGTCACATGGAGCACGTTCAGCTCCTCCGGCAGCCTGGGCAGCTCCCCGTCCCGGAAGGCCACCTGCAATTTCAGGATGTTGTCCTGGAGATCGGTGAGAGAACGCTCAAGCAGGACCTTGCCGTGGGAGAGAATGCCCACGTGGTCGCACACGTCCTCCAGCTCCCGCAGGTTGTGGGAGGACACCAGCACGGTGGTCCCCCGCTGGGCCACGTCCCCCATGAGCAGGGACCACACCTGCCGCCGCATCACCGGGTCCAGGCCGTCCACCGGCTCATCCAGCACCATGATGTCCGGCATGCAGCACAAAGATAACCAGAAGGCGGACTGCTTCTGCATGCCCTTGGACAGCCTCCGGATGGGCTGCGCCTCGTCCACGGCGGGGAAGGCGTCCCGCAGGGCCTGGTACCGCTTGTCGTCAAACTGGGGGTACAGCCCCCGGTAAAACCGCATCATGTCCCGGGTGGAGGCGGACAGAAAGTAGTAGAGGTCGTCGGGAATCCAGGCCATGCGGCCCTTCACCGCCGGATTTTCGTACACCGGCTGGCCGTCCACCAGAATGGAGCCCGAGTCGGGCCGGTACACCCCCATGATATGCCGCAGGATGGTGGACTTGCCCGCTCCGTTGGGGCCCACCAGGCCGTAAATGGAGCCCCCCTCCACCGACATGGTCAGGCCGTCCAGGGCCCGGAACCCGTCGAAGGTTTTTACCACGTTGTTGACTTGGATCACGCCGTTTCTCCTCCTTCCAGCCGGTGCACCCGCTCCACCAGCGTCTCTCCTCCCACGCCCAGGAACAGCAGCTCCGCCGCCACCGCGTCAAAGCGGCCCAGCAGCTCCTCCTTCCGCCCCTGGTCCACCCCCGTGTGGGGGGCGGCGAAGGAGCCCTTCCCCGGCACGGAGTACAGGTAGCCCTCCGCCTCCAGGGACTCGTAGGCCCGCTGAATGGTGTTGGGGTTGATGGCCAGGCGGCTGGCCAGGGACCGCACCGAGGGCAGCTTCTCCCCCTCCTGAATGGCCCCGGTGACCATCAGGCGGCGCAGACCGTCCCGAACCTGCTCATAGATGGGCCGGGCGTCCCGGTAGTCCAGATTCAGCATGCGCTTCCTCCTTTCCGCTCATATCTGATATCTGTATGAACTGTATTAGTACACTGAGTATATGACGAGGGCGGAGGAAAATCAATTAAGAACCCCTTAAGATTTTATGAAGGCGGGGTATTTCAACGCTGTTTTCTCTGTAGGGGCGGCTATCAGCCGCCCGTAAGCCTTCCCCCGCAAAAGCCTTCCCCCTGGGGGGAAGGTGGCTGGCCGAAGGCCAGACGGATGAGGGGGCGATGAGGGAACAGCCTTTTTCCGGGCGTAGGGCGCGACGACCTTGGCGCGCCGTTTTGCAGGGAATTCCGCCGTCTGCGGACGGCGGGTTACTTTGCCCGCGGCGGCAAAGTAACCAAAACGCCGCCGGGGGACGCCGCAGAGGCGAACTTTGTTCGCCAATGACGGCTTTCCCCCGGGCCCCCTTTACGGGGTGCGCTCCTGTCTCGCATTAAAGCCCGTCCGGCGCGCAAAATTTGAGTAAGTATCTCAATTCCCGCCGGGCCACTGGGCCCTGGGTGTGCAAAGTTTGCTCTTGGTGCGGTTCCAGATCCGCGCCTGAGTTTGCCGAGCCAACGCTCCCGGCTCGTTTTCCGCCGTAGGGGCGGCCCCATGTGGCCGCCCGCGGGCCGCCGAGGTCGTCGGCCCCTGCGGCAAAACCGGAAGGTTCTCCCAAATTTCGTAGGGGCGGGTGCCCTCACCCGCCCGTCCCAAACACGCATTTCATTCCTGGGCGGGCCGGTCTGGGACCGGCCCCTACGGCGTTCACCGGACAGGTTTCCGTATTTTTGTAGGGGCGGGTCCCAGACCCGCCCGCTGTGGGTGCTGTCCTCCCGTAGGGGCGGCTATCAGCCGCCCGAAGCCTTCCCCCTTGGGGGAAGGTGGCACGGCGAAGCCGTGACGGATGAGGGGGCGATAGAGAAAACGTCGCGTTGATATGGGGGCCTCCTTCTCCCGCCCGCCCGCAAAAAAGCGGCCCCGTCTGGGGCCGCTTTCCGCGTCTTTACTGGGGCATGTCGATGCGCACGCCGCACACCATGATATAGTCCACCTGGCTGGGGTCAATGACCCGGGGGGCATTGCTGCTCTCGGCATACTGAAACTTTCTCTCCACATAGGGCGGTCCCTGGTAGACGTCGTTGCTGACTCCGTCCTGACAGCCGGAGCCTCCTCCGTTCTTCGAGGGCTCCACGATGGCGCCGTCCTTCATCACCAGCGCGGTCTCTAGGGCGTCCCAGCAGATGAAGTCATTCCAGTAGGCATCCGCCCCGGAGCCGTCGTCCACGGTGATAGTGAAGCCGTCCACCTCGATGACCTCCTCTGTGCCGCTGGAGTCCACAGCAGGGGAATCCTCCAGGCGGTTGTGGTGATCGTAGCAGGAGCCGCCCTCAATGCGCACCAGGGTATTCAGGGGGGAGATCTCCACTTTTGTGAGGGTGGCGGTGCCGTCCAGATAGGGGACCTCCACATGGGGCTCCAGGCGGATGGTCTGGTCGGGGTAATCCAGCATCACATCCTCAAACACCCACTTGTGGTCCCGGATGGCCTCGGTGAGCGTGCCTCCTTCATGGAATACAAGGTCCCCATTCTCCCCCGTGGTCACCCAGCTCTCCGTGATGGGCTCGATGGTGATGTCCACCTGCTTTCCCCGCAGGTCCCCCGAGACGGCGTTGATCATAATGCAGAAGGAAATGCGGTTGTCTCCGGCGTCCTCGTCCGGCAGGGCAGTCAGGCTGGTCATCATTGCCGCGGAGACATCCTCGGGCAGTTCCGCCTGAAAGCTGGAGCTGATCCATCCTCCTTCCGGCGGGGCCAGGGCCGTCCCCTCCGGGGCGGTCACGTCCACCCACAGGTAGACGTTGGAATCGTCCCCGATGCAGTCGGTGAGCTCCACGGTCCAGCCGTTGTAGGTCTCGCTGCGGTTTAACTGGTAGATGCCCTCCTCCAGGGTGCTCTGGTCCTCGGGGGTGCGGGCCTCGAAGTAGCCCAGCAGGCCGCCCCCCACGGCGGCGGCCAGGGCCCCGGTGGTGAGGGCGGCTGCCACGGCCACCCCGATGATGAGGCGGTGGCTGGTGTGTCGGATGGCGCGTTTGGTGGAATCTTTCATGTTGTCCTCCTGTTCCGCCGCCTGACGCAGGCGGGCTGTCAGCTGTTCCTTTTCTTCCTGGGTAAAGAAGACGGAGTCGAAGGAATGTCTCAAATCACCCATGGTACACCTCCAATTCCGTCCGCAGGCGTTTTCTGGCCCGGCTCAGCCGCTGTCGGGCGGCGGCGTAGGAGCAGCCGCACATCCGGGCGGCCTCCTCCAGGCTGTAGCCCTCGCAGTAAAACAGATACACTAAGATGCGCTCTTTGGCGGGCAGCTCCGCCACCGCCTGCCACACCTGATGCTCCTCCCCCGGCGCCGGGGCGGCCACCCGCTCCGCCTCCTCTAATGGGGCGGTGCGGCGGAAGCGGCTGCTTTTGAGAATGTCCTTGCAGGCGTTGATGGCGCACCGCAGGATAAAGGCCCGCTCGTGGTCCGGGGTGTCAAAGGTCCGTGTTTCCTCCAGCAGGGTGAGAAAAATATCCTGGCAGATGTCCTGGGCGTCCGAGCGGCCCAGGGAGTAGGCGGCGCACACCCGCAGGATGGGGTCGGCGTACTCCCGGACGAAGCGCTCCGCCTGGTCCGGCTGGCTCCATTCCGTCATGGCCTCATCCTCCTTTCACCGGGTATACGAGTCAGCGGCCCGGATCGTGACAGACTTTTTCGGGAAATAATAAAGACGGCCCCGCAGAGGGGCCGCCGCTGTGGATGCGGTGTGCGGAAGGAGGGGGTCATGCACCGGCTGGCTGCTCCTCGGCAGTCCCCAGGACATTTTGCGCCAGCTGGATGAAGCGCTCGCCGAAGTGGGACAGGTACCGGTCCCGGCGGTAGCCCACCACCAGCTTGCAGATGGTGGAGGGGTCGGTGAGGGGAAAGAAGTCCAGGGGGTCGGAGGCGGAGCGGGAGGAGGTCACGTGGATGGTCTTTAAAAACAGCTCCGGGCAGATGGTGATGCCGATGCCCGCCTCCGCCATGGCCAGGGTGGTAATGGTGTTCTCGGTCTCCAAAATCAGCTTGGGCTTGAAGAAGTGGCGGCTGAAATACTGGTCCACCGTGCTGCGGGTGCGGTTGCCCCGCTTGATGAGGATAAAGGGCATGTGCTGGAAGGAGTCGATGTCCGCCCCGGAGGAGAACTGCTCCCGGATCTCGCCGGCCCGCTCCCCGAAGATCTCGTCGGTGAAGGACTTGGGGACCACCATCATCAGCGTCTCCTCGGTGAGGGGGACCACCTCCACCCCCTCCATCATAATGGGCTGGAAGCAGACGATCAGGTCCACCCGGCCGTGGGCCAGCTCGTCCTCCAGGTGGGTGGAGTTGCCCTCAAACAGGGAGAACTCCACCATGGGGAACTCCGCCTGGAACTGGGGGAGGATCTCCGGCAGGAGGGCCAGGCCGCAGGTGTGGGAGATGCCCACCCGCAGGACACCCATGTAGTGGCGGTTGATGTCGCCCACCTTGGCCAGAAACTGGCTGTGCAGGTCCAGGATCTGGGTGGCCGTCTCCACCAGCAGGTCGCCGGCGTAGGTGAGGGACAGCTTGGGGGAGCGGGTGAACAGCTTCACGTCCAGCTCCTTCTCCATGTTGCTGATGTGGTTGCTCAGGGACTGCTGGGAGATGAACAGACGCTCCGCCGCCCGGGTGATGTTCAGCTCCTCGGCTACAAGCAGGAAATATTTCAGGTGCAGAAAATTCATAGATGCTCCTTCCGGCTTTTGAATGATATCCTTCATTTCCATTGGGATAAGCCCAGTATACCACAATGAAAAGGCTGTGGCAACCATCAGTAAAAATCTGCTGTTCGAATTGCCGATTTTATGCTTTAATAGTATTAAAACTAGGACGAATTGGAAAAAAGAGCGCGGTTCCGGTTTAAAATGTATGCTGTTTTTGACTGGGAAATCTTTGAAGCATGCAAAAGACGAATGGCATTGCGGGGACAGCCCCGTGGACCATACCAGAAATTGTGAAATGAAGAGAAAGGAAGATGGATCGCCATGAAGTGTTTGATCATCGACGCCGTCCACAGCAGCATCGCCGAGGAGTTCAGCAAGTATATGCAGGTGGATACCCACATGCTGCCCACCCAGGAGGAGCTGGCCAAGCTGATCCCCGATTATGACGTGCTCATCATGCGGGTCGACCCCGCCATCAACAAGGAGATTCTGGACGCCGCCAAGAACCTGAAGGTCATCGGCGTGTGTTCCGTGGGCCTGAACCACATCGATCTGGACACCGCCAAGGAGAAGGGCATCCAGGTCATCAACGCCCCCGGCCTCAACGGCAACGCCGTGGCCGAGCTGACCATCGCCAAGATGCTGGACATCGCCCGCCACACCATTCCCGCCTGCTACGACGTGAAGGTGAACAAGACCTGGGACAAGTATAAGTTCGTGGGCTCCGAGCTGCGGGGCAAGACCCTGGGCGTTCTGGGCTTCGGCCGCATCGGCCAGCGCGTGGGTGAGCTGGCCCGCGCCTTCAAGATGGACGTGGTGGCCTATGACCCCTACCTGCCCGCCCATGTGTTTGAGGAGCAGCACGCCAAGAGCCTGTCCATCGACGAGGTGCTGAAGGTGTCCGACTATGTGACCATCCACATGCCCCTCACCGACGAGACCAGAAACCTGTTCAACGCCAAGTCCATCGCCGAGATGAAGGACGGCGCGGTGGTGCTGAACATGGCCCGCGGCGGCATCGTCAACGAGAAGGATATGTACGAGGCTCTGAAGTCCGGCAAGCTGGGCGGCTACGGCTCCGACGTCATGGAGAACGAGCTGGCTGCCGGCGGCCTGACCGAGGGCGCGGGCTTCGACTCCCCCCTGTTTGAGTGCGACAACTTCATCGTCACTCCCCACCTGGGCGCCCAGACCGTGGACGCCTCCCGGGACATCGGCGCCCACATCATCGCCAAGGTGAAAGAGGCCCTGGACCTGAAGTAAGCGTTTCCCCCCTTTTCTGGAAATCGAGCAGCAAAGGATTTTTATATGAGCGGCAGCAGACCCGGCATTCGCAAGAGTGCCGGGCCTGCTGTTTCTTGGAAGGGCCGGATTCCCAAGTGCAGTCCCTCGATTCTCCTTGTTCCAACCGGCGTTTCCTGGTATACTAAAGAAAACGCGCTGCACGAGAGGAGGCGGGAGAGTGAACAAGACAGAGCTGCTGGACCGCTGCGCCCGCAGCGGGGAGGAGCGGACCCTGCTGGCCCGGGTGCTGGACAAGCTGGAGCTGGCCCAGAACCGGGGCGTCCCCGCCCACACCCCCTTCCTGACCCCGGGGGAGCAGGCCTCGGCCGCCGATCTGCTAGCCGCCTGGGGGAATCCCCGGTACACCGCCTTCGGGGGCTATGAGGGATCGGAGCGGAACATCCTCTATTTCCCCCCCGACTGGCAGGAGCCGAAGGACGCCCTCTCCGACCCGGAGGGCCCCCTGGCCGCCCTGGAGGGGACATTTCCAAACGGGGCCTCCCTCACCCACCGGGACATTCTGGGGTCCCTCATGGGCCTGGGCATCACCCGGGAGAAGCTGGGGGACATTTTGATTTTAGAGGGGAAGTGCCAGGTGGTCGCCCTGCGGGAGGCCCTGCCCATCCTCCTGAGCCAATGGGAGTCCGCCGGCCGGTGGAAGGCTGTCTCTTATACACATCT
>NZ_JACJJE010000084.1 GCF_016899775.1 Pseudoflavonifractor capillosus
CGGCTTCTGGGCGTTCATAAACATCATGGTCCGGCGCAGCCGGAACCGCTCCGGTCTGGGACGAGGGATCATCGCACAGCACCTCCCCAGGGAATATTCTGCTCCGAGGCCCCGCAGCTGCGGAACACCGCGCACTCCACTCTTGCCTTCAGGGTGCAGTCCAGGGCCCCCTTGTCCACCACGGTCACCCGGGCGTCGGTCACCCCCAGGCGCTCCAGGGTCTCCAGCACTGTGGCCTTGATCTGACGGCCGTACTGGTTCATCACGCTGCTGCTCAGGTCCAGCTCAAGGCTCCCCTCGCCGGGCTCCACCGTCACCTGGGCGTCACTGGACTCCAGCGTCCCCGCCACGGCGGGCTTCAAAATATTCATATCTGACCTCCTTACCTGTATCCAGAAGCTGCCATGAATTCTCTCTGTCAAAAAGAGTAGCACGGGGCACATTATAATACAAATACAATTTTAATTATTATCTTCATAGGGATTATCCTATGATTTACTTGACTTTCTGCCCTCCGCCTCCATAAAATAGAGAAAAGCCATTTAAAAAGGAGAGACGGCGCTTTATGAATTTACGGCAGGCTTTGTACATGAAAACCATTGCGGAGAAGGGCGGAATTACCGCCGCGGCCAAACAGCTGTATATCAGCCAGCCCTCTCTCAGTCAGATGCTGCGGCAGATCGAGGAGGAGGCTGGCGTACCGCTGTTTGACCGGAGCAGTCTGTCCTTCCGCCCCACATACGCCGGAGAGCGGTATCTGCATGCCGCCTCCGTGCTTCTGAACACCAATGAGATCCTGGAAAATGAACTGCGGGAGATTCGCGGGGAGGAACGGGGGCGTCTGCGCTTGGGAATCAGCATGCTGCGGTCAGCTCAGCTTCTGCCCTGCATTCTGCCCGAATTCGCCAGCCGTTTCCCCAAGGTAGAGGTCGCGCTTCAGGAGGCCGGCAGCGCCAAGCTGGAGCAGCTGCTTCAAGAGGGGAGCGTGGATATGGCGCTGGCTTCCACCGAACCGAACAATCCCCTGTTGGAATACCGTCTGCTTCAAAAGGAGCGAATCGGTATTTTGGCTGGACCTGCCAGCCCCCTGGCCCAGCGGTTTCCCCCTGGGACGGCTATCTCCCTAAAGGAAACAGAGAATGGGCGCTTCGTGGCGCTCAAGGCGGGGCACAGCGTGCGGGTCATCCAGGACCGCCTCTTTCAGGAGCACGGCCTCCACCCCGGGTTCTTTCTGGAGACCGACAATATGGAAACAGCCCAGCAGATCGCCCTCCGCTGCGGCTGTTACCTCCTCTGCCCGGACAGTTATCTGCCCTCCGGAGCGCCTTTTTATCCGCTGGACGGCTATGAAAGCCGGAGGCATTTTTACGCCTGTCTTCGTAAAAAAGAACATGTTCCCCAGTATGCAGAGGCCATTCTGTTTCTCATCGTTCAGTATACCTCCGAAGGAGCCGCCCTTTTGAATGCGGAAAAATAGACAAAGTTCTCGCAGATATTTTGTGATTTTTTACCGGCTCGATCCGAACTCCAGCAATTCTTTCAGAAATTGGATGAAATGAAGCGTATAGTCCGGCAGCTGCCGTTCCTTATAGTAGGCCACTGAGAACTCCGCATACTGCTGCCGCTCCCCCACGGAAAAAATCTGCGGCGGATTGATAAAGTGCATGTGCTGCAGATAGCTCTCCAGGCAGAAGGCCACGCCCAGCCCCATGGAGGCCATTTGGGCGGAAGCCTCAATATTGCGGATCAACAGAGTCCGGATGGGCTGGACCCCTCCCGACTCCAGGACCCGGTTGGCGTAGTGGCGCAGGCTCTGCCCCTCGTGCTGAAGAATAAACACCTCGGATTCAAACTGCTTGAGGTCGATCCACGGCCGGCTGAATCCGTCCCGGTACTGGGCATACCGGGCGCATGGGTGTTCATTCTGTACCAAAAAGACCACCGGGTCCCGATAAACTGTCAGATAGGTCAGATCGCTCTGCGGCTCCACCAAATTGCACAGCATCAGATCCAGCTGGTCCTGATCCAGCAGTTTTCTCAGCGCCCCCTGATTTCCCTCCTGAAAGCTCAAATCAATGTTGGGGTAAGACCGGCGGAAGACTTTCAGGGCGGAGGGAATCAGCTGCGGCGCCCGGCGGAGGGGCACACCCACCCGAAGCCGTCCCTGATAGCCGCTGATGACCTGTCCCACCTGCTGCTGGAATTCCTCCCCCAGCGCCAGGATTTTTCGGGCCTTCTCCAGATAGACCTCTCCCAGGTAGGTCGGGATCAGCCTCCGGCCGGTGCGTTCAAACAGCGGAAAACCCAGCCCATTCTCTACGCTGGACAGGTATGAGGAGAGGGCCGGCTGAGTCACCCCCAGCTTTTTGGCCGCCTGCGTCATATTCCCATAATTGGCCAGTGTTACGATATATTGCTGCTCCTTTAAATTCATCCAGTCTCCCTCCCGACCGCCTTATAAGATCATAAGTTTTTCTTATTACCCCTCAAAGAAAAGTCGATTTTACTTTCTTTCTCCCATTTATTATACTCAATTTCAGAAAAACCGGCAAGCAGCTCTTGCTCCAGCCTGAACTGACATTTGGGCTGGACCTGCCGCCTCGCCGGCCAAAATGACAGCGCAGGCAGGGAGGCGCTGCATCTAATCAAATCATAGAGGAGGAACCACAGATGGGAGAGACGAAGGAACTCGCCAAAAAGAAAAAATTCAAAATGCCGCATACCCTGGTCATCATCTTCATCATCATCCTGGCTGCCGTCCTGTTTACCTGGATCGTGCCGTCGGGAGAGTATGTACAGATCGAGGACCCAGTTACCGGCCGGGAGCTGATTGATCCGAACAGCTTCCACTTTGTGGAGAATACTCCGGTCAATCCGCTGCGCATCATGAACTATATCATCGACGGCTTTCTGGACGCCGCCGACCTGATCTTTATGCTGTTGTTCGCCGGTGGAGCCTTCCATCTGATTACGGACAGCGGGGCCCTTCAGGCCTCTATCGCCAAGGTGGCCCGGAAATTTTCCAACCGCTTCTACATCTTTATCCCCATGCTCACCCTGATCTTTACCCTGATTGCCACCAATCAGGGCGTAAACCTGTTCATTCCATTCGTTCCCATTACGGTGATGCTGTCTTTTGCGCTGGGCCTTGACTCTCTGGTCGGCGTGTCTATCATCCTGCTGGGCGGAGCGGTTGGCTTCTCCACCGGCACCTTACAGACCAGCACCACTCTGCTGGCCCAGGAGATCGCCGGTCTGGTCCCCTTCTCCGGCATCTGGTACCGGGCCATCTGTCTGGTGGTTTTCTGGGTGATCACCAACATTTTCCTGATCCGCTATGCCATGCGGATCAAGAAAAACCCGCAGCTCAGCCCTATGTATGATCTGGACCAGCAAAGCGAGATGAAAGCATCCACCACAGACCTGTCCTCCTTCGGCGAGCTGAACTGGAGACGGGTCGCGATCCTGGCGGCGCTGGTCATTGTACTGGCCATTATTGTATACGGCGGCCTGACCCTGGACTGGGATATGGCGGAATTTGCGGCTATGTTCCTGTGGCTGGGAATCGCAGTGGGACTGCTGGCAGGCAAGAGCCTGTCGGATATCGCCAAGGGGATTGTGGCCGGCAGCAAAACCATGCTGGGTGCGGTCATGATCGTGGGCTCGGCCCGCTCCATTGCCCTGATCCTGACGGACGGCGGCGTTATGGACACCATCGTCCATGTGCTGGCGGGCGGACTGGACCTGGTCCCCACTGTGCTGCAGGCGCCGGCTATGTTCCTGATCTGCACCGTCTTCAATGTGTTCATGGCCTCCGGCTCCGGGCAGGCCGCCGTGATGATGCCCCTGCTGCTGCCCGTGGCTGACCTGGTGGGCATGACCCGTCAGACCGTCATCCTGGCCTTTAACTTCGGCGACGGTTTCGGCAACTACATCTTCCCCACCTCCACTGCCCTGATGGGCCTGATCGGCGCGGCCAACATCCCCTACGACCGGTGGATGCGCTTTATCGGAAAGATCTTCCTGCTCTGGGTGGTGGTGGGCTGCATCCTGGTGGCCATCGCCCAGGCCATCCACCTGCAGTAACCGCAGATTGAGAAAGGAGCGATTCTTGTGACCAAGGAAACCTTATTTGCCCGCGTGGAGGAGCAGCGCGCCGCGCTTCTCTCCATGGCGGACGACATTTATGACCACCCGGAGCTGGGCTTTCAAGAGTTTCACGCCCAGAAGGTGCTGACCGATTACCTGAAAGACTGCGGTTTTCAAGTGGAGCTGGGAACCGGCGGGGTGGAAACCGCCTTTCGGGCGGAGTTTTCCAACGGCCAGGGGGGCCCCCGCATCGGCCTTCTGTGCGAGTACGACGCCCTGGAGGGCCTGGGCCACGCCTGCGGCCACCACATGCAGGGCCCGGCCATCGTGGGGGCGGCCAAGGCCCTGAAGGAGTGCGCCGGGGACAAGCCGTTCTCTGTGGTGGTATACGGCACCCCCGCAGAAGAGACCGCCCACGGGAAGCTGCGCATGCTGGAGCAGGGGTGCTTCCGGGACATCGACGTGGCGCTGATGATGCACGGCTCCCCCACCACCACGGTGGACGTGAAGTCCATGGCCATGTCCAGTTTTGTGGTCACCTTCCACGGGAAGAAGGCCCACGCAGCCCTGAAGCCGGAGGACGGCCGCAGTGCCCTGGACGGCCTGCTGATGGCCTTTAACGGAATCGAATTTTTGCGGGAGCATGTGCCCGAGGATACCCGCATGCACTACACCATCCTACAGTCCCCCGGCCCGGCCAACGTGGTGCCCGACACTGCGGAAGGGAAATTCATGCTCCGGTCTTACTCCCGCAAATCTCTGGATGCCGTGGTGGAGCGGTTCAAGGAGATCATCCAGGGCGCCGCCCTCATCGCCGGGGTCACCTATGACATGAAGGAGGGGGACCGGCTGGCCAACAAGATCCCGGTTTTGAGCCTGAACCGGCTGATTATGGAGAACGCCGAGCTGGTCCATGCCCCCCGCATCAGTCCCCCCCGGGAGAAGACCGGCTCCAGTGATTTCAGCAACGTGATGTATCAGCTGCCAGGCAGCTGCATCCGGGTGGCTATGGTCCCCAAGGGGACGTCCTCCCACTCCCTGGAGTTCCTGAACGCGGGAAAGGGGGAGGAGGCCCACGAGGCGGTGCTCATCGCCGCCAAGGTGCTCTGTGGGACCGCCTGTGACCTGACAGAAGATCCTGCCCGGCTGGAAGAGATTCAGGCGGAGTTCCACGAGAATCAGGAAACCCACAGCTGACTGTTCATTCCTTAACCTATTTGTAATCTATTTTCCATATCCCTAAGAGTATGCCGCAGGGCCGGGAAACCGGCTTCTGCGGCATACTGCTGCTTTGATAGAGATATGTTATCTCCCTCCAGCCCTTCTGATGTTCTTGCTGGCTGGCGGGACTTCCTGTTATGACAAAAATGGCCGGGTCCTGTAGCACTCGCTTTGTTCCCGCCCAATTCCGCTCCAATTTTTCAACTTTTTTCAGCATGATCTTTCGGTTTGGAAAAGGACGAGAAGTTAGGCTGAAAACCTCAAAGCCCTTGATACTACGGGCTTTTCTGGTTTGTCGCAATTATACTGTGAGGGCACACCTTCGCCACCCTGGCTCTGCAAAACGGAGTGGATGTGAAAACCGTGTCAGGAATGCTGGGGCACTACAGCGCCGGGTTTACCCTGGACACCTACGCCCATGTGACCACCTCGGCCCAGCGGCAGGCGGCGGAAGCAATGGAACACGTCCTCTCCGGCAGTTTATAGCCCTCTCCAGTCCGGAAAAATTCCCGTATGGGTCAGGATCTGGGTCAGATTTGAAAGAGAAAAATAAACTCCCCCAAAAAGTTGCGGAAAACAAAAATAATCCGCTGGAATCACCTGATTCCAGCGGATTTCTGGTTGCGGGAGGAGGACTTGAACCTCCGACCTCCGGGTTATGAGCTGTCGTCTGTTTGTCCGTCCGCTGCGTTTCGAGGCTTTCCGGGTATTTTTAAGCCCAAAACCCGAAGGTTGTGTGCTCTCTGCTCCAACCCTGTTTTTCCGGTTCTGGGTCAGATTTTGGGTCAATGAAAAAGAGTATTCATACAGCTGATTCTGTTTAGGAGTTCTTCGTAAAATCCCCCCGATTGGGTAAAATAAGAAGGATTTTATCCAAAGGAGAGCGAGAAATGGAACATCGGATTATGACCAGAGAGGCACTGGAGGCGTTTGCCCGGGCGCTGTTGGAGCAGGAGCGCAGCTCGGGTACCATTGAGAAGTATTTCCGGGACGTAAGGGCGTTTACTGTCTGGCTGGGCGGGGCGGAGGTGACCCGGGAGCGGGCAGCTGCCTGGCGGGACAGTCTGCTGGAGCGGGGATACGCCCCGGTGACGGTCAATTCCATGGTGGCGGCGGTGAACCAGTTTTTTGCCTTCCTGGGCTGGGAGGACTGCAAGGTGAAGGCCCTAAAAATCCAGCGGAAGCTGTTCCGGGACGACCGGAAGGAGCTCACTCGGGAGGAGTATCAGCGGCTGTTGGATAGTGCCCATGAGCTGGGCCGGGAGCGGCTGGCATTGCTGCTGGAGACCATCTGTGCCACCGGAATCCGGGTGAGCGAGGTAAAGTATATCACCGTGGAGGCCGCCCAGGTGGGGCGGGCGGAGATCTCCCTGAAAGGGAAGCTGCGTACCATTCTCCTCCCCGGCAAGCTGTGCCGGAAGCTGAAAAAGTACGCCAGACAGCAAAAAAACGCCTCCGGCGAGATTTTTCTCACCAGAAGCGGAAAGAGCTTGTCCAGACGGCAGATTTGGGCAGAGATGAAGCGGTTGTGCAAGGTGGCAGGGGTGGCCCCCAGCAAGGTGTTTCCCCACAACCTGCGGCACCTGTTCGCCCGAACCTTTTACAAAGTGTGCCGGGATGTGGTGAAGCTGGCCGATGTGCTGGGCCACTCCTCCATCGAGACCACCCGGATCTACCTCATTTCTACCGGCGTGGAGCACATGAAAATTTTAAGCCGGATGCGTCTCATCCAGTAGGACAAAATGAGTGTTTTGCTTTCTGAGCGCGAAAAAACACCAAATCCTTACATATGGTTAGCTGAATTGTAGCACGAAGCTTGAAAGATTTCAAGGTGTTCCTGCAATTTTGGGCGTGAAAATCAGACCGCTTGAAAAAACCTTGCTCAAGCGGTCTTGGCTTTCACGCCCGTTTTGCCATTTCTTTCCGTTTTTTAACGTCCTGGCGAAAAATGAAACGGATTCAGAGCAGACTCAGCCGTCGCGGCGCGTCCTAAACACTCATTTTGCCTACAACGGGAGGAGATGAGGACGATGGAGGCGCTGCTGGACCCGGCGGTGGAACGCCGGGTGCAATCCCCGCCTCGTGCGGGACCTCCGGGTCTGCGGCTGACCCCGGCGGACTTGGAGGCATATCTGGACAGCCTGTCCCAGCAGGGACGGGGACACGATACCTTGGCGACCTACAGGCGAAATGTCCACGCGCTGTATGACGGGCTGCCGGAGGACAAGACGGTCCGTCCCGGCACCCTGGCGCGGTGGCAGAGGACGCTGCTGGAGGGAGGGTACTCCCCCCGGACCGTCAATGTCCGCATATCAGTGGCCAACAGCCTGATGGCGTTTTTGGGCCGCAGGGACCTGCAGTCCGTAGGGTCTCTGGAGGTAGACGACGTGCAGCCAGAGCTGACGCGGACGGAGTATCTCCGTCTGCTCACTACGGCCCGGGCGCTGGATAAAGAGCGCCTGTATTTGCTGGTGAAGCTCTTCGGCTGTACCGGCCTGCCCCTGCAGGAGCTGCCGCGGGTGACAGTGGAGGCCATTACCGAGGGCCGGGTCATCGTCCGCAGCTGCGGGATTGTCCAGCTGCTCCACCTTCCGGACTTTTTGCGGAAGGAATTATTGGCCTACGCCCGGCGGGAGGGGACGGCTTCCGGCCCCATTTTCCATACCAAGAGCGGAAAACCGCTGGGCCGCACCGCCGTCACGGACAGCATCAAGCAGCTGTGCCGGGACGCCCGGGTACCGGAGGAAAAAGCCAATCCCCGCTGTTTGAAGCGGCTGTGGCAGAGTACTCAGGACGGCATTCGCACCCAAATCGACCTGCTGGTGGAGCAGGCCTGCGACCGGCTGATGGAAGCGGAACAGCTTACCGTCGGCTGGGATGTGGGTAAGGGGGTGAGTGACGTGTGATGTGCTCTTCCCCGCCTCTGCGATTATGAGGCGACCATTTCAAACAGTAAGGAGGAACGGGTAAAATGAAAAAAAGAATCTTGTCGGCACTGTTGACATCTTGTATGGTGCTGACACTGCTGCCTGTTTCGGCATTGGCGGCACCGGCAAATGAGACTGGGGCTCAGTTCTCAAATACAGCAACATCTGAGCAGGAACAAAAAGAAATCATCATGAAGATCCAGTTTATTTGCGACGGCGAAGTCGTAAAAGCTGGTGACTTCTTTGTTCCTGCGGGCGTTCAGAACTACTCTGTGCTAAAGGAGTATGTGCCCGAAGGATACCAAATGACCGCGTCCGGCGACTTTATGGCAGAGGCTGACGCAACGCTGGTTATCAACGTCGAGAAGATTGCCCCTGAAGCAGTTATTATGAACATCCAGTTTAAGTACGGTGATGAAGTCATTGCCGGCGGCGATTACTTTGTGCCTGCCGGAGTGCAGAATTACTCCGTGCTGGAGCAGTATGTGCCTACTGGCTATAGGATGACCGTGTCCGGCGACTTCATGGCTGAGAAGAACGGTAAGCTGGAGATCGGCGTTGAGAAGGTTATGGCCGATACCGACGTCATCATGAACATTGCCTTCAAGACCGCTGATGGTACCTTTGTTGCCGGCGGCGACTACTTCGTGCCTGCCGGCGTTCAGAACTACTCCGTGCTGGAGCAGTATGTGCCCGAAGGGTACGAGATGACTGTGTCCAGTGATTTCATGGCCGAGGACGGCGGCAAGCTGGTTGTCAACATCGAGAAGATCAGCACCGACGTTATCATGAACATCCAGTTCAAGTACGGCGATGAAGTCGTTGCTGGCGGTGACTACTTCGTGCCTGCCGGTGTTCAGAACTACTCCGTGCTGGAGCAGTATGTGCCCGAGGGGTACGAGATGACTGTGTCCGGTGATTTCATGGCCGAGGACGGCGGCAAGCTGGTTGTCAACATCGAGAAGATCAG
>NZ_JACJJE010000085.1 GCF_016899775.1 Pseudoflavonifractor capillosus
GTTCCATTTTTTCGCCCCCATATCTGTTTCTATTTTACCAGATATGGGGGCTTTGTGCTTGTTTTTTGACAGACTGAAGCGAGCCAGCACCCGTACGGGTGCTGGCTCGCTCATCTTGTCGAAAAACCTCTGTTTAGACGAATCCGCCCGAGTCTTGGCGGGGGAGCTCGAGGGGGCGGCAGCCCGCCTCGAGTGGGATCAAATGCCCTGAATGCCTTGCTTGGCAAGGCGTTCAGCGAGCGCAGCGAGGACTTTTCCGCCGTTGAACGGCGGGAAAGTAACGGCATTTTCAGGCTGTCGGAAAAGTCCTTGGACTTTTTCGACAGCCTGAAGCGAGCCAGCACCCGTACGGGTGCTGGCTCGCTTGTCTTATGCAGGCCCTGAAGGAGATTTTATTTTCCCGGCGCAGCGCGGACACCCCCGGCCTTTGCAGCGGGACCATACGATGGCCTGCCATTCGAAGCCGCAGCGTCTGCATTTCCACCATACTTTACGGCTGCTCCCAGTGGTCACGTTCTGAGGGGTCAGAGGCATGTTTTTCTCCGGGTGCCACTCCTCGGCCAGAAAGGGGGCGTTTGCCGCCAGATCAGTCTCCCCCGGAACGGCGTATTTTCCAGCACAGTAGGGGCAGTTGTTGCCATGGACGCGGTTATGTACAGTTGCCTGCCAGCTGTGTCCTTTCCCGCATAACCAATATACTTTTTTCTGGCTTCCGGCGAAGATTTCGGTTGGCTGAACAGAATTTTTATGGTAGTCCCATTCCTTCAGAAGCTCCGGATGGGTTGAGGCAAAGTCGTTATAACCTGGCAGAATCCGCTTGTTTCCGCAGTAGGGACAGCCGTTTCCCCGGACCCGGCTGGATATCGCGGCGCTCCAGGTATGCCCGGCGGAGCACTGCCACCACACTTTTTTATCAGAGTGAGGGAGGACGTCCTGGGGAGTGAGTTCTCCGTTACGGGAAAAACACCACTGCTGCGCGAGGTGTGGGTAGGTTCGCGCCAGCGATTTTTCCGGTGTGGTTACCTTTCCGATGCAGCGGGGGCAATTTCGATTCCGCGTCCGGTTGGAAATGGCGGCCTGCCATTCAAAACCACAGGCGGAGCAGACCCACCACACATATTTGCCGCTGCCGGCGGAGTAGTGCTTGGGGGAGAGGTCTTTGTTCTTGCCGAAGTTCCACTCTTTTACCAGGTCTGGATGGGTGGTACACAGGTCGTTGATTCCCTCCGCCGCAGTATTTCCTGTGCAGACAGGGCAGCGAGTACCGCGGGTCCGGCTGGCAACAGGGGACTGCCACTCATATCCGCACTGTGTGCACTTCCACCACAGGCGTTTGTTGGAGCCGTACGGGATATATTCCGGTTTCAGGCTGCCGTTTTTCGTGGGATGCCACTGGGAGAGCAGCTCGGGACATTTCACGGCAATGCTGTTTTCCTTTGCCTCTGTGATGTATCCTTCCCAGATCTCGGTCTGATCCCGTTTTGTATCCACGGAGATGGCAGATGAGCTGCCCAAGTACTGGGATACAAAATTCAGAACTTCGACAATCACATGGTCCAGCTGTCCCCTGTGACTCCAGAAGATGTGTTCTGTATCGGAGGGAGGTGTGATTCCGTCTTCCAAAACACGGATCAGGGTGATCCCCAATTCCTTCAATCGTTTGTTTTTTCGGGTGTCGATCTGCTCTTTTTTTCGGGAGCGGTGATAGTAGGCCCCGTCATATTCGATGCCCAGTTTATAATCCGGAAAATAGAGATCAATTTCCAGATATTTCTCCACCTGATAGCGATTATACACGGAAGGACCTAATTTTCGCAGATAATACAACAGCGCCTGTTCTGGAAAGGATGTGTTTCGCTCCTGGCTGCAGATGGGGCATCCGCGTCCGCTGACTCTGGAGGAGACAATGGCGGGCCAGGTGTGCCCCTTTTTACAGCGCCACCAGACCAGTTGGTTGGAACCAGGGGACACCTGCTCAGGGGTAAGTTCCCCATTTCGGTCCGGGTCCCATTCCGCAGAGAGCTCCGGATTTCGATTGGCCAGATCATTGTGCCTGGGGTAGACGATGTGGGCGGGGGCGTCGGTAGGAGACGGGTTCCGGCAGCGAACGGACACCTGGGTTTTCCACTCGCGGCCCATAGCATCTATCCACCAGGCGGCGTAAGTGGAACTGCAGGTGACGTCCCAGGGGGACAGATCTCCGTTTTTCGTGGGATGCCACTGTGCAGCCAGATCGGGGCGATACTCTGCCAGGGAGCCATCTCGGGCCACCAGCTTTTTCCGGAGAGAGGCGGTTTTCCGCGCCATTGCATCGCAGGTACACCCGGTTCCTTGAATTCGGTTCCGTACCTGACAGCTCCATCTCCGGCCGCATTTATGGCAGGTCCAGACGACCACTTGGTGACTGCCGCTGGTAAGATCTTCCGGACGTATGCCGGAGTTGTTCAGCGGGTCCCAATCCAGCATCAGATCAGGAAATTCCGCCAAGGTTCTCTTTTTATGGTTGGACATTCAATCACCCGCAATGATAGAAATAGAAACCGGTATCTGGTTGGGTCAAGAAATATTTTATCCGCTATCTTAGTTGCTGTCCAGTCAGCTTGCTTGAGAGAAATCCGATTTGATTGGCAAAGGGGGAGGGCAGGCGGTCACAGAATTCAGATTCCCTTGGGCGCCGTGCGTCTGGAGGCTCCGGCGCTTCTGACGATGGCCCGGTATACTGTTCCTCCAAACGGGCGGTGAACTTCTTCCAGCATTCCTCCGACTGGTCTGCGGCTTTTTGCGGGGACGGGTTCTCTATCCCGGTCGGTTGTGATGCTATTGGCCGCAGTTTGCGCTGCGGTTTCCGCAGCAAATAGGCGGTAATTCTTTCACTGCCTGCAAAAGAAACTGCCTGTGCCTCCGATTCCAGCGGGGCCAGGGACTTCCCGGTTCCCGGCGATGCACTGCATGCAGTGTGAAAAAGAAAAGCAGGGTGGAGGCGATTGTTACAGGAAATCTGCATCTTAATCTTTTCATAAGAATACCTCCTGACGAAATGAAACCATCCCATCCCAGCCTGAACAGAGGTTTGGGACAGGATGGTTTCCTGTCAATCGGTTTATGAATCAAACAGAGAGGGGATTCTGTTGATCCCCTTATGGCGCAGTCTGGAAGGTAACTTCCACACTGTCCCTGACCAGTGCAAAGGACAAACCGTCAGGGTCATTGATTTGGCCCGAGGCGGTGTAGGAATAGGAGCTGGAGAAGCTCTCATAGAACAGCACCAGGCAGTCAGAGCCGCAGAGCATCAGATCGCTGGTGTGGATCTGTCCGGGCCGCTGGGTGTTGGCAGGCAGACTTTCCTCCCTGAAAAAAATTTTCGTTCCCGTTCAATTCGCCCATGGTCACGGTCATAGGGAGCCGCTCCAGCAGAGCGCGGGTGGTGGGATGATCCTGCAAGCAGTAAACGTCTGCTCCCCCTGGGCGGCTCTGTGGGGATAGAGCCGCCCCAAAATGGTTTTAATCTTTTTGTTTATACCGCCTAACCAATCGGAACTTCCGAAGGCAGACCAGCGGGTCTACAATTGTTGAGAAAGAAGGTGCTGATATGTTTTCCGTCCAACAGATCCTGACGCTTTTCCTGACACTGACTATGGAACTGAGTCTCACCGCCTGCGGGGCAGAGGCAGTGGTGCAGCCCGCCCCGGAAACATCCGAACCGCCGGCACAGGTGCAGGAGACACCAGAGGCTACACCTGACACACCGCCGGAATCTTCGGAGCTGGAACTGAAGGTCACCGGGGGAACAGAGAGCTATCGGGACTTTCAGATGAACAATGTGCTCCACGCCCCGGAGGGGGAGATCCATTACCATATCTACATTCCGGACAGCTACGACGGCAGCGAGTCCTTTGCTTTGTTCCTTACTCTTCCCGGCTATGAGGGGCTGTATTTCCAGGGCGTGGGACAGAACCTATACAGCGAGAACTTTGCCTTCGAGGCGCTGAATTATAACGACCGTATGATTGTGGCCGCCCCGCAGCTCAGTGACTGGGGGAGACCTCGGCGGTACAGACCATTGCCCTTACAGAGTATCTGCTGGACCGCTACAATATTGACCGGGAGAGGGTGTATGCCGAGGGCTACTCCGGAGGCGGGGAGACCTTATCCCGTGTCATGGGGATGCGGCCCGATCTGTTCACGGCCTATCTCCAGTGCTCCTCTCAGTGGGACGGGGCCTACGAGCCGGTGGCGGAGGCCAGGGTGCCGGTGTATTTCGTCATCGGGGAGGGGGATGAATACTACAGCGCGGAGCCGAGCTGGGAGGCATACAACCGGCTCCATGACCTCTATACAGAGGCAGGACTGACCGAGGAGGAGATCAGCCGGCTGCTGGTGCTGGACGTCAAGGATGCGGACTACTTCCGAGAAGGCGGTGCCCCCAGCCAGCACGGCGGCGGAAATCTATTTGCCGGCGACTCCGAGATCATGGGCTGGCTGTTCTCCCAAGGATGAGAGATGCCGGAACTTTTCCTAGACGACCGGCGGGAAGAGGCGCAGTAGGAGAAAAGTGGGCGGCGGATCTAACGCTGGGCGCGGTTCTCCTGTTTCTGATGAGCGTGTCCTGACCGGTGAGGAGATTCATGAGCGGTTACAGCGGGCCAGCATTGCCGCCCGGCTGATACCCCGGACAAAAGCAGGGAATATTGACGTTTGTTCCGCTGTACGCCCCTCCGCGCCCAGCGGGCAGACACAAATGGTCACCCTTATCTATTTTCTCCGTCCTCCTCATCAGGGGGGAGCGTATGCCATGCTGAAGGCTTCCTGCCGCATATGAACAGCTTTTTGATCCGCTCCAATAGTGCCTCCACAAAGTGGAACCAAATATTATCAAACAGGAACACCGCCGCAAGAAGCAGC
This sequence comes from Pseudoflavonifractor capillosus, assembly GCF_016899775.1. GTDB lineage: Bacteria > Bacillota > Clostridia > Oscillospirales > Oscillospiraceae > Lawsonibacter. The sequence continues at coordinate 4,903 of NZ_JACJJE010000085.1, forward strand.
AGAAATGCGCCAATTTCTCCAAAAGGCATTTTTCACCTCACTTTGTTGCGAATTGGTTCATAAAGAAGTCGGTAAAAGCGGCCAGCTCCTGGTCCTGGGACACATAGACATACAGTTTTTCATCCTCCAGCCAGTCGTAGGCATTGATACCGATATACCCTTTTTTGTCTGGATAAATGATAAAAGCTTCGGTGGGGTATTTGTTGCGGTAGGCTTTCAGAATTTCAGAGCGGCGGTAGTAGGTCGGATCTCCACAGCCGGAGAGGTCGGGCACCGTGGGAACGACCACAATCGTTTGACTGGCCTCGTTCCAGCCCACAATCAGATTTCCGATTTTCGTCTTGCTGCCATGAACAAACCCGTAGTTGAACCGGCTCACATCCTCGGTATAGCCGAAAATCAGCCTGTAGCTGTCTCCGTCCTCCACCACCTGGTTAAAGAGAGCCCGCATTTTCTTCGCGTTTGCATTACTCTTTTCCATGTCGATCTCCGGCCCCTTGAACAACTTGCTGAACAGTCCCATAATTGTTTCCTCCTTAAATGTTTTGATGTTTTTATGTGAAACTGTGTCGGGCAGTACCCACAGCCTCATCTATTTCGTAAGTATGCGGTTCGATCTCTATGAAGGCGCATTAAAATTGTTCCAGCATTTCAGCGGCGGGATTTCTCAAATCCTTACCGTTTGTTCGCCCTGCTGCGATTGCCGTGGTCACCTAAAATAAGAATGATTTTATAAATTTGTTTTTATTTTGTCTGAAAAGAAATCCGTCTGAATATAACGCCGAAACATGATATTGAGACGGATGTTCATTTCCACTTCTCAAGGGGTGGGGTCTGTTTTCAATTTCTCCAAGGCGTCCACAATCGCATTCAGCTGAAAATCTACCGTTTCATCCGCGGCCTCCGGGACAAACAGAGGGAGCGTATTGGGGATGGCTCTGCGTACCACCATCGCGGTCAAGCTTAAATTCGTAAATAGGTTGATCCTTGCGGTATCTGCCTTGATGCCGAAGTTTTCTAAAATTTCTCCGAAAAGACGGTGCTGCTTTTGGCGGAACACTTGATAGCTCTCTTTTGTCAGGCGCTTAAAAATCAGCTGCTGTTCTTCGATGGTTAAAACCGCAATCCCGTTTTCCTCGCCATAGCAGCAGGCGTGGAGAAACTGCTTCACAGCGTCGCGCCAGCTCAGTGTGGGGTCGGCCATCAGCGCCTGTACGTATTGGATGATCTTGGGCTGCTGCAAGTAAAGGGTCTCGACGATCAGATCCTCTTTCGTGGAGAAAAAAGAGTAGAAGAACGTCCGTGAGATCCCAACCTTTTTATATACCTGCTCCACGGTTGTGTGCTGGATGCCCTGTTTTGCCATCAGCTCAAGCCCGACTGCAACAAGCTGCGTTCTGATGCGCGCTCTGTCCTCCTCCGAATACGCTACCTTCGGCACGCCGTCACCCCCTCTTGCAAAATAAAAACAAATTCAATGATTTGATTTTATTTTATCATACCATATCCCATCCGATAATACAAGGGTGAAACGCAACCGGTCTGATCTGTTCCATGACGCGTTTGCAGAAGTGCTTTCTTCCCTTGGGACCGTGTGGTACAATATAGGTCCAGATTTACGACTTTACTGGATGGGACAACAGACCGTTATCCCTTGGAATGGGGGCAAGAAGGATGGATAAAATGATGTGGCAGGCGCATAAGCCGGACAAGATCCAGGTCCGGGGCGCCAGAGTCCACAATTTGAAAAATATTGACGTAGAAGTTCCGCTGAACCAGATCGTCGGCATCGCCGGGGTCTCCGGCTCTGGAAAATCCTCTTTGGCACTTGGGGTTCTGTATGCCGAGGGCTCCCGGCGGTATCTGGAGGCCCTGTCCACCTACACCCGCCGCCGGATGACCCAGGCGGCCAGGGCGGACGTGGATGAGGTGCTGTATGTCCCGGCGGCCCTGGCCCTCCACCAGCGGCCCGGCGTACCGGGAATCCGCAGCACCTTCGGCACGGGGACGGAGCTGCTCAACAGCCTGCGGCTGATGTACTCCCGCCTGGCCAGTCACCGCTGCCCCAACGGGCACTATGTGCCGCCCTCCCTGGCGGTGGCGGCGGGGCAGGAGCTGACCTGCCCGGAGTGCGGCGCCCATTTCTATGCCCCCGGCGCCGAGGAGCTGGCTTTCAACAGCCAGGGGGCCTGCCGCACCTGCGGCGGCACCGGCGTGGTGCGGACGGTGGACCGCTCCACCCTGGTCCCCGACGAGTCCCTGACCATTGACCAGGGGGCGGTTGCGCCCTGGAACAGTCTCATGTGGTCGCTGATGACCGACGTGTGCCGGGCCATGGGCGTGCGGACGGACGTGCCCTTCCGGGAGCTGACGCCGGAGGAGAAGGACATCGTCTACAACGGACCAGCGGAGAAAAAGCACATCCTCTACCGGGGCAAAAAGCTGGATCAGGCCACGGAGCTGGACTTTACCTATTTCAACGCGGTCTACACCGTGGAAAACGCCCTGTCCAAGGTGAAGGACGAGAAGGGCATGAAGCGGGTGGAGAGATTTTTGAAGGAGGACGTGTGTCCCGAATGCGGCGGCACCCGCCTGTCCGAGGCGGCCCGCAGGCCCCGGCTCCGGGGCATTGGCCTGGATGAGGCCTGCAAGATGTCTCTGGAGGCGCTGGTGGGCTGGGTGGCCGAGGTGCCCGTCTCTCTGCCCGCAGAGATGCGCCCCATGGCGGAGCGCATCTGCGAGTCCTTCCAGACGGTGGCCCGGCGGCTCATGGAGCTGGGGCTGGGGTATCTGACCTTGGACCGCGCCGCCGCCACTCTCTCCACCGGGGAGCGGCAGCGGATGCAGCTGGCCCGGGCGGTACGCAACCGCACCACGGGGGTGCTGTACGTGCTGGACGAGCCCTCCATCGGCCTGCACCCGGCCAATATCGCGGGGCTGACGGCGGTGATGGACGACCTGGTGGCGGACGGAAACTCCGTGCTGCTGGTGGACCACGACGCCCAGATCCTGTCCCACGCGGACTGGATCATCGAGATGGGGCCGGAGGCCGGGGCCCGGGGCGGCCGGGTGATCGCCCAGGGCACCGTGGAGGAGCTGGCCGCCAATGGAAGCTCCCAGATCGGCCCTTTCCTGTTGGGAGAGAGTAAACCCATCGCACGGCCCCAGGCCGGGCCGGAGGCGGTGTTTGCGGAGGGGACAATCCATCTGGAGACTGGCGCGATCCACACAGTAAAACCCCTGGCGCTGGATCTTCCCAAGGGCAGGCTCACGGTGGTGACGGGGGTGTCCGGCTCCGGCAAGACCACGCTGATTCTGGAGAGCCTGGTGCCTGGCCTGGAGGCGATGACGGCCGGGAAACCGCTGCCGGCCCATGTGAAGGCGGTGGAGGCGCCGGGTATCCAGCGGGTCAAGCTCATCGACGCCACCCCCATCGGCATCAATGTCCGCTCCACTGTGGCCACCTATGCCAACGTCCACGATGAGCTGCGGAAGCTCTACGCCCGGAGCCCAGAGGCCAAGGCCCTGGGGTACAAGGCGGGGGATTTCTCCTACAACACGGGCAAGCTCCGCTGCCCGGTTTGCGACGGCACCGGCTCCATCAGCCTGGACGTCCAGTTCCTGCCCGATGTGGACATCCCCTGTCCGGAGTGCCGGGGCTCCCGATACGGAAAAGATGCGGGCCGGGTGCGGCTCAAGACCCGCTCCGGGGCGGCGTTTACACTGCCGGAGCTGATGGACATGGACATCCACATGGCGCTGGACGCCTGCACCGACTGGAAGGTGGTCCGCCAGCGGCTCCAGGTGCTGGAGGATCTGGGCCTGGGGTATCTGACCCTTGGGGAGGACACCCCCAGCCTCTCCGGCGGGGAGGCCCAGCGGCTGAAGCTGGCCAGCGAGATGGGCCGGGGCCAGGAGGACACGGTCTTTGTCTTTGACGAGCCCACCATCGGCCTGCACCCGCTGGATGTGCGGACGCTGCTGGGGGTGTTCCAGACCCTGCTGGACAGCGGCGCCACTGTGGTGGTGATCGAGCACGACCTGGATGTGATCCGCAGCGCCGACTACCTGGTAGATATGGGGCCGGGGGGCGGCGAGTCCGGCGGCGAAATTGTGGCGGCCGGCACGCCCACCCAGGTGAAGCAGAATCCCCGGAGCATCACAGGAAGGTATCTATAAGATGAATATAGTGGTCCTTCCTGGTTTGAATCACTTGTGTCGTACAGGGCCCGTCGCAGAATTGAAAAATTCTGCGGCGGGTTTTCTTGCGTCTAAGGAGGGCAGAAGAATGGAAATTGCCAT
>NZ_JACJJE010000086.1 GCF_016899775.1 Pseudoflavonifractor capillosus
AGATGTGTATAAGAGACAGCCTTTCCCCGGCGGTACATCTCCCCCAGGGCCCGCTCCAGTTCCAGGGGGCCTCCGGCATTTTTGTATGCGGTGAGCAGGGCCGCCCCCACCATCACATGGTGCTCCGGGCCGTGCATGTGGCAGAAGGGCAGGTCCATCATCCGCCGGAGGATGGCGATCGGGTCGGCGGAGGTCTCCGCGAGGCACAGGCCGAAGATGCTGTCCATGCCCTGGGTGTGGCAGTCACTGCACACATAGTGGCCGTTTACACACCGGGTCTTGCTGGCCTCCCGCCTATGACAGACGGCGCACTCCATCTCCTCGTCCTGGAGCAGATACTCCAGCGGCGCTTTGCAGATCAGGCATTCTTCTCGGTTCAAGCTTCTCTCTCCTCCCACTCCCGCAGCGCGGACAGCTGTTCCGGCGTGTGGAACCAGTGCTCCCCGCCCTCCAGCACCGTGAGCCGGGCGCCGTGCCGACGGACATACTCCTCCACGGTTCGGCGGGGCGTCATATTATCTTCGCTTCCATAGAGGATGCGGACTGGACAATTCCAGCTGTGGACCGGGTGCTCCCGCACCCAGCACAGGTACTCCCAGGATAAGGTCTGACCGAAGGAGGCAGCGATCTCGCCCCGCTCCCGCAGCTCCTCCTCCGTCACCCCGGCCCAGCCCATCATGGTCAAGATCAGTCCCTCCATATCCAGAATGGGCGAGACCAGCAGGGCGCGGTCCAGCCGGTCAATGGCCAGCATGGAAAAGTAGGCCCCGATGCTGTTGGCCCGGAGGGAGACCGCCCTCCAGCGGCACTCCGTCCACTCCCAGGCCGCTCGGACGTCGGGTACCGCCACCCAGGGGATCAGCTTCTCCCCCCTCCCCTGGCGCTCCCCGTGGGCAGGCAGGTCGATGGACAGTACCTGGTATCCCTTGGGGCAGACCACCTGGGCGAAGGCCTCCGCCTCCTCCTTCCGGCCCATCTGGCCGTGGAGGAACAGATAGCCCCGCTCCGCGGGCGCTCCATATAACAGGGCGGGAATCCCGCCAATTCGTACTCGTTCTGGTCTCATATCTCTGCCTCTCGTTCGCATAATACGGCGGCCATCCGCTCCACTCCCGTCCCCAGCCCCTCAAAGCCTGCGCACCGGCTGGGGCGGGTGTTGACGGCGTGGTCCAGCAGCGGCTGAGCCTGCCGGCTGGTATCCAGGCACAGGTCCAGCTCCAGCACATCTTCCCAGGCTCGGTTGAGGAAGGCCACCTCCCGGCGGCCGTGGGTGCGGGTGAGCTCGATGCGGCCCGCCCGGCGCAGATATTTCTCCCCCTGGGCCTGTGAAAAACCGGCGGCGGTGAGGCTCTCCAAAAGCCCCTCCCGGAACAGTCCGAGGAGGTCCGTCCACTGCACCGGCGGGACGTCATAGCGGACGAAGGCGTACCGGCTGCAGCAGTGGACGGCCAGCAGGCACTGGCGCCCCCGCAGCTGGATGACATGGAGGTCCCAGCAGAAGCGCCGGTCCGGCTGAGCGCCATAGGGCGGCGTCTTCTGCTTCAAAAACCGCTGGAGGGGAAAGGTCAGTCCCAGTTCCATCACGCCGTCCCGTGGGGGATGACGATCTTCTCCACCCGGAGTTTTCCGTCCTCCGCCTCCGCCATCATCATGGTGATCTCCTGATGGAACCGCCGGGGACCGCAGGAGCCGGGGTTCAGCCAGAGAACGCCGTCCTTCTCCTCCAGCAGATACTTGTGGGAGTGGCCGAACACCACCGCGTCGACCCCGGCCAGGTCCGCCGGGACCTCCTTTTTGTTGTGGACCATATAGAAGGTCACGCCTCCCAGTGTAACGGTGCGGTCGTGGGGGATCTGCTCCGCCCACTCCTTGTCGTTGTTGCCCCGGACAACGTAGAGGGGCGCGTACTGCTCCAGCTGGTCCACGATGCCCGGTTTATTGATGTCTCCGCCGTGGAGAATAGCGTCGGCGGTTTTCAGAAGCTCCGCCACCTCCGGCCGCAGCAGGCCGTGGGTGTCGGACAAAATGGCCAGTTTCATAGGGTACCGCCTCCCGCTCAAATGATGACGCCCTCACAGTGGTCGATCTCGTGCTGGATGATCTGGGCTGTCCAGCCGGTGAAGGTTTTCAGCCGCTCCTGGAACTTCTCGTTCTGCCAGCGCACCTTGATGGACTTCCACCGCTTGGCTTGGCGGACGCCGGGCAGGGAGAGGCAGCCCTCCTCCGCCTGATAGGGCCCGGACTGTTTGACGATCTCCGGATTGAACATGACCATGTAGGTCCCCTCGTTGTCAAAGGCGATGATGCGCTTGTTGACGCCGATCATGTTGGCCGCCATGCCCACACAGCCGGTCTTGTGGTGCTCCAGCGTCTCCAGCAGGTCAGCCGCGATAGGCAGGTCCTCCGGTACGGCGGGCTCCGCCTTCCGGGCCAAAAAGGCCTCGTCTTTACAAATCTCTCGAATCATGGGTTCGATCTCCTTGTGTTTTAACGTAACTGCCCCGGAACTCCGGGCCGTTTTGCTTCCACCTGCATTATACACGGCCGCCCGGAACCAGACAAGCCCCGGATGAACTGGGGCCCCGCTCCCAGGCACGCGTCGGGCCCCCGGCTTTCCGCCGGGGGCCTGACACATAAGGGACGCTTTATTTCTTTTCCACCGGAATCCAGACCTCACAGTAGTAGTCCTGATCCTGGGTGCCCTGTTCAAACCTGCTGGCATCGCTGTACAGCTCCACATTGATACCGGCGGCAATTTTATAGTCGGGGTTCGTGGGCAGCCACTGGGAGAAAATCTGCTGGTTCAGCCCCTGGAGGGCCTGGGGCATCTTTCCCGTACAGGGGAACACCGCCCAGGTGTGGGCCGGGATGGTGCGGGTGGCGAAGCCCTCCGGAATCTCCCGGGCGGGGTCATAGTTGTCGGCGATGAGATATTCAAACTCGTTGCCGCCCATGCTCTCGTCCAGGTTGATGCCGTACACGCCCCGCACCACCTCGCCTCCCCCGGTGCGGAAGTGCTCCGCCCAGAACTGGGGCACCTGGACGGCGGCGTCCTCATACTTGAATGTCTTGGCCCGGCACAGCACCGTAAACGTCTCTTTTTTCATAATCCTGCAATCCATGTTTTGACCACCTTCCAATGTCACTTTGATCCTCAGCGGAGCAAAGGAGCGGGCCGCGCCTCCGCTTTTTCTCAGTGCGGCAGGTGTGAGGCCGTGGAAGCGGGTAAAGGCCTTGGTGAAGCTGTCCGGCGAGTCATATGGAAAAGGAGCTGTTTGCATATGAAGTACATGAAAGGTGTGGTCATCACCGGGCAGAACACCCTGGCCGTCAGCGACCGGTGCCCCCTGCCAGAGAAGCTCTGTCCCACCGGAGCGCTGATCCGCCCCCTGATCTGGCCCCCCTGCACCAGCGACGCCCATCTGTGCGCCACCGGATGCGCCTCCCTGCCCTATCTCCTGGGCAAGGCGGTGGGCCATGAGATGTGCGGGGAGATCGTCAAGACCGGCGCGGACGTACACGACTTTCAAGTGGGGGACAAGGTCATCGTCTGCTCGGTGATGCCGGTGTGGCGGAGCATGGAGGCCCAGGACGGCCGGGCCAAGCAGCACCAGGACAATATGTACGCCGGGGTGGACTATCCGGACCGGGGCGGTTCCTTTGTGGAGCTCTACTACATCCGGGACGCGGACATGAACCTGGCCAAAATTCCGGATGGAGTCACCCTGGAGCAGGCGGTGATGGTGCCCGATATGATGTGCACCGCCTTTGAGGGGGCCCAGGCCCTGAACATGAAGTTCGGCCAGTCGGTGGCCGTGCTGGGGGTGGGGCCCGTGGGCCTGATGGCCGTCCGGGCGGCAGTCCTCCAGGGGGCGGGCAATGTGTTTGCCATCGGCTCCCGCCAGGTGTGCTTCGACGTGGCCAAGGAGTATGGTGCCACCCATCTGATCGACTATCACAACGAGGACTACATCGACCAGATTGTCCGGGAAAACGGCGGACCGGTGGACAACGTGGTATTGTGCGGCGGCAGCGAGAAGGAGCTGAGCCTGGGGCTGAAGATGCTGAAAAACGGCGGCACCCTGGTAAACCTGAGCGCCTACTTCAGCAACGCCTCCATCCCCATCCAGCCCGCCGTGTGGGGCTTCGGCTACGGGGGCAAGACCATCAAGGGGGTGGGCTGCGGCGGCGGACGGCTCCTCCTGAGCCGCATGGCCCAGCTCATCGCCAGCGGCCGGGTCCAGCCTGAAAAGCTCATCAGCCACCGCTACCACGGCATGGAACAGATCCCAGAGGCCATGGACCTGTTTCTGAACCACGACCGGAGCCTCATCAAGCCGGTCATTTACAACGACTGAACGTGCTTCCGCCCCCTGGGGCAGAGGAAGCACAGCAGAGAAAGGATGTTGAAGTATGGAATACGCGACCTTGAACAATGGACTCAAAATGCCTATGGCGGGAATCGGCACCTTCCTGCTCACCCCCGACGAGGCGGAGGCCTCCGTCCTCAGCGCCCTGGGGTGCGGCTACCGCCTCATCGACACCGCCAACGCCTATGTGAATGAGAAGGCGGTGGGCCGGGCCATCAAAAAGTCCGGCGTGGACCGGAAGGACATCTTCCTGGAGACCAAGCTGTGGCCCTCCTTCTATGAGCAGGCGGACGCGGTGGACAAGACCCTGGAGCGGCTGGACACCGGCTACATCGACCTGCTGCTCATCCACCAGCCCGCCGGCAATTATATCGCCGGGTACCAGCTGATGGAGAAGGCTTACAAAGAGGGCAAGGTGAAGGCCATCGGCCTGTCTAACTTCAACCCCAGGCAGATTCAGGAGATCCTGGACGCATGTGAGGTGAAGCCTGCCGTCCTCCAGACGGAGGTCCACCCCTACTCCCAGGAGAAGGAGCTCAAGTCCTTCCTGTCCGACGAGGGCATCGTTATCCAGGCCTGGTACCCCCTAGGCCACGGGGACAAGTCCCTGATCCAGGAGCCCCTCTTTGCCCAGCTGGGGAAGAAATACGGCAAGTCCAACGCCCAGATCATCCTCCGCTGGCACATCCAGAGCGGCAATATCGTGATCCCTGGCTCCAAGAATCCGGAGCACATCAAGTCCAATCTGGACCTGTTCGACTTTGCCCTCACCGAGGAGGAGATGGCGGAGATCAATGCCATGGACAAGAAGCAGCGCTACTACCACAGCACCCCCGAGATGCTGGAGAAGTACGCCGAGATCGTCCCCGACGTAGACGGGCAGAAGTAAGGGAACAAAGGAGCGTTTTGCAATGGAGTATGTGACCTTAAACAACGGCGTGAAGATGCCGCAGCTGGGCTTCGGCACCTATCAGATCAAGGACCCGGCCCAGTGTGAGCGGGCGGTGCGGGACGCCATCGACGTGGGCTACCGCCTCATCGACACGGCGGCCTCCTACGGCAACGAGGAGGCGGTGGGCAAGGCGGTGCGGGAGTGCGGCCTCCCCCGGGAGGAGCTGTTCATCACCACCAAGCTGTGGATCTCCGACGCCAGCTATGAGGGGGCTAAGCGGGGTTTCCAGGCGTCCATGGACCGGCTGGGCCTGGACTACCTGGACCTGTACCTGATCCACCAGCCTCTGGGGGACTACTACGGGGCCTGGCGGGCCATGACCGAGCTGTGCAAAGAGGGGAAGATCCGGGCCATCGGGGTGTGCAGCTTCTACCCCGACCGGCTGGCCGACCTCATCGCCTTCCAAGACATGCCCCCCGCCGTCAACCAGGTGGAGTGCAACGTGTTCTTCCAGCAGCACAAGGCCCAGGAGTATATGCAGTCCAAGGGCGTCCAGATGCAGAGCTGGGCCCCCTTCGCCGAGGGGCACAACGACCTGTTCCACAACGAGACCTTGGCCGCCATCGGGGCCAAGTACGGCAAGAGCGTGGCCCAGGTGGTGCTGCGCTGGCAGCTCCAGCGGGGCATCGTGTGCATCCCCAAGAGCACCAAGCGGGAGCGGATGGAGCAGAACTTTGACGTGTTCGACTTCACCCTGTCCGACCAGGATATGGCCGCCATCGCCGCCCTGGACACCGGAGTGAGCTCCTTCTTCGACCACCGGGACCCCGCCGTGGTGGAGATGCTGGCCGGCCTGGTGCGGAAGGTATAAAGAGAAACCCCGTCCCCCGGGGGCGGAGTCCATAAAAATCAGTTTAACGTTACGTAAGGAGGACCAAGCAATGGGCAATCTCAAACGCATGGGGGCCGCGCTTTTGTCCCTGGCCCTGATTTCCAGTCTGAACCTTAACGCCCTGGCCGCGGTGGAGGACACCGGCTACGCCGACGTGGACGCCGGGAGCTGGTACGCCCAGGCGGTGGAGTACGTCCGGGACAACGGCCTGATGAGCGGCACCTCGGACGCCCAGTTTTCCCCCAGCGGCACTATGACCCGGGCCATGCTGGCCCAGACCCTGTACCGGGCGGCGGGCAGCCCCGCCGTCTCCGGCAGCGACGCCTTTACCGACACCCAGGCGGACGCCTGGTACGCCGACGCGGTCCTGTGGGCCACCCAGGAGGGGATCATCAGCGGCTACGGCGGCGGGCTCTTCGGCACCAATGACCCGGTGAGCCGGGAGCAGATCGCCGCTATCCTCTGGCGGGACGCGGGCAGCCCGGAGGCCCAGGCCGGCGCCCCCTTCGCCGATGAGGGCAGCATCGCCTCCTGGGCCGGCCAGGCGGTGGACTGGGCCCAGAGCAGCGGCATCCTCAGCGGCCGGGAGAACAACCGTTTCGATCCCCAGGCCAGCGCCACCCGGGCGGAGGTGGCCGTGATGCTCCGGGCCTACCGGACCATGGGCGCGCCCGAGACCCCGGAGACACCGGAGACCCCGGCGGAGGAGAGCAATGTGCTGGTGGTTTACTACTCCGCCACCGGAAACACGGAGCGGGTGGCCAATGCCATCGCCCAGGCCACCGGCGGCGACCTGTTTGAACTGACCCCCGCCGACCCCTACACCGACGACGATCTGAACTGGACCGACGAAAACAGCCGGGTGGTCCAGGAGTATGAGAACCCGGAGGAGCGGGATGTGGAGCTCACCGCCTACACCCCGGACAACTGGGCGGACTACGACGTGGTGTACATCGGCTACCCCATCTGGTGGGGCATCGCCGCCTGGCCGGTGGACGGCTTCGTGGAGGCCAACGACTTCACCGGCAAGACGGTGATTCCATTCTGCACCTCCTCCAGCTCCGGGCTGGGAGAGAGCGGCCAGCGGCTGGCCCAGCTGGCCGGCACCGGCACTTGGCTGGAGGGAGAGCGGTTCCGCTCCGGCGCCTCTCAGGAGGACGTAACTGCCTGGGTGGAGAGCCTGGGACTGAACTGATACTGGAGAGAATCTGCCCTTGAATTTCAAAAAGGAAGTCTGAATCATGGAAAACTTTGTCTACGAATATCCCACAAAAGTTTATTTCGGCAAGGGGGCGGCCAAGGCACATCTGCCCGGGATTCTGTCCGCCTGCGGCCCCAATGTGCTGCTGGCCTACGGCGGCGGCTCCATCAAGAAAAACGGGGTCTATGAGGAGCTGATGGGGATTCTGAAGGCCGCCGGCAAGACGGTCACCGAGTTTGCCGGCATCATGTCCAACCCCACCTATGCCAAGGTCCAGGAGGGGGCCAAGCTGGCCCGGGACTGTAAGGCCGACCTGGTTCTGGCGGTGGGCGGCGGCAGCGTCATCGACTGCTGCAAGATCGTGTGCGCCCAGGCGGTCACCGACGAGGACCTGTGGGACCTGGAGATGATCCAGCACAAGGCGCCCGCCGGGGTCCCCATCCCCCTGGGGGCGGTGGTCACCGCCTCGGGCACCGGGGCCGAGATGAACGGCGGGGCGGTCATCACCAACGAGGCGGCCAAGATCAAGGGCGGCATGTTTACCGCCGCCCCCCGGTTTGCCATTCTGAACCCGGAGTACACCATGTCCCTGCCCCGGATGCAGGTGCTCTCCGGCGCCTTTGACACCCTGAGCCACGCCATGGAGACCTATTTCGGCCGCTCCGACCGGGACAATGTCTCCGACGAGGTGGCCCTGGCCGTCATGCGCAGCACGGTGGTCAATATGCGCGCGCTTTTGAAGGACCTGAACGACTATACCGCCCGCAGCAATCTGATGTGGACCTCCGCCATGGCGGAAAACGGCATCCTGAAGGTGGGCCGGGTCACCGACTTTGAGGCCCACCAGATCGAGCACCAGCTGGGTGCCTACACCGACTGCAACCACGGCCAGGGGCTGGCAGTCATCCACCCGGCCTACTACCGGCACATTGTGAAGGACGCCCCGGAGAAGTTTGCCCGGCTGGGCCGGGCGGTCTTTGGGGTGGAGGGCGCTGAGGCGGTAGTGGACGCTTTGGCCGCCTTCATCCAAGAGTGCGGCCTGCCCACCAGGCTGTCCCAGCTGCGCTCCAAGGCGGAGATCACACCTGAGCTGCTGCGGCAGGTGGCAGACAGCACCAACCTGCTGCCCAACGGCCCCCGTCAGCTCACCCACAACGAGGTCTATGAAATCCTGATGGAGTGTCTGTAACCACCGGCCAGGGTGATCTGTGAGAAAACGGCACCGGAAACAAGGCACTTCTCAGAACTTGGTGCCGCAGAAGCGGTACTTTGCTGCGGTCACACCCACGGCGGCGTTTAAATCGTCTTTACAGGACGTTTCGTAAGCTTCCCGTCCCAGCGATTCGCCTCTGCCAATGCCAACTTCACGGCCTGTACTGTAGGTGAAACCATATTCAGGGGGAACACAATATCTCTATTGACAAATCAGGGTTCGTTGCAAAAAGAGCCCATAAAAACGAGCGAGGTTTGGAGCCCGAAATGGTTTCCAAATCTCGCTCGTTGCTTTATTCTTAGTTTGTGAAGACAAAGAAAAAGCAAAACCAGTGTACCGTATATGAGCGGAATGGTCAACTGGTACTTGCACTAAATTCAGAAAT
>NZ_JACJJE010000087.1 GCF_016899775.1 Pseudoflavonifractor capillosus
GCGCCTTTGCGATAACCGGAATGCTCTCCTAATTGGGCCCCCGTAAATGGGGGTCCAGGGGGTGGGGCACATAGAGGATGAGGCGCAGCCGAATCCGATTGGCCCCACCCCTTGGTGCCTCTTTGGCTTCTTTCTGGGCATCCAGAAAGAAGCTCGCCGCCCGTAGGCGGCGAAACTCCCTGCGACAAACGAAAACGCTCTATGATCGCCCCCTTATCCGCCTCGCATACGCTCGGCACCCGTCCCTATCCCCTCTGTCTCGCTTTGCTCGACATCTCCCCTTGACAAAGGGAGTCGGCCCCCGAGGGGAAGGCTTATGAAAGAACAGGCGGCGAAATTCCAAAAAGAAAAACCGCCTCCCTGCGGAACTATCCACAGGAAAGCGGTTTTTTGTGGAAAAATCAGTAGGCCAGCTTCTCCTCCAGCCAGGCCTTCAGCTCAGAAATAGGCACACGGACCTGCGCTCCCACAAACGCGGGCGTTTGTGGGGCCCCAAGGCAGATTTTAAATCCTCGGGCGGAGTGAATCCGCCCTCCGGCGAGATTTTGGCTGCGCCAAAATGCTCGGGTCCCGCCGCTGCGCGGCGGAGCATGGAGCAGGGGGAAACGCAGCAGCTTAGTAGGCCAGCTTCTCCTCCAGCCAGGCTTTCAGCTGGTCGATGGGCACTCTTACCTGCTCCATGGTGTCCCGGTCCCGGATGGTGACGGCGTTGTCCGCGGGGGTTTTGTCGTCGCCCACGGTCTCGAAGTCCACGGTGATGCAGTAGGGAGTGCCGATCTCGTCCTGGCGGCGGTAGCGCTTGCCAATGGAGCCGGCGTCGTCGTAGTCCACCATGAAGTACTTACTCAGCTCGGTCTGGATCTCCCGGGCCTTGTCGCCCAGCTTCTTGGACAGGGGCAGGATGGCGCACTTGAAGGGGGCCAGAGCGGGGTGCAGGCGCAGGACGGTGCGCACGTCGTTCTTGGCCTCGTCCACCACCTCCTCGTCGTAGGCGTCCACCAGGAAGGCCAGGGTGACGCGGTCGGCGCCCAGGGAGGGCTCGATGACGTAGGGGATATAGTGCTCGTTCTTCTCCTGGTCGAAGTAGGTCATATCCTTGCCGGAGGTGTTCTGGTGGGCGGTCAGGTCGAAGTTGGTGCGGGAGGCTACGCCCCACAGCTCACCCCAGCCGAAGGGGAAGACGAACTCAAAGTCGGTGGTGGCGTTGGAGTAGTGGGAGAGCTCCTCCGGGTCGTGGTCCCGCAGCCGCAGGTTCTCGTCCCGCATGCCCAGGTTCAGCAGCCACTGATGGCAGAAGTCCTTCCAGTAGGCAAACCAGTCCAGCTCGGTGCCGGGGGTGCAGAAGAACTCCAGCTCCATCTGCTCAAACTCCCGGGTACGGAAGGTGAAGTTGCCCGGGGTGATCTCGTTGCGGAAGGACTTGCCAATCTGGCACACGCCGAAGGGCAGTTTTCTCCGGGTGGTGCGCTGGACGTTCTGGAAGTTGACAAAGATGCCCTGGGCGGTCTCGGGGCGCAGGTAGACGGTGTTCTTGGCATCCTCAGTGACGCCCTGGAAGGTCTTGAACATCAGGTTGAACTGGCGGATGTCGGTCCAGTTGTGCTTGCCGCAGGTGGGGCAGGGGATGTTGTGCTCCTCCACGAACTCCTTCATCTGGGCCTGGGTCATGGCGTCCACGCTGTGGCCCAGGTCAAAGCTGTTCTCCTGGCACCAGTCCTCGATGACCTTGTCGGCGCGGAAGCGCTCCTTGCACTCCTTACAGTCCATCAGCGGGTCGGAGAAGCCGCCCACGTGGCCGGAGGCCACCCACACCTGGGGGTTCATCAGGATGGCCGCGTCCAGGCCCACGTTATAGGGGTTCTCCTGGACGAACTTCTTCCACCAGGCCTTCTTCACGTTGTTCTTCAGCTCCACGCCCAGGGGGCCGTAGTCCCAGGTGTTGGCCAGGCCGCCGTAGATCTCGGACCCGGCGAAGATGAAGCCCCGGCCCTTACACAGGTTTACGATTTTTTCCATGGTCTTTTCGCTGTTTTTCATGATAAAACTCCTTTTATTCCTAGCATTGGATGGTTTTTTGATTGATATACATTTCCAAGAGGGGGAAGCAGGGTTTGGAATTGGTTCGTTTTGCGCGGGGGAGTTTCGCCGCCTGCGGGCGGCGAGTTCCTTTGCCCATGGCGGCAAAGGAACCAAAACGCCCCCGGGGTGAGCTCAGGATGGGCACTTACGTGCCCATATTCGCCCACCCCGGACCCCATTACGGGGGACGCGCTCCTGGTTGGTTGGAGCGGAAGCTCCGGCGCGCAAAATCTGAGTGAGCATCTAAATTCCCGCCGGGCCACTGGGCCCTGGGTTTGCAAAATTTATTCCTGGTGCGGTTCAACTGCTGCGCCTGGCGTTGTAGAGCCAACGATCCGGTGTATGTGTTGCCGTAGGGGCGATCCTTGCAGCCGCCTGTTCTCCCATGCTCCACGTTGCCTGCAGGGCACAGCCTCCGTCCAAATAAAAACGCCCCGAGCCGGAAAAGGCTCAGGGCGAATCAAACGATCCGTGGTTCCACCTGAATTTGTACCAGAGGTACACACTCGACCCCCGTAACGTGGGGAGACGGCGGGCCATTGCCTGCCCGCGCTCCAGAGGGCCTTCCCGCCGCGCCTTCGTGGGATTCGCACCGGCCATCCCATCTCTGAAACACCCGGCCCGGGGTACTGTTCTCTGTCGTCGCTTTTGGATTTGCAACTCATTGTAATATACATTTTTCCACCTGTCAAGAGCCGGATGTGGAGATTTGGTCCTGTTTTTTCCGGGAAAATGTGCTATCATAGAGATACAAAAAATATAGAGGAGGGACCCGCTATGAAATTGTGGAAACCGGTTGTCTGCCTGCTCCTGTCCGGACTGCTACTCTCCGCCTGCGCCGCCCCGGCGGGCTCCGCCTCCAGCGGGGCGGAGGGGAATCCAGGCGGGAGCTCTGAGGCCGGCCCGGAGACAGCCCCCATAGAGTCCGGCCTGGACCTGGAGGAGCTGGGGGTGACGGAGGAAAACTACCCCCGGGTGGACGGCTCCACCTCCACCCTGGGCATCGTCCAGGCCGCCTATGAGGCGGTGTTCGGCCCGGAGTCCATGGATGAGGAGGGCTACCCCTGGGAGGCCTCCAAGACGGTGCCCTCCTATGAGAAGCTCATCGCCGGGGAGCTGGACCTGATCCTGGCCCCCTCCCCCTCCGCCGATGTGCTGAACCAGGCCAAGGAGGCGGGGGTGGAGCTGGAACTTGCTCAGGTGGCCGCCGAGGCCCTGATCTTCATCACCCCGGCGGAGAACACCGCCTCCAATATCACCGGAGACCAGGTGCGGGACATCTATCTGCACAACGGCATCGCCAGCTGGACGGAGCTGGGGGGCCCGGACCGGACGCTGGTGCCCATCTGCCGCAACGCCGACAGCGGCAGTCAGTCCCAGCTGGACAACCTGATTTTGAAGGGGGAGCCCATGGACCCCTCCATCCAGGAGAACTACGTGGAGCTGACTATGGAGGGGATGCTGGAGCAGACCGCCTTTTACCACACCGGCGGGATGTTCGGCCAGCCCAGCGACAGCTACGCCCTGGGCTATACCCTGTTTACCTATCTTCAGAACATGGACGAGTTCACCGGGATCGCCTCCTCCCTGAAGATTCTGGACTACGAGGGGGTGCCCGCCACCGCCCAGACCATCTCCGGGGGGAGCTACCCCCTGACCGACGGCTATTACGCCGTCACCCGGGCGGATCTGCCGGAGGACCACCCGGCCCGGGTCCTGACCCGCTGGCTGCGGTCGGAGGAGGGGCAGGTGGCCATCCTCTCCCGGGGCTTCCTGCCCGTCTATCTGGACCAACTGCCGCCCCAGGACACCGAGGAGAACGCCCGTCAGGTGGTGCTGGACTACTACAGCAGCTGTGACATTCAGGAGGTGACTCTGGTCGGCCGGGAGGGGGACCGGATCACATTTCAGGTCCAGGCGGAGTCCGGGGGCCTGAGCAGCCTGTGCACCATCACCCTGGAGTTCTACCCCCGGGGCTGGCAGGTGGTCAGCGCCGACCTGCCTCCAGGCGTCTGAGGCGCACCCCGCGCCCTCCTTCGGAAACTGCTCTCCCCGCAGGGGAGGGTAGAACCGCCCGCGGGCGGTGACCCCCCTAAAGCAAGAATGCGCTCTGTAGAAAACAGCAGTTTTTCTACAGAGCGTTTTTATTCTCAGCCTGAAATTTAAAGGGCCAGCACCCGCAGGGTAAACGTCAGAGTCATCACCACCACCCCCATGCTGGCGCAGGCATCCAGAAACAGCGCCCGGCGGCGGGCCCTTCTGGCCCTGGTCCGGCGGGGGCTGGGGGCGCTCTCCCGGGGGAGGAGGACGAGATTTTCCTCTGCCTCCTCCGGTTCCTGTTGGGCCTGGGCCAGCCGGCGGCGGTACTCAGTCAGGTCCACCACATTGCCGGTGTGGCGGATAAAGTTTCCAGTGGTGTAGTACAGGGTCTGCATCGTCTCTCCCTCCAATAAATGCCCGGCGGGCGGATTGGCCGGAAACCGGCCTGTTATGTACATCATATTGGGCCGCCCGTCCCATAGTCGGGACTTTTCCGGCGCTCCCCTCAAAAAATCAAACGTATGTTCGTATTTAAAATACAACAAATGTTCGATTCTGTCAAGAGCTGTCGAACAGGTTTTCGGTTTTCCACACTTTCCACCGAGTTTTCCACATAGATTTCCCCAGGGTTCCGCTTTTCTGCCAAAAGCCGCCAGGAAAAGGAGGGGGCAAATTTGTGTGAGATTTTTTGCAAATTCGTTGCGTTTCCCACCAAAGAGCGGTATAATATACCATCTGAATGAATTTCAGGGGAATGTTTCCCCGGGGCGGTCTGCTCCGGCGGAAGCGATTCCTTCGTTTTGGCACGTCCGGACGAACTTGGACGGGCCGGTGTGTCTTCGGATTGATTGCAGGAGGATTCAAGAAATGCGGAACGAGAAATTGAGAAATGTTGCCATTATCGCCCACGTCGACCATGGCAAAACCGCCCCACAGGACTAACGTCCTGCGGGGAACCCCGCAATTTTAAAATGCTCGGCGGAAGTGAATTCCGCCTGCGCCAAGGTTTTGTCCTGCGGACAAAACACTTGCACGCGCCATTCGGCGCGCCCCATCCAAGATGGGGCCCCGAGTGGTTTTGCCATAGATCAGTAGGAGGATTCAAGAAATGCGGAACGAAAAATTGAGAAATGTTGCCATTATCGCCCACGTCGACCATGGCAAAACCACTCTGGTGGACCAAATGCTCAAGCAGTCCGGCGTGTACCGGGAGAACCAGGCCGTGGTGGAGCGGGTCATGGACTCCAACGACCTGGAGCGGGAGCGGGGCATCACCATCCTGGCCAAGAACACCGCTGTGGAGTACAACGGCGTGAAGATCAACATTGTGGACACCCCGGGCCACGCCGACTTCGGCGGCGAGGTGGAGCGCATCCTGAAGATGGTCAACGGCGTCATCCTGCTGGTGGACGCCGCCGAGGGCCCCATGCCCCAGACCCGCTTCGTGCTGTCCAAGGCCCTGGAGCTGGGCCACCGGGTCATCGTGGTGGTCAACAAGATCGACCGCCCCGACCAGCGGGTGTACGAGGTCATCGACGAAGTGCTGGAGCTGCTCATGGACCTGAACGCCACCGACGAGCAGCTGGACTCCCCCATGCTGTTCTGCTCCGGCCGGCAGGGCACCGCCTCCGTCCAGCCCGACGAGGCGGGCAGCGACCTGAAGCCCCTGTTCGACACCATCCTGGAGTATATCCCCGCCCCCGAGGCGGATGTGGACGCCCCCTTCCAGATGCTGGTCTCCTCCATCGACTACAACGAGTTTGTGGGCCGCATCGCCATCGGCCGCATTGAGCGGGGCGTGATCAAGCAGAACCAGGAGATCGCCGTATGCAACTACCACGATCCGGACGCCGCCCCCAAGAAGGCCAAGGCCACCGCTCTCTATGAGTTCGACGGCCTGGCCAAGGTCCCCGTCCAGGAGGCCACCGCCGGCAACATCATCGCCATGAGCGGCATCGGCGACGTGACCATCGGCGACACCATCTGTGCCCCTGACTGTGTGGAGCCCATCGAGTTCGTCAAGATCTCCGCCCCCACCATCGAGATGACCTTCTCCGTCAACGACTCCCCCTTCGCCGGTCGGGAGGGCAAGTTCGTCACCAGCCGCCAGCTCCGGGACCGGCTGTTCCGGGAGACCCTGAAGGACGTGTCCCTGAAGGTGTCCGAGGTGGAGAACTCCACCGACTCCTTCAATGTGGCCGGCCGGGGCGAGATGTCCCTGTCCATCCTCATGGAGACCATGCGCCGGGAGGGCTATGAGTTCCAGGTGTCTCCCCCCCGGGTGCTCTACCAGGAGATCGACGGCAAGAAGTGCGAGCCCATGGAGCTGCTGGTGGCCGACGTGCCCAACGACTATACCGGAGCGGTCATCAACAAGCTCCAGTCCCGGCGGGCCGACCTGCAGAACATGACTCCGGTGGGGAACCGCACCAAGCTGGAGTTTATGGTCCCCTCCCGGGGCCTGTTCGGCTACCGCAACGAGTTTTTGACCGATACCAAGGGGGAGGGCATCATGGCCTCCGTCTTTGACCACTATGAGCCCATGCGCGGGGACATCCAGCGCCGTTCCACCGGCTCTCTGGTGGCCTTCGAGACCGGCGAGGCGGTGACCTACGGCCTCTTCAACGCCCAGGAGCGGGGCACCCTGTTCATCGGCCCGGGCACCCCGGTGTACGCCGGCATGATCGTGGGCGAGACCCCCAAGGCGGAGGACATCTCCGTCAACGTGTGCAAGAAGAAGCAGCTGACCAACATGCGGGCCTCCGGCTCCGACGAAGCGCTGCGCCTGACGCCTCCCAAGCAGATGTCCATGGAGCAGTGCCTGGAGTTCCTGGCCGACGACGAGCTGCTGGAGTGCACCCCCGAAAATTTACGCCTGCGCAAGCGCGTCCTGGACCACGGTGAGCGCATGAAGCTGGCCTCTAAGAAAAAGGGGTAAGTTTTTCTGTCCCTGAAGAATTCAAAGAACACGCTCCGCATCGCCGAAAACCGGCGATGCGGAGCGTGTTTGCTTTACAGATTGATCCCGCTGACAGGCCGCGGCGCGGCCATTCTGCACTGGCGGTCCTGCGGTTCGCTTCCATATCAAACGCCCTATATCGGGTTTCTCTCAAAAAAGTGATCTACAGACAATCCAAACCCCGGTCCAGTATGGTATCATGATATCAATGTCCGGCACTCTCTGAACAGGGCCGGGATTTCAATTTCCAGGGGGCGAATATGATGTCCATCCATACAGACGCGCAAACCATCATCCAGGAGGCCCTGACGGCCTGCCTGCCCGACCAGGCGGTGCGCCGGGCCCTGGAGGGCCGGACCTTCGGCGCGGGCCGCGTCTTTCTTGTGGCCGTGGGCAAGGCGGCCTGGCAGATGGCCCACTGCACCGCCCGGCTGCTGGGGGACCGGCTGGAGGCCGGGGTGGTGGTGACCAAGCACGGCCACAGCCGGGGGGAGATCCCCCGGTGCACCGTCTATGAGGGGGGGCACCCGGTCCCCGATGAGGACTCCTTCCGGGGCACTCGGGCGGCCATGGAGCTGGTGGAGGACCTGGCGGCGGAGGACACGGTGGTGTTCCTGGTGTCCGGCGGGGGCTCCGCCTTGTTTGAGTGTCCTCTCATCCCGGCGGAGGAGCTCTCCCATCTGACCCAGGCCATGCTGGCCTGCGGGGCGGACATTGTGGAGATGAACACCGTCCGCAAGCGGCTGTCCGCCGTGAAAGGGGGGAGGTTCGCCCAGCTGTGCGCCCCGGCCCGGGTGTTCTCCATCGTCCTGTCCGATATTCTGGGGGACCCCCTGGACATGATCGCCTCCGGCCCCGCCTACCCGGACCAGTCCACCTGCGCGCAGGCCCAGGAGGTGGCGGAGAAGTACCAGCTCCCACTGTCGCCCCAGGCCCGCACCCTCCTCCAAGAGGAGACCCCCAAGGCACTGGACAATGTGGAGACGGTGATCACCGGCAGCGTCCGGGAGCTGTGCGCCGCCGCCGGAGCGGCCTGCCGGCGGCTGGGCTATGAGCCGGTCCTGCTCACCGACCAGCTGTGCTGTCAGGCCAAAGAGGCGGGCTCCTTCCTGGCCTCCATCGCCAGGACCCACCAGGACACTCAGAAATCTCTGGCCTTTCTGGCTGGAGGCGAGACAGTGGTCCTCCTCACCGGCCAGGGGAAAGGGGGCCGCAACCAGGAGCTGGCCCTCTCCGCCGCCCAGGGGATCGCGGGACTGGCGGATACTCTGATCTTCTCCCTGGGCTCCGACGGCACCGACGGCCCCACCGACGCGGCGGGGGGACTGGTGGACGGAACCACCAAGGACCGCCTGGAGGCGGCGGGCCTCACCATTCACCAGGTTCTGGCGGAAAACGACGCCTACCACGCCCTGGACCGGGTGGACGGTCTCATCCGCACCGGTCCCACCGGCACCAACGTAAACGACGTGGCAGTGGTGCTCATCAAACGATAAACGATAAGAAAGCGGGAGGAACGTGAGTTCCTCCCGCTCAGTCTGTCAAAAAACAAGCACAAAGCCCCCATATCTGGTAAAATAGAAACAGATATGGGGGCGAAAAAATGGAA
>NZ_JACJJE010000088.1 GCF_016899775.1 Pseudoflavonifractor capillosus
AGACCTGTTGGCAGCAGAGGCAAAAACTCCTGGGTGGAGGGCAGGGACTCAGGCAGCGGCAGGTGGAGCAGTACAGCGGAGGTTGCCGCCACAAGCGCCCCCGCCGCCCGCAGGTGTGGGGCCGTCTCCGCGCCCGCTGACAAAAATTCCTGTATTTCGTTCAGGGCAAACCGGGCCTGCTGGATTTGTCAGTTTTCTGACCAGCTGCTCCTGTTTTCTGGTGGGCGGACGGTCATCCGGGAGCAACTCCACACGCTCCCGTGTCCCAATGTATCGCAGATACCCACTGACAGAACTGCCGCTGCCGCACTTGAGATAGGGACTTTTCAGGATCAGTCTTGCCACTCATCGTCCTCCTCCCAGGCTCCACGTACCCGCTGTTCCAGCGAGATACGGCCGTTGGTCTTTCTCACATTTTGCACGCTCTCCGACCGCCGACGGCGGAGATCCTCGTCGCTGAACTGATAGGCGTCGGCCAGGATGCCAGCCACCATGTTCTGCTCCACCGCCTGACGAAAGGCGAGTGCGCCCAGACGATTTTCCAGCTGTCCCAGCCGTCCATCCAGGTAAGACTTGATGGAGGTGGGGAGGAAAAGGCCAGCATTGTTGGCACTGAGGTAGTCCAGGTAGAAGTCCACCGCCCGCTCGATGAAGGCGGTCATGCTTCGGCTTCCGTCCTCCCGGTACCTCCGCTCCAGAATGGCTTTCTTTTCCGGGGTGAGATAGAAAGCGAATCTCTCTTTTTTGCCCATAAACTTCTCCTTTCCGGGGCATGACCCCTGTTTTTTCGTTATGGCAGTAGGAGTTCGGGGATTGTGACCACAAACGTGATCCCCGCTGCCTGTTTTTGACCCCATTTTTGATACACCGCAAAGCCCCGTAACGACCCGCACTGCGGGGCGAAGTGACCGGCCGGAGGAGCCACCGGCGACCCCGGCCTTTGTCCTGCTTTTCTTTTCGTCCTCCGCAAAGAGCCCAGGATAGGGAGAGTCCTCTCTCCAAAGATGGGGAACAGCGGCCCAAATCCGGCCCCTATCCGCTGGGAGGGGGCCGGGACCCTGCCCCTCCCGCAATCGGGCTACACAGCGGCTCACAGGCGGTCACGCAGTGCTTTCCTGCTCTCGCAGGAGGTTTGCCACACGCTGGCGCTCTGTAGCCAACTCCAATTCCTCCAGCTGACGGTCGTAATACTGGTCAATCACCTCCTGGATCGGACGGAGGGTGAACAGCAGATTGCCGTTGCGCCGACCGCTGGACTTGGTGATGACCTCGGTGGGTTCTGTGGTGATGAGACCTCGCTCCTCCAGCTGACGGATATACTTGCGGACGGTATTCTCGCTCATCCGCACTGCCTGTCCGATGGTTTTGATACTGGGCCAGCACTGATGCGTCTTGCGATTCTCACACCGTTTCAGGAAACTGTACACCGCCAACTCTACTGCACTCAGGCCCAGGAGAAACACTTCGTTGGGCAGAGAGAAAAAATTCCCGCGTCCGCTGTACTTGCCGTACCTCATGCGCCACCTCCTACACGCTCGTTTACCCACTGGATGAACTGCTCCTTGGGCACCACCATCCTGTTGCCGATGCGCAGCACCGGGAAGCCTGGTTCGTGCATCAGCTCATATCCCGACGATGGAGAGACGCCCAGGACTTTTGCTACTGTCTCTGAGTTGAGAAACAGCGGCAACTCCTCATAATTTTTGTAGGCAGGCTCTTTCATTTTGATCCCCCCCTCTACTACTTTATCCGAGGACATTTCTCAAGTGACATAGAATTGACACACCTGTGCCTCTTTTACCCCCCTCACTATGTATTGGGGAAACAATATCCTTTTGACATATTTCTGACAGAAAAGCGGAGCGCCTGCTTTGTCAGCAGGCGCTCCGTTTCATGTTGGATCAATTCAGTTTTGTGATGGTTTTCGCAGACGGCACTTGTCTTCTGCCTCGTCCCGCTCTTTCAGAAGCCGTGCCAAGGCAGAGAAAAATTTCTTTTGCAGATGATTCACGCTGCCCCGATTGAGTTGATGGGCTTCGGCGTATTTGCGGATGGACAGCCCAACCACAAACCGCTCTTGGAAATAGTCCCTGCACTCAGCCAGTACCGTTTTCAGGGTATTGTCCAGAAACCGCAGGTCCTCTTTCAGTTTGGCAAAGTCACTTCTGGTGATAGCGGCAAACCTCTTTTCTTTCACGCAGAGGCGATATTTGCTCCGGTCGAAGTTGCAGTTCTCGCAGAGCTCTTTGGCGTATGCGTGGTATGTGGCGGCCTGCTGATACTCGCGGGAGTCATATTCTTCGTCCATCTGCTGCCTTTGATTTTTACGCGCCAGCCCTCGGAAGCCCTCATCCTCCAGCCGCTCAATGGCAGCCTCTGAGATCTTCATGTTCGTCAGCCGCTTGTGCTTGGCTTTTCGCTCCCCATCCACTTCCACAAATGCGCAGAAGGACTTTTTGTTGGAGGTGCAGTACCTGGGGACATCCGCGAAGGGATAGGTGGTCCAGATGACCATCTCCTCGCCGGTATCGGCATCGGTGGAGGTGCGGTGATGGTGGGCGGATCTGTGCCGGGTACTACCGGCGGTATGACGGCCAGGTGGTCTATGTAGTCTCCCCCTCCATTTTTTCTGCCATCGGTATAGCGGAGCGGATGCCATCTGCAACCGGCAGAGGTTTTCCCTGTTTGATTCCCCCGCAGCATTTGAACCATGCCTTCACAAAAGCGGCGCCGGGGGCAGAGAATATACTCCGTCCCCGGCGTCACTTTCACAGCATCACTGGTATTCTTCACAAAAGCGCATCAGTATCATCGCCGCCTGAGCGCGGGTGGCCCCGTCCTGGGGGGTGAGGGTGCTGCCGTCGCCGGTGCCGTGGATGATCCCCGCGCCGCAGGCCCATTGAAGGGCGGCAACGGCGTACTCGGACACATCGAAGGCGTCGGTATAACTGAGGATGTTGGTGTCCTCGCCGATGGACACGTCGAAGCCCTCGTGCTGGGCGTAGCGGTGGAGCATCACCGCCAGCTGCTCCCGTGTGATGGGGTCGTCGGGGCCAAACGTACCGTTGCCATAGCCGCCCGCGACGCCTTCAGCGGAGGCCCAGCGGATGGCCTCGGCGTAGTAGGCCGCCGGGTCCACGTCAGAGTAGTCCATTAGGTAGTTGACCTGGGGACTTCCCGCCATGCGCCAGAGGATGGTCACGATCTGCCCTCGTGTGGTGACGTTCTCCGGGGCAAAGGTGGTGCCGCTGGTGCCTGCCATCAGGCCGTTGTCATAGGCATATAGAATGGCGTCGTAGGCCCAGTGGTCCGTGGGCACATCCACGAAGGGCAGGGCGTGGCTCGTATCGTCGATGACGATGGCATACTGGCTGGCGTGGGTCATGCGGAGGGCGGCGGAGCCGTCCCCGGCGATCCGGGTGCTGCTCACAAAGGTCAGCGTCTCCGCCGCCTCGTCGTAGTGGTAGAGGTTGGCCCAGTGCCCGGCGTTCTCGCGGCCGAGCGGCGCGGTGAGCGTGAGCGCAAAGCCGAACTCCCCGTCATGGTCCAGGGACACCTGCACGGCGCCGTATTCCCCGGTGACGGTGTTGATCACATCCGCGGAGATCCCGCTGGTGTCCATATTCACGCCCAGGTCCAGGTCGGACAGGCTGACGCCCTCCGGCACGTCCTGGCCGTTGATGGTCCAGGACACGCCGCCGCCCATATCCAGCTCCACGGTCGTGTCCTTTCCGGCCACCTCCTCCAGCACCTGGCCGGGCACCTCTGTCGCGCCGTTCATGTCCACGGTGATGGTGTCCCCGTCCTCCGCGCCGCCGAGCTCCTCCTGGATGTTGGTCCAGCCGTCGCTTTTGTCGGTGCTGGGGCCGGTGGGCTGGGCAGGCTCGGAGTCTCCGCCGCCGCTGCTCCCACCGCTGCTGCGGCGGTCCCAGTGGGCGTAGAGGGTGGCGTCCGCCGTAAAGACGGTGCCGGTGGTTACTCTGGTACCGCCGCTGGCCGCCGTGTACCAGCCAAGGAAGTCATAGCCGCCGCGTGTCGGGGTAGGCAGACTTTCCAGCTTCCCGTCTTTGGTGGTGGCGCTGGACGGGTTCACGCTGCCGCCGTTGGCATCAAAGGTCACGGTGTACTCCTGAGCTGCCTGCTTCTGCCAATGGGCGTAGATGGTGGTGTCCTTCGTAAAGACCGTGTCGGTAGTGACTTTCTCTCCACCGTCTTTCTCTGTGTACCAGCCAAGGAAGTCATAGCCGCCGCGTGTCGGGGTAGGCAGACTTTCCAGCTTCCCGTCTTTGGTGGTGGTGCTGGTCGTGCTTACGCTGCCGCCGTTGGCGTTAAAGGTCACGGTGTACTCCTGCGCCGCCTGCTTCTGCCAGTGAGCGTAGATGGTGGTGTCCTTCGTAAAGACCGTGTCGGTAGTGACTTTCTCTCCACCGTCTTTCTGCGTGTACCAGCCAAGGAAGTCATAGCCGCCGTGTGTCGGGGTAGGCAGGCTTTCCAACTTCCCGTTTTTGGTTTGGGCGCTGGATGGGCTTACGCTACCACCGTTTGCGTCAAAGGTTATTGCATATTCCTGAACAACAGGTTCTTTTACTACCTCAACGGAAATGTTCGTTTCCACGGTGTTGTAGTTGTCTGTGTCATCCGGTGTGAAGATTGCAGGATAGGTTTGTGTTCCTTCTGCCTCTGGAATGGTGCTTCCGTCTTTCCATGCCCAGCCTTCCGGCAGAGTCACTGTGGAAAGAGGTTTTCCCACCTGTGCAGTAATGCCGGTCGGAACCGTATAGGACGGATCTGCTTTTGCAATCGTCAGGTCAAAGGTGCACTCGGTGTAGTATTCTTCTCCAATCGTGCGTAAATGAAGTCCTCCGACCTTAATGGTATAATTACCGACATCAGAAGGCAGACCTGCAACATAGGAGCTGTCCTCTTCTCCCTGCGCCTTATACCAATAATAAAAATTTTGTATATCGGTTGCTCCACTAAGGCTAAAGCCGCTGTTTTGTTCTATGGGTGCTCCATTGTAAACAGGATTGTTTGATGCTCCTGACAGTATCCCTTCCTCAATAGGATAAACTGCCCAAGGATAGTTTGGATCGTATCGATTGTAGCCAATATCTCCGTCAAGCTCTATTGCTTTGACGCCGTCCACAACGGTGAGCGTCGGTTCCTTTGACGGATCGGCACCATAATATCCGCCGGCAATCAGGATTTTATTGTCACTCTGGCGGGTAAAACAGGAGCCGATTTCACTTGCTTCGTATTTACCGCTCATAATGGTAAAGGAAGCAGAATCTTTCAGAATAATACTGCCCGGTTCCTCATATGGCAGTGTATCCTGGGTGGACAATCCTTGCTCATAGGTTATTTGGCTGCTAAGACTGACCATATTATTGGGTTGAGAGGAATTGTCCTTATTTTCTTTGATCGTCCAATTCGTGATTTCAACAATGCAAGGTTTTGTTTGAGAATCGTTCAGGTAAAGACCGCCTCCCTCTACTGTCGCAGTGTTCCCTTCAACGGAGCCGTTCCTGATCGTCAGCTTGCAATCTCCCTCACTGTATATGCCGCCACCATATTGGGCGGTATTGGTGGTAACATAACAGAGATTATTCCATTCGACGCCTTCACACAGATATACGCCACCACCGTTTCCATTCGCTGTATTATGGGTGATACGAGGGGGGCCTGCCTGGGCATTGTTTACGGTTACTTTTGCTCCGGATGCCACATACACACCGCCGCCGTTTCCGGTCGCTGTATTTAAGCCGATTGTCTGGGTGGCAATCCTGCATTCGCCACCGGCTACATAGATACCGCCACCATTTCCGGCTGCTTCATTATAGTTGATCGAGGTAGCGGCAATGTCACATTTGCCGCCCGCCACATAGACACCGCCGCCGTCTCTTTCTGCCGTATTTTTGTAAATCGTACCATAAATATTACATTCGCCTCCGGCTACATACACACCGCCGCCATCGCCATCATAATTGTATGCGGTGTAGTTTGAGCCAATGGTGCCGTAAATATCACACACACCTCCGGCTACATACACTCCGCCGCCCTGGTCGAAAGCCTGGTTGCCAGTGATATATGCGTTTTGCTCAATGTTACAGGTCCCGCCCTCTACATACACACCGCCGTATTTGGTATTGTTATCGTAGATGTTGCTCCCACTGATGGTACAATTTCCGCCGAGCACGCTGACTGCGCCGCCATTATCGATACGGTTGCCGGTAATCCGGGCGTCGCCGCTGATATTGCAGCTGCCGCCTTTCACCACCACAGCGCCGGTGATTTCTCCGGACGAGGTATAATCATAGACTTTTATGGTCCCGCCGGTGATGATACAGGTACCCCCAACCACGATGGAGCTGGAAATAGTACCGCCGGTGATGTTACAGGTTCCCCAAAGTCTTACCAAGATGGGGCTGGAGATGGTGCCGCCGGTGATATTGCAGGTGCCACCGCTCACATCGATTGCACTTTGGACATTGGCTCCATTGAGAGAAAGGATGCCGGATTCCCCCACCCCGATTTCAACACCCGATGTGATAGTAGTATTCGAATTGATAGTGATACTTTCATCGGCACCAGCTGAGATCCTGCATCCGGCATAAATCGTGGTATTTCCGTCTATCGTTGCTGATCCTGTTATCTCGCAGTCGCGCAAATTCACATTTGATAGAGAGATATTGTACATTTCTGTAAAATTATACATATTTCCATTGCCTGTACAGTCGCAGATGGTTACATTTCCCAGCCACTTCGTGTTTCCATCAATCTTGTGCCCATTCAAACATATTGTTACGCTCTCACAGCGGTACAGACCGTTCCCCAAGGTCACATCGCCGGTAAGCACATAATTGCCATTAGGCAAAGAAATATCATTTATCGTTCCCGAAAGTTCTGTCCATCCATCATGGCCGGAGTGTTCACTGGACAGAGACGTGGCAGCCGATAACATCGGGGCAGCGCCAATGCAAACCTTATCCAGTTCGGCGCCCTCCGCAGAGCAGACCGGACAATCCCCATTGACTTCTTCCTCGGTGCAGAGGGTTTCACAGGTACATTCTTCCGGCTGTGCGTCGGACGAATCCTCAGCGTTCCCGCTGTCCTGTGCATTGCAGACTTTACAGACAAAGGTGCAGGGCGTTCCTTCTGTTGCGGGAACATAGCCGCAGGCTTCGTCGCGGCCCAGGCCGCCCTCTCTGTCGGCTTCGCCGCCATTCACCTTGTGTTCATGCTTGCAGTCCAATATTTTGGTCATGCAGCCGCTTTCCTCGCTGCACTCGTGGGTACACTCGCTCGGCTCGGCTTCTCCCGGCTCGGACGGGGTGGCGGTATTCTCCGACACGCTCTCCGCCGGGTAGCACTCCGGGCCGTGTTCATGGACGCAGCTTGTCACAAGGGTATAACAGTCCTCGGTATGTTCATGGGAACAGGGGATTTCCGCTGTCCCCTCGGTGTAGCCGCAGCTTTCGTCGTGCTGCGGGTGATGTTCGCACAGGGCGCTTTGCACTGGTGGCGGGCCGCTGTCTGGCTCCCCCTCGGCAAAGGCCGTGGCCGGGAGCAGCGTAAACAGCAGGCACACACTCAGCAACGCTGCGAAAAGCCGTTTTTTCATGTTACCGCCTCCTCCCGTTCAAAAAATGTCCCGTCCGCCGTCTCCCAGTGGACACAGTTGACCAAGGCGGATTCCCCCTGGATGCTGCCGGTCACGTCCCCGGCCTGGATATACTGTCCCTCTCCGCCCTGAGCGGTAAGGGAGATGGCAAAGGCGCAGTCCTCCACCCGGCTGTCCCGGACGCACCCGGCCACGCCGCCCAGGTAGAGGAAGTGGGCCTGTACGTTTTTCATCCGGGCGCTGGAGCGGCAATTCTGAACGAGGCCGCCCTGCTCCACCACGCCCGCCACGCCTCCGGCGAACAGGCCCAGGGACTCCCCGCCGCCGTCCACGGTAAACTCCGCGGCGCAGTTCCGCACCACGCCCCCGGAGAGTTCTCCCACGATGCCGCCCAGGGCGGAGTGGAGGTCCCCGGCCAGGTTTTGGATGGTCCCGGCGGCGGCAACATTCTGGACCGTGCCGCTGACCGAGCCGAACAGACCGTAGTTCCCCGGCCCTTTCTTCTGGATGGTCAGGCCCTGGACGGTGTGGCCGCCGCCGTCAAAAAGGCCGGCAAATTCCGCCTCCCCAAAGCCGACGGGGACCCATCGGAACCCGGTCATATCCAGGTCCGCCGTCAGGCGCACGGTCAGGTCTGCCCGGCCGGACAGGTCGCCGTGGTTGACCGCGTGGGCGAAGATCGCCAGGTCCTCCGGCAGACCGATCTCCAGGTCTGTCCGCTCCCCGGCGCAGACTTGCAAAATGGGAAACAAAAGCTCGCCTCCTTTTTTACATCAGAGCATCGTTGTCGTATGGGTTTCCATACGACACAAAGGCCATGGCCTTTGTGTGAGTTCGAAATGCTTTGATACACCGCCCGCACAATGTTTTCCCGGCGGTTTACAGGAATATTATAGCATAGTTTTGGGGGC
>NZ_JACJJE010000089.1 GCF_016899775.1 Pseudoflavonifractor capillosus
ACGGACAGGTCCATGCCGGTGTGCCCTCTTGTCTCCCCGGTGAACGGATCGCTGCGGTAGCCGAACTCGGAGGTGACACGGCTCTGCCACCCAGAACCGATTGGAGAGCAGAAGCCGTCCGCGCCGATATAAGGAACATCTGCGCCTGGGATCCACCCCTCCATTCCAGTGGAGGAACCGTAGAGCACCAGGTTGTAGATGCTGTCCGCATTGCGCTTCTGCTCCGCTGAGATCGTGAGCCCTGTTTCTGCAGAGATGTTGTTCCAAATGGTTTCCAGGTCTGTGATCGGGACAGCCACCGTGTAGGTCTCCTCCTGCTCCACTTCGTTCCCATTCTCATCTATTACGGTCACGGTGCGGGTGTGCTCCTCATAGGTGACGAAACAGTCCACGAAATCCTGATCCGCCGCTGACTGCGGGTCATCCGCACCGAAGTACAGAGCATAAAAAATCGCCTTGACTCGGGTATCGTCAAGACGTTCGTCCCCTTCTGTCATACAGTTGATTTCCTCTGTCAGCTCGTCCAGCTTGGAGAAACTGGACTGCATATCTTCCATGTAGATTCGGTACTCCGCTGGGACACTCTCCGGCAGAGCCCCGCCGTGAAAGCACAGCTCCACCATGCTGGAGTTGTGCTCCGAAGTTCCGCCCAAAAGACAGCACAGCAGGGCAACTATCAGAATGACTGGAGAGAAAATCGCCGCCAGCACCCAGCCGATTTTTCTGCGGCTGCTTTCATCAGTCAGAGACAGGAGCACGGTCCTGGCCAACACCGCGGCAGAACTCATGCCCCTAACTCCTCCAGCGCCAGGAAGTATGCGTAAGTCTCAGGCGCCGCTTCCTCCAGCGCTTTCATACGCATCTTGTCGCCGTTCCAGTCGGTCCAGTACTCGAAGAACTCCGCGAAATACTCATGGGAGTTTCCCGCTGAGTACTCTCCCAGCACCTTGCTGGCAGGCTCCGCCTCCTGGCGGTATAGACGGTCAACCTCCGCGGGAAAATCAAGCGTCTGATGATAGAAGTGTCCAAACTCGTGAACCACGCATGCGGAAACTTTTGCGCAGATCTTTTTCTGCTGATAGTTGGTAAATCCCGTGCAGGACATCCCCAGCTCATCTCCCAGGGCGTCTACCGCCCAGCTGTCCACATGGAAGGACCAGCCCCTCTGGATGTACTCGTCCAGAATAGACTCAGGCACCTTCTGGATCTCGCGCAGATACGGCCCCAGGTCCGCTTCATCTGGGTTGTGAACATTCCAGGTCTCTACCACGTCCGGAACTTCTGTCTGGAGACCGTTTTCATAGATCTGATACAAAAGCTGCACAGCCTCTCCTCGGGTGACCAGCTCCAGCGGTTCTGCATTCTCGCCGCACAGACCGTTTTCCCAGCCGAGCCGGATGTAGTTTTCCGCCGCAGTCAGCGGCACTCCACCATCATAAAACTCATAGGGATAGACCGGAACATCCTCCGCCGCAAAAGCGCTGGCGTACACTGCGGAGCGGCACATCCCGGTATCCGGGCGGAGCATCGCGTCCATATCCAGCCATCCCTCCCGATAGGCCTGGGACAGCTCCGTTTCTCCAAAGAGGGTATCCGGGAGCGCTTCCACTTCCAGCCCATAGGCTCGGCAGAGCATGACCGCCCACTGCCGGATGGTGATGGGATCATCCGGCGAGAAGGTATCCTCCCCGGTCCCCTGGGAGATCCCGTGCTCCACGGCGAAGACGACGCCGTCGTACCAGGGGGAGGTTGGCGCTACATCCCGGAACATAGGCGGTTCCACCGCAGCGGCGCCCAGCACCAACTGCAGACAGAGCACTGCGGCCGCTCCGGGGAGCGCCAGCCATTTATGGAGTTGTTTCATAGACGTTTTCCTCCTATTTTGGTAAAAAGAAAGCCGGGACACTCCCGGCACAAACATCTTTATATTTTCAACTGCTCATAAAGCAGGAACAGGGCAGATCCTCCGTCGAGAAAATCTCGGGAAGCGTGAGCTGCGCCTCATCCGCCAGAATAAAATCCCGCCAGGCAAAGTCGCGCCCCAGACCTCGCACGGTCCGCAGATTCGGCCGGGCATTGTCCTCAATGGCCAGGGCCCGTTCCAGCAGTTCCGGATATTGGTGGTACAGGGTGCGGATCTCCCGGAGCTTCATGGACGGGCAGAAAAAACAGGAGGACTTGCCGGGCAGAGGCAGGCCCGCGCTCTGGATAGCTCGGACGCAGTCGCCGCGATCCCAACCCCAATCCATGAGGGGATACTCCTTCCGGTATTTCGGATCCTGGAGGTCATGGGGCAGCGCTTTGGTGCGCCGGCGCTCCTCCCCAGCGTCGTAGCCGATCAGCTTCACCACCTTCTCACCCTTTACCCAGGCGTCCCGGCATCCGGGGTGGTGGTTGCAGAACTTTTCCTGGGGCGTTACCTTGTGTTTTAAGGAGCACTTTTTGTGGCCGTAGGCGATGGAGGGCAGGCTTCCAGACCGCAGACACTCCTGCTCCAAAGTCAGCCGCTCGCCGTCCTTTGTCGTGTACCACACCCTGGTAATGGGCGGCATCCCGTGCTCCAGCAGCCAGCGCTCCATGATCTCCAGGTATTCATAGGTATGTGGCTGTTCTCCACCGGGGTCCGCAAAGAGGATCAGGTCCACCGGGACCTGCCGCTGCCAAAGGCCCACCAGCATGGCCGTGGAGTTTGTTCCACCGCCATATCCCACTATCGTCATACGCCTCCCGCCGTTCCAAACAGCGCGCTCTTATGCTTGGGGGCGATAACCTGGAGGAGGTAACGCTCCTTGCCGCATTTGTAGAGGCAGTTCCCCTTCTGGGCCTGGCACACTAGTTCGTACTCGAATTTCTCCAGCTGCAGATTGTCCATGTAGAACCGCCCGTCAATAGCTCCGGGGTTGAACAGGAACTGGTGGGTGGGGATGGCAAACAGAGGCCGGGTGAGCTCCCGGATGCCCGGCTGGTCAAAGTCCTCCAGGTTTTGCGAAGCCAGAATCAGGGAGGACTCCTTCTTCCGCACCCGTTTCAGACAGTTGCGGATGTAGGTCACTGCGGTGGGATTTGTGAGCCATAAGTAGAGCTCGTCAATGGCGGCCACGGTATTTCCGGCGGTAAGCAGCTGGTCGGACATATAGGAGAGGACGGTGAACAGCAGGGTGTCCCGCAGGTTCTGGGCCACGTTGTCCAGGCCCTTTACACAGAACACCAGAAAGCGGGAGGAGGAAATGTTGGTGTGTCCGTTGAAGAATCGAGCGTCCGCCCCCTTGCACATGGAGTGGAGGCCCAGCAGCAGGTCCCGGAGCATCTCCCTGGGGTAGAGCTGGAGTTTCGCCTCCTGCTCATAGTGCTGATAGGCTGCCTCAATGACGTCATACAGGTCGGAGAGGGTGGGGTAGTCGGACGGAGCCATCTTCGAGAAGTCCGTCTTGTCGGTAATTCCCCAGCTCTGATACAGCCGCTCAATCATCAGCTCCAGGGCGTCGATGTGCGGCGTGTCGAAGTCCTTATAGACCCGAAAGATATCCCGCAGGAAAGAGATGTGCTGGGCCAGGAGTGTCCCGCGAAAGGCCGCGGGCTCCTCCGGGTCATCCGGATCGCTCCCGTCGTCCCACCGCCTGGGTTCCAGCAGGTTGATGCGGTACTGGCCGCTGAGAAAGTCCAGGAAGCAGCCGCCCAGGTTTCCGCACAGCTCCTCCATCTCATGCTCCGAGTCCAGGGAAATGACCGATTTTCCCGCTAAGGCCACGTTGCACAGCAGGAGCTTCAGCAGGAAACTCTTGCCCTGGCCGGAGTTGCCCAGGATGATAGCGCTGCCGTTGGTCTTGTCCGGGGCCCGCCGGTCTAGGTCCAGGATGATATTGGTTCCGTACTTATCCCGGCCAATGTAAAATCCCCTGGGGTCGGTCTTGCCGGAGTAGCTGATGGGGTACAGATTGGCCGCGCTGGAGGCGGGGAGCACCCGCTCGGCAAAGGAGCCGAAGGCATTCTTTCCCGCCGGATTGACGGAGAGAAACCCCTCCCGCTGACGCAGGAGCAGCGGGTCCGCGGAGAGCTTGGAGCGTAGGAGGACAGCTTGGACCGCGTCCTTCAGCCCACGCAGCCCGTCCAAAGATTTGGCAGAGAGCTCCAAAAATACCGCGCAGTGGACCAGCGGCTCCTGATTCCGGCGCAGGCCCCGGATGAGTTCTTCCGTGTCCTGGAGCTTGGCCTCCGCCGTGACGCTCTGCTTCATGTTGTTTAGGTTGCTCCGCTCCATGCGGGTCTTATTGGCAGCGGCATGTAGAATGGCATTCTCCTCGGCGGCGGTGACTTCCCGCGTGGACAGATGCAGGGTGACGCCCTCCATCTCGCCCAGCCGCCGGAGGAGGGCCAGCTCCTCCGTGACGGGCGGGTAGGCCCGCAGGGCCATGACCGAGCGGTAGGTCCCGCCCATAATATAGTGGTCCGTGTTGAACTTCACCGCCACCGGGGCGATCAGGTCCAGAAACTCCTTGGGCTTGGGGGGAGCTGCTTCCGCAGCCGGTTTCTTTTTCTGCTTTTGATTCTTAGCCATGTGCTGTCACCGCCCTCTCTCCATCCACATCCTCCGGGGCCTCGGTCAGAAGCTCCTGGCGGTAGTAGACCGACAGCAGCCGCTTCACGTCCGCCTCCTCCGCCAGGCGCAGGGAGAGTCCGTGGCCGGAGAGGGCCTTTTCGGTCTGCCGCAGGCCGCTTTCATCCGCCGCCGACTTCTCGTCCATCCGCTGGACGAGGACGAATTCCCGGGCGGAGGCAGAGGCGGACTGAATGGTGTCCAGGTGCTCCAGGTCCTGGCGCAGCAGTTCCCGCAGAGCCGGGTTCGTCTCCTCCTCCAGGCGGGTGCGGTAGAATTCCCGGTTCTGCCCAAAGGTCTCCTGAGAGTCCAGGGCCAGCAGCTCCAGGTCCGGTTTCGCCTTGAGCAGCGCCGCGAACGCCTGCACCCGCAGGCGAACCGCCTCCACAGACAGGACAGAGAGATTGTCCGGGGTAATCAGGAAGAAAACCAGTTCCCCGCCGCTCACCGTCACGCCATGGGTGTTGATCCGCCGGATTCCCATGAGCTGCCGGGTGGTCTGCTGCTGTTTCAGCAGTTTTTTCTGTGTTCGGTTCATTCGTTCAACCCCCATTCGTAAGATTGCTGCCGCAGAAAGAGAAAGCACACCGCCCGCTCCAGAAAGTCCAGAATGCTGGAGCCGTCCACCTGGATGGACAGGAAGGCGTACAGGGCGGTGATCACCAGCGGGGCCATGCCGATCCCCTGGGCCAGTGCAAAGAAAGACAGGATCAGGCAGACGCCCAGAATGGCGACGTCCCGCAGAAGCCACAGCCACAGCATGGGTTTGGCCTTCAAATTTTCCGGATAGATAAACAATAAAATTCCCTCCCGAAATGGAAAAACGCCGCTGGATGGTCCAGCGGCGTGCAAGTCCGACTTTTTATTTGTCCTCTCCCTGCGGCTCATCCTGTACCGCCTCATCCTCCTGCCCTTCCCCATCCGCAGGCTCCTCGTCCGCCAGGGCACTCTGGATGCAGGAGAGGAAGAATTCCTTCTGCTTCATACCGCGGCGCTGGAGATAGTTCTTAAATTCCTCGAACAGCTCCGCTGGTACCTGAAAGGCTACGGTTCTGGTTTCTGTGTTTGTCATCTTCTGTTCCTCCTCGGATTGATAAAATGTGGTGATGAGCCAGGTCATGTACTCGCCCAGACTCTTGCCGGACTGCTCCTGATGTTCCCGGACTTTGCGATGCAGGTCTATAGGGATTTGTGCACATAAATTCTTTGTTCCACCTTCCATTCAGGCATCCTCCTTTCCTCTTGCAGCACAAACAATACTAAAATAGAGATGGAAATGCTAGTACCAAACCCACTAAGAAAATCGGAAGAAAGCAAGCGGAATGGACAAGCTATTTTCTCGAATTGCGGTGGCGTGATCGGTACCCTGTATGTATAATAAAGACAGCTTACTATCATTTTGGAGGGGGAGCATATGAAGCGATGCCGCTGGGCAGATCCAAACTCTGAGCTCTACATCGCCTATCACGACCGCGAGTGGGGGCGGCTGGAGCATGACAACCAAAAGCTCTTTGAAATGCTGATTCTGGAAGGGTTCCAGGCCGGACTCTCCTGGCTGACGATTTTGAAAAAGCGGGAAGCCTTCCGCAGGGCCTTTGACCGCTTTGACCCAGCCGCAGTCGCCCAATATGGGCCAGAGAAGGTGGAGAGCTTGATGACGGATGCGGGGATCGTCCGCAACCGCCGCAAGATTTTGGCCTCGATCCAGAATGCAAAGATATTTCTTGCAATTCAGGAAGAGTTTGGCTCCTTTGACCGATACCTATGGAGCTTTACCGAAGGTGAGATCATTGTGAATACAGATGATGTATTTTACACTCATACAGACCTGTCTGACCGGATCTCAAAGGATCTGAAGCGGCGAGGTATGAGCTTTGTAGGGACCACCATCATTTACTCGTTTCTCCAGGCGGTGGGTGTAGTCAACGACCACGAACTGACCTGTTTCTGCCATCCCAGAAATCAATGACCAAAGGCCTTTGTGATACGCCGCATAATGTATTCCACGCATGGGATGGCAACACTGTTGCCCAGGGCACGGTAGCGTGTGGAGTCGGAAGCGCCCGGTACATCGGTCCAGCCATCCGGATAGCCTTGCAGGCGTTCACATTCGATTGGGACAAGCCTTCGAATCAAAAAAGGCTGTTCCAGAACTACGTCGGTGGCGTCTTTGCTTTGCCGGGCACTCTGGGTCCCCGCGGTATCAGTCTCCCGAAACGCATCGGATCTGGGGCGGGCAAAGACCTGCCTGGACGAAGCCGGCTTTGGCTGCGCCACTAGGCTGAGATTGTTGCCGCCGGTCCCCGCCCGGGCCGGGAGAGTGGGGGCAACGGAGAGGGGGCCTCTGTACCTGGCGTCGATCCCATGATTTTCATAGAGAGCCGGCCCTTCGGGTAGCACCAGAGGCTGGTGGCCGTGCTCTTGGGACCGGAGTGTCCCGGAAATATTTTCGGAACATTCCATAATGTTGCCGCCCTGGTCGTTGAGACAGAGGACGGACGGCATACAGTTTCCGCTGGCCGAGCCCTTCAAGGTGGGGGCGATCTGCTCTGAGTAGGCGATGCTTCCTGCGCTGGATCCGGCTCCGGCGGAAAAGCCTGCAGAAAATTTGATATTTTCCGCGTCTTGCCCATCTGACGAATTGCTGTCTGCCTCTGCATTCAGCTCCGAGAGCTCATCCAAGGAGCAAAGGCCCGCCTGGATCATCAGCGCGGCTTTCAGTTTCTTCGGCAATTCTTTCCCCCGTCCCTCCGACCGGCGCAGGATTCCCCTGCAGGCAGTCTGGGATGAATAGTATTTCGAGGGGACTGTATCCAGCAAAATCTGCGATAAGGAAGATTCTACGACGTCGCTGGGGCACTCCGAGGTATTGAGCGTCCCAAGTGACCCAAGCCACACAGGATCGTACTCCCAGCACGGCCCCAGCATATTCCCAGCGCCCGGTCTCAGGTCTAACAACATGAAGGTGTGGTTCTTCAATTTGGA
Organism: Pseudoflavonifractor capillosus; assembly: GCF_016899775.1. GTDB lineage: Bacteria > Bacillota > Clostridia > Oscillospirales > Oscillospiraceae > Lawsonibacter. The sequence continues at coordinate 7,580 of NZ_JACJJE010000089.1, forward strand.
GGAAGGACTGGAGGACGATTTGGAAGTCCGCTCCCGGCCTCTTTTCTCTGGTGATGGGGTCCCGTCCGCTGGAGAGAACTCCGGGCACGTTCTCCCATACTCCATATCTGGGCCGAACAGCGAGACCTGTCCGCCCACGTCGTTTCTCTGCATTTCGCATCTCTCCAATTACGCGGATTTGTTCCGCAAACAGTACGGAACGAGTGCCAGCCAGACCGGCCCGGGTTCCCGCAATACTGAGTCCTGGCACGGGCTGCCCCCACAGATGATATCCACCGGAGGCAGCTTTGCCCCGTCCAATTTTGTGATGTCTCCCACATGCTCCATCTGCGGGAAGCGCCGCCTGGTCACGGAGATGGGAAAGGGCTCGATCTCACTGGCCCACAGAGGCTTTACTCCGCAGCACACCGCCGCGAGGGGGAATCCTCCAATGCCGTCAAAGAGACTGCCCATAGTAAGTACGCTCATCATGATCTGCTCCTTTTTTATTTTGTTACCGCTTGGGCGATGGTCCGGGTGGTGTTCACTGCGGCCTGGGCAGTATAAACGGCGGACATAATATTGGCCCTGGTAGTAGTGTCGAGGCCGAACGTGCCGGCAATCCGGGGCACCTCGTTGGCGGACAGCATGAGACCAAGTCCAAGCAGTGCGTTCTCCCGAAACACCATAAGGCCGGCTATCAGAATGGTGGA
>NZ_JACJJE010000008.1 GCF_016899775.1 Pseudoflavonifractor capillosus
AAGGTGAAGGCCCTGAAAATCCAGCGGAAGCTGTTCCGGGACGACCGGCGGGAGCTGACCCGGGAGGAGTACCAGCGCCTGCTGGACGCCGCCCACGGTCTGGGCCGGGAGCGGTTAGCCTTGCTGCTGGAGACCATCTGCGCCACCGGCATCCGGGTAAGCGAGGTGAAGTATATCACCGTGGAGGCCGCCCACGCGGGGCGGGCGGAGATCTCCCTGAAAGGGAAGCTGCGCACCATTTTGCTGCCCGGCAAGCTGTGCCGGAAGCTGAAAAAGTACGCCAGGCAACAAAAAAACGCCTCCGGTGAGATTTTTCTCACCAGAAGCGGAAAAAGTTTGTCCAGACGGCAAATTTGGGCGGAGATGAAGCGGCTTTGCAATGCGGCCGGGGTGGCCCCCAGCAAGGTGTTCCCCCACAACCTGCGCCACCTGTTTGCCCGCACATTTTACCGGGTGTGCCGGGATGTGGTGAAGCTGGCCGACGTGCTGGGGCACAGCTCCATCGAAACCACCCGCATCTACCTCATCTCCACCGGTGCGGAGCACGCGGAAATTTTAAGGAAAATGCGTCTCATTCAGTAAGACAAAATAAGTGTTTTGACATAGTTTTTTATAGAAACACCAAAATGCTACATAGAAGTAAGAGCATTGTAGCACGGGAATTCCAAATTTTCAAGGGCCTCTTCCTGATTTTGGGTGCAAAAATTCAGCCCCATAGACCTGTGTTGTTTATGTGGCTGGATTTTTGCACCCTATTTGCTTCTTCATGGACTCCGGCGGTCGCCGGGCTCTCGGTTTTGCGGAGATCCCCTGCCCATGCTCGCCCCAGGTAAGTCCCAAACACTTATTTTGCATATGAGGGACAGGGGGGGGGGAGCTTGAACGGAATCAAGACGCATGCCGCCGGGCAGAAGCAGGTGGAGCTGACGCTGACGGAGGAGTGCATCGCCTCCTTCTTGGAGGAGCTGGCCCGGAAGGGGCGTACCCCCGGCACGCTGGACACCTATCAGCGAAATATCGGCTCCCTGTACGACGCCCTGCCCGAGGATAAGACCCTGCTGCCCGGGACTCTGGACCGGTGGCAGCAGGACATGCTGGAGGAGGGATATTCCCCCCGGACGGTCAACACCCGCCTGTCGGTGGCCAACCACCTGGTGGCCTTTCTGGGGCGGCGGGAACTGCAGACCCGGGGAACCCTGCAGATCGGGGAGGGCGGCACGCCGGAGCTGACCCGGGGGGAGTACCTGCGGCTGCTGTCCACCGCCCGGATTCTGGGCAAGGAGCGGATCTATCTGCTGGTCAAGCTGTTCGGCAGCACAGAGCTGCCGGTGGGGGACCTGAAGCTGCTGACGGTGGAGGCTTTACGCGGGGAGGCGGAGTGTCCGGTGCGCCTGCCGGAGTTCCTGCGCCGGGAGCTGCTGGACTACGCCGGGCGCAGCGGCGTGGTCCGGGGCCCGCTGTTCCAAACCAGAAGCGGGAGGCCGCTGGGCCGCACCGCCGTCACCGACAGCATGAAGCAGCTGTGCCGGGATGCGCAGGTTGCGGAGGAGAAGGCAAATCCCAGGTGCCTCAAGCACCTGTGGCAGACGACCCAGGACCGCTTCCGGGCCCAGCTGGACCGGATGGTGGAGCAGGCCTGCGACGGCCTGCTGGAGGCCGAACAGCTCTCCATCGGCTGGGATTCCAGGGAGGTGAGGGGCCCCTGAACGTGTGTTCTCCCTCCCGGCGGACGCCGGGAATCCGATCCTAGTATAAAGGAGGAAAACGAGAAATGAAAAAACGATTGTTGTCAGCACTGTTGACCTTCTGTATGGTGCTGACAATGCTGCCGGTGAGCGCGCTGGCGGCGCCAGGGGATGAAGAGACCACCGGCGGTGAAGAGATGACGGTCCAAAGGGCTGACAGCGGTTTGGCACCTGAGGATCGGTACTACACGTTTAGCGATGGCGAATTAGATGCCCCGCAGGACCCTGACATCACCCTGCACAAGCAGGCGACACTGAACGAGGACGGCACCTATAAAGTAGAGCTGTCTGCCACTGCAGAGCAGATTGTCACGGCCAAGCCTACAGAAGTGGTGTTCGTCATTGACGGCTCGAATTCTATGAACTGGTGTGACCAGAAGCCGGATGACGGTGACACCGGCTGGATCGGAAACGAGGGAGAGTGGGAATATAATCGTAAGCAAGATCGGTGGACTACGGATGGTCACTACCATGGTAATGGAGAATATGGGCGAGACGGCGTGTTCTGTACGTTAGTCGAGAAAGATCAAGCCGCCACCCGCTGGGACATTGCTCTTGGTGCCATCGAAACGATGCAAAACAACCTGGGGAATGAAGGCATCAGCTACAAATATGTAGTATATAGAGGAAATAACAGGGGCAATCCTGATGACTCACGGATTACTGCTTATGACACTTTCTCGGAACTTCAACAGAGTTCTCCGCTGGGCGGAACGCATTTGAGCGCCGGCGTTAACACGGCCCTGGGTCAGTTTTCTGATGATGACACCAACAAAGTCATGATCATTGTGGCGGACGGCGACAGTGACGACGGATACCCGGCAGACCACCAAAGAGGTCCTGGCCAGCGCCTTACAGACTTCGGCCAGTTTAAGGAAGACGGCGGCAAGGTCTACACCGTCGGCTTTACCTTCAGCAATTCCGACTTTGATGACATTTCCAGCGGCAATGGCTATTCCTTTACGGCAACGGATGCAGAACAGCTGGAACTTCGCATGGAGCAGATCAGCGAGAACATCAAGGGCCTGATCAGTGATCCGCTGGGCGAAGATGTCGAACTGGTAGATAGGAATGACATCCTGGTAGACGAAAGCGAAGACCAGGATGAAGGTACTCTTTGGGTGACTGGCGATACCATCAACTGGACCAGTGGTGAAGGTCTGAGCGGAACGGTGACCCTGACCTACGACGTCGCGCTGAAAGAGAGCGCGAAGGAGGCCGGCACCTATACCGTCCCGCTGAACGACGGAGCGACGCTGAACTACATCCATGATGACCGCTTCCACTCTATCCCCTTCCCGGAGCCGGAGGCCACGGTCCGCGCCGCGACGCTGGATGTAAAGTATAGGAACGATGATAGGGAGATTTCCTCTCTGGCTGACCACGAGTGGCTGAATCTGGACATCAATCAGGAGTTTACCACAGAGATTCCTGAAGTTGGCGACGAGATTAGCGTCGGCAACAAGACCTACTATGTCCAGTCGGTCAGTGAACTGCCGCCGTCTGACTTGGAGCCTGAAGCCTACACCGTTACCGTGACGCTGACGGACGAGGAACCCAACCCGGAGCCCGAGTACAACGGCACCGCCGTCACGGTCCAGGTATTTGTGGATGGTGAAGAGACTCCTGTCACGAACCCGTTGGATTATGTGTCCTTGGACCGAAACACCAAAGATACCACGCGAGATCTTTGGGAAGAAACGGTCGATCCAAACGGCACTATCACCTGCAAGTTCAATTATAATGCAGACAACGGCTACGACTGCGTGGACATCGACGTCGAAGTAACAGATGACGGCTATGTCCTCCAGGGTATCACCTACTTCCAGTCTTACGGAAGCGGCAGCCCCGAGGACGTCGATGATGAAACCAGCGGCACATATACTATTGACAATGTGACCGCCGTCGGTAATGCCAATGACCCCGACGTGAAGATCTACCTGCGGACCCCGTACTCTGTCAAGTACTTGGTGGACAATGGGGATTCCAGCGTGATGGACAGCAACGTCTACATCACCGGCGAGGACGTCAAGGACAGTGATGTCAACGACAACCAGACCCCTGACGCTGATGACAAATCCGCCTGGATGGACTGGAAGAACGATGACCTCCTGACGGAGATCACCGTGAAGGGCCTGCCGCAGGTTGGCGATGACAAGACCATCGAGGGCTGGTGGCTGAACGACAGTTCTTATGACGGAGATCCCACTTACGGACCGAGTAAGGACAATGAAACCGTCGACGTGGAAGCCGCTGTTCCGAACGATGAAACCAAGGTCATCAAGTTCTACGCAAAGACAGATGACGCAAAGGTACCCGGCCTCACCGTGGAGAAGGAGCTGGCCTCCGTGACCCGCGATGGCGCGACCCTATCCTCGTTTGACGCGGAGACTTACGTCGCGCAGGTGGGCGACACCCTGCACTACACGATCACGGTGACCAACACCGGCAACACCGAGCAGAGTGGCACCATCACCGATACGTTTACGGTCGGCGGTGGGAGCGCGACACTGGAGAAACTGACTGCGGAACCGGCAGGCAGTGTTGATTTTGACGAAACTCCGTGGACCTTCAGCGGACTTGCATCGAAGGGCACCATCACGATCACGGCGGACTACACCGTCCAGCCCGGCGACAAGTCCATCCGCAACAGCGTGGACGTGGACAGCAATGATCCGAACACCCCCGAAGATCCCAACAAGGATGACAACACAGTCGAGACCAAAGTGGCGTCCCTGACGGTGGAAAAGACGGCGGATCGGGAAACAGCCTTTGTGGGCGACACGATCACCTACACCGTCACCGTCACCAACACCGGTGATGTGGACATTACCGACGTGGTCCGTGTGAAAGACTCCATGTGGGGCGAGGGAAAGGTCGAGACCATCCGCGTTGAGGGAGTAGATTATGCTCTCAGCGTTGACGGCGGATACTGGAACGCTGTCATGCCGGATGGGCCATCTGGCTCCGTTGAGAGCCTGAAGCCTGGGGAGAGCTGGACCTGCACCTATACCTACACGGTGACAGCTGCGGACGCGGAAGCTGGCAAAGTCGCCAACGTGGTCACGGCGGATTCCGACCAGACGAAGGACCCCGATCCCGACGATCCTACCGATCCGGGCTCTGACTCCACCGAGACGGAGATCCTGCCCTCTGCGACAGAGGTGACGAAGTATGTAGTGACAAGCTCCGCCGGTATTCCGGGCGAGATCCTTGAGGAACTTGACGGGCTGGACATCACCTATCCTGCTCCCGCCTCCGGGGACGGGAATCCGCAGATCGTCGCCAGCGCGGGCGAGACGATCACCCTGCTGTATGAGATCAGCGTATACGGCGATGAGGGTGCCAGCTTCACAGTAACTGAAGAGTCTGGGGCGAACTTCATCGGCGCCGTCGGCGCGGAAGGCGAGGTTATAATGACCTTGAGCGAACCGCCGCAGTACGCCGGGCAGATTGGCGAAGGCGCTCGTTACGCGACTCTCTACTTCACCAAGACCTTTGAGATCGGGGAAACCACGACCACCTTGACCAACTCCATCACAGCGGTTGTGAACGGGGAAGAAGAGGATGTCACAGAGGAAGTCGATGTGGCCAAGCCCGGCCTGAATGTGGACAAGACGGTCAAGATCAATGGCGAACCTTACAAGGAAGGTATGGTCGCCAACGAGAACGACAAGCTGACCTACACCATCACTGTCAAGAATACCGGCGAGACGGCCATCACTGACACGGTCACTGTGACCGACGACATGTGGGTCAAAGGTAAGGTCACCCAGGTGAATCTGACATTGACGGAAGATGGGAAGACGATCACCCTTCCGGCCAATGTCAGCGAGGACGGTACTCTGACGGTCAACCCCGTGAGCAGCGTGGACACTGTGTTCGAGCCCGGTGAGACCTGGACCTGCACCTACACCTACACCGTGACGGGTGAGGATGTGATCGCCGGCAGTGTCTCCAACACTGTGACGGCCGAAAGCGGCAACGGCGACGAGAGCACGGACGAGGTCACGGTCCCGGCCGGCAGCATTACCATCACCCCGGCTGATATCACCATCTACACCGGCGGCGATGGATATAGTAATGTGCTGGACGAAAATGGAACGCCTATCGCCACTACGGCACAGGGATTCCCTGAGCCGGGCTATCATCTGACCCTTCCGGATGCGGTGAAGGAGTGGTTGCGCACTCACAATGTTGCAACCGATGATGTTGCGACGAATCTGGCTGGTATCTTGAGTTTCCGCTATTACGATGAAAACGGAAATATGATCCGCAATTGGGATCTGGAGGATCAGGGTGTTTACTCCAAAGAGGGAGATGTAATCACCGCTTATGTCTATAGCTTGAGCCCAAACACGACTGCAGCGGAAACTGGCATAAAGGTTCGGCTCCAGATCATCGACCCCGAGAATTCGGATAAAGTTATCACCACTGATGACATCGTGATGGGAGAGAACCTCGTGTCCGATACTTATGAGATGACCATCTACAGTGGTACATTGGACCAGAGCAAGATCCAGGCCGTGTTCTCCGTCAACGGCGAGACACTCACCTGCAACGTTGATATCGGTACCGGCCATCTCTTGATCAAGAGCGTTACGGACGAGAGTACCTCTACCAACGAGATCGTGGACAGCGCCGATACTGTGGACTTCAATCAGATCACTGCCGTTGACGGCGGCGACGTGACCTATTACGTCAACAACAGCGAAGTCGAGGTGGGCTCCGACCGCGTCCAGCTGCTGGTGGACAGCGTCTCCAACAGCACAGAGTTCAACCGGTCTATGGAGCAGGATGCCATCAATAAAGCGGACGCACAGGATGGCGTCTCCCTCTTCGACGCCCAGGCGGAGTCCTTCTATCTGGACCTTGTGGACACGGACAACGGCAACACCGTGGTGACCCTGGGCGACGACGACAAATTGACCATCTACTGGCCCATGCCCAGCGATGCCGATGAGAATGGCGAGTTCTATATCGTCCACTATGATGAGATGGATCGGACGCAAGTGTCGAGTTTGCAGAGTGATCCCGAGATCATCGAAGTCACTCGTGACGGCGATCACCTGGTGTTCCAGGTTGGCAGCTTCTCCCCCTTCGTGCTGGTATATGAGGAGGACGATGGCGGCAGCCACAGCGGCGGCGGTGGCGGCGGCTCCAGCAATGACGACGATGACGATGATAAGCCCGAGCTGAACAAGGAAGATCACATCGCCTATGTGTCCGGCTACCCCGACGGAACCGTGCAGCCCGAGGGCTACATCACCCGCGAGGAGGTTGCCACCATCTTCTTCCGTCTGCTCACCGATTCCTCCCGCGCCGACTTCATTACCGAGTACAACCCCTACCCCGATGTGGAGTATGGGCGCTGGTCCTACTACGCCATTACCACAATGACAAACGGCGACCTGATGCTGGGCCGGCCCGGCGGTGTCTTTGACCCCGGCACCAATATTACCCGCGCTGAGTTCGCTGTGGTGGCCTCGCTGTTCTCCAACGCACAGTACAGCGGACCGGATCAGTTTACCGACATCTCCGAGCACTGGGCCCGGGACTACATCAACCGCGCCGCAGCCGAGGGCTGGGTCGCCGGTTACCCCGACGGCACCTTCGGTCCCGACCGCTTCATCACCCGCGCCGAGGTTATGGCTCTGGTGAATGAGGTGCTGGAGCGGGCTCCCGATGCCGACTACATGCTGGAGGATATGACGGTGTGGCCCGATAACCCTGAGAGCGCCTGGTATTACGAGGACGTTCAGGAGGCCACGAACAGCCACGCTTACGTGTGGCGCAACTCCCAGCACACCAGCGAGGACTGGGAGGACTTCATCCCCATGCGCACCTTCGATGAGTTGGTTCGGGACGCCTTCCTGGCCTCCTGACCCCACTGAGCGAGGTACAAATTTCATACTAAGAGGCGGATGCCTCTGAAAAAACTGGACGGCCCGCCTCCCCACTTGGGGAGGCGGGCCGTCCAGTTTTTTCAGCTCATACAAGGAAACGCCCAGGATTTATAAAGAGACAATCATTACAGCGGCAATCAGAACAAACAGATAAGTTGACAAATCTTTAACCGCCTGCATAAGACTCTGTCCTGCTGCCGCACAGCCCGATGGGGATTGGAATTAGGTCAAGAATCAACACACTGGCCTCCGTTTTTATAAGGCACCCGATCGCAAACAAGATAACTAGTAGCGCAATAACGCAGACACGATAGTTCCCTGGGAATGGGACCACCTTTGCTGTGGGCGGAAATACCGGCAGCCGGGCGGGTCGGATTTTGCTAAAAGCCGTCAGTCATTTAGATAACTGGTGGGAGCAATGGTCCGGTATTCACTTGGCGAAACACCAAGTTGCTTTTTGAACAATTTGTAAAATGCACTGTAGTCCGCAAATCCGCACCGAATCGAAATATCTTTCATGGGATATCCCTGCGCAATCATAGACTGGGCGATTGCAATGCGATATTCAATCACATATTGGTAAAATGACTTTCCCAACTTTTGACGGAAAAGATTTTCCACTGTAGCAGGACTAACAAAAAAACACTCTGCTGTTTGGTCCAGTGAAATCCGATGACTGAAGTTTTCCCAAATATAAGCTATTATTTTTTCCAACAGAGGCCTTTGGTAGCCCATTCTGGCCGATACGATGCTGCTGTCTGAGACAGTACGATTTAACTCTACAAGAAAGTGGGTGCAGAGGCTATGCAAACTTGCGCTGACGCACAGATTTTCCTGTTGTATCTCATACCACATAGAAAGCAGGCAGTGTTCCAACCGCTCTGCGTGGGCCGGTGAGGAGCAGCGGATCAGGAATTCATTGATCTTTCGGCAAAGCTGAATTGCATGCAGAATGTCGGGATCCTCTAAGACCCGTTTTTCCATAAACTCCTGGGAAATGGAGAGTACATAGCGCTTATATTGACCTGCTGTATCAGAAAAAATCGGGTGGTGCATGACGCCTGGAGGAATGATCAAAATATCGCCGTGCTTTAATTTGTAACTGCGGGAACCCACCACGTAAGTTTCCAGATCTCCCTCACAAAAGTAGAAGAATTCATAAAAAGTATGCATGTGAAGTTCCACTACGGGCGGTTTCTCATCAAACACATACCGCAAGTCTAAATCAGGGCGCTTCATTTCCATTTTAGGGTTGTACTGAGACGGCGATAGTCGAGTGCTCACGGTAGTTCCCGCCTTTCCGATGTGTATATTTTAAACTGAAAACGAAACAAAAATTCGGAATATATTATTCATATCATACCACAAAATTATAAGATTTGCAAACAAGAATGTTGTTTTTGAAATTGTAGTTTGCAAATATAAGAGTTAGAATAAGCACAACAAGAAAAGAGATCTATTCTTACAAGATAAGCGTCTTATAAGGCAGTTTTTGATCTTCCGACAGGCCAAAAGCAAGTTTATATGAAAGGAATCTGATTTTATGAGTGAAAAAATACAGGAACAGAACACCCTGACCATAAAGAAGTTAAAATCACCTCAGGAGTTAGGAGACTGTTCTGCTGCAGATGTGGCGGATTGTCTGAAGCGGCTGCTGTGCTCTCAAGAGGAGGTGAATATGATTTTTGCAGCGGCGCCGTCTCAAAATGAATTCTTGGAAGCGCTGAGAAACATGCCGGACATTGAGTGGGAGCGAATCAACGCCTTCCACATGGACGAGTACATCGGCCTGCCCCAGGATGCGCCCCAGCGGTTTGGGACTTATCTGAGGGAGCATATTATGGGCTGCGTTCCGTTTCGGTCGGTACATTATCTGGACGGGTCTGCCCAAAATATCCAGGAGGAATGTCGGCGGTATGCCGCCCTGCTCCGCCGCTTTCCGGTGGACATCGTCTGTCTGGGAATTGGGGAAAATGGACACATCGCCTTTAACGATCCCCATACCGCCCTCTTTCAGGACCCAGAGGCTGTCAAACGTGTAACCTTGGATTTGACCTGCCGCAATCAGCAGGTGCACGACGGGTGCTTTTCCTCCCTGGAAGTGGTGCCGGAACAGGCAGTTACGCTCACTATCCCCAGCTTGTTCGCGGGCCGCTATCTGTTCTGCATGGTCCCCGGCGAGAAAAAGGCCGCGGCTGTGAAGAGAGCGGTGGAGGGAAAGATCGAGGAGGCATGCCCGGCCTCTATCCTCCGGCGGCACCCCAATGCCATCTTGTATGTGGACGAGGCCAGCGGCGCTCTGCTGGGAAAGGATCCTTAATATGAAACGAACCAAAATTGTAAATGGCCAGGTCATTACCCCCTATCGGATCTTGTCAGACGGAGTTGTGGAAATCCAGGAGGGGAAGATCGATTATGTGGGAGAGCGGGGCAGCGGCCTGCCTTGTGAAGAAGAGATCGACGCGCGGGGGAATTTTGTCTCCCCGGGATTTGTAGACATCCACACGCACGGCGGCGGCGGGCACGATTTTATGGACGGCACCCCGGAAGCCATTCTGGGGGCCGCCGAGCTGCACGCCAGATACGGGACCACGTCCATCGTCCCAACGACGCTCACCTGTCCCAATGAGGAATTGAAGGACCTGATGGCGGCGTTCCGGATTGCGAGGCAGACAAATCAGGCGGGTGCAAAATTACTGGGTCTGCACTTAGAGGGACCTTACTTTGCCCACAGACAGGCTGGTGGTCAAGATGTTCGCTATCTCCGGCAGCCTGACCGGGAAGAGTACCTGGAAATTTTAAGCTGGTCGGATGACATCCTGCGCTGGAGTATTGCTCCCGAGCTGGACGGGGCGCTGGAGCTGGGAGATGAGCTGGCCCGGCGGGGAATCCTGGCGGCGATGGGCCACAGCGATGCGGAATATGATACGGTTGTGGAGGCCTGCGAACACGGCTACCGCCATGTGACCCATTTGTATTCCGGAATGGACGGAGTCCACCGGCGCAATGCCTATCGCTTTTTGGGCATGGTTGAAAGTGCTTATTTGATTGACGCGTTGACCGTGGAGATCATTGCAGACGGATGCCATCTGCCGCCGGAGCTGATTCGCCTGATCTATAACATCAAGGGGCCGGGCAAAACGGCGCTGATTACCGATTCGCTGCGCGGAGCTGGAATGCCGGACGGACTGAGCATTTCCGGCAGCCTCAAACACGGCCAGACCGTCATCATCGAGGATGGGGTGGCAAAAATGCCGGACCGCACCGCGTTTGCAGGGAGTGTTGCCACAACGAACCGCCTTGTCTCCACAGTAGTCCACAAGGCGGGGATTCCGCTGCTGGATGCAGTACGGATGGCCTCCCTGACTCCAGCCCAGATTCTGAAACAGGATGGAGCGATCGGCAGCTTGACCCAGGGTAAACAGGCGGATATCCTGATTTTCGATGAAGCAATCCAGATCTTGATGACCATGATAGACGGCAGGATCATCTATCAGTCCGAGGAAGCAGTGCTCAAAAAAACAACCCAAAACGACGAGAAGAAGTAGGCAGAAAGGCACATACAACTATAATAAAAAGGAGAATGAGTATGAAACGGAAACTTGCAATTGCCCTGGCAATGGCCCTCTCCCTCTCTCTGGCCTGTACGGCGTGTTCCGGCTCCGGGGGAGGCAGCGCAGAATCCCAGCCCCAAGGCGGGACCACTTCTTCCACCGCAAAGAGCTTTAACCTGAAGCTGGCCGGCATCAAAACGGAGGACGATCCCGCTACCCTGGCGATGAACCGCTTTGCAGAAATTCTGGCCGAAGACCCGGATCTGAACATCAGTGTGACCACCTATCCCAACAGCGTTCTGGGCAGCAGCAACGACATGCTCAGCGGAATGCCCACAGGATTGACAGATTTATTCTACAATACGCTCTCCTGCTACCCCTGGCTGGAGGGAGCCCAGAAATTTAACGCCGTGACCGCCCCCTTCCTGTGGGACTCCCAGGAGGAGTTCCAGGCTTTCCTGGACTCGGACACAGCCCAGCAGTGGTTTGAGGAGGCTGCGCAGACCACGGGGGTGCGCGTGTTGGCCGCGCGGGGAGAGCTTCCCCCCGGCAGCTGACAGCCAACGTCCCGGTGGAAAATGCCGATGACTTTGCGGGGCTGAAGATCCGCACGGCGGAGTCCGCTTTGGTCCAGGAGACCATGAAGCGTCTGGGCGCCACGCCTGTTGTGGTACCCCTGGGCGACCTGTATATGGCGCTGTCTCAGGGGACTGTGGATGCCCAGGAGAACAACTTTATCACGGTCCGCAACAGCAGCTTGTACGAGGTACAGGACTACTTCATGGAGACCGACTATATCCGCGATGTCAGCGCGATCTTTATCAGTGAAACTGTGTGGCAGCAGATGAGTTCTGAGCAGCAGGCGGCGGTGAAGGAAGCCGCGGAGCAGGCTGTGGAGTATGAGGCGGAGCAGGTGGCTCAGCAGATGGACGAGACGATGGACTTCCTCAATGAACATATGACCTATGTGGAGATCGACGTCCAGTCCATCCAGGACAAGCTGGGAGAAGACTTCTATCAGGAACTGGACACGGCCGGCGACCTCTGGCCCACAGGGACCATGGATGAGATCATGGCCTTTAAGGACAGCTATACACCGGAATGAGAAGGAAAGTCCGCCGGATCTGCAGACAATGCAACGCCGGATTTCCGGTATAAGCGCGGTGTTGAGACCGTTCCGGTAACAGCCCGGGGACGGCCGGCCGGGATCGGCCGGCCTCTCCGGGCAGGCGATACGAAAGGATTCTGTTATGGCGATTGTTATCATTTTTCTGGTGATGTTTCTTCTCATGTTCCTGGGAATGCCCGTTTTCGTCTCCATGGCGGTTTCCGGGGTATGCTATTTGCTGGGAACTGGGAATGGACCCTTGTCCATGATTTCCAACAGCATGGTCAACGGTCTGTCGGATATCTCCCTCATGGCGATTCCATTTTTTATTTTAGTGGGCGAACTGATGAATATCTCCGGGATGACTGAGAGGATGCTGGATTTCTCCATGTATTTTATCGGAAAATTCCGGGGCGGACTGGCCCACGCGTGTATTGTGGTGAACGTGATCTTCTCTCTGGTGTCCGGCTCAGGACCGGCGGACGCGGCGGCCATCTCCCCGGTTTTGCTGCCCAGAATGAAAAAGGAGGGGTATCCGGAGGAGTTTTCCGCCGCGCTGAATGCGGCGGCGGCTGTACTGGGCCCCATCATCCCCCCGGGAATTCCTATGGTGTTTCTGGCCTTGATTACGAACCTGTCCATTGGCCGCCTGTTTTTTGGCGCCTTGATTCCGGGGCTGATCATGGCTGGCTCTATGCACATTATCGTTCTGTTTGCGACCCGCAAGATGAATTTAAAAGTGGACGAGCCGCAGGAGGAGAACAGGGAGCGCTTTGGATCAGTGTTTAAGCGGTCCGTTCTGTCCCTGATTGCCCCTGTGATCATTATCGCAGGTGTGCTGACCGGAATGGCCACGGTGACGGAAATTGCCATTTTGGCCTGCGCCTATGTGTTGGTGATCGGAATATTTGTATACCGGACCATTACCCTGAAATCCATGTTTCAGGTCTTCTGTAAGATGGCTTTGTTCTCCTCCATCATTATGGCCCTGTTCACCGTGGCGGATATTTTCTCCTATATCATCGCAGTGGAGGGCCTGAGCGCTCAGCTGGTAGCGCTGGTGGAGCAGTACAACATCACTCCGGTCATGTTCCTGCTGGGAATCAACATCTTCTTTCTCTTTTTAGGCATGATCATGGATGCCACCCCGGCCATGCTGATTTTTGGTCCCGTGCTTCTACCCATTGCCAATCAGCTCGGCATTGACTCCATCCATTTCGGCATGGTCATGATCTGCAACCTGATGATCGGTCTGGTCACGCCTCCGGTGGGCGCGCTGCTCTTTATCGAGTCGAAGCTCTCCGGCGTCTCCTTTGAGCGGATCACAAAGGCATCGCTCCCCTTTATTGTGGCGCTTTTGGTCTGTCAGCTGATCATTACCTATGTTCCATGGACTGTGACCTGGCTGCCCAATCTGATTTTTGGAATAGGAGGGGGATAAATGATGTTCAAAAAATTGCTGGATGGCCTGGCCGCGATTCAAACCTATATTTCCGGAACACTTTTCCTGGTCATTTTCTCGATCAATACCATGGAGATCATCAGCCGCACGTTTTTCAATCACTCCTTCCTGTGGGTCACCGATATCAGCACGATCTGCATTGTGTGGATGATCATGCTGGGAATGGCGGTAGGAGTCTATCAGAAGGAGCACATTGTCCTGGATCTTCTTATCAGCCGCTTTCCCCATAGGCTTCGCCACGTGGTCACCGTCGTAATCACACTGCTGACCTTTGCGTTTTTTGTCATGCTGTTTGTCACCGGCGTGGAGATGGCGGGAACCAAGCGGATGCTGATTTTTCCCACCATCCGGTGGTCCATGATCTGGGCCTACTCCGCCCTTCCGGTGTTTTCCCTGTCCGCTGCGGTCTTTATGATCCCGGCTCTAATCGAGCTCTTCCGGGGCAAAGAGACCTTCAAGGAGTCGGAAGGAGGGGACGTTCGCTTCCTATGAGTCTTTACACCAAGGAGACGGATTCCCAGCGAGTCGTGTTTGATGAGTACCGATTCATCCCACTTCTGGATCAGGAAAACGGCTGTCAGGCCGGCTGCCGGTGCGGAATTTTGGAGTATACGCAGCTGGATTATCTCCAGGGCGGCACACATGAGGATCAAGAGGTGTTTTTTGTCCTAAGTGGAACCGGCCTCGCGGTAGTCGGCGACCAGGAGATCCCCCTCTCCCCTGGCGTCTGTTTTGTAGCCCCGCCCGGACGGTATCATTCCATTAAGAGGGATCAGACGGTTCCGTGTGTCCGGCTGTTTTTCTTCCATGCGGCCGTGTAACTACTGTTGAACGCCAATATGACAATGAAAGGAACGCGATCATATGAGTCAGGACATGAAATCTTACAAGCAGATCATCACAAGTTTACTGGAGGAAATCTGCGCCGATGAAATGGAATCCATCCAAAGAGCGGCACAGGTAATGGGCGATTCCATTATGCGGGGACAGGTGATTCATGTTATCGGCCCCGGCGGCCATTCCAATATGGCTGTGGAGGAGATGTTTTCCCGCGCAGGTGGATTGGCCTGTATCAACGCAATTTTAGATCCTGGAACTAATTTGAGTCACGGCGGTTTTCGCTCCATGAAAGTAGAGCGAGTTCCAGGCTATGCAAAAGCCGTTTTGGAGTCCTATGGTGTGGGAAAGACCCCTGGGGAGGTCCTTCTGATCATCAACGCATACGGAATCAACAGCATGACCTTTGATTGTGCTTTGGAAGCAAAGCGGCTTGGAGTCACCTCCATCGCCATTACCTCTAGTTCTTTTGCGGAGCGGGTACCCAAGGCCCATCCCTCCCGCCATCCGACCGGGGCAAACTTGTACCAAACTGTCGATATCTACTTAAATAACCACCTCCCCTACGGCGACGCCATTTTTGAAGTAGAGGGATGTGAGCAGAATATTGGCCCCACCTCCACCTTCTGCAACTGCTTCGTGGCAGACTGCCTGGTCCTGGAAACCTGCAAATATCTGGTGTCAAAGGGATATACCCCTCCCGTATTCCGAAGCGGGAACATGCCCGGCGGTGATGAGTATAATCAATCTCTTGTTAATCAGTATCATGGGAAATCCATCCTGCTCTTTTAAACGCAATTTCCTAATACTACATCGTAAGCATTGCTTTTCTCACCACACACATTATATGGAATATGGACAACACTTTGCTTTGAAAGATGGACTCCGGTTTTTACTGGAGTCCATCTTTCAAAGCAAAAACGCCGTTACTTTTCCACCGCTGCGCTCGCTGAACGCCTTGCCATGCAAGGCATTCAGGGCATCCGATTCCACTCGAGGCGGGCTGCCGCCCCCTCGAGTTCCCCCGCCCCAACTTGAGCGGATTCATCTCTACACAGGTTTTTTGACAAGCTGCGGGGACCCGCTTTCCTTCCGGAAAGCGGGTCCCCGTCAATTTGAAACCGTATGCTTCTCTTTGCGTGTCAGCGCCAGTTCTCGGTTCCGTTGGACTTGGTGTAGTCGTGGGCGTTGGTGGCCTCCATGATCTGGTAGTAGCCCCAATATGTCCGGTTCAGGTCGGTGAACTGAACCAGGTCGGCCTGGTGATCGATCACGTAGTCACGGTCCGCCGCGCGGCCCAGCATGTTGTTGACAATGGTGGTCACCTGGGCGCGGGTGATCCGGTCGTTGGGACCGAAGTTCCCGTTGGTGTAGCCGCCGATCCAGCCGTAGCTGGCCGCCTGAGCCACATAGGTGTAGAACCAGTCGCTGCGGGATACGTCGCTGAAGTAGCACACGGCGTTGTCAGGCTCATAGGCGAAGGCCAGAGCGATGACGCAGAACTCCGCCCGGGTGATGGGATCGTTGGGACGGTAGTTGCCGTTGGCGTCGCCGGAGACCATGCCCAGAGAAGCCAGGGTGTTCACCGCGGTGGCGTACCAGGCGTTGGCCGGCACGTCGGGGAAGGTCTTGGTGATGGTCACGTTCTTGTTGTTCAGCAGAGCGTAGAACATCTGAGCCACTTCCGCCCGGGTCATGGAGTTGTCGGGGCCGAAGGCTCCGCCGGGATATCCGGTGAGGTAGGCGATGTGGTCCGTCACGTTCAGCCAGCGGGACACGCCGGTGACGCTGGGATCAGCCAGGGGCACGGTGCGGGTGGCGGTGAACTCCGCCTCATTGGTGCCGGTGCGGATGATGCCCTCCTCGCCGTCGATGACGTAAGTGTAGCCGTCGGCGGTCTCAATGATGACCTCGTACCGGGTGCCCTCGGGCAGGTTGCGGATGACGATCTTGTCGCCGCCTTCCAGGGTGATCTCATCGCCGCTGCCAATGGTGCCGGTGTAGTCGCCGTTGTAGTAGAAGTTGTTCTTCAGGTCGTCCCCGTCCTCATCGGTGAAATAGACGGTGAAGGTGAACTCGTCGTCCCCGCCGTTCACGTCCAGTTCGATGGACAGGTTGCCGGTGGGATCGCTGTCGTTGTCATTGCCGCCGCCACCGGTGTAGTGGTCGTCGTCGTCCTTATCATCGTCGGGATCGGTACCCGGGTCGGTGCCGGGATCCTTCGTCTCATAGACCAGGGCGAAGGGGGAGAAGGAGTCGGTAGAGAATTTAATGTATTGCTGGCCTCCAGTAGTCACGACAGATACCTGCTTGTCGCCGTGTAGTACCTGAACACTATCCAGAGTAGGTAGATCACCTGTATCTACTGTGCTCTCACGGTCCATACCAACGTAATGGACCACCTTGAAGGTTCCTTCTGCGTCGGCATTTTCAGGCATGGGCCAATAGATGTCCATGCTGCCCCGGCCCAGTGTCACCACGGTGTTGCCGTTCTCGGTATCCACCAGGTCCAGATAGGCTGTCTCACAGGCTCCATCGGACATTCCCGCGTGCGTCAGGGACGCATTCTCCATATCCCGGTCGAACTCGTCGCTATCAGATACTTTGTCCACCAGCAGCTGGACGCGGTCCTTGTTATTCGTCACGTCAATGGATACTTCGGAGTCGTTGACTACGTAGGAGGCGTTGTTGCCCACTGCGGCGATCTCATTACCGGTAACACTGGACTCATTCGCCGCAATGACAGAGGTATTATCCTTCTTCTCCACCACGCTGCGGATAGTCAACTTGCCGGTACCGATGAACACATTCAGAGTCTTGCTCTCATCGCCTTTGGTGAGCTTAGCCTGAATCTTATTCTGATCCAGCTCACCGGGATTGATTGTCATGGTATACTCTTCGTGAGCTGCAGTGGCACTCATGTCGATCTTGTCGTCGTCAACAATCGTATCCCCGTCCTTGTACAGAATCCGAACAGGAATCTTCTTGCCGTTGCCATCATCGCTGGGCTCCAGCGTGTACACATACCGGAGCGGATTGCCGCTTGCGTCCCTTGCGTAGACGCCTTCGTACTTCATCACCCAATTACGGGTCCCAGCCGCAGTTCCTTCCTCAACATTATACTCAAAGTGCAGAATAGTGGCCAGGTTTTCAGCCGTGGTCCCATTGCCCAGCCAAGTCTGAATGTTGGCGGGCAGGTCAATGTGGTAGCCGGGCTGGGGCAGGCCGCTGGCTAGGGCTTCATCGCTAACAATATCCCCATCTTCGTTGGTGGTCACACCCAGATAACCCGTGCCGCCGGTGTAGATGGTGATGTCGGCGGGGGTGATGACGACCTCGTTGATATCGGCCACGCCGTCTTCGTCCTCGTCATAGCCCCACACGGCCCACACGGTCACAGGCTGATCTTCGATGGTTACCGTCTCTACGATTTCCGGAATGTCGGCGTCGTTATAGCGGTAAACCTGTTTGTTCTGCGGTTCCGTGGTCCAGCCGGCGAAGATAACTTTTTCACCCGTACTGCTATACACCAAGTCCTCGCTTCTGACATAGCTGCTTAACGTATGTTCACCGGCAACCAGATCCTCTTTGACATAAATTTCCTTACCATATGCCTCTTCGCTTCCAAAAAATCCGCCATTGGCGTTGAAGGTCAAATCATAGGAACCAACCACAGTCGGGTCGCAGGTGACCTCGATGGTGGTGATGTACTGGTCAGGATTGGGGGCGCTCCAATCCCCGTCAATCAGAACCAGGAGGATTTGCTGGGAATTGGAGTCCAAGATCATGTGCTGGGTGGAGTCGGTGTTGTTGATAAACTGCTTCAGATAGGGGATCGGGTCATTGACCTCAAAGTAGCAAGTCCAATCGCCATTTTCATCCTGCTGGAGCGGGCCGATCTTATAGGTCCCCTCCAGCACGGCGTACTCCTCATCCTCCATCTCGTGCTCCCGATTCTCGTTCATGCACTTCACCAGGACAGGCTTCGTGTACAGAACGTCCAGGATCTCGTCAATGGTGGGAAGTTCGGGAGTATCGCTGGCTCCGCACTTTACTTTAAAGGTAATTGAAGTGCCGGGAGCCACTGTCCAACTTCCTTTTCCGTCCTTCTCTGTATAGGAAAGGGTAACCTGCGCTGTGCCGCTGTCATCGGTTTCGTGTTTGTTTTCACCCGTGTAGCCGTTGTCTTCGTTATACTTATCTACGAACACACTGTTGTTCACGGTGAAGGTGTAAGTGCCATCAGCGTTCTTAACCGCATTCGTCACAACAACATCTTTAAAGTCGCTGAGGTTATATGTTGCATCTGCATGCGCCACCTTGGAATTGGTGCACTCCACAACGACCTGGATGTCCTGGGCCAGGAGGTCGTCCTTAGTGGGCGCTTCAGGCTCGGGGGTAGTGGACTCGTTGCAGCTCACCCGCACGACGATGGGCGCGGAGCTGACAGTCCATTCCTCTCCGTCCCAGGTCAAAACAACCAGCACATCGCCACCATACGGGTTGTGGGTATCCTTGCCCGTGTAATACTGGTCAGAGTTGTACTTGGCTGCATAGGCCTCGGCGTTCAAGGAGATGATATAGATTCCGTTTTCTAGGTCTGTGTCGTCATAGACGTTATAGCTGCCGTCCCAAACCCCATAGATCTTGGAGAGATGGCTGCTGTCACTGACACACTGTACTTTGATCTGGTCATCCAGCAAATTCTCCAAGTCTTCGGGCGGAGTCAGGGGCTCTTCGGGGGCTTCAGATTGGGTAAACCAGACCTCGATCTTGCAATCCTTCTCCACAGATTTGATGGTGTAGGTCCCATCATCAGGGATTTGGATCTCATAGCCGTCAAGGGTGGCCTTCTCATACTCGAAGCCCTGGTCGGGAGTAAAGGTGATGGTGATATCCTCACCCTTTCGTGCCAGGATATAGCCCTGGACCTCTGTTCCATTGAAGGTCGCGGTACCGTTGTAGACTTCAACCGCCACCTTACAAGTTTCCACCACCGGAGGCAGAGCCTCGAAGTGTGCCTGGATCACGTAAGTTTCTCCGGCCCTGTAAGTATACAGCTTTTCTCCGTCATCCTTCAAATCAGCGGCCAACGAAATGGGCACGTCATTGCACGTCCACTGGACAAACTCTGCTCCATCCTCCGCGGTGGCAACGCCGATCAGAGCAATGGGCTCGGTCACAGGAGCATGATTTTCGTCGACATCAAGAGTTTCGGTCTGGAGCTCAGGAGTCACTTTGCCGAGCACCGGAGCAGCGGATTCATACCGGATAAATACCTGCCGGTAGTCCGGTGTGCCGTCGCCGGTGTCGTTGCCGTCGTCACCGATGTTGCCCTTCTCGTCTTTAGCGTAGACAACGATGAGCGTCATGTCCTGGCTGACATTCTCAAAAGTGTAGGAGCCATCTGTGCCGATGACCTCAGAGACATCAACATCATCGACTACCGCATAGTCCAGAGCATAGCCGGAATTTGCACTAAGCTGGATTGTAGCGTCTTCTCCGCTATCAACCGGGAATGAAAGTTCTTGTTTGTCGTCTTGCTTGTCGTAAGAAACGGTACCGTTTGTGACTTTGACCGTGATGGTGTGGTCGGTCTCGCCGCCCTCGTTCTCACAGGTGACCTCAAATTCGACAGGAGCGCCGCTGTCTACCTTCCACTGATTGTCTACCAGTTTCAGGGTAATGGTTCTGGTCTGTTCCTCATCAGACAACGTGTGCCCAGGTGTAACGTCATTGTACTTTTTCACATACTCAGAGGGATCAATGTTAGTAACCTTCACATAATAAGCGCCAATTCCCCCTTCGTCGTTGGCCCAGTACACGTCCTCGTCCTTCGGTTCGGTATAGGTTTCAGACAGAAGACCGTAGGTCGCAGGAGCATGCCCAGAGTCCTTAGTGACGCATGTCACTGTGACAGCACCTTTTCCAAGAAGGCCGGTGTCGTTCGGAATATCCGGGTCACCAGTCAGGTCGTCGTCGGTGGGGGCGGAGGGAGGAACATTGATGTGAATCTCAAGATATTCAACTCCAACCTGAGAAATTTGGAAATCGCCCGGTTCCTCACCTCTCGAAATGTTAAGTGTTTCTTCGCTCCCGTTAATGTTCACATACACCGTCATGCTGGTAATCTGTTCATAGGGAACATGTCCTGCTGGCCCAGAATTATCAACATAATAGAAGCCATTTCTCCATCCGTTCAAGGAATATTCAGGATCCGTATTTTCCCCATCGTTACCATTGATCTGAACTCCTATAACAGCTGTTTCAATATTTATATCACTTGTAATCGTGCTGTCCGGATGTTTAGCATTATAGAGTTCAACAATCCGATTGGTCAGATGGTTATCATTGTTCATTACATGAATCTGTACACCACCGATATCAGATGTTGAAACCTTTCTAGCGTAAACTGCCACATCATCTGCAATTTTATCAGAAGACAGGAAGGGAGCACCACCCCGAGGATTATAGTCCCAGTTTGTGAAGACATACTCCGTCCCATTTCCATATATAGGATTTTCGGGCATGTTCTCTTTCCCAACGCTTGCATTCGTGTCTACAAGTTGGACATCATAAAGAGTGTATACTCCACCAGTATAACCATCCTCTTCATTATAGAATGCCACTACCTGCTGATTGGGATTTTTGGCCTCTACACTATATGTATTTGCCTTGATTTCATCAATATTGACATACCGCAACACACTGGCCGGGATGATTGCCGTGTGTTCTCCCGCATCATCTGTATAAACAATTTCTAACTGACGGATATTTCCAGGCTGAGCCTTATCTCCCGCAGCTCCAGTTACTGTCGTATACCAGTTTCTAATGTTATGGCCACCAGGAGCGTTATATCCCCAGTCCTGAGTCATTACGCCGGAATATTTCTCCACGAAGCGCATTTGCACTCCGGTATCAGAGACGTGAGTATCTTCGCTGATTTTTACTCCGACAGCATTAAGAAGTGCTAGTGCCTGGACTTCTGTAAACTGATAATGAATCGTTTCTGCTATACCGTAATCAATCTCTCCGCCCTCAATTTCAGGGGAAACAAACTGGTCGCAGAGTGTAACGGTAATCGTAATTGACGGATCTCCACTTACAGACAAAGGCGTAAATGACCATTTGTCCGCAGTTACTGTTTTAGCAGCACAATCTCCAGTGGAATTGCTTACAGAAATAGATACATCTAAAATATCATACTTTTCCTTTGCATTGGCACCGTCTAATAATTGAATTTCAATTTCATTGTAGCTGCGTGCGCCATTAGCAACATGGATTGTATCCACCACTTCTGAGTTATATTCTGCCTGGACAGTCATCTTCAAGTCTGCACTGCCATTCGTATATCCCATGGAGATAATGTGATTCTCTCCCACAGCCGAATCTGGTCCTTTTGCGCTCGCCGTCGGAATCATCCCGCAGAACAGGCTGAAGATCATGGCGACGGTCAGCAGCCAGCTCAGAGATTTCCGTAGCTTTCGTTTCATGTTTTCTCGCTCCTTTCAAATTCGCATGGGTCCCCCGGCCCGCCGCCGGGGAGGGGCTGCACACACACCTCAGGGGCCCCTCACCCCCCTGCTGGAATTCCAGCCGATGGAGAGCTGTTCGGCTCTCAGCAGACTGCAGCCGATCTGCTCCACCAGGCGATCCAATTGGGCCTGGAGGTCATCCCTCTTGACCTGCCACAGGCGTATAACACGCCGGGGATTGGCGCCCCGGCCCGCCCGACTTTTTCCAGCTGCAGTCTCCATGTGCTCACCACCCTTCGGTCTGCACTTATTTACGAAAAACAAATTTTGTCATAAATTTCTGCAGAACAACCAAACAGCTGCATATAGGTACTAGCATTGTAGCACGGGATATCCAAATTTTCAAGATCTATTTCCTGTATCTGGGTAAAATGTCTGTTTATTCAGTTATTCCGCATTTCCATGTTAATATTTCTCATTTTTCCATATATTATCTAACTTTTTCCATGAAATCACATAAATTTCATAAAACGTCACATCCCTCTTTCGCCATCTTGACGGAAATTTAAATTTCGTCTCTCTTGCTCTATACACCCGCTCCCGCGCTGATCTTTCCCACATACTCCCAGCCTCCAGGCCGTCCGCACGGCTCCGCTTCCGCCGCCTGTGCACGCCCTCCGGCGGCAAATACACGGAACGATACAAAAATTTCATCCATATTTTACAAACAGGCGGTGGCGCAGCACTCTCTTTTTACATTACTATTGTGGTACAGAACCCCGCGCCGGCCGCATTTTTTCCAGCGCGCCGATTTTGACCCGCAGCCGGCCTGCTCCCGGGGCTCAAGGGCGGGACTGCCGCAAAAAAGGATTTCTTTTCAACCGGAGAGAACATGTAAGTTTATTACAAGGCGAGAGGGATGTTGCTATGCGGCACGATATTCAGGTTTTGGACCGGATCCGAAAGACTTACGCGTCCCTGCGGCCATCGGAACAGCGGGTGGCCGACTATGTGCTGAACCATCCGGAGACCTGCACCCAGCAGACCATCTCGGAACTGGCGGACCAGGTCCAGGTGAGCCAGCCCACCGTGGTGCGCTTCGTCCAGGCCCTGGGGTTCGGCGGCTTCCGAAACTTCAAATACTGCCTGCTGCGGGACCGCAGCCAGGGGACGGAGCGGGAGGCCTACTTCGACCACCTGGGGGGCTTTGACTTAAAACCCTGGGATCAGCTGGAGGACCTGCCGCTGAAAGAGGTGCGGGTGTCCGGCGGCCTGTTGGAGGAGACGCTGAAGTCTCTCTCCCCCCAGGAGCTGGACCGGGCGGTGCGGATGCTCGCCACGGCCCGAACCATTGATATCTATGGCGTGGAGAACTCCTGCACCCCGGCCGGCGACCTCCTGACCAAGCTGACCTACCTGGGGCTCTGCTGCCGGATGAACACCGACGCCTACCTGCAGCAGATCGGGGCGGCCCACCTGGGGGTGGCGGATGTGGCGGTGGCGTTCTCCCACTCGGGCTGCTCCATGGATACGGTGAAGGCGCTCAAGCTGGCCCGGAAGGCGGGGGCGGGCACCATCGCCATCACCAGCCGGAAAAATCCCCTCCTGGCCCGGTACGCCGACGTGTGCCTCTGCACCGGGGGCGAGGAAGCGGTGATCTACGGCACCGCCATCTTCTCCCGCATCCCCGACCTGGCGGTGGTGGACCTGCTGTACATGGGGATCATTCAGAGCGACTACGAGCGCTTCTCCCGCAGTCTGGACAAGAGCGGCGCGGTCATCGCCGACCGGGGCTATCCGGAGGAGTGAGGGGCTCCGGCGGGGGCTTTTCTTGTAAGAAAATTACAAGAAAAGCCCCCGCTTTTTGATGCCTTTTTACGCTTCTCTAACGGAAACTTAAACCTTTTGCGCTTGTTTCCCGGGGCTGGAATTTGCTAGGATTACACCGTCGCCGGACGTGCGGCGGCTCCCACATAAACTTTTGAAACCGAGAAAGGAGCGGTTTTTCATGCTGGAACTGGAGCACCTTCAAAAGTCCTTTGACGGAGTGCCCGTACTCAAGGACATCTCCCTCCAGGTGGAGGACGGGGAGATCGTCTCCATCCTGGGCCCCTCTGGCTGCGGCAAGACCACGCTGCTGAACATGATCCTGGGGATCGTGGACGCCGACCAGGGCGCCATCCGCTACAACGGGGAGGACCTGACCCGCACCCCCATGGAGAAGCGGGGCTTCAACATCGTCTTTCAGGACTATGCCCTCTTCCCCAATTTAAACGTGCAGCAGAACATCACCTACGGCCTGCGGAACAAGCCGGGCATCTCCTCCCAGGAGGAGGTGGATGAGCTCATCGACCTGCTGGGCCTGCGGGAGCACCTGAACAAGCGCATCGACCAGCTCTCCGGCGGTCAGAAGCAGCGGGTGGCCCTGGCCCGCACCCTGGTGATGAAGCCCCGGATTCTCCTGCTGGACGAGCCCCTGTCCGCCCTGGACGGGGTCATCAAGGAGTCCATCAAGGACCGCATCAAGACCATCGCCCGGGAGTACCACCTGACCACCATCATCGTCACCCACGACCCGGAGGAGGCCCTCACCCTGTCCGACCGGGTGCTCATCATCGACCAGGGAACCATCTCCCAGTACGCCAAGCCGGACGAGATCATCCACCAGCCCAAGAACGACTTTGTGCGCAAGTTCATTCTCCGCCAGCTGGAGATCAAGCGGGGCAACATCTACGCCCTGTTCGGCGACCGCCCTCAGCTGGCCGGTGAGGCCGTGTGAGGAGAGGCGCCATGAGACGGAAAAATTGGGAGCTGAAGGGGATCTTCTGGATCATCACCCTTCTGTTCGTGGGCTTTCTGGCCGCCCCCATCCTCCTGCTGCTGGGCAAGTCCCTGCTGGGGGACGGGGGGCTCACCGGGGAGTTCTATGTCTCGGTGGTGACCCGGGACGGGTTTCTCACAGCCCTGGGGAACAGCTTCGCGGTGGCGGCCGCGTCGGCCGTGGCGGCCACGGTCATCGCCTTCCTGATGGCCTACGCGGTCCACTACACCGAGCTGCCCAAGTGGGCTAAGCGGCTCATCACCGCCATCGCCACCCTGCCCATGTTCCTGCCCACCATCACCTACGGCTTCGCCATCATCTACTCCTTCGGCCGCCAGGGATTGCTCACCCGCCTGCTGGGGCGGCAGTTCTTTGACATCTACGGCTTCGGCGGGCTGCTGGTGGGCTATGTGATCTACACCATCCCGGTGGCCTTCCTGCTGATCCACAACACCATGGGCTTTGTGGACAAAAAGACCATCATCGTCTCCAAGGTCATGGGGGACCGGGACCTGGCCACCTTCTGGATTGCCATTCTCCGCCCCCTGCTGGGCACTCTGGCGGGCGCCTTCATCCAGGCCTTCTTCCTGTGCTTCACCGACTTCGGCATCCCCGCCTCGGTGGGCGGGGGGTATGAGGTCATCGCCACCCTCCTCTACAACCAGATGCTGGGGGGCATCCCCGACTTCAACCGGGGGGCGGTCATCGCCATGATCATGCTCATCCCCTCCATCGGCAGCATCTGCATCCTCCAGCTGCTGGAGCGGTTCAACATCCGCTACACCCGCATCTCCCAGGCGGACCTGCGGAAGAACTCCCTGCGGGACACGGGCTGGGGCATCTCCAGCACAGTGATCTCGGTGGCCATCCTGTCCATCTTCGCGGTGATCTTTGTGGTCCCCCTGGTGGAGGAGTGGCCCTATCAGACCGGCTTCTCCCTGGAGCACTTTGCCGCCGTCTTTACAGACAATGAGCTGATCACCGTCTACTGGCACTCTCTGGTAATGGCCCTGCTCACCGCCTTCCTGGGCACCCTGGCGGCCTACGGTGCCGCCCTCATCACCGCCCGGAGCACCCTGTCCCCGCGGTACAAGCGGGTCATCGAGAGCATCGCCCTAGTGACCAACGCCATCCCCGGCATGGTGCTGGGCGTGGCCTACATGTTCCTCTTCTCCGGCACAGGGCTGCAGAACACCCTGCTGCTGATGATCCTGTGCAACATCGTCCACTACTTCTCCACTCCCTATCTGATGATGAAGAACTCCCTGTCCAAGATGAACGCCGGCTGGGAGACCACCGCCATGCTCATGGGGGACAGCTGGCTCCAGACCATCCTCCGGGTGGTCACCCCCAACGCCCTGTCCAGCCTCATCGAGGTGTTCAGCTACTACTTCATCAACTCCATGGTCACTATCAGCGCCCTCATCTTCATCGCCGGGGCCCGGACCATGGTCCTCACCACCATGATCAAGCAGCTGCAGTACGTGAACCGCTTCAACGAGGTGTTCGTCCTCTCCCTGCTGATCCTGGCCACCAACCTGATCGCCAAGGGGCTCTTCTCCTGCCTGGCCAGCTATAAGGCAACCCACCCGGTGAAAGAGCGCCGTCCCATCCAACTTTTTGCCAAAAGAAAGGAAGCTGTCCAATGAACATCCGTAAGTATCTCGCCCTGGGCACCGCCCTGACCCTGTCCCTGTCCCTCCTGGCCGGCTGCGGCGGCGGCTCCGGCTCCGGAGATGACCAGATCGTCATCTACTCCAACGCCGACGAGGAGGCCATCACCGCCATGGAGAACGCCCTGAACGCGGGCGGCTATGAGGGCAAGTATATCGTGCAGACCTACGGCACCTCCGAGCTGGGGGGCAAGCTGCTGGCCGAGGGCACCAACCTGGAGGCCGACCTGGTGACCATGAGCACCTTCTATCTCCAGAGCGCCCAGGAGCAGAACAATATGTTCCTGCCCCTGGACTTTGAGGTGAACACCCTGGAGGCGGTGCCCGACTACACCGCCCCCATCACCTCCCAGGAGGGGGCCATCATCCTGAACACCGAGCTGATGGCCACGGAGAATCTGCCCACCCCCACCTGCCTGAAGGACCTGGTCGATCCGGTGTACGCCGGACAGGTGGCCGTCACCGACATCCAGTCCTCCTCCACCGCCTGGCTACTGATCCAGGCTCTGGTGGACGCCTACGGTGAGGACGGGGCCGAGGAGACTCTGGCCGCCATCTATGACAACTGCGGCGCCCACATCGAGACCTCCGGCTCCGGCCCCCTGAAGCTGTGCCGGGCCGGCGAGGTGGCCATCGGCTTCGGCCTGCGCCACCAGGCGGTGGCCGACAAGGCCGACGGCCTGCCCATCGACTACGTGGACCCCACTGAGGGCAACTTCTCCCTCACCGAGTCGGTGGCCGTCCTGGACAAGGGGGAGGACACCAACCCCCTGGCCATGGAGATGGCCCAGTGCATCATTGAAAACGGCCGCGCCGAGCTGATCCAGACCTACCCCAACCCCCTCTATGAGGGCGAGACCGCCGACCCCGCCAACCAGTCCGCCTACCCCAGCGTCTTTGACGAGCCTCTGACCTTCGAGCTGTTCACCGCCCACCAGGAGCTGTCCGAGCGGGCCAAGGGCTGAACCGGCTGTCTGTGAGAAAAGGAGGAACCGACCATGAATACCTATAAACTGCTGACCCCCGGTCCCCTGACCACCACCGACACGGTGAAGGAGGAGATGCTGGTGGACCGGTGCACCTGGGATGACGACTACAAGGCCGTCACCCAGAAGATCCGCTGCCAGCTGCTCCAGCTGGGACACGTGTCCGAGGACGACTACACCGTTGTTCTGATGCAGGGCAGCGGCACCTTCGGGGTGGAGAGCGTCCTCTCCAGCGTGGTGGGGGACGAGGACAAGGTCCTCATCTGCTCCAACGGGGCCTACGGGGTGCGCATGACCCAGATCTGCGACCGCAACCGCATCCCCTATGTCCACTACGCGGAGCACTATGACCGCATCCCCGACCCCGCCCGCGTCGCCCAGCTGCTCGCCCAGGACCCGGCCATCACCCACGTGGCCATGGTCCACAGCGAGACCACCAGCGGCATCCTCAACGACATCCAGTCCGTGGGCAAGGTGGTCCGGGACGCTGGACGGACCTTTATCGTGGACGCCATGTCCTCCTTCGGCGGGGTGGACATCCCCGTCTCCGACTGGGGCATCGACTTCCTGGTGTCCAGCGCCAACAAGTGCATCCAGGGGGTGCCCGGCTTCTCCTTCATCCTGTGCCGCCGGGACAAGCTGCTGGAGAGCGAGGGCAAGGCCCGCTCCCTGTCCCTGGACCTGCTGGACCAGTGGAAGGGGATGGAGAAGGACGGCAAGTGGCGCTTCACCTCCCCCACCCACGTGGTGCTGGCCTTCTCCAAGGCCCTGGACGAGCTGGAGGAGGAGGGAGGGATCCCCGCCCGGCACCGCCGCTACGCCGAGAACAACCGCCTGCTCATTGAGAAGATGCGCGCCATGGGCTTCACCCCCTACATCGACGGGAGCCACCAGGGGCCTATCATCACCACCTTCTTCTACCCCGCCGGGGTGTCCTTCCAGTTCTCCCAGTTTTACACCTACATCAAGGAGCGGGGCTACGTCCTCTACCCGGGCAAGCTCACCGACGCGGACACCTTCCGGGTGGGCAACATCGGGGAGATCTACCCGGAGGACATGGAGAAGCTCACCGCCATCATCGCCGGCTTCCTGGCCGCCCATAAGGAGGAGATCGCATGATCCAGGCCGTCATCTTTGACTGGGCGGGCACCACCGTGGACTACGGCTGCTTCGCCCCCGTCCAGGCCTTTCAGGAGGCCTTCGCCCACCACGGCGTGCCGGTCACCCTGGAGGAGACCCGCAAGCCCATGGGCATGCTGAAGCGGGACCACATCCGCACCATGCTCCGGATGGAGCGCATCGCCCGGGCCTGGGAGGAGACCCACGGCCGCCCCGCCGGGGAGGAGGACGTGGAGGCGGTGTACGCCCAGTTTGAGCCCAAGCTCTTCTCCATCCTGGACCAGTTTTCCACACCCAAGCCGTTTGCGGTGGAGACGGCGGCCGCCCTGCGGGAGATGGGGCTGAAGATCGGCTCCACCACCGGCTATACCGACTCCATGATGCACATTGTTGTCCCCAAGGCCGCCCAGCTGGGCTACGCCCCCGACTTCTGGATCAGCCCCGACGGGGTGGGCGGCAAGGGCCGCCCCTATCCCTACATGATTTTTGAAAACCTGAAGGCGCTGGAGGTCTCCAGCGTGAAAAACGCCGTGAAGGTGGGGGACACCGTCTCCGACATCCAGGAGGGAGTCAGCGCCGGGGTGTGGTCGGTGGGGGTAGTCGAGGGCAGCTCCGTCCTGGGCCTGAGCCAGGGGGAGTATGAGGCCCTCCCCCCGGAGGAGCGCCGGGCCGCCTGCCGTCGGGCGGAGGAGACCTTCCGCGCTGCCGGTGCCCATTTTGTGCTGAACAACCTGTCCCAGCTGCCGGAGCTTCTCCATATGCTGGGATGACCGCCGCCCGCCGGACAGGCGCCGGTCCACTTTCCTAGGCAAAAAACGCTGGAATCCTCGGATTCCAGCGTTTTTGTTTTTCGAGCTCCTGTTTTCTGTGGCGCTAGAGCGCCTCGCCATTGGTCCGGATGACATTCTGAAACCAGAAAAAGGAGTCCTTCCGGTACCGCTTCCCGCTCCCGCTGCCGTCGTCATTCCGATCCACGTAGAGAAAGCCATACCGCTTTTTGAGCTCCCCTGTGGTGAAGGAGACCAGGTCGATGCACCCCCAGGGCGTATACCCCATCAGGTCCACCCCGTCCTCTTCCACCGCCTTTTTCATCTGGGCGATGTGCGATCTCAGATAGTCGATCCGGTAGGGGTCGTGGCATGTCCCGTCCGGCGACAGCTTGTCTATGGCCCCGAACCCATTTTCCACAATGAACAGGGGGACCTCGTACCGCTCATACAGGGTGACCAGGGCGTACCGCAGGCCCGTCGGATCGATCTGCCAGCCCCAGTCGCTCTTGTCCACATAGGGGTTGTCCACAGAATTGGGGAATCCGCCGTCCAAGCGGGCTGCGGAGCCCCCCTGCCCCTGGGCCCTGACCGTATTGGACATATAGTAGCTGAAGCCAAGGTAGTCGGCCCGCCCCTCCGCCAGGATTGTTTCATCCCCCGGTTCCATGGCGATCCGGCAGCCCTCCCGCTCCCACTGCCGCCGGGCAAAGGCCGGATAGTGCCCCCGGACTTGAACGTCCGAGAAATAAAACCGCTCGTGCATGCACTCCACGGCCGCCATCACATCGTCCGGATGACAGGAGTAGGGATACACGGGCACAAAGGCGCACATGCATCCGATTTGGAATTCCGGATTGATCTCATGGCCCGCCCTGACCGCGGCGGCGCCGGCCACAAACTGGTGGTGGACCGCCTGGTACATGGCCTCCCTGGGGCGCTCCAGCTGCGAAAAGCAGATTCCGGAGCAGGTCCAGCCGAACAGGTCCAGGCCGGTGTTACTCTGGTTGTTGATCTCATTGAAGGTCATCCAGTACCGGACCTTGTGCTTGTACCGCTCCATCACCGTGGTAGCATAGCGGACAAAGCACTCCAGCGTGTACCGGCTCAGCCAGCCGCCGTGGTTCCGGGCCAGGTGATAGGGCATCTCAAAGTGGGAGAGGGTGAC
Source organism: Pseudoflavonifractor capillosus (assembly GCF_016899775.1). Taxonomy (GTDB): domain Bacteria; phylum Bacillota; class Clostridia; order Oscillospirales; family Oscillospiraceae; genus Lawsonibacter. The sequence goes on from NZ_JACJJE010000008.1 coordinate 30,622, forward strand.
CACCGGCTCAATGTGATATTTGAGCAGCTCGTCAAAGAGCGCGTCATAAAACCGCAGGCCCGCCTCATTGGGCTGGGGGTCGTCGCCGTTTGGAAAAATGCGGGTCCAGGCGATGGAGGTGCGGAAGCACTTGAGGCCGAGCTCCGCCAGAAGGGCAATGTCCTCCCGAAAGGTGTGGTAGAAATCGATCCCCTCGTGGTTGGGGTACCGCTCTCCCGGCAGCACGCCGTCTGTGATGCGGCGCAGCACGCCGGAACTGCCGCCGGTGAGGACGTCGGTCACGCTGACGCCCTTTCCGTCCTCATCCCAGGCCCCCTCCAGCTGTCCGGCGCTCACCGCGCCGCCCCATAAAAAATGTTCCGGAAAACTCATGTCGTCCCCTCCAAATCGCCGTCCTGTTCATTTCTCACCCGCAGAAGCGGCTCCCCCGCCTCCACAGAGCCGCCGCTTCTCCACAACTCGACCGCCGCAAACTCCTCGGCGTTGGTCACCAAAACCGGTGTGATGGGATCGTATTTCCGGCGGATCTCCTCCAGGTCGAACTCCACGAGCAGGTCGCCGGTCCGAATCCGGTCCCCCTCCTTGACCCTGGCGGTGTAGCCCGCCCCGCCCAGCTCCACCGTATCCAGCCCGATGTGGAGGAGCAGCTCCATCTGGTTGGGGCCCAGCAGGTGGATGGCGTGCCTGCTGTCCGCAATGCTGAGCACCGTACCGTCAAAGGGGGCGTACAGCTTCCCCTCTCTGGGCTGGACCGCGGCCCCCTCCCCCAGGATTCCCTGGGCAAAGGTGGGGTCCTTCACCTGGGACAGGGGAACCACCGTTCCGCTCAGGGGGGAGCACACCGTGACCTCCCCCGCCTCCTGTGGAGCAGGGGCGCGGGCCGGGCCGGAAGGCGCCGCGTCTGCCGCATCCCCGGAGCCCGGGCTCTCCCCGCAGCCCACGACCTGTACCAGCGCGATGGTGACCACGATGGTGGCCAGGGTCCCCAGCAGCATGCCGGGGAAGGACATGGGGTTCTGGGCGCTGATGGCGTTGACGGTGGTGAGAAGCCCGGGCAGACCGGCGTAGACGTAGTACATGGTATCAAACAGGCTCAGGACGATCGCACCCACCGCCCCTCCGACGCAGCCGCAGATAAACGGCTTTTTCAGCGGCAGCGTCACGCCGTATATGGCTGGCTCCGTGATGCCGAATATGCCGGTCAGGCCGGCGGAGAAGGCCACCCGCCTCATCTCGCGCCGTCTGGTCTTCAGCACCACGCCGAAGCAGGCGGCCGCCTGGGCCACCACGGCGCAGGTCTGAAAGGCCTGAAAGGTATCGCGGCCGTTGGCGTTGAAATTGGCGATGTTCATGGGCGTGACGCCCCAGTGGACCCCGAAGATGACGAAGATCTCCCAGATTCCTCCCACAAGGGCCCCGGCCACCATGGGAACGGTGCGGGCCAGCTGATTATACGCCACCGCGATGCCGTTCGCCGCGGCGTCGGAGAGGGGGCCGATCACCAAAATGGTGAGGGGGACCATAATGACGGCGCAGAGAAAGGGGGTCCCGATGGCCTTCACCACATCGGGCAGGCGCCGGTCCAGAAACCGCTCCAGATAGGACAGCACCAGCACCAGGAACAGCGGAGGCAGCACCGTGGAGGTATACGTGGTCTGCGCCATGGGAAAGACCAGGAATCGGATGGTCTCTCCGCCGGCGATCCGGGCCGCCAGCGCGCCCCAGTCGGCGTTGACCAGGGCCAGACAGCACCACATCGCAATGAAGGTGTTGCATTTGAAGTGCTTGGAGGCCGTCACCGCGATCATTGCGGGCAGGAAGGTGAAAGGGGTCCAGGAGATAAAGCTTAGCACGGCGTAGGTCCCGGTGTCCGGAAAGGTTGGAATCCACTGCGTCAGGAGGATCAGCGCCCCCTGCACCAGTCCGGCGGCCGCCAGAATATAGACAAAGGGGGCAAAGACCGCGGACATGGTGGCGATCACCCGGGCCAGGATTCCCTGCTTCTGCGCGAGCTGAGCCGACTCGTCCAGGCGCAGGAGTTTCACCAGCTCCTCATATACGTCTTTGGCGTGGACGCCGATGACGATTTGATACTGTCCCCCTCTCTCCAGCACCTGAATCACCGCGGGCAGTTCGGAGATGCGTTTGGTCACCTCGGCGGGGGGAGACTCCTTCAGAACCAGGCGGAGCCTGGTGGCGCAGTGGGCTGCGCTGACAATATTCTGTTCGCCCACCTGATCCCGGATCTCGGCGGCGAGCTTGGCGTAATCACGGATGTTGGCTGACATCCCATTCCCTCCCTTTGAGCCGCCCGCCGCAGGCGCGGCAGGCCTCCGCCCCGCCAGACGGCAGAGGCGGATATGAAATACCTCCGTAGTATTTCCCTGGAGGGCGCAAATTTTACAAAGCACGGAACAATTCCGCCGCGGGACCGGTATTTTTCAGCGGCAAGGCCGGCCTTGTTTGGCCCCTGGCGAAAAAAATCCGCTGGAATCGTCTGATTCCAGCGGATTTCTCCATGGTTTGGGATACAGCTTTTGTGCCTCCACCCGGGCGATGGAGCTATTCCGCCGGCCGGGCCAGGGCATACCCGTTTCCGGGGAGCTTTACATAGAGGGTTCCATCCGGCCCCTCCCACAGCATGCACCCGGCGTACTCCCGGCGGGTGGTGTACAGCTGGTCCTGGCTGTCCTCCCCCTCCAGGAAGAGCACGCCCAGCTGGCGGCTGCCCTCCGGCAGGGCGGAGGCCATCTCGCCGGTGAGGGTATACTCCCCCGCGGGGGTGCGCAGCACATCCTGGGCCGCGCCCCCCTCCTGTGAGGAGGCGCCGCCGGAGCTCTCGTCTCCAGCGGAGGGCTCCCCGGGCAGCGCCGCGCCGCTCCCCGAGCCGGAGCCGCTGTCCTGAGCGGTTCCGGCCGAATGATCTGTCTGGGATTCCTGGGCAGCGGACGAACTCCCCGCCGCGCCGGAGGTGGTGTTGTCTCCGCCGCCGCTCATGCCGAAGGGCAGATAGAGCACTGCGGCCAGCACCAGACAGGCTGCCAGCCCGCCGGCCAGGGGCCTCCAGTGGGTGAAGCGGTGTCTGCCCACGGGGAGACGGCAGTCCTCCGCCTCCTGGATCAGGTCGTCGTCCACCCGGCCGATGGCCTCCAGCAGTTCTTCCCGAGTCATACCGCCACCCCCTCCCGCAGCAGGACTTCCTTCAGACGCAGGCGGGTGCGGTGAAGCCTGGATTTGACCGTGTTCTCATTCATGGAAAACCGCTCCGCCAGGGCCGCGACGGAGTCCAGATACCAGTACCGCCGCAGAAACAGCACCCGGTCCAGCTGGGGCTGCTCCCGGAGGAACCGGGAGATGAGATCGGCGGTCTCCCGCTCCTCCAGGTGGTCCTCCGGCCGGCCGGGGGCGGGGAGACACTCCCCCAGTTCCTCCAGGGCCGTCTCCACCTGGGGGCCGCCCCGCTTGGCCGCCCGGTTGTACCGCCACCGGTCCAGGGACAGATTCCGGGTGAGCTTTCCAAAGAAGGCGGACAGAATGCCCGGCCGCTGGGGCGGCATGGCGTTCCAGGCCCGCAGCCAGGTGTCGTTGACGCACTCCTCCGCGTCCTGCTCCTGAGCCAGAATGTTCCGGGCGATGGAGAGGCAGAAGGCCCCGTACTTCGTCTCGCTCTCCCGGATGGCCTGCTCGGACCGGGCCCAGTACAGCTCGATGATCTGCTGATCCTCCATGGTACGCTCCCCCTCCGGCCGCCGGAGACGCTCCGGCGGCTCTTTTCTCTATTATAAAAGACGACGCACCCTGGGAAAAGTTGCACGAGGTGAGAAAATTTTTAAGTTTTCATTAAATTTGTGCAACCTGGGCCGTTTTGTTTCGTCTAAAAGTATGATAGGATACCAGTAGAAGACAGCCCGGACACACCAATGAAACGGAGGGATTATGATGAAACGCACCGCAACCCTGGTTCTGGCCGCCGCGCTGGCGGCCTCCCTGGTCCTGCCCGCCGCGGCGGCGGATGAGAGCACGCAGGACGCCCGCCTGGCCCAGGTCACCCAGGCGGTGAAGGACACCCTGGACCTGGACACCTCGGAGTACAGCTCCTTCTACGGGGAGTGCTACGACCAGACGCTGGTGAGCCAGTGGTCCCTGTACTGGGAGGGGAGTACCGGCACCCTGTCCATCGACGCCCTGGAGGACGGGACCATCACCGGGTACTACCTGTCCCAGGAGGAGGCGGGCTCCGCCGGCCTGCCCTCCTACCCCAGCGGCGACCCCGCCCAGGCCAAAGAGACCGCCCAGGCCTTTCTGGACAAAGTGCTCTCCCCCGGCCTGGAGTCCGTCCAGCTGGAGGAGCCCTCCGGCTCTGACCGACTGGGCCGGAACCAGTACCGCTTCTCCGGCAATATTCTCTTTCACGGCCTGCCCTCCCCCCTGAACTGCTCCATCACCGTGGACGGCGGGAGCGGCCAGGTGACCAATTTCCACCGGGATGTGTCCAACGGGACCTACCTGGGAACCGTGCCCAGTCCAGCTCCCGCCGTGACCGCCCAGGCGGCCGCCCAGAGCCTGAAAAGCTCCCTGTCCCTGAAGCTGGAGTACGTCCTGCCTGAGAACGGGGGCACCCAGGCGGTGCTGCGCTATGTGCCCGACAGCCGGGACGAGTACTACGTGGACGCCCAGACCGGCGCGCTGGTGAACCTGACCGAGCTGGAAGCAAGCATGGGCGGCATGGGCATGGGCGGCGGCAGCTCCAGCGGAGACAGCGCCGCCGGAACTCCTGAGAACGGCCTGTCCCAGGCCGAGCAGGAGGGCATCCAGAAGCTGGAGGGGGTTCTGTCCAAGGAGGCCCTGGACGGACAGCTCCGGGCGGTGTCCCAGTACGGCCTGGGGGACTACACCCTCTCCTCCGCCTCCTACCGTCTGATCGAGGCGGCCGAGGCCCGGGAGGAGCAGGTGCTGTGCACCCTGCGCTACCTGCTGCCCGGAGAAAATGGGACCGCCTCCCGCACCTTCACGGTGGACGCCAAGACCGGTCAGGTGGAGGACCTGTGGTCCTACCTCCCCTGGGATGAGGACCAGAAGCCCAGCCTGACCCAGGCGGAGGCCCAGGAGAAGACGTCCGCTTTCCTCCAGAGCTTCTGCCCCGACCGCTCCCCCAAGCTGGCCCTGTATCAGGGACCCCAGGGGGAGGTCCAAAGCACCTACTCCTTCACCTTCGCCCGGCAGGAGAACGGGTACTTCTTCCCGGATCACTTCTACGGGGTGGAGGTATCGGCGGAGGACGGCTCTATCTGCGGGCTCTCCTACTCCTATGACGACGGGGTGACCTTCGACAGCCCGGACGGCATCGTCTCGGCCCAGACCGCCCTGGACGCCTGGATGGGTACCTACACCGTGACCCTGGGCTATCTCCAGGTGCCGGAGAAGCTCTCCGCCGGCGACCCCGAGGCCGCCCCCTACCTCCAGCTGGGGCTGACCGCCTTCTACCGGCTGAAGCTGGGCTACGGCCTGGACCGGGAGGGCTCCTGCCTGGGGGTGGACGCCAAGACCGGCCAACCTGTCCAGCGGGAGACCGCCGCCGCATCCGGACTGACCTACTCCGACCTGTCCGGCCACTGGGCCCGGGGGGCCATTGAGGCCCTGGCCCGGTACAACGTGGGCTACGACGGCGGGACCTTTGCCCCCGGGCAGGCCATGACCCAGTGGGACATGGTGGCCCTGCTCTTCAGCGTGGAGAACTACCCCCTGGCCCCCGCCGCCGCCACCCGGCAGGAGCGGGACATGGCCTACGCCGCCGCCTACCGCACAGGGGCCCTCACCCGCGCCCAGCGCCAGGACGACGCCCCCCTCACCCGGAGCCAGGCGGTAAAGCTGCTCCTCAACGCCGAAGGCCTCACGGCCGCCGCCCAGCTGACGGGCATCTACACCTGCTCCTACACGGACAAGGCCGCCATCCCCTCGGAGGATCTGGGCTACGCCGCCCTGGCCCAGGGCATCGGCATGGTCCAGGGCGCCTGGGCGGGAGACCGGACCGCCACCCGGGCGGAGGGGGCCGTGATGCTCCACAAGCTGTTGGCGTGGTGAGCTGCCCGGCCCGCGCCCCGGAACTGAGATAGAATCGGCCATAATTCCGCTTTTCTCACAAGAAAAGCGGAATTTTTATGGAAAAATGCGGCGGATTTTTTCCGTTCTCCCCTGTTCAAACCGGATGGAATATGGTAAGATGGACGCTGTACGCATTCGCGTCGCTTTACTACTCTGTTTTTGGATTGAATTGAAAAAAGGAGTTTACCATGATCACGGTCACCGATCTGAGCTTGAACTACAGCGGCACCCCGCTCTTCTCCCACGTGGACCTGCAGTTTTTGCGGGGCAACTGCTACGGCATCATCGGCGCCAACGGCGCCGGCAAGTCCACCTTTCTGAAGATCCTCTCCGGGGAACTGGAGCCCAGCACCGGCGAGGTGTCCATCCTGCCCAACGTGCGCATGTCGGTTCTGAAGCAGGACCAGAACGCCTACGACGCCTACAACGTCATGGACACGGTCATCATGGGCAACCAGCGCCTGTATGACATCGGCAAGGAGAAGGAGGCCATCTACGCCAAGGAGGAGATGACCGACGAGGACGGCATGCGGGCCTGCGAGCTGGAGGAGGAGTACGCCGAGCTGGGCGGCTGGGAGGCCGAGAGCGACGCCAGCCGCATCCTCCAGGGCCTGGGCATCGGCACCGAGCTCCACTATAACGACATGGCCACCCTGGACGCCCGGCTGAAGGTGAAGGTCCTGCTGGCCCAGGCGCTGTTCGGCAATCCCGACCTGCTGATGATGGACGAGCCCACCAACAACCTGGACATCGACGCGGTGAACTGGCTGGAGGACTTTTTGCTGGACTTCGAGGGCACCGTCATCGTGGTGTCCCACGACCGGCACTTCCTGAACACCGTGTGCACCCACATCGTGGACATTGACTACAACAAGATCAAGATGTACGTGGGCAACTACGACTTCTGGTACGAGTCCTCCCAGCTGGTGCAGCAGCTTATCAAGAACCAGAACAAGCGCAACGAGGAGAAGATCAAGGAGCTCCAGGACTTCATCTCCCGCTTCTCCGCCAACAAGTCCAAGTCCAAGCAGGCCACCGCCCGGAGAAAACTGCTGGACAAGCTCACCGTGGAGGAGATGCCCGCCTCCTCCCGCCGCTACCCCTGGGTGGCCTTCTCCCCCGACCGGGAGGTGGGCAAGGACATCCTCTTTGTCACCGACGTGAGCAAGACCATCGACGGGGTGAAGGTGCTGGACAAGGTGTCCTTCATCGTGGGCCACGGGGACAAGATCGCCTTTGTGGGCGACAACGAGAACGCCCACACCGCCCTGTTCAAGATCCTGGCCGGGGAGATGGAGCCCGACGAGGGCACCGTGAAGTGGGGCCAGACGGCCACCTTCTCCTACTTCCCCAAGGACAACACCCCCTACTTCCAGGACAACGACGACAACCTGGTGCAGTGGCTGCGCCAGTATTCCAGCGACCCCCAGGAGCAGTATCTCCGCGGCTTTTTAGGCCGGATGCTCTTCTCCGGGGACGAGGTATATAAGCCGGTCAAGGTTCTCTCCGGCGGCGAGAAGGTCCGGTGCATGCTCTCCCGGATGATGCTCTCCGGGGCCAACGTGCTCATGCTGGACCAGCCCACCAACCACCTGGACCTGGAGTCCATCGCCGCCCTGAACAAGGGCCTGGAGGCGGTGAAGTGCAACGTGCTGGTGGCCTCCCACGACCACCAGCTGATCCAGACCGTGTGTAACCGGATCTTTGACTTTACCCCGGACGGGAAGCTCATCGACCGGATGATGACCTACGACGAATATTTGGAGAGCCAGAAGGCGGAGTAAACCCGCCGGTTTGAAAAGGAGCTCCGCTGTCCCCGCTGGGACGGCGGAGCTTTTTTGCCCTACCGGCTTGTGGAAAATTCTGACGATCCCCCTTGCGCATTTTCCGCCTGGGGCGTACAATACGGAACGGGCCCGCAGAGCCCTGGAGGCTGCCTCCAGGCGGCGGACGCGGGCCGAGGCATACATGAGGAGTTTGTACCATGGATATTTGGAAGGAATTAGCGGACGAGGGCGTGGACAAGGGCCTGCTGGAGGAGATGCAGGCCTTCCGGGCCTCCCACCCGGTGCCGGAGGAGGCCCGGGGGCGGGTCCCCACCCCCCGCTTTTTATACTACGGAAAAGAGATCTGGGAGGGGGCGGCCGCCGCCCTCCTGTGCGGACAGCACCTGCTGCTGGCCGGCCCCAAGGCCACGGGCAAGAACGTGCTGGCCGAGAACCTGGCCGCCGCCTTCGGCCGGCCCAGCTGGGACGTGTCCATGTACGTAAATGTGGACGCGGCCTCCCTGGTGGGGGCGGACACCCTGAAGGACGGGGAGGTGGTGTTCCGGGAGGGCCCCATCTCCAAGTGCGCCCGGCTGGGGGGCTTCGGGGTGCTGGACGAGGTGAACATGGCCAAGAACGAGGCCCTGGCCGTCCTCCACGCCACCCTGGACTTCCGTCGGGTCATCGACGTGCCCGGGTATGACCGGATCGTGCTGGACGACGCCGCCCGCTTCATCGGCACCATGAACTACGGCTACGCCGGCACCCGGGAGCTGAACGAGGCCCTGGTGTCCCGGTTCGTGGTCATGGACATGCCGGTGATCTCCCCGGAGAACCTGGAAAAGCTGCTGCTGCGGGGCTTCCCCCAGATGAAGCACACCTGGGTGGAGCAGTTCTCTGCCCTCTTTGGGGATTTGCGGCAGAAGTGCGACAGCTCGGAGATCTCCACCAAGGCCCTGGACCTGCGGGGGCTGCTGTCCGCCCTGCACCTGATGGAAAAGGGTATCCCCTCCGGCCAGGCCCTGGAGCTGGGCATCATCAACAAGGCCTTCGACCCCTTCGAGCGTCAGCTGGTGGCCGACGCGGTGTGGGCCCGCATCCCCCGGGACGCGGACCGCTCCAAGCTGTTCGAGGGCTGATATGGACCGGGAAGACATTGAGAGCCGCCGGGCGGAAAACCAGTTCTGGAACGGGGCGGAGAACTACCAGCTTCGGTCCGACTTTCAGATGTACCGTCCGGACGGCGAGGCGGACCTGTACTTCAACACCATCATCGGCCTGGTGTACCGCCTCTATGACTACGAGCGGCTCAGGCCCCTGTTCAACACCTTCCAGAGCCAGACCAGCGGGGCCTTCTACACCGACCTGTTTTGGCTGGGCCTGGAGGGGGTGGTCTTCCGGCGGGCGGCGGCGGACCGGCCGGTGCTGGAGGACCTGCGGCGGCAGTACGCCCTCCAGGTGACGGCCCAGCCCCGGAAGTCCGCCGAGCGGGAGGGCATCCACAACCTGCGCTGGCTGTGGTTCCGGCGGGCCCTGGGGGACCCTGCCCAGGAGGATTCCTGGGAGAAGGGGGTGCTGGACGACCTGACCTTCCCCGTGGGCTGTAGCGAGGAGGAGCTCACCGGCCGGATGGAGGCCCTCCTGCACAAGTGGTTCCACCGGGCCCGGCGGAGCGTCACCGACCGGCAGTGGGCCGCCTTTGCCGGCCGGGACATCTTCCACAAGGGCAAGAAGCGAAGCGGCCTGGTGAGCGGCAATGCCCTGCGCCGCCTGGGGGAGCCCGGCGGCGGGCCGGTGGAGGAGGAGGGCCGGAAGCGCTTCTGGCAGAAAAATTTCCTTCTCCGCCTGGGCCAGGGTCAGACCCGGGAGCAGGTTTTGCGGGAATATGTGGAGAACTGCTTCGGGGTGTCCATGTTTCCCCCCTCGGAAACGGCGGCGGCGGAGAAGGCCCTGTGCACCGGAAACCACAAAAACTGCCGCCTCCACTTTACCAAAGGCGTGCTGCCCGCCCGAAGCGTGAGCAAGGAGACCGCCTGGGAGCGGGACATGTTCCAGCGCCAGCGAGAGAAGAACCGGGCATACTACCAGGCGCGCCTGGTGCAGAACCAGCACATCCTCTCCCAGCTGGCCCAGCAGCTGCAAAATACCATCCTGCTCCAGTCGGACGTCACCGACAGCCGCACCCGGGCCGGCAGCCTTCAGCCCCGCCTGGCCTGGCGGGCGGGCGCCCTTCAGGACGGCCGGGTGTTTGTCCAGCGGCAGCAGAGCGAGCTGGGGGACCTGTCGGTGGACATCCTGCTGGACGCCTCCGCCTCCCAGAACCAGCAGCAGGAGAAGCTGTCCACCCAGGCCTATTTAATTGCCGCCGCCCTCACCCGGTGTCAGATCCCGGTGCGGGTGTCCTCCTTCTGCTCGGTGAGCGGCTGCACCGTGATCCGCATTTTCCGGGACTATCAGGAGGCGGGGAAGAACGGCGCTATCTTCGACTATGTGTCCGCCGGGTGGAACCGGGACGGCCTGGCGCTGCGGGCCATGGACTGGCTCATGGAGCGGGAGCAGAGCGACCACCGGCTCCTCATTCTCCTGTCCGACGCCAACCCCAACGACGACCAGAAGATCCCCAACCCGGGCATGCTCCCCGGGGGCCGGGACTACGGGGGCAAGCTGGGGGTCCAGGACGCCGCCGACGAGGCGGGAAAGCTGCGCAAGCACGGCCTCTCCCCCGTGTGCATCTTCACCGGCAGCGACCGGGAGCTGCCCAACGCCCGGCAGATCTACGGCAAGGAGCTCTTGCGCATCCCCTCCATCGGCTGGTTTGCCGACGCGGTGGGCAAGCTCATTCAGGGCCGCATCCAGGCCATGTAGAAACAAAAAACAGCTTGACGGACCGGCGTCCGCCAAGCTGTTTTTGTTTGTTTTTGTTATGTCTCCGCCTCTGCCGTCCGGACCTCCAGGGCCTGCCCCTCGTCCAGGAGGGGGGTGAGCAGACCGGTCACCGCCACATCCGCCTGGTCCTGGGCCTGGGTGAGGAGGCCGGCCTGGAGGGCCTTCTCCTCCATCTCCCCCTGCTGATCGGCCTGAAAGCCGCTGTAGTCCTCAATGGTGATGGGGTTGAAGATGCTGCGGGTCTCGTCGAAGACCTCCAGGCTGTCCGGGTCAATCTCATGGGAGAGGATCTGGGCTGCGGGGAGGGTGACGGTCACCTGCTCACCGGTTACCTCCACCTGGGCCTGGCTCAGGTCCACCCCGGCGGTGATGACCCCGCTGTAGGACACGATAAACCGGCTGGTGGTGAAGGGGATCCGAACGCCGTAAAAGTCGCTTCCCCGCTCAAACTGCCCCATATTGGTATAGGCGTACTGGGTGGTGGCCAGCCGGCTGATCTGCTGGAGCTGGTGCTCCACGGTGACAGACGACAGCTGGGGCGCCTCCTCCTGGGAGCGGCCGCCGGTGAAGAAGCCCGCGCCGAAGCACACCGCCGCCAGCGCCACGCCGGCCAGGATCAGAGACACGCCGCTTTTCAGCGAGCGCAGGGGGTGGATTCCGGTATTGTCCGCCATATAGGCGCCTCCTTTTCTCTCGTCTCAGGGGAAAGGGCCGTCAAAAGACCAGCTGCACCAGCAGCATGTAGCACACGGTGCCCCCGGCGATGGACAGCAGCATCTGACGCTTCCACAGGTGGAGGGCCACAACCAGGACAATGGAGATGGCCTCGGGCAGGCCTCGGCTGCCGGAGAACAGGTCCACCGACCGCAGGCAGTAGACCACCAGCAGACCGAACACCGCCGCCGGCAGCACCTTGCCCACATACTGGATGTACTTGGGGGTCTCCTTCCCCGCGGGGAAGATCAGAAAGGGAAGAAAGCGGGTGATCATGGTTCCCAGCACCACCATGGCGATGGTGATGATCTGCTGTGTCAGGGTCATGCCAGCGCCCCCTTTCGCTCCAGGGTCCCCCGCAGCAGAGTGAGGACCCCCAGAATGGCCAGCATGGCCGGGATGATAAAGTCGTCCGGTCCGAAAAACACCAGACAGGCCGCCGAGGCGGCCAGCCCCACCAGGGCGCTGGTGTGGTCTTTGTCTTTGAGCCACTGCTCCAGAAAGATGACCACGAACATGGCGGTCATCACAAAGTCCAGCCCCTCGGTGTTGAACTGGATGAGCCCCCCAAAGATCCCCCCCAGGGTGGAGCCGGAGAACCAGTAGAAGTGGTTCAATAGGGTGACGAAGAACATGAACCACCCCCGGTCCACATCGGGGGGAATCTGGGCGGTGTAGTTGATGGAGAAGCTCTCGTCGCACATGCCGAAGATTAAGTAGACCTTCTTCCAGCCCAGCCCCCGGAACTTGTCCAGCATGGACAGGCCATAAAACAGGTGCCGGGCGTTGACCATCAGGGTGAGAAACAGGGCCTGGAGGGGGTTGAAGGCCCCCAGCAGCAGGTTCACCGTGATAAACTCCACCGACCCGGCGAAGATGGTGAGGCTCATAAGCATGGGGTAGAGGAAGGAGAAGCCGGACACGTTCATGTAGATGCCGTAGGTCAGGCCCAGGAACCAGAAGCCGGCAAAAATGGGGATGGTATAGGGAAACGCGGCCCGGAGGGCCCGGAGCTGCGTCTCATAGCGGTTCATGGGGGTCATCACCTCATAAGGATAGTTATTCTTCTGCGCCGTGGATTTTACCCTGTGGAGTGGGTTTCGGACCGGGGTTTTGTACGCAGGGGAGTTTCGCCGCCTGCGGGCGGCGAGTGACTTTGCCCACGGCGGCAAAGTCACCAAAACGCCACCGGGGACGGCTCCGATGAGCACTTCGTGCTCATAGTCGCCTTTCCCCGGACCCCATTACGGGGGACGCGTACCTGTCACATTTTGCAATGTTTCCGGCGCGCAAAATCAGGAGTGCTTGGGTGCGGTTCCGTCCGGCCCCACTGGGGGCCTGAGCGAAAGAAAAATTGTGACCGGTGCGATTCCGCTTCTGCGCCTGGGTGGTCCGAATCAACGTACCCGGTTCGTTTCCCTCCGTAGGGGCGGGTGTCCTCACCCGCCCGCCCCAGGAGATTTCTCCCTCTCTGTAGGGGCGGCCCCGTTTGGCCGCCCGCTGTTCGAGGCTCCCCCGCCTAGGGGAGGAACTTATTGGAGAATTGCGTAGGGGAGGGGCTTGCCCCTCCCGCCGCATCTCAAAAATTTATCCGTTAACCGGCGATATGCTGTTGCAGACGCGAGAAGGTGAGTTGCCCCGCAGGGCGGACCCCTGCCTCTACGCCGCCGGGGCGGCGGAACTCCCAGTGAATCAGGACAGCGTCAGCAGATGGGTGGCAAAGAAGAAGTAGATAAGCAGGGACAGGGCGTCCACGATGGTGGTGATGAAGGGAGAGGCCATCACCGCCGGGTCTATGCCGATTTTCTCCGCCGCCATGGGGAGAGTGCAGCCCACCACCTTGGCGCACAGCACGGTGAACACCAGGGTGAGGCACACCACCAGGGCCACCACGGGGGTGACGGCCGGGTTGTTCATCAGCCACCGGTCCACGATCATCATCTTCACAAAGTTGGCACAGGCCAGGCATACCCCGCACAGTATGGCCACCCGGCTCTCCTTCCACACCACGGCGATGAGGTCCGAGAAGTCGATCTCGTCCAGGGACAGGGCGCGGATGACCGCCACCGAGGACTGGGAACCCGAGTTGCCGCCGGTGCCCGAGAGCATGGGGATGAAGGAGGTGAGCACCACGCAGGCAGCCAGGGCGCTCTCAAATTTTGTGATAATAATGCCGGTGAAGGTGGCCGACAGCATCAGCAGCATCAGCCAGGGGATGCGGGAACGCCAGGTCTCAAATACGCCGGTCTTCAGGTAGGGCTTATCCGAGGGGAGGATAGCGGCCATCTTCTCGAAGTCCTCGGTGGTCTCCTCCTCGATAACGTCCATGGCGTCGTCGAAGGTGACGATACCCACCAGGCGGTTATCCCCGTCCACCACGGGGATGGCGGACAGGTCGTACTTGTTGAGCATCTGGGCCACGTCTTCCTTGTCGTCGTGGGTGTTGACGGACAGGACGTTGGTCTCCATGATGTCCCGGATGCGGGTCTCATAGGCGGACAGGAGCAGCCGTCTCACCGTGACCACACCCAGCAGCACCCGGTTCTGGGTGACGTAACAGGTGTAAATGGTCTCTTTGTCCATGCCCTCCTTGCGGATGCGGGCGAAGGACTCCTCCACCGTGGCGTCCGGGTGGAGGAACACGTACTCCGTGGTCATAATGGAGCCGGCGGAGTCCTTGGGGTAGTTGAGCAGCTGGTTGATTTGGCTGCGGGACGCAGGGTCGCTGTTGCGCAGGATACGGGAGACCACGTTGGCGGGCATGTCCTCGATCACGTCCACCGTGTCGTCCAGGTACAGCTCGTCCAGCACCTCCCGCAGCTCCTTGTCGTTCAGGGCGTTGATGAGCCGCTCCTGGTCGTCGGAGTCCTCCAGCTCGGCAAACACCTCGGCGGCCTGCTCCTTGGGCAGCAGGCGGAACACCAGAATGGTCTCCTCCGGTCCCAGCTCATCCAGGAACTCGGCCACGTCCACCTCATTCATCTCCATGAGAATGGAGCGCAGCTTGCGGAACTGTTTGGTCTGGACCAGCTCCATCAGCTGTTCCAGCTCATATTTCTCTTGCATCAGGCTCTCCCCTTTTCAAATTGATCTGAACGGTTGGGTGAAAGCGGGACACAAAAAAACCACAGGGCGCCTCGCGCCTGTGGCTGTTACAAACGGGAAAAGCGCACCACGGGACCGGGGCCGGACCGCTCCGGCCAGGCCGCTCCCCTGGTGGGTCGTCAGGCGGCGGGAGCAGGAGCCTCTGGGCTCGGCTCCGCCGCATTCCGTTCGTGACAGCAATCTTTTTGCTCCCGATGGCGACTTCGGCCTTCCATGGAGGCTCCACATCCTTTCTGCGCCATATTTCTTCCTCCCGCCGCAGCGGGAAGAAGCGCGGACTTTCACGGTGCTAGTATAGCACAGCCCCGGCGGGCAATTCAAGAAAAATCTATGAAAAGAATCCGGGCGGGCCGCCTCTTTCGCGGCCCGCCCGGGCTGGATTTTCATGGGAAGGAATCGGATTTTTTCCCGCTCCCCTTAAAACTGGAAGACCACGCCGATGACGGCGGCGGACAGGATGAAACAGATGGGGTGGAGCTTCTTCAGGGGCGACCACTTCATGGCCGCGAATACCGCCGCAGCCAGGACAACCGCCTTCCACTCCACGCCGGTGATGCCGGTGAAGGAGACGCTGGGCAGCCCGAAGAAGACGGAGAACGCTACGCTCAGTCCGGCCACCACGATCAGCGCGGTGGAGGCGGGACGCAGCCCCTGGAAGGCAGCCTCCACCGTCCTGCTGTGGCGGAACTTCTGGAGGAAGCGGGCGATGATGAGAATGACAATGATGGAGGGGGCCACCAGGCCCAAGGTGGCGATCACCGCCCCGAGGATTCCTCCGGCGGGTCCCAGCACCGTGTTGCAGCCCATGTGGTAGCCCACATAGGTGGCCATATTCACCCCCATGGGGCCGGGGGTGGACTCGGACACGGCGATCATGGTAGTAAGCTCCTGGTTGGTAAACCAGCCGGTGGCCTCTCCCATGTCCTGGAGGAAGGGGATGGTGGCCAGTCCTCCGCCGATGGAGAACAGTCCGGTTTTGAAAAACTCAAAAAACAGGCGCAGGAAGATCACTTCTCCTCACCCCCTCTCTTCTGTTTTCCGGAGAGGCGGGCCAGCAGCAGCCCTGTGATTCCGGCCAGCACCACCAGCACAGCCGGGGAGGACAGGAGGTCCAGCGCCTGGCCCAGGGGTGTGGAGACGTCCACGCCCAGCAGCCCGCCCAGCTCGGACAGAACCAGCACCGCCAGGAAAATGCACACAGACGGGGCGTCCTTCACGGTGCTCTTGCCCAGCTTGAGGACGCTCACCGCGATCATGGCCACCACGGCGGCGTTGATGCCGGCCAGGGCGTGCTGGACCACCGGGATCTCCGCGAAGTTGGTGAGGAAGGCGGCGATGATGGTGATGATCACCAGGCTGGGAAACACCACGCCCAGAGTGGCAATAGTTCCCCCCAGGTTGCCCCGGTATTTCTGCCCGATGAAGGTGGCGGTATTGACGGC
Source organism: Pseudoflavonifractor capillosus (assembly GCF_016899775.1). Taxonomy (GTDB): domain Bacteria; phylum Bacillota; class Clostridia; order Oscillospirales; family Oscillospiraceae; genus Lawsonibacter. Next base: position 46,637 of record NZ_JACJJE010000008.1, read on the forward strand.
GATGACGCCGGGGGTGCATTGGCCGATGGCGAAGTAGTCGGTGAGCTCCTCCTCGGTGGCCCAGCCTTTTTTCTCCACCACCTCCCGCTGGAGGATGGGGAGCATGGCATAGCCTCCGCCGAAGGTGCACACGCCCACCTTGGCAAAGGTCAGAAACAGATCGAAATAGAGATTCAATGGTATGACATCCTTTTTCATTGAGTAAGAATACCCAGGTTTCTTATTTGCTTTTTTAAGAGAGGGGGGATTTCACCGCCTGCGGGCGGCGACCTTCTTTTTCCATGGCGAAAAAGAAGGCAAAACGCCACCGGGGACGCATCCTATGGGCTACGGCTCTGCTTCGCTCCGCCTAGGCCCATAGGCCGCTTTCCCCGGACCCCGTTACGGAGGACGCCCTCCTGATAGGTTGTGCGGCATTTCCGGCGCGCAAAATCTGAGTGACGCTCTAAATTCCCGCCGGGCCACTGGGCCCTGGGTTTGTAAAAATTAGAACTGGTGCGGTTCAAGGAGTACGCCTGGCTTTACCGAGCCAACGCTCCCGGTCTGATTTCTGCCGTAGGGGCGGCCCCATGTGGCCGCCCGCCACAACGGGAATTCGCCCCTGTAGGGCGCGGCCTCCCGGACGCGCCGCTTTCCCTTCTTCAATATGGCGGGCCGGCCAGTGTCCGGCCCCTACGAAAGGACGGGGCGCTTCTGCATATACCGTAGGGACGGCACACCGGGCCGCCCGGCATTTCCAGACCGCACAACTTGAGCCCCACCGCAACAAAGGCTCTTTCAACAAAGGGAGTTTCTGACTCTCACATACCGCCCCGTGAGCGGCAGCGAAAGACGAGGAACAGGCATTCAGCTGAACATCCCGCGCCTTTGCGACGAGGAACAAACCCGCCTAATTGGCGCCCCCCGTAAAACGGGGGTCTGGGGGAATTCAACATGGCGAACGAAGTTCGCCCCTGTGAATTTCCCCAGCGTCTTTTGGTTCCTTTTCCACGTGGAAAAGGAACCCGCCGCCGGGGCGGCGGAACCCTCTTCCCCGCCCCGCAGGGCAAAATCCCCTGTTAATTCAAACTTTCCAGTTCCTCCATCCACAGGGCGGCTACCGCGTCGGACGGCATTCTCCAGTCGCCCCACGAAACGCTCCGCGTTCCGTGGGGACCCGGATATTTGAAATCCTCGGGCGGAGTGAATCCGCCCTGCGGCAAGGTTTTCGCCCATGGCGAAAACGCTTGGACGCGCCTTCGGCGCGGGCCCGCTTCGCGGGCCGGGGCGACTGGGGGAAACGTTACTGCAATTCTTCCAGCTCTGCCATCCACAGGGCGGCCACTGCGTCCGACGGCATTCTCCAGTCGCCCCGGGGGGACAGGGTGACAGAACCCACCTTGGGGCCGTCGGGCAGGCAGGAGCGCTTGAACTGCTGGGTAAAGAACCGGCGGTAGAAGTTGTTCAGCCACTTCAAAATCGTGGCCCGGTCATACCGGTCGCCCAGGGCGTACTCCGCCAGACGGAACACCTTTTTGGGGGAGAAGCCCCACCGGATGGCGTAGTACAGGAAGAAGTCGTGGAGCTCATAGGGCCCCACCAGGTCCTCGGTCCTCTGGCTGATTTTGCCCCCCACGGCAGGCAGCAGCTCGGGGGAGACGGGGGTGTCCAGAATGTCGTCCAGCACGGCGGACAGCTTGGGGTCTTCGCTGCCCTTGTCGTCGGAGACGAAGGACACCAGGTGGCGCACCAAGGTCTTGGGGATGCCGGCGTTCACCGCGTACATGGACATGTGGTCCCCGTTGTAGGTGGCCCAGCCCAGGGCCAGCTCGGACAGGTCGCCGGTGCCGATGACCATGCCGCCCGTCTGGTTGGCGATGTCCATGAGCACCTGGGTGCGCTCCCGGGCCTGGCCGTTCTCAAAGGTGACGGAGTGGTCCTCCATGGACTGGCCGATGTCCTTGAAGTGGACCTTCACCGCCTCGCCGATGTCGATGCGCTTCAGGGTGGCCCCCAGGCGCTCTGCCAGCTCCATGGCGTTGTCCCGGGTGCGGTCGGTGGTGCCGAAGCAGGGCATGGTCACCGCGATGATGTCGCTGGCCGGCCGGTCCAGCAGCTTCATGGCCACTGCGGTAATCAGAATGGCCAGGGTGGAGTCCAGGCCGCCGGACAGGCCCACCACGGCGGTCTTGGCCCGGGTGTGCTCCAGGCGCTTGGTCAGGCCCAGAGCGGCGATTTTCAGAATCTCGTTGCACCGCTCCGCCCGGTCCCCCGCGTCCTCAGGCACGAAGGGGTTGGGGGAAACATACCGGGTGAGCTTGGTCTTGCCCAGCTCCAGCTCGAAATAGTTGGAGTAGGCATACTCTCCCCCGGCGGGGAAGGTGGTCATGCGCCGGCGCTCATAAGCCAGCCGGTCCACATCGATCTCGCTGACGGTGAGGCCGGTGGCAAACCGCCGCTCCGCCAGCAGGGAGCCGTTTTCGGCAATCAGGTTGTGGCCGCCGAACACCAGGTCGGTGGAGGACTCCCCCTCCCCCGCGTCGGCGTACACATAGCCGCACGCCAGCCGGGCGGACTGGCCCGTCACCAGCTGCCGCCGGTAGTCGGCCTTGCCCACCACCTCGTCGCTGGCGGACAAATTCAGAATCAGCGTGGCCCCCTGGGCGCATAGGCGTGTGGAAGGGGGATCGGCGACCCAAAGATCCTCACAGATCTCCACCCCAAGGACCAGATTGGGCATGTTGCAGCTGAAGATCTGGTAGGGGGAAAGCCCCACGACCTCCTGGCCCGCGAATTCCATGGTGCAGTCGAGGAAGCTGCTGTCCGCGGCGGAGGCGAACCACCGTCTCTCATAGAACTCCCCGTAGTTGGGGATGTGGGTCTTGGGCACCAGGCCCAGAATCTGTCCCTTGTGGATGACGGCGGCGCAGTTGTAGAGCTTGTTGTTGGCCCGCACCGGCAGGCCCACGGCGGCCACCATATCCAGGTTCCGGGTGGCCTCCAGAATGGTCTTCAGGCCCTCCTCGGCCCCCCGGAGCAGGGTGTCCTGGAGAAACAGGTCCCCGCAGGTGTAGCCGGTGAGGCACAGCTCGGGCAGGCACAGCACCCGCACCCCCTGCTTATCTGCCTCCCGCATGAGGGTAAATATCTGTTCCGCGTTATAGCGGCAGTCGGCCACCCGGATCTTGGGGGTGCCGGCCGCTACCTTTACAAATCCGTCCCGCATCTTGAAAAACCTCCCTTGCGGTCTCGCTTTCACAACTTGTATCATACCCCAACCCAAGTGGAAAAGCAACCTGCCTATTTCCGCTTGAGCAGCCGGATGTCGTCCCCGAAAAAGTGGAGGATGTAGAACTCCCCCAGCAGGCGGGAGGAGATCTGGGGCGTATACCGGCGCACCACGTCCTCAGGGGTCAGGTTGGAGGAGATCACCGTCCGCCGGTCGCTCACCAGCCGGGTGTTGATGAGCTCGTACAGGGCGGACTGGGTGAACTGGGTGGTGAGCTCGCTGCCCAGGTCGTCCAGGATCAGCAGGTCGCAGTTGAGGTACCGCCGGGTCTCGTCCCGGGCGGTCTGCACCCCCTCCGCGTCCCGCTGGAACTTCCGGTTCTCAAACTGGGCGAAGATGTTTCCGGCGGTGTCGTACACCACAGAGAACCCCTGCTCCGACACGCTGCGGGCGATGCAGGCGGACAGGAAGGTCTTGCCCAGACCGGGGGCCCCGGTGAGAAACAGGTTTTTAAAGTGGAAGCGGCCAAACTTCTGGGCGTAGTTCAGGCACACCTCGTATACCAGGTCCATGTTGGTCCTGGGGGAGGAGGCCCGGCCGGGCCACAGCTGGTCGCTGTAGTAGTCCAGGCGGAAGGCGTCGAAGGACTGCTCCCCCAGGTCCAGCAGCTTGGACAGCTCCTGGATCTGCTCCTGGGCGCATAGCTCCTTCAGGCACTCGCACATCTGGGCCCCCCGCCAGCCGGTGTCCCCGCACTTGGGGCAGGCGGGCTTGTCGTCCAGGGCGTCCTCGGGCAGGCCCAGGGCTCCCAGCAGCACCGCCCGCTCCTGCTGGATCTCCAGGTTTTTGTCCCGGACGGCCTGGAGGGTCTGTCGCATGTCCCCCCCCTGGCGCAGGGAGGCGGAGGCCAGCTCGGCCATGGTCCTCTGGAGCTGCCGGTCCAGCTGGGCCAGCCGGGGCTCCCTGGCGTAGGCCTTCCGCCGGAGCTCCTCCCGCCGGTCCTCCCGCTGGCGCTTCTGCTCCTCCAGCCGGGCGGCGGCCCGGCGCAGGATGTTGGGATCGTATGCCATCTGCTCACTCCTCCTGCTTCATCTGTTCCATCAGGCGGCGGATGCGCTCCATGTCCTCCCGGGCCCGCTGGTCCTCCCGGCTGGCGGCCGCCTGGCTCTGGGGGGTGACGGGGGCCGCCTGGACCGGCCGGGGGTCCCGGTCCCCCGCCTGGATGGCCGCCAGGGTGTGGAGCCCCTTCTCGTGCCACCGGCGGAGAATGCCGTTCATATAGCTCCAGTCCAGGGACTGCTTCTTCATAATGGTCCGCTCATAGGCCGCCCGCAGGGCCTCGTCGTCAAAGCCCATCTCATCCCAGGCGGCGATGTACTTCTTCTCCCGCTCCACCAGGGGCCGGGGCGGGATGTCCAGCAGCCGGAGCACCTGAACGCCCCGGCCCCGCAGGCGGGCCAGCTTCTGGAGATACTGCTCCGCCGCGTCCACCGTGTCGATGCCCTTCCGGGCCCAGACGAATCCCTCCCGGCGGATCTGGGAGAGGAAGGGCTTTCTTCCCGGCCCGTACTTGCGCTCCATCTCCTCAATGCACCAGTTCACCAGCAGGCAGATGACCTCGGCGGGGAGGGCCAGATGGTCATATAAGGTATAGAGCACCTTCAGGTCGTTGGCGGTGAGCTTCTTGCCCAGCCGCCGCTCCACCTCGTCGGCCAGGGCGGGGAAGGCGGAGCTCCGGTCCCCCAGGGCGGCGTTGATGTCCTCCAGGGCGTACTCCGGGAGCGGGGCCTCCGGGGGCTCCTCCGGCGCCGCCGGGGCGGCGGTGAGGGAGAGGGAGGCCAGCCCCTGGTCCTGGAGCTGTTTCAGGGCGGCGCGCTTCCGCTCCTCCGGCCATCGCAGCCCCTCCGGGCTCCCCCGGCGCAGCAGGTGCAGGTACAGCAGGGCCGCGTCCCCGCTGTCCAGTTTGATCAGGCGGTCGGCCGCCTGGTCGGTCATAGCGAGAATGCTCCCCGGGGTCAGCAGCTGTGCCATGGTTTTCTCCTCCTCTCCCCGTCTGCATGCTCCCCCATTTTACCGCAAAATCCGCCGGGAGTAAACAGGAAACCGCACCGGATGCGGGGGGCAAAATTTTTCTCCGTTTTCCTTGCGCGCGCATGGACTTTTTCCCGGTTCCGGTATACAATACCTCTTACCTTAAAACCGGCTCCGGTCCGCCGGAGGCGGAGAACCTGAGAAAAGGAGAGAGGATATGGTTCAAAATCTGACGGAGGGACGGCCCCTGAAGCTGCTGTTTTTCTTTGCCCTGCCCATGGTGGCGGGCAATTTGTTCCAGCAGCTGTACAACATGGTGGACACCATGGTGGTGGGAAAGTTCGTGGGGGAGGACGCGGTGGCGGCCGTAGGCTCCTCCTTTCCCATTGTGTTTTTGTCGGTGGCGGTGGCCTCGGGGCTGTCCATGGGCAGCAACGTGGTGGTCTCCCAGCTCTTCGGGGCGGGGCGCATCCATGAGATGAAGTCCACCATCTCCACCGCCATTATCTCCCTGAGCGTGCTGGGTCTCATCATCATGGCCCTGGGCACCGTGCTGGCCGGCCCCCTGCTGCAGCTGCTGGGCACCGACCCGGACATCATGGACGACTCCCGGCTGTACTTACAGATCTACTTCGGCGGGGCGGTGTTCCTGTTTCTCTACAACACCCTTAACGGCATCTACAACGCCCAGGGGGACAGCCGCACCCCCCTGCTCTTTCTGATGATCTCCAGCCTGACCAACATCGTGCTGGACCTGGTCTTTGTGATCCAGTTCCACATGGGGGTGGCCGGCGTGGCCTGGGCCACCCTCATCGCCCAGGGGATGTGCGCGGTGTGCTCCCTGCTGGTGCTCATCCGGCGGCTGAAGCGCATGCCCTGCGAGCCGGGGCGGCAGGGGGAGAAGATCCCCCTGTTCCACCTGCTGGCGGTGAAGCGCATCGCCCGGATCGGCCTGCCCTCCATGCTCCAGCAGTCCCTGGTCTCCCTGTCCATGATGATGATGCAGGGGCTGGTGAACTCCTACGGCAAGGTGCTGGTGGCCGGGTACACCGCCGCCACCAAAATCGACACGCTGGCCATGCTGCCCAACATGAACTTCTCCAACGCCATGTCCAGCTACACCGCCCAGAACATCGGGGCCGGCAAGTACGAGCGGGTGAAGGAGGGGCTGAAGGCCTCCCTCTTTATGGTGGTGATGTTCTCCCTGACCATCACCGTGCTGATCTTCCTGTTCGGCAACCAGCTGCTGGGGCTGTTCCTGGACCCGGGGGACACCTCGGGAGCGCTGGGCTACGGCCTGGCCTACATGCACACGGTGTCGGTGTTCTACATCCTCATGGGCCTGCTGTTCGTCCCCAACGGGATGCTCCGGGGGGCGGGAGACATGGGGGCCTTCACCTTCAGCTCCATGGCCAACCTGTTCTCCCGGGTGGCCATCGCCTACGCCCTGGCCTACCTCACCCCCCTGGGCGCCAACGCCATCTGGTGGTCCATCCCCGCCGGCTGGGCCATCGGCGCGGCGGTCTCCCTGTCCCGGGTGAAGAGCGGACGGTGGATGCGCAAAGCGGTGGCCGACCAGTGAGGACGCCCCTGTACAGCCGCTTCTGAGCCAATTAAAGCAGATCCAAAAACAGCCGCCTTCGGGCGGCTGTTTTTCTGCGGGCGGGGCCGGAATCATTTCAGAAAACTTTAAAAAATGCTCGCTTTTTGGGGAAACACCCCATCTTTTCCCCTCAGTTTTCAATTTCCTGCAGAAAAATTAAAAAAAGCCCCCAAGTTTCTTCATGCTTTTTTCATATTTCTCCCGTATACTGTGACTTGTCAAACGGGAAAACCCCACAGCTTCACACGGAGGAGTGATTGATCATGGCAGACAATGAATTCAATTTTTATAATAGTGAGAACGACGGATACCGCGGCGGCTTCGGCGACTACGCCGACCCCTCTCCGGCTCCCGTCCCGGGCCCTGTCGGTCCCGGACCCGAGTCGCCCAGGAAGCGTCCCGGCCGGTTCACCAAGCGGGCCATCGCCCTGCTGCTGGCCTGTGTGGTGGTGGGCGGGGCCGCCGGCGCAGGCGGCGCGGCGGCCTATCAGCAGATCACCAAGCCGGACACCGTAGTCTATCAGGGCGAGCGGCCCACGGTGGACGTGGACACGGTAGCCAACAGCAACGGCGGCCAGCCCATGACCCCGGAGCAGCTGTACGCGGCCAACCTGGCCTCCTGCGTAGGCATTACAGTGAACACCACCGTGAACATCTTTGGACAGACCACCACCTCGGCGGCCAGCGGCTCCGGCTTTGTCCTCACCCAGGACGGCTATATCGTCACCAATTACCACGTCATTGAAGAGGCGGTGAATAACGACTCGGTGGACATTGAGGTGTCCTTTGCCAATGGAGACAAGTACAGCGCCACTCTGGTGGGCGGCGAGCAGGACAACGACATCGCCGTTTTGAAGATCGACGCCACCGGCCTGCAGCCTGTCACCCTGGGCGACAGCGACCAGCTGGTGGTGGGCGAGAGCGTATACACCATCGGCAACCCCCTGGGTGAGCTGACCTACTCCCTGTCTGACGGCCTGGTGTCCGCCCTGGACCGGCTGATCACCACCAGCGGCACCAACCCGGTCACCAACCAAAAGGAGACCATCACCCTGAACGTGCTGCAGACTAACTGTGCCATCAATCCCGGCAACTCCGGCGGCCCGCTGTTTGACAGCTATGGCAATGTGGTGGGTGTGGTGAACGCCAAGTACACCGAGACCAGCTCCGGCGTCTCCGCCGAAGGTCTTGGCTTCGCCCTCCCCATCAACGATTTGAAGGACATTATCGAGGAAATCATCGAATATGGCTATGTGACCGGAAAGCCCTATCTGGGGATCCAGGTGAATGTAGTGGATGAACAGATGCAGGCCTATGGCATCCCCGCTGGCGCAGTTGTAGAATATGTGGCTGACGGCTCCTGCGCCCAGAAGGGCGGTCTGCAGGTCAATGATATTATCACCGCCATTGACGACACGGCGGTGGACTCACCCTCGGCCCTGACGGCGGCCCTGTCCAGCAATTATAAGGCTGGGGATACCATCACGTTGACCGTGGTACGCAACCTGGAGGAGATCAAGCTGACCATCACTCTGGACGAGCAGAACGAGCAGACCGAGGCGGCCAACCAGATTCAGGAGCAGTCCAGCCAAAACCAGCAGAACAACTCCCAGAGCGGCGGCTCCTACTACAACAACTGGCCCTTCGGCGGGTTCTTCTGGTAAGCCTCCCCTTTGATCCATTCCATCCCACTTTCGGTTTTCTCTCTCCCTCTTTTATCTGCCCGCCCCGGCGCCTTCCGGTCCCAATGGGACTGGGGAGCGCCGGGGCGGGCCGTTTCTTTGCCCGGGCCGCTCACAGCCCGGTCAGCACGTCCTCCACCCGGCGGCAGCGGAGGGGGAACCGGGCCCGCAGCTCCTCCGCCGCGCTCTCCATCAGATAGGGGCGGCCCGCCAGCTCCAGCATGGGCAGGTCGTTGTAATTGTCCCCGAAGGCCATCACCCGTTCCAGGGGGACCCCCAGGACGGCGCACAGCCGCCTCAGCCCCACCCCCTTGTCCGCCAGGGTGAAGTCCAGCCACTTCTCCCCCGCCACGGCGGCGCGGAAATGCCCGCTCCAGCGGGGGGCCAGCTCGGGCTCCACCCCTCTGGCCCCGTCCCGGCAGTAGGCGGACACCTTTACAAAGGGCTCGGGCATGTCCTCCGGCCGGGGGAGGAGGGCCACATTGTTGCCCACAAAGTCCCGGATGAGGGAGACGATATCCCCCTCCTTGGGGCACAGGTAGCTGGTGTTGGCCCCGGAGATGAGCACCTCGCACCGGGGATGGGCCAGAATCTCCCGGCACAGCTCCAGGGACAGGTCCCAGTCCATCTCTGTGCGGCTGAGGATGGGCCCCGGCGCCCCCGGGCCATAGACCACCGCCCCGTTTTCGCACAGGTAGTAGAGCTGGTCCGCCACCGGGGCAAACAGCTTCCGCAGGCTGGTGTACTGCCGCCCGCTGGCGGGGCAGAAACGGATGCCCCGCTCCCTCAGGCGGGCGATCTGTTCAAAAATAGCCGGCGGGATGGCATTCGCCCCATCCTGCAGCAGGGTTCCGTCGATGTCGCTGACCACCAGCTGGATCATGGATCATTCCTCCCTTTCTCCGGTCCGGCCGCGGGTCCCGGCTCTCCCAGGCGCCCGCTCCGGTAAAATCCACGCTCCCGGACGTGTCCGGGTACGTATTTTTGTTTGAACCATGGAAAATTGTTTGAACTATGTTAAATATAAGTAAAATTCATTGACGATGCCCTGGGCGCCCCCCTATAATAAAGAATGTGTTAAGAAAGAAATGCGGTGTGCAGAGAGGGAACAATGCCATGGGAGCATCGGGACCCGGGCCGGAGGGAACCGGCCTGCTACAACTTCATCGGACAATACTGGCATAACCTGCGGAGCCGGCGGAGCGCCGGGCCCGTGGGCTGTGCCTTTTTATATTTTTACCGCAAACCCGAAACAATAGCAATAGATAGTTCCCTGGAACGAGAGAGAAAGAGGAGGATTCCAACCTTATGCAGATGACAGACTTTTTAAGCCTGTTGGGGGGCCTGGCCCTGTTTCTGTACGGCATGCAGATGATGAGCTCCGGCCTGGAGGCCGCGGCCGGCAGCCGGATGAAGCAGATTTTGGAGCGGCTCACCGCCAACCGGTTTTTAGGGGTACTGGTGGGGGCGGCCATCACCGCCGTCATCCAGTCCTCGTCCGCCACCACCGTCATGGTGGTGGGCTTCGTCAACGCGGGCATGATGACCCTGAACCAGGCGGTTTGGATCATCATGGGCGCCAACATCGGCACCACCGTCACCGGCCTGCTCATCGCCCTGGACGTGGGCGAGCTGGCCCCGCTCATCGCCTTTGTGGGCGTGGTGCTGGCCGTCTTTGTGAAAAAGCCCCAGCTGCAGCACGTGGGCCAGATCTTCGCCGGTCTGGGTGTGCTGTTCATCGGCATGGATATGATGAGCGCCGCCATGTCCCCCCTGCGGGAGTCGGAGGCCTTTGTGGGCATCATGTCCAACTTCTCCAACCCGGTGCTGGGCATCCTGGCAGGCATGATCTTCACCGCCATCATCCAGTCCTCGTCCGCCTCGGTGGGCATCCTGCAGGCCCTGGCCAACAGCGGCGTCATCGCCTACGCCAACTCGGTGTTCGTCCTGTTCGGACAGAACATCGGCACCTGCATCACCGCGGTGCTGGCCTCCATCGGCACCACCCGCAACGCCAAGCGCACCACCATCATCCATCTGATGTTCAACATCATCGGCACCGTCATTTTCACCGCGCTCTTTATTCTCTTCCCCATCGCCAGCGTGATTGACGGCTCCCTGGTGCTGCCCGGCGCCCTCGGCAGCTTCCTGAGCGGCGTGCTGCCCGCCACCCCCGCCGGCCAGATCGCCATTACCCACACCAGCTTCAACATCATCACCACTCTGCTCCTCCTGCCCCTGGGCAACTACCTGGCCAAGGCCGCCGTGAAGATTCTGCCCGACCGCCCCGAGGACAAGGACGAGCGCATGCACCTGGAGTACCTCACCCCCATCCAGACGGGCAGCAAGGAGAGCGGCCTGGGCGTGTCCGCCATCCAGGTGGACCAGCTCCAGCATGAGCTCCACCGGATGATGCTCATGGCCCAGGAGAACGTGGAGGCCAGCTTCCGCTCGGTGCTGGACCGGAACGAGGACGAGCTCTCCCAGGTGGAGGAGACCGAGGAGTATATTGACTTTTTGAACCGGGAGATCTCTCTCCACATCTCCCACGTGATCGCCTATGAGACCAACCAGCAGGCCTCCGCCGTGGTGAGCAGCTTCCTCACCATCTCCGGCAACATCGAGCGCATCGGCGACCACGCGGACAACCTGGCCGGTTACACCCGCATGCTCAACCGGCGGGACATCGCCTTCTCCCAGACCGCCCAGCAGGAAATCGTCTCCATGCAGGACATCTGCCTGAACGGCATCCAGCAGCTCCTGTCCGACCAGGCCGGGAGCGTGGAGTGGCTCACCCAGGTGTCGGCCCTGGAGCAGCGCATCGACGACATGACCCGGGACTACCGCCGCAGCCACCTGGCCCGGATGCAGAGCGGGGAATGCTCCGCCGAGGGCGGCATCCTCTACTCCGAGCTTCTCACCGACTTTGAGCGCATCGGCGACCACATTCTGAACATCGCCCAGGAGCTCTCCAAGGTCCACCAGCACATCTAAAATACACCAGGCCCCTCTCTGCCGCCGGGCAGAGAGGGGCTTTTTTGTCAATTCAGAAGTAAAACAGGTCCTCAAATTTCTTGTCCAGGGCGATGCATAGGATCAGGGCCAGCTTGGCGGTGGGGTTGAACTGCCCCGTCTCAATAGAGCTGATGGTCTGCCTGGACACTCCCACCAGCTGAGCCAGGTCCCCTTGGGACAGGCCCTTCTCCGCCCGGGCCACCTTCAAACGGTTTTTTAAAACCAGCTGTTCATCCAAACCCTCGCCCCCTCTCACCAGGTCCGCAGCACATAGCAGAGCAGGAAGCACAGGGAGGCGATGGCTCCGCACACGACCACCCAGAGGTACTTGCCCTCCCGCCGCGCCTGGTACTTACCCAAGCCCTCGGCGGCCAGGTACCCCCAGAACAGGGCCAGGGGCAGGTAGCTGTCCAGGCCCTTGACTAAGTTATACAGGATCACCGCCGAATTCAGCAGGCAGAAGGCGATCATCCCATACCGCCGCCCCGCGTTTTCCGCGTAGGTGACCCCCTCGTCCGTCTTCTCCCGACGGCTTTTTTCCAGAATATCCTGTTTTTCCATGCCATTTTCCTCCTTACCCCTGCAGCGCGGGCAGGGTGTCCATCACATAGCTTGCCAGGGAGAACAGGGAGCCCAGCGCCCCCAGGCACCCGACGACCAGCAGGTGCTTCTCCCGCCTGGCCCGGTACCGGCCCAGAGCCTCACAGGCCACATACCCCAAAAAGAATGCCAGCGGCAGGCTGTTGTCCAGCCCCAGTGCCAGGTGATAGACCTGTACCGCCGCACACAGGGCCAAAAATCCAACCACACCCCACTGGCGGCCCTTCTCCTGAGCGCGCAGAATTCCTTCGTCACAGAGCTGATTTTCCTTCCGGCTCTTCTCCAGAATCTCCTGTTTTTCCATTCTGCTTCCCTCCTTACGGCAGCGTGTGTTTGATATAAACCGCCAAATTAAGCACACAGGCCAGGGCCGCCACAATTCCCAGACCCAGATAGCTCTTTTTCCTCCGGAATCCATACTCGCCCAGGGCCTCACAGGAGATATAGCCCATGAAGAAGGCCTGGGGCAGATTGGTGTCCAGTCCCAGTACCAACTGGTAGATCTGCACCGCTATAAGCAGGCTTAAAAATCCAACCACGCCCCACTTCCGCCCCTTCTCCTGGGCGTGCAGGATGCCCTCGTCACGGAGCTGATTTTCCTTCCGGCTCTTCTCCAAGATTTCATTCTTATCCATATAAGCTCCTTTCCAGCTCGGGCCCCCTCCCGGCCCCGGCGCCTTGGGGCGGAGGCGGGATCATCCTCTGCTGTGAGCTTATCCTATCACGCCGCTCCCGTTTCGTCAAGTACACTTGGCAAAAAAATAATGAAACTTGGCATCCTGTCAAGAAAACTGGTTTTTTCGCTCCGTCCCGTCCTTCCAGGCTTGCGCCTTTGGGGCGGATGGATTACAATAGGAAAAAAGGCGCCCGGGTGGGCGCCGGAAGCGAGGTGCTGCAAGCATGACGGATATCCTTGTGGCGGGGGGCGGCCCGGCGGGGCTCACCGCCGCTCTGTACGCCGCCCGGGCGGGTAAGTCGGTGGTGGTGCTGGAGGGGAACGCCCCCGGCGGACAGATCAACTTCTCCCCCCTGGTGGAGAACTACCCCGGCCTGCCCTCCATCCCCGGCAGTCAGTTTTCCGAGGACCTGCTGCGCCAGGCGGAGGAGCTGGGGGTGGAGCTGGAGTATGAGGCGGTGACCAGCTTCCGCACCCACGGGAACGGTTTTCAGGTGACCACCGACTGCGCCCTGCGGGAGTGCCGGGCCCTGGTGCTGGCCACCGGGGTGCAGCACCGCACCCTGGGCCTGCCCGGGGAGGAGGAGCTGTTGGGCCAGGGCGTCTCCTACTGCGCCGTGTGCGACGGCCCCTTCTACGCTGGAAAGCCGGCGGCGGTGGTGGGGGGCGGGGACACCGCCCTCCAGGACGCCCTGTTCCTGTCCGGAATCTGCTCCCAGGTCACCCTGATCCACCGGCGGGAGGAGTTCCGGGGGGCCCGGCGGCTGGTGGAGCAGGTGCTGGCCCGGGACAACATCGCCTGTGAGATGGACAGCACGGTGGAGGAGCTGCTGACCCGGGAGGGCGGCCTCTTCGGCGTGACCGTCCGGAACCGGATCACCGGCCAGGCCAGGCAGCTGGAGGTGGACGGCCTGTTCATCGCCGTGGGCCAGCAGCCCCAGAACGGGCCCTTCTCCGCTCTGATCGCCGTGGACGAGGACGGCTACCTGTTGGCCGGGGAGGACTGCAAGACCAGTCTGCCCGGGGTGTTCGCCGCCGGGGACTGCCGCTCCAAGGGGGTGCGTCAGCTGACCACCGCCGTGGGGGACGGGGCGGTGGCCGGGCTGGCCGCCTGCCGCTGGGTGGACGAGCACCCCAACTGACCTCCCCCGCCTTCAAAACCTTGGATAGACAGGAGACAGACCTTTGAACTACTACTTTGCCCCTCTGGAGGGGGTGACCGGCTCGGAGTTCCGCCGGGCCCACCACCGCTGGTTCCCCGGCGTGGACGCCTACTACATGCCTTTCCTCTCCCCCACCCAGGACCACGTGTTCACCCAGCGGGAGCTGCGCAACGTCCTCCCGGAGCACAACCAGGGGTTCCGGGCGGTCCCACAGCTGCTGACCAAAAATCCGGAGGACTTCCTCTGGTGCGCCGGAGAGCTCGCCGCCATGGGGTACGGCGAGGTGAACCTGAACCTGGGCTGCCCCTCGGGCACAGTGACGGCCAAGGGAAAGGGGGCCGGGATGCTGGCCCGGCCGGAGGAGCTGGACTGTTTTCTAGATACGGTCTTTTCCCAGGCTCCCCCCATGAAAATCTCCCTGAAAACCCGGCTGGGGCTGGAGGGCCCGGAGGAGTTCCCCCGCCTGCTGGAGATCTTTGCAAAATACCCGGTCTCCCTGCTCATTCTCCACCCCCGGGTGCGCGCCGACTTTTACAAGCGCCCGGTGCGCATGGAGTGGTTCCGCTATGCCCTGGACCACTACAAGGGACCCCTGTGCTTCAACGGCGGCCTGGTGACCGCCGGGGACTGCGCCCTCTTCGCCCGGGACTTCCCCGGCGTGGACCAGGTGATGATCGGCCAGGGTCTGCTGGCCAACCCCGCCCTGGTGCGCCAGGCCAGGGGCGGCCCCGGGCCGGACAAGGATACCCTCCGGGCCTTCCACGACGAGCTGTACCACACCTATCTGGAGTGCTTCGCCAGCCAGCGGAACACGGTCTTCCACATGAAGGAGCTGTGGAGCTACCTGTCCCGGCTGTTTGTGGGGGCGGAAGGAAAACCCCTCAAGCGCATCCGCAAGGCGGCCGATTCCCCCGCCTATGAGGCGGCGGTGGACCAGATGTTCTCCCTCCCCCTGCGGGAGGAGGCGGAATGGGGGACGGGCGCACCCCTCTGATTGGGAGCGACGCCCGCACTCCCGCTCCGGGCACGCCTCCATATCATAATGAAAAACGGCCGCCAGTTCTGCTGGCGGCCGTTCCTCTTTGCAGAAAGGGGAAAAACCCTCCCCGTTTTCCCCAAAATGCGGACAGGCCCTTCCGTATAATGGAAGAAAACGGAAGGAGTGTGATGGTATGAACCGCTGGCACAGCGAGACGGTGGCCCAGCTTCTCCAGGAGCTGGACGCCAGACCCGGGGGGCTCTCCCCCCATCAGGCGGAGGAGCGCCTGCGGCGGTACGGTCCCAATGAGCTGGAGCCCCCCAGGCAGGAGGGGCTGCTGGGACGGATTCTGGGACAGCTGAAGGACCCCATGATTCTGGTGCTGCTGGGGGCGGCGGGGGTGTCCCTGGCCGCCAGCGGCGGGGAGGACTGGCTGGACGCGGTCATCATTCTGGTCATCGTGGTGGTGAACGGGATCATCTCCATCTCCCAGGAGGACCGGGCCCAGCAGGCCCTGGAGGAGCTGCGGAAGTTATCCTCCCCCCAGGCCGCCGCCCTCCGGGGAGGAAAGGTGACGAAAATCCCCGCCGCCCAGCTGGTGCCCGGGGACGTAATCCTGTTGGAGGCGGGGGATCTGGTCCCCGCCGACGCCCGGATTCTGGAGTGCAGCCGCCTCCAGGCGGACGAGTCCCCCATGACCGGGGAGTCGGTGCCGGTGGAGAAGGCCCCGTCGGAGTCTCTGCCCGCCGACGCCCCCCTGGGGGACTGGACCAATATGGTCATCTCGGGCACCCTCATCACCGCCGGCCGGGGGACCGCCCTGGTATGCGCCACCGGGATGGATACCCAGATGGGCCATATCGCCGGGCTGCTCCTGGACAGTGAGGGGACGGACACCCCCCTCCAGCGGCGGATGGGGGAAATTTCGAAAACCCTGTCCTTCCTGTGCCTGTGCGTGTGCGCGGTGATGTTCGGGGTGGGGCTCATCCAGGGGAAGGACCTGCTGGACATGTTCCTCACCGCCGTCTCCCTGGCGGTGGCCGCCATCCCCGAGGGGCTGCCCGCCATCGTCACCATCGTCCTGGCCCTGGGGGTGGGGCGGATGGCCCGGCGGGGGGCCATTGTGAAGAAGCTCCCGGCTGTGGAGACCCTGGGGTGCGCCGGGGTGATCTGCTCGGACAAGACGGGCACCCTCACCCAGAACAGGATGACCGTCCAGCAGGTGTGGATTCCCGCCGGGGGCCGCCGGCGGGAGGCCCTGCTGGCGGGATGTCTGTGCAGCGACGCCCGCCTGGAGTGGCGGGCGGGGGCCCCCGCCGCCCAGGGGGACCCCACCGAGGGGGCCCTGGTGGTGGCCGCCGCCAGGGAGGGGCTGGACAAGAACAAGCTGGAGGAGGAGCAGCCCCGGCGGGCCGACCTGCCCTTCGACTCCACCCGAAAGCTCATGTCCACCGTCCACCCCAAGGCGGACGGCGGATTCCGGGTGTATGTGAAGGGGGCTCCGGACGTGCTGCTGGACCGGTGCACCGCCGGCCCCCGCGGCCCCCTCACCGCCCCCCAGAGAAGCCGCATCCTCCGGGCCAACGAGGAGATGGCGGGACAGGCCCTGCGGGTGCTGGCGGTAGCAGAGCGGGACCTGGCCTTCCTGCCCCCCAGCCTGGACTCCCAGACCCTGGAGAGCGGACTCACCTTCCTGGGCCTGTTCGGCCTCATGGACCCGCCCAGGCCGGAGGCCCGGGAGGCGGTAGCACTGTGCCATAAAGCGGGGGTGCGGCCGGTGATGATCACCGGGGACCACAAGGCCACCGCTGCCGCCGTGGCCCGGGAATTGGACATCCTCCGGCCGGGGGACCGGACCCTCACCGGAGCGGAGCTGGACTTCCTGCCCCAGGAGCTGCTGGAGGAGGACATCGAGCAGTTCTCTGTCTTTGCCCGGGTGTCCCCGGAGCACAAGATGCGCATCGTCAACGCCTGGCAGAAAAAGGGAAAGGTGGTGGCCATGACGGGAGACGGGGTAAACGACGCCCCCGCCCTGAAGGCCGCCGACATCGGCTGCGCCATGGGCCGCTCCGGCACCGACGTGGCCAAGGGGGCGGCGGCCATGATCCTCACCGACGACAACTTCTCCACCATCGTGGAGGCCATCGAGGAGGGCCGAGGCATCTACGCCAACATCCGCAAGGCCATCCACTACCTGCTCTCCTGCAACATCGGGGAGATTTTGACCATCTTTGTAGCCACCCTGCTGAATTTCGGACAGATGCCCCTGGTGCCGGTGCAGCTGCTGTGGCTCAACCTGGTCACCGACTCCCTCCCCGCCCTGGCCCTGGGGGTGGAGCCGGTGGAGGCCGGGGTGATGGAGCAGCCCCCCCGCCCGGCGGACCAGGGGCTGTTCGACCAGAAGTTCTCCCTCCGCCTGGCCTGGCAGGGGCTGATGGTGGGCGGGCTCACTCTGGCGGCCTACTTTCTGGGCTTCACCCGCCTGGCCGCCCCCGGGATGGAGGGGGCCGTCGCCAACACCATGGCCTTCTCCACCCTCACCCTGAGCCAGCTGTTCCACGCCTTCAACGTGCGCAGCGAGGACCGCTCCATCTTCTCCCAGGGGGTGCTGTCCAACCCGGCTATGAACCGGGCCTTTCTGGCGGGGCTGGCCCTCCAGCTGTCGGTGCTGCTGATCCCGCCCCTCCAGGGGGTGTTCTCCGTGGTCCCTATGGACCCGGCCCAGTGGCTCACCGTGCTGGTGCTGGCCGCCGCCCCGGTGCCCATCTGCGAGTGCGCCAAGGCCCTCTCCCGGCGGCGCTCCACCCCCGAGCAAGAGGATGAGCCGGCCTTTGTCACCGCCCGCCCCCAGCAGAGGGCCGGGCGGAAGTAGGTGGGAGTGCCCAGTGCGCCCCCCAAAAAAGGCGCGCTCCTTTCGCCCATAAGGCAGCAGAAAAACAGCCGCTGCGGAGTTTCGGCTCCGCAGCGGCAAATGTTTTTTCATTGCACCTCGGGAATTTCAGCTTGTCCATCAGCCAATGGCAATGGTCGTGCTCTTAGGCAGCTCCTTCTTCTCCTGCTTGGGCAGGGAGATCTTCAGGATGCCGTCCTCGTACTTGGCCGAGATCTGCTCGGGCTGGATATCGCCCACGTAGAAGCTCCGGCTCATGGCGCCGGCGTAGCGCTCCTGGCGGATATACTTGCCCTCCTTGTCCTTCTGGTCCTTGTCCAGGCCCTTGGATGCGCTGATGGTCAGGTAGCCGTCCTTCAGGTCCACGTCGATCTCATCCTTCTTGAAGCCGGGCAGGTCGATGTCCACCTCATAGGTGTTCTCGGTCTCCCGCACGTCGGTCTTCATCAGGTTCTTGGCGTGCTTGCCATACAGAGGATTGCGGCCGCCCCACACGGGGAAGCGCATAAAGTCATCGTCAAAGAAATCATCAAACAAACTTTCACCAAACATGCTGGGCAACATAAGTCATTCCTCCATTCTTCGCACTTATTTCTTGCCCTGCGGGGGGAGCCGCATCTTCTCATCCGGCCCCTCTCTCTTGGAACAATTATGTTATAGCACGTCGGATTAGCACTGTCAAGCCGAGAGTGCTAAAATTCACAAAAGAAGCAAAGTTTGTTCACAAATTATGCGATTTCTTCAACTATGCCTTATATCTTTCCCATTCTTTCACATTCTATCCCACGCCGCAGCGGCCAGCGCCGCGTCCTGCCGTTCCTTCGCGTCCTCCAGATCCTGAAAGTCCCCCAAGGCCCGCAGGTCCACATGGGAGGCGACCACCCCGGCGTCCGGGTGCTCCGCCTGCTGGGCCAGGGTGGAGGGGAAGGTCCCCTCCAGCTGCCCCCGGGCGCTTTCGGAGCGCAGGCGGCACACCTCCAGCAAAGCGTCCACCGCCAGCAGGTGGTCCTCATAGGAGCAGAAGGCGGTGGGGTCGGCCTCCACATAGGGGGCGATAAGGGCCTGCGCCTCCCGGACCACTGCCTCACACCGGCCGCTCTCCAGGTACTCCGCCAGAAACTGGTCGAAATAGGCATGGTACCGGGCAAAAAATTCGTCGTTCTTCATCAGGTTGTGGTAGAGGGGCCGCTCCAGCATGGTCTCCCCCCGGGCGGGGGTGTTGATAGGCCAGTTAAGGAGCACGTCGGGGTCCCGGATGGGGTCGGTCATCCCCAGGGCGTAGGTGCCGAAGGCCAGGTTGTAGTCCCAGGGCAGGATGGAGAGCACCCCTTCCTCCTCATAGAGGAAGTAGTTGTGCCCCGTGTGCCCCAGATAGCTGTCCCAGTTCATCACGAACACCTGGACTACAAAGTAGCGCAGCACCTCGTCCACGTTCACGGCATTCTCCAGATTCTCCCCGGAGGCCAGGGTTTTCAGGGCCTGAATGAGCCGGGTCTGGTCCGCCCCGCCCACATCGAACTTGGCGTTGTCGAAAATATTGGGGTAGCGCTCCGGGCCGTCGCCCACATAGCGCAGGGCCACGTCGGCGTTCTCGGCGTTCAGGGAGGTGTAGTCCGGCTTGTAGAGCTGTCCGTGGTCCGCCCCGAAATTCCGCCGGGCGAAGGCCTCCTCCGGCTCCTCGATGGCCAGGAACAGCCCCCAGGGGGAGCCGTTCACCGTCACCCACACGAAGCTCCGCAGGGGGGCGGGCACCCCCATGAACTCCATCATGTCGTAGACCAGATAAGTCTTTAAATAGCTGTTGTCCTGGAAGGAGGCGTCCAGGGAGAATTTGTCCAGGCCGTGGTAACTCCCCCCGTCCACATAGTGGTCGAACTCCAGCTTCAGGCTGTACCGGGCGAGGCCGTATTCCTCCGTCAGCCGCCGGGAGTTGTTCCCCTTGGCCCGCAGGCCCACCTGGCGGAACTCCTCCCCGTCCACGGACACCGTACAGGGGATATACTCCTCCTCCGGCGCCTCCGCGATAAACTGCGCCCAGTCCTCCACCTGAATGTCCACGGTGTGGACCCGGCTGTCATCGAACAGGCGGCAGGAATATTCCGGGGCGGCGGAGGCGGGCTGGAGCCCCAGGGCCTCCCCGAAGAAAAGCAGGCCGGTGAGGGCCAGGGCCAGCGCCATGGCCAGGGCGCAGAGCCGGTCGATCTGTCTGTGGCGGATCATGGCCTCAGCCCATATAGTCCCCGTTGTAGGAGACCAGGACCACGTGGTCCACCCCCGACATGGCCCCCAGCTCGTTGACAAAGCCGGTGTCCGCCTCCCGCAGGCGCACCTCGAAGTTCAGCTCGATCTCTCCCGGGGAGACCGCCTTGCTCTTCAGGTTCAGGCGGCGCACCCGGGCCTCCACCAGGGCGCGGACCTGCTCCTCCTCCCCGGGGGACGCGCAGCGCACCACTAGGATATAGGGGGACTCCCCGTTCTTCTGCCGGGAGAACACCAGCAGCACCGCCCCCACAAAGAGGCTCCCCAGCACCGCCAGGGGGATGAGTCCCGCCGCCAGCACGATGCCCGCCGCGATGGACCAGAACAGGAAGGCGATGTCCATGGGCTCCTTGATGGCGGTGCGGAACCGGACAATGGACAGAGCGCCCACCATGCCCAGGGAGAGGACGATGTTGCTGGTCACCGCCAGAATGAGCAGGGTGGTGATGAGGGTCAGGGCGATGAGGGTCACCCCAAAGCTGGGGGAGTACATGACCCCGCTGTAGCTGCGCTTGTACACCAGGAAGATGAACAGGCCCAGAAGAAAGGCCAGCACAAGGGCCAGGGCGGTGTCCAGCAGGGAGACGCTGTCCAGGCGCTCCAGAAAACTGGATTTGAAGATGTCCTGAAAGGTGGTCATAGAAAGGCCGCTCCTTATCTTAATTTAGTCGTACCGGCGGCACAGGGCGTACTTGGAGCAGGCGGCCGCCCTGCGGTTGGGGATCTGGACGGCCATCCGCACCAGATCGGGGAGAAAGGCGTCGTACTTGACCTCCAGCACTGTGAGGCCGGAGAGGGGTTTGAGGGAAAAGCGCTCCGGACGAAAAAAATCCAGCGGGCTCAGCCCGGTGCGGACATCCCGGTCCAGAGTGATGCGCACGTTTCCGGGGGCGTACAGGAAGGCCTCCCGGTCGTAGCACACCGCTGTCCGGGGGGCCAGGAGGCTCCCCCGCAGCTTGTGGTACAGCTCGGCCAGCAGGGGCTCCTCCCGCTCCAGAAGGAAGTCCAGCTCTTCCGCCAGCAGCCGCTCCCCCTCCTCCCGGGAGAGGCGGGCGGAGCGCTTGCCGCACAGGCCGTTCACCTTGAACTTCTTCTCCAGCTTCAGCCAGGCGGGATCATCCCCGTAGTACCGCAGGCGGAACTTCTCCCGGCGATCCACCCCGTCCAGCTTCTCCCGGAGGGCGGCGTCATAGGGGGTGTCGAAGTACAGGCTGGTCACCCGGTAGGAGCCGTCCGCTCCCGCGTGGCGGTCGTGGGGGAACAGGCGGCGCAGCCGCCCGGAGAGCACCAGATCCTCCGGGGGAGAGATCTGGTGCTTGAGCTCGTGGCGCATTGGGGCGGGCTCAGTCGTCCCAGTCGTCGTCATCGTCGTCCCAATCGTCGTCGTCATCATCGTCCCAGTCATCGCTGTCGCCGGGGTAGTCGGAGCCGGTGGGGTCCCCGTACCAGTCGTCGTCATCGTAATCGGTGACGCCGTCCGCGTTGGGACCGTAATCGGTGTCGTCGTAGTCGGTGACCCCATCCGCGTTGGGACCGTAGTCCGTGTCGTCGTAGTCGGTGACCCCGTCGGCGTTAGGGCCGTAGTCCGTGTCGTCATAGTCGGTGACCCCGTCGGCGTTGGGGCCGTAGTCCGTGTCGTCGTAGTCGGTGACCCCGTCGGCGTTGGGGCCGTAGTCCGTGTCGTCGTAGTCGGTGATGCCGTCGGCATTGGGGCCGTAGTCGGTGTCGTCATAGTCCTGGTATTCGGCGTCCATCTCGGTGACCTTGCCGGTGACGGCGTTCACCTCGTACTCGTACTCCACGCCGTCCATGACAAACTCCACCTCGTACTCCCCGTCGTCCAGGTCGTACTCCTTCTCCACGAACTGGATGTCGTCCCGGCCCAGCTGGGTGGACAGGATGTTCTGGGCGGCGGCGGCGTTGATGTAGCCCCTGTCCCCGTAGGTATCGTCGTAGTCGTCCCCGTCCAGGGCCACGGTCTGGGAGCCGATCTGGTCGGCCTCCACCACCAGGCGGACGGCCTCGGCCAGCTCGTTCAGGAACTGGTCATTGGGGTAGGCGGAACCCCGCTCCAGCTTGAGCACGATGTTCTTCTCGTGCCCGTCGATGGTGGCGTCAAAGTAGCCCCCCGCGTTGATCTCATCCACCAGCTCCCCCACCACGGTGGTGCAGGGCTTTCCTTCATAGCCGGTGTAGGAGGCCAGGACCGCTTTTCCGTCCTCGTTGAGGCCGGTGAGGGTCACCACATTGCCCACCTCGTCGTAGTCCATCTCGATCTCCGGGTTGACGCTGAGCAGCACAGTGCCCACGCTGCCGCCGTCCCCGCTCTGGAGGGCGGAGCCGGAGGCGGTTCCAGAGGCGGTTGTCGCTGCTCCGCCGTTCCCACAGGCGGTCAGAGCGGTCAGGGTCAGGGCGGTCACCAGGGTCAGTCCAAACAGCTTGGCGGTGAAGTTCGTTTTCATAACATTCATCTCCTTAAAAATGTCAGGTCTGTATGAGCTGCCGGTTCCGGGCCAGAGATGGCTCCGCACGCGGCTCGCCGGGAATTTCCCGTCTCTCTTTGTCTTACATCCGAAGAATACGAGGCTGGGCAGCAGAAAACCGGGGTCGCAGGAAAAAACTTTTTTATTTTTTCCGGTCAGTCGTCGTCATCCTCGCCGTCTCTGTCGTCGTCTCCGTCATCGTCTCCGTCGTCGTCTCTGTCGTCATCCCTGTCGCTGTCATCGTCATCCCCGCCGTCGTCCTCCCGGTCCTCATAGTCGGTCACCCCGTCATAGTAGGGGCCGGAGGACGGGTCTGTGTAATCGGTCACCCCGTCGGAATTGGGACCGTAGTCCGTGTCCGCGTAGTCGGTCACCCCGTCGGCATTGGGGCCGTAGTCTGTATCCGCGTAGTCGGTCACCCCGTCGGCATTGGGGCCGTAGTCTGTATCCGCGTAGTCGGTCACCCCGTCGGAATTGGGACCGTAGTCTGTATCCGCGTAGTCGGTCACCCCATCCGCGCCGGGGCCGTAGTCTGTGTCCTCCTGCCCGCCGGCCCCGGCGGCGGGGTCCGCTGCCGTCCCCGTGGTTTGTTCAGGGCTCTGAGGCGTTACCGGTACCACCACCTCCGCCGGCTCCTCCGGAGCTGCGGCGGACTGTGACTGATCTGCCGCCCCATCTCCCAGCTGAATGACGATGGTCGCGCCGTACCGCTCCTCCAGCTGGGCCTGGATCTGGGCCTCCTCCCGGGCCTGCCAGTCCGCGTCGTCGCTGCGCACCGTGACAGAGATGGTGTCGCCGTCGGACAGGTAGCCCATGTCGATGGCCCGCTCCACCAGCTCGCCGGCGGCGGTCTCCCGGTTCTTGCCCCGATAGTCGTACCCCTCGATCAGATCCTCGCCGTCGGCGTTGAGCCCCTCCAGGTCCAGCACCCGGTCGGTGCGGCTCACCGTCATCTCCACATCCGGGTTGATCTGGATGCGCAGAGTTCCGTAGGCGGTGTAGTTGGGCTGGTAGTAGCCAAAGAACACCAGGCAGAGGCAGGCGGCCGCGGCGGCCAGTCCAGACAGGGGCTTCCACAGGGCGGGGGATCTGGGCTTCGCCTGCCGGAGCTCCACGATGGTCTGGACGGTATCCCCCACCTGGTAGTGCAGGTTGGCCGCCTTGAGGAACCGGCCCTCCTCGTCCAGCACCACCGCGTAGGCGGGGTGGGTCTCCATAACTAAATATTTCATCCCCTCGTCCCCCCTCTCTCAGAGCCGATTTGGCACAGGTGCCCCCGGATGATCTCATAGCCGTTGGTGAAGGCCAGCAAAATGGCCACCAGGTACTTCCGGTGCCGCTCCAGGGTCTTCCGCTCCGTGCCCGAGCCAAGGGCCAGCTCGTTCATGGGCAGCTTTCCGGTCTCCGCCACCTTTTCCAGCAGCGCTGGGTTTGCCCGGGCGTAGTCCAGCACCCGGCGGCAGGCGGCCAGCGTCCGGTCCTGGCGTGGGCAGTTGTCCGCCACATCGGAGAAGGAGAGCCCGAACCGGGCCAGCTGGGCGCCGAACTCCTGGATCTCCGCCTGGCTGGCCGAGCGCAGCTCATACGCCCCGATCTCATCCCGGGCGTCCGGCAGCGTATCCATCAGCGCGCTGTCCTCCTCTCCCCCGCCCGGGGCATGGAGGGAGAGCACATCCCTGTGCCGCCTTTCCGTCCGGTAGTGGTCGATGAGCCGGTTCCGGATGGCCCTGGCCGCAAATGGGAGAAAGGCCCCCCGGCTTTTCTCGTACCCCAGAACGGCCTCATAAAAGGCCAGCATGGCGATGCTCAGCTCGTCCTCGTGGCCGTCCTCCGGGGCCGCGTGGACAAACTTCACCGTCTCACTGCGAATAAATCCCATGTACTGCCCGATCAGGGCGTCCGCCGCCTCCGGGTCTGTCTTCGCCGCATATACCTGGCCCACGATGCTGTGCTCTGTCCCCACCATGTCGATCCCTCCGCCCCCTCCAGCAGAAGAATACGGAGCCGCCGCTGGATATTCGGGGTGACGCCCTGAAATTTTTTCAGGGCGCAAAAATCTATTATGACAGTATAGCAGAGCGGGGGCGGATCTGCGCTCCGCTCCCCGTCAAATTTTTGTAAAATATATGTAAAAATGGATATTGACAGGGGGCGGCGGGCCGCCCCCTCGAGCTCCCCGCCCCAACGTGAGCGGAATCCTCTCTACACAGGTTTTTTGACAAGCTGAAGCGCCGGACGGAAAGATCAATCTTTCCGTCCGGCGCTCAATCCGTTCCGGCCCTCCCCAGAGGGAGTCCTCAAATATATCTTTCTCCGCAGGCCCGGACTGGGTTAAATGGCCTCTGCAAAGCCCTTGAAACCCAGTCCCAGCACCTCCGTCGTCTCATTGACCATGACAAAGGCGTTGGGATCGCACTGGCCGATGATGCGCTTCAGCCGGACAAATTCCGACTTGCGCACCGTGCACAGCACCACATTGGTGGGGCTCCCGCTGTACGCCCCTCTGGCCGGGAGCACGGTGGTCGTCCGCTCCAGCTCCTGAATCACCCGCTGGGAGATCTCCTGGGGATACTGGGTGATAATGACCGCCTGGCTGCCCGCGTCGCTGCCGTAGAGGATCATGTCGATGACCTTGGTCTGCACGTAAACGCTGATCAGGCCAAACAGGCCGGCGTCCACGTCCTGAAAGACAAAAATGGACATCAGGAGAATGATCCCTTCAATAATCATCAGGGCGTGTCCAATGGAGTAGTGGGGGAATTTCTTTTGGAGCAGATACCCGGCGATGTCGGTGCCGCCGGTGGTGAAGCCGGCCTGAAAGATCAGGGCCATGCCGATGCCCACCACGATGCCGCCGTACACGCTGCTCAGCAGCCGGTCCCCGCCGTACATGGGACAGATGGGGGTGACCAAAAAGTCCAGGACCACGCTCACCAGCACCGTGGCGGCCGCCGTGCGGACCGTGAACCGGTGGCTGAGGTAAAACCAGGCCAGCACCAGCAGGGGCAGATTGATCAGCAGGGTCAGCGTACCGATGGGCAGGCTGGTCAGGTGATTGATCATCAGGGCGATACCTACGGCTCCGCCGGGGGCGATCTGCGCCGGGACGATAAAGTACTGGGTTCCAACACTGTACACAAATGCGCCCGCCAACAGCAGCAGCACATTTTTGACCGATTCTTGTTTCATGGCAGCTCTCCTAACCGGTGCAACCCTCCGGCAAGCCTCACGCGCCAGGCCCTGTTTTAAAATTGGAAATGTGTCCAACGGCAAGGAATTTTTTCGCCAGACAAGGCGATTTGACGCGGCAATACTTTGTGTATTGCAAGGAAAACCAACGCAGTATGGCGGAAAAAGGCCCGCCGTTTGGGCATATTGACATTTTTCAAACAT
Organism: Pseudoflavonifractor capillosus; assembly: GCF_016899775.1. GTDB lineage: Bacteria > Bacillota > Clostridia > Oscillospirales > Oscillospiraceae > Lawsonibacter. The sequence goes on from NZ_JACJJE010000008.1 coordinate 72,619, forward strand.
GGCCTAGGAGCTCCGGCGGCCTCCGGACCGCAGGCCGTATTCCTGAATCCTCCGGCAGAGCGTCTGTCTCGGAATTTCCAGGAGCTGGGCGGCCCGGGAGACGTTCCCGCCCGCGGCCTCCAGCGCCCTTTGAATCAGCCCGCGCTCATATTCCCGCACCGCCTGGCGCAGGGGTCGGAGGGGAGGCGGAGACTCCGGCCCCTCCCCCTTCTCCGTCAGGGGGAGGGGCGGCTGGGCGCCGGACGTGGGAAGCTCCTCCAGATCCTCCAGGCCCAGCACCTGGGAGGAGGGCTCCACCCGGCTCATGGCCGATACGATCCGGTGCTCCAGCTCCCGCACGTTTCCGGGCCAGTCGTATGCCTCCATCCACTCCGCCAGCTCCCTGGAGATATACTGAATGTGCTTGTGGAAGGTTGCGTTATGCTTGTTGACATATAGATTGATGAAGGGACGAATATCCGCCTTGCGCTCCCGCAGGGGAGGGATGCGGATGGACATCACGCTCAGGCGGTAGTAGATGTCCTGGCGCAGCTGTCCGCTGCGGATGGCCTGGAGGGGATCCACATTGATGGCGGCGATGACCTTCACGTCCACGCACTTGGTCCTCCGCCCGCCCAGGCTGCGGAAACGGCCGTCCTGAAGGACCCGGAGCAGCTTGGACTGAAGCTGGACCGGCATGGCGTTGATTTCGTCCAAAAAGAGGGTCCCGCCGTCCGCCAGCTCAAAGAGCCCCTTGTTTTCCTCCGCGCCGGTGAACGCCCCCTTGGCCGTGCCGAAGAGGATGCTCTCCAGCAGGGTCTCCGGCAGGGCGGCGCAGTTCTGGGCAATGAAGGGCTTGGCGCTGCGGCGGCTGGCATTGTGAATGGCCTGCGCCACCACTTCCTTTCCGGTGCCGGTCTCCCCGTAAATCATAACCGGAAGGTCGCAGGACGCCGCCACCGGAATATAGTCCCGCACCCGCTTCATGGCCGCGTCCTCCGCAACCAGGTCGTCCAGTGTGAATACGGCGGCGTCCCGCATGGCCATTTTTCGGGTGTCCCCGTGAAAATAGCCGGAGACGTCCACCTGGAGCAGCCCCTCCGGGGCCTCCGGGCAGACGCCCGGCTCCTGGGTGGACAGGTCGATGGCCCCCACAATCCGCCCCCCGCATTTGATGGGGATGGACAGGGAGGTGATGGTGATTCCGTCCCGCCCCCTGGTCTTTAAAAACTGGTTTTCCACATAGGCCGGGGTTCCCCGCTCCATCGCCTTGATGGTGGTGCTGGTCTGAGGGGTCAGATTCTCATAGACGTCCAGGAAATTCTTCCCCACCAGCTCCTCCGAGCCCTGGTCCTGGCCCAGCTTGTTGTTGAACTTGGCGGTGAACAGAATCTCCCCCTCCAGGTTGATGATGGTGATTCCGTCAATATAGCCCTTTCCGTGAAACAGCTCCTGCAAAAACTTCATTGCCGCCCGCCGCCTTTCTGATGGACCGGTTTTCTCCTATCATATCAGACGGGGCGCGGAATCACAAGATCACTTCAGCTCCCCCTCCGCCGGGCGGTTCAGGGGCAGCTTGATCCACCACCACTTGAAGATCAGGTTGACGACAATACAGGCCGCGAAAATCACCAGGTAAAGCCCGATGAACTGCCAGTGCTGCCCGTGGAGCAGCATGCCGGGGGCCATGGACCAGGCAAACATCTCAAAGGGGGTGGTGAGGGGGCCGGTCAGGGCCGTGTCGTTGAGGGTCTTGGACTTGTTCTCCGGGTCCACAATGCGCAGCAGGATAAAGCCGATGGCAAACACCCCGGTGGAGTAGCCCCACACAAAGAGGGAGCGCTCAAACCAGCTGCCCTTGTTCATGGCCGGGCCAAAGTACATCAGGGTGAGCACCACCAGCACCATGCCGAACAGCAGCAGCATCAGCAGGGGGACGGCGTACTCCACAATCACGGAGATCTTGATGGAGGCGATGCCGAAAAACACCAGGTAGTCGGTGGCTGTGCCGGAAATACGGCTGATCACCGTATTGTCGATATAATGCCCCACTCCCGTCTTTTGAAAACACAGGAACATGACAATGGCGATGATAAAGGCCAGCAGATAGCTGGGCAGATCCAGCCCCGTGGCGTTTTTGATCCAGCCGTTGGCCAAAAATCCGGCGCCGGAGGCCACCAGCAGCAGGGCCAGGTGCCAGGCCAGGGGGTCCAGCACCACAGAGGCCACCGTCTCCCTGCCCATGGAGCCGCGCTTGTCCTCATCCCGGATCAGGCCGGTCTTCAGGTCGCCGGAGATGTACTGGAAGCTCTCAATATACTTGGTCCAGCCCCGCTTTGTGCCGATCTTGATGAAGAACAGCCCGCCAAAGATCCCCGAGAGGATTCCCACCGTGGCGCAGGTCATGCCGATGTCGGTGGCGTCGGTGAAGCCCAGCTCCGCCATTTTAGAGCCCACCGCGGCGGCGGTGCCGTGGCCGCCGGAGAAGCCGGAGGCCAGCAGGAATCCGAAGCCGTAGTTGATCTCCGGGAACAGCTGGGAGATCACCAGCACGCCGAACAGGGGCGCAAAGGCGAACTGGATCGCCTGGGCCAGCACTTTATAGGAGAAGTAGGAGCCCACCCGGTCCAGCTCCGACTTAAACTCCTTCTTGGAGAAGGAGAAGCCGTTCATGCCCACGGCGGCAAAGATCAGGATGATCAGCGCGCCGGGGTAGTCCCCGATGGAGCCGGAGAAGGGCAGGACGTTCAGCCCCTGGTTGCCCAGGGCCAGGGCGATAAAGCCGGCAATCATGCTGGCGGGGACAAAGAACTTCTGAACCAGGCCCACCTTGGCCCGGATCAGCTGTCCCACCATAATAAAGAGAGAGGCAATGGCAAAATCGAGCAGAAAATCGTTGACAGTCACTTGAGTTCCTCCTAGATTTCCCCCGCCCCCCTCCGGCGGAGAGCCCGCCGGAGGGGCACAGGATCAGAGTTGGATAAAATTGCTGGACTTGGTGCCGGTGGCGGCGGGAGCCGGGTCCAGCTTCTCTCCGGCGATTCCCAGAATGTCCTCCGGACGAATCCAGGGCCGGTTCTGGATGGCACTGGTCTCCTCGTGGGTCAGATAGCCCCGGTAGGCGGTGAGGCTGCGGCGGAGGAAGCCGTCCTTGGCACAGGCGGCGGCCACCCCGTCGTTGAGGATGGAGCGGAAATGGGGCAGCATGGAGGCCGCGTAGGCGATGGAGGTGGACTGGGCAATGGCGCCGGGGATGTTGCTGACACAGTAGTGGACCACACCCTCCTCGATGTAGCGGGGGTCGTCATGGGTGGTCTCATGGAAGGTCTCAATGGCCCCCACGTCGTTGCTGATGTCCACAATGACGGAGCCCTTCTCCATGGAGCGGACCATCTCCCGGTCGATCATAAACTCGGTGGCGTCCTTGGGCCAGCGCACGCAGTTATAGACCACGTCGATCTCCGGCAACAGCTTTTTCAGGTTGTAGCGGTTAGAGATCTGGGTGTTGACCTCCTCGTTGAACTGCTTGCCGATGTCCCGTAGCGTGCCGATGTTGATATCCATGACCGTCACCCAGGCCCCCAGGGCATGGAGCACAGACACACAGGCCCGGCCCACGGTGCCGCCGCCGATGACCAGGGCCTTGATGCCGGGGGCTCCGCCCAGGCCGTTGACGAATTTTCCCTTTCCCCCGTGGATGGACAGCAGGGAGTCCAGACCCATCAGCGCCCCCAGCTTGCCGGCCGCCTCACAGTTGGGGGAGCCGTACCGGTGGGCGTCCTCGGCGGTAAACGCGATGCACTTGCTGTCCAGCAGCGCCTGCACCTCCTGGGGATGGGCGGCGGGGTGGATGCAGGTGAGCACAATCTGGTTCTCCCGCAGCAGGGGGAATTCACAGGGCTCCAGCTCCTTCACCTTGGTGACAAAATCGCAGGTCCCATAGATCTCCTCCATGGTGTCCACCAGCTTGGCGCCCTCCTGGGCGTACTGCTCGTCCGCAAAGCCGGCGCCCGCGCCCGCGCCCCGCTGCACATAGACCTCATGGCCGTCGCGTACAATGGCCTCCACTTCCGCGGGAGTCACGATGGTTCGGTACTCGCCGGGCTTAATATCCTTCAACAGTCCAAATTTCATAGAGAACCCCTCCATTTTCTTCACCGCAGCCGGACACAGGCCGGTCTTTCCGGGTGACCCGCTTTGGTGTTCTGCCTTCCATAGAGTGCAAATTTTGTGCCAACTTCAGAGCCGCTATTTTCCTCGATCCAGAGGTAACCTGGGTTTGTAATCCCAACAAAATTCCCCCAAGCGGCAGAAAGCCGCCCATAATCGGGCCTCATAAAAGACCGATTATGGGTATATGCTCAATTTTGGTCATTCGAGACAGACGCCGCACACGGAGGGCTTGGAAAGCACAGGCCTCCCGTCCTCCAGTTCCATCCGGGCAGGCAAAGCGTTTGGCCCGCCGCAGAGGGCAGCCAAACGCTTTGCCGCGGTCAACCGACCGCACCTTCTTTCTTTGTTTCCCGGGACATTCCCCGCCCCTTCAGCGCCTCTGAGCGCTCCTCTCTGTCCTCGGCGATCCGCCGGGTACTCCGGCCGGGCGTGCTGCCCTGAAATCAGAAGCAACTCTATGTCAAACAATTGCTTTCCGATTTTACCATACCTTTCGCAAAAATACAAATCCCAATCCAGGGCTTTCTCACAGCGGCAAGGCACGCAGCCCCATCCGGGCAGGCGGTGTCTTTCCGGCTGACCCCGCGCCATCGGCGGCCGCCTGAAACAGCCGGAATGCCTGTGTCGGTCAGAGATTCATGACATTCTGGTCGTAGCGGACCAGCATGGCCTGCAGGGCGCGCTTATGCTCCGCCATCTGATTGTAGGTATCGCCGCCCGCCAAACCGGCATCCTGAAGCTGTCTCATCATGCCGTTGACATTGGCCAGCATCTCTTTGGCGTGGGGGACGTATTTCGCCTGAACCTGCTGGTCGGCCGAGTCCCCGCTGTACAGGATCTTGCCCAGCGCCTCGATCTCCGGTCCCATCTGGGAGGCGCGGGTTTCCGCAGATGTCTTTCTGTTGCCCACGATATTTTCTCCCGTGGCCTTCCAGTATGCATCCGCGCCCGCCTGGGCGGTCTCTGTGGCCGGCCCTTTGTACTTTGTATCATAGGCCCGGCCTGTGGCGGTCGCCCCCAGCTGGAGGGCCGTATCGTCCGGACGCAGGAGGCGATTCATGAAGCTCTCCAGAGGGGACCCCCCATACGAAGTGGAGCCCGTCTCTTTCATCCGAACATTCATGGCGAGGAACTGCGCCACGGCATCCCGCGCCAGGGCGCCCCCCTGCGTGTTGTCAATAATCTGGTTTGTGTCGGTCAGCTGGCCGCCCGCCGCATCTTCGCCGATGAATTTATCGCCTTTCCCGTGACGGCCCCAGAGCGGATTGTGGTCCTGCTTGGTGTAGTCCGGGCTGGTAATAATGGGCGTGGCTTTGTCGGCCACAGCCATGCCGTCGTCGCTGAGGTCCGTGGCTGAAATATGACCCGAGCCCAAATAGAGGTTGTCCGCCCGCGTGGCATGGGACCCGGCAAAGCTGTCCTCAATCATGTGGGAAGCCGAACCCAGCGCCACCATTCCGGCGTCCAGATCCTGGTTCCCGCCCGTAAAGAAGTTCCCCACTGTTCCCCGGGCATACTGAGAGCGATTTTTTTCTCTCTTCGCTCTTTCTTTTTCAATCTTCTTTTGAATATATTTTTCCCGGCCGCGGGAAAAAAAGCGGCCTAGCTTTCCCTTTTGGTCATACTTATCCCCGGCTGCCTTCCGGACCTGCTGTTCGTCCTCTGCGCTGAAGGTGACCTCTTTCTTCATCTTCCTTACCCGGGCTTCTCTCCGCGTTTCCGGAGATTCATTCCCATGCCTTTTATCCCATTTCGCCATTTTCTGCTCCACAACTTTCAGTGCAGCCGGCGTGAGCATGGTGGACATCATCATTTCCTGGAAGGGGTCGCCCTCCCCGTCTTGTGAGAGCACATAGTCCAGCATATTCTGGTCCTGAAAATTTTTCCCGTCCTTTCTGCGGTTTTGGTACACGTCAGAAGCAAACTGGGCATACCGCTTCATTTTATCCACATTGGCCTGGAGATCTCCGCCGCTGGTATCCATGGCGTGAAGGAACTGCATATCGCCTTCATGGGTCTGATTGATAAAGGGGTCGTGCTTTGTAACCGTTAAGCTGCCTCCCATTCCCACCGCGCTGTGTGTGCCCACGTCGTTGAACCGGGCGCCGTAAATCAGGCTCTTCCGGCTTTTCTCGCTGGCCAGTGGATTTGGCGTTCTTTGCCCGGCTGTCCTGCTTCGGTTCAGAAACCCAAGGGCTTTTTTTCTGCCTTCATCGGTGAGCGTCTCATGTTCCCCTCTTTTGTTGAAAATTCCTACCCCCCATCCCTGGACCGGCGCGGAGGAAAAGGAGGCGGTCGGCATGGGGGAGAGCCCGGCGGTCTCCACTCCGCCGGCAGGCGCCATAGAGGCGATAGCATCACCCTGCATGTCAGCCCGGTCCTCCATGGAGCGGTCCACATTCAGTTCGCCGCCGTCCCCCAGCCCTCCTTTGGCCTGCTGGAGGATATGGGCCACCTCATGGCCGATCATCTTGCGGCCCAGGGCAGTGTCCGGGTGAAACTGGCCGGGCGCGAAGTGGATCTCATCGCCCCGGGCGTAGGCTTTGGCGCCGATGGATTCCACGTCGCTGGATTCCCGGAAGCGCAGGTTGTCAATGGAATGGCCAAAGTGCTGTTCGATGGTACTCTGCACCTGGTCGGGCAAGGTCAGGGCCCGGCCGGACCCCCGTGAGAGCCGGGAGGCATCCGGAAAATGGGAAGTCATGCGCGCCTGCATCTGCTGCTCCAGACCGCCGGAGGGGCTGTCGGACAGGTCTGCATAACTACTGTTGGGAGGCGCGGCTTCCGAAACGGGCTGAACGGCCGAAGCTCCCCCCCGTCCAGGCACGGGCCGCCTTGTTTTCTCCTGATACATCATAACGCTGCCTCCTTTATCCATTGAAGCTTGTTTCAATCCTACCGGTCCCCACTGGAGTACCGCAGTCCATTTCATGGCAGGCACAGTATATCAGGCGCCATCTCCCTCCGCAATAAAACAGGCTTGAATTGTCCGCAAACGGGCTATACTGCACTCCCGCAGGATCCCGCATTCTAAAATTTTCCCGTCTTTGGCGCGTCTCGTCCTATCCCCCGGCTCTCCTGAGCCGCAGCAAAAAGTACAGCTTCGCGACCGCGCGTCCGTTTCGCCGGGCGGCCAGAAGGCCTTCACTCACGGCCCAGAATCTGCGGCGTGATCAGCAACATATGCAGCTACTGCTTCGCAATGCAGAAAATGCCAGTTAAGGCAATCATTTTTTGTTTAGCAAGGAGTTTAGCAAGCCGCTCAAAATGGCGGCCTTGCTAAAGAAAGAAAAAAATAAAAAACCCTCAAGCCGTTGAGGCTCAAGGGTTTTTAATGGAGCTGCTACCCAGATTCGAACTGGGGACCTCATCCTTACCAACTGATTGGGAGGATGAGGTTTTCTGCTTTCCAGGCCTATTGTGCCCTTTCCAGTCCGGAGTGTCATCCTTTCCAGCACTCTTGTATCCGTTATCTCCGTTGCTTCGTTTCCCCGTGTGGGTCACGGTGTGGGTCAAAGGTCACTGATCTCCTTCAGGAACTCCGGCAGCACATCGAAAATGATGGCGCAGATCACGATCCAGTTGGTGTCCTCGTAGTGGTGGACCAGCCGGTGCCTCAGGCCGGCAATTTTAATCCACGGGATTTCTGGATGTGATTTCTTAAAATCGTCCGACAGGTTGTAGACATGCTCCCCAATGTTGTCAGCGGCGTCGTGACCGTCCACTGGATCGTCTCCTCATTGCAGACCTTCTCTGGAGTGATTTGTCCTCTCTGCACATAAGTCAAAAGTTTTTCTGTGGTTTCCCGGATCTTCTCGATTCTCTGCTGATCACTGTACTTCATGCGATCTGCACCCCCTCGGCTAAAATCGCATCATAGAAAGCCGACTGTGGATTGATCTCCCGCAGTTCATAGACATCCACAGCTTTCCCCAGAGCGCAGTGCAGTTCCTCCGCGATGCACAGCACATCCGTCAGGTCAAAATCTTTTCCCCCGACAACAATCAGATCGATGTCAGAGGCGGCGTTGGCCTCCTGCCTGGCATAAGATCCAAATAAAATTGCCTTTTCCGCATGATATTTTTTCAGCATCGGCAACACAGCAGCACAAATCTCGTCCTGGGAATAGATATGCTCAGACATGGGACACACCTCCTCCGTATTTAATATACCATACTCAAACAGGGATTAAAAGTCCTTTCCTAGCCTCTTTCCCGCTCCTCTATGGGGTACTTGGAGCAAGGCATTTACGATGGTGTTAACAAAGAAACTGCCTTCCAAGAGCAAGCATTTCATTCTCAGCAGAAGTTTCAATCAGATCCAGATATTTAGGTAATAAGCATTTATACAATGACTATTTTGTTATTGTTCGAGATATCGCTTCCCCAACGGTGTGATCCGGCAGCCGCCTCGTCCACGGCATACCGTAATGAATCCCGCTTGTTCCAACCTTCTTAGTTCCTGGCGCAGCCACACATCGCTAACCTGGTTGAATCCCTGGGCCCGCAGCTGTTCCAGCAGGGCGGTGCGGCCAATCCCGTGTCCGGGAGCCGAGTGCTTCTGGATCAGCGGGAGGGGATCTGGACAACTGGACAGGGCTGTACGCTCCGTTCCCTCAAAGAAGCTGTCTATGCGGTGGGTAGTCTTGTAGTAGGCGGCAAAGTTCTGCAGCTGGCGGACATTCCCGGGCCAGGGGTACTGTTCCAAAAATTTCCTTTGTTCCGCTGTGAATGCCGCATACTCCGCCCCTAGAAAGTGTTCCAGCAACAAGGGAACATCCGCCCTTCTCTGGCGTAGCGGAGGCAGACGGACAGGCAGAACACTCAGTCGGTAAAATAGGTCGGCTCGGAATTTCTTCTCCCGCACCTGGTCGGCCAATGGACGGTTGGAAGCGGCGATGATCCTCACATCTACCGGAATCATCTGGTCTCCGCCAAGCCTCATGATCTGTTTTTCCTGCAGGACCCGCAGAAGCATCGCCTGGAGGGAGGGGGGCATGTCCTCGATCTCGTCCAAGAAAATGGTACCTCCGTCCGCCTGCTGAAACAGGCCGGTCCGGCCTTGCCGCCGGGCTCCGGTAAAGGCACCGCCTTCATATCCAAAGAGCTCGCTCTCCAGCAGAGACTCGGGCATAGCTGCGCAGTTGATGGCCACAAACGGCTGCCCATGCCGAGGTGAGTAGTTATGGATCGCTTGAGCCAACAGTTCTTTCCCTGTTCCGCTCTCCCCTTCAATTAAAACAGAATAATCGGTGGCGGCGGCCTGCTTAGCCAGGTGGATGCATTGGATCATGGCCTCAGAGCGGCATAGGATGTCGGAGAAGGTAGTCCGCGCGGTTAACCCCCGGCGAATAGCCTCTAGGGAAGCCTCCGCTTGTTCCCCCCGGAGGTTATTTCCCTCTCGGAACGTGATACAGTAACCGGTGAGGACACCGGAGATGATAATAGGGCTCTTGGTTACGGCGCACTGCACCCCGCAGACTTCCAGGCGGTCATAGGTGAAATTCTCTTCCAGCACCGAAGCCAGGGGACCAGTGAGTTGGCGGGCCAGAGCCTCCTGGTCTGCATCCCCCCGGCAATTCAGAAGGCGCTGTGCGGCAGCGTTGGCATAGAGCAGGTGATACTCAGTATCACACAGAAGCAGCCCCTCCTCCAGCACATGGACATAGTACTTCAGAATCAGCCCCTTCAGATAATTGTCAAAGTATGTGGAGGTAATGCTGGACTCCGGCTCTGCCAGCTTGCGGGAGTAGAGCAGCAGGCGGCTGTTTATGATGTCGTTGTTCAGTCCCAGCTTACCGGCAATGCGCACCATGGAGTAGGTGTCGATAAACCGGTCCCCTATATCGAAGCTCTGGCGGATGAAGGGCGGGACATATTCCTCCTCACCGGGATGGACGGCGACTTCAATGCCCTGATAGCTGCTTTGGTCTGCCTCTGGATCATAGGGAATCCAGTTGATGTAGTTGAGCCCAATTTCATAGAGGGAGTTGGTCAGCTCCCGGGTCAGCTCCGGGGATGCATTAACCACCAGAACGCTGCTTCCCTTCGAAAACTGAGTCAGCAGGGAAAGAGATGTCCGTTGGACAGCTCGAGAAATGATCATCAGACGGTTCAGTTCAGAAATAATAGACTCGTAATAAAAAATATAGTTGGAAATGGGGAGCAGAATCAAATCCCCCACGACCATTTCACCAGAGGATAAATCGCAGCTGTATGTCACGGAAATCTCCGCCGCGCCCTCGAACACCTCAACCAGGTTCTGTGCTAAGACGTTGGCAGTATGTTGAAAGCGATAGTCCGGAAATAACAAAACCATTTTCTTCTGTTGCATTAAGTCCCCTCCAAGCCGCCGTCTTAATTGTCATTATAGGATTTAATCGGATTTAATGCAAGATGTTTCAGAAGAAATACGTGTCACCTGAACTGATTTGCCTGAATGCAGCTTTGATTTTAACAACTCATTTCGGCAGTATAAATAATTTTGTAATAGTGAATTTATTCAACACGCCAATTTCACGTCAGTTTCGCTAGAAATCACTATGTTGGCACAACAAATGCTGAATTATAGGAGTGAACTGGCGCGGCGGAAATGTTCCATTCTGCCGCCGACAAAAGCAATTCAGCAGGAGGGAGAATAATATGTACCGAATTTTAGTTGTAGGACCGGAAGGACCCTGGCGGGACGCCAATGGAATCGCTCCGTATTCTATTGCCCCCAGCGAGGTGACTGCAGACTTTTTCACCTCTGATCAGGCAGAGTGTTTCATCTCCGTGAACCCCGCCGATGTAGAACGATGTGATGGTGTGGCGGTGCCAGGCGGAATTCCCGACGTAGATCCAGCTTCTTACGGCGAGGAGAACCAGGGAAGCGCTCCTGTGGACACCGCTTTGGACGGACTGCAGTTTCCCATGATCAAACGCGCTCTGGAGCTGGGTAAGCCCATGATTGGTTTTTGCCGGGGCGTCCAGATGATCAATGTGGCCATGGGCGGTACTCTGATCCAGGACATCGCCTGTAAAGAGACCCATCATTTCCCGTCTTTCCACATGGCCCGCAATATTCCCGGCACCTTTGCTTATGTGTGATAAAGAAGCAATAGAAGTGCAAAAAATTTTGCCGTTCCTATCCGACACTTGGCCATTGTGTCGGATAGGTCGGGCGGTTATTCGGGCAAGTCAATCTTGCCGACAAAGCTGTAATAAATCTCAATGTCCTGCCTGCGGGTGCCGTTCTCATCATAGCTGCACTCATGCACCACAATTTTCTCGATCATTTCCCGCAAGAGAGTGGGGGTCAGTTCTTCAAAGGCAAGGTGCTTGCGGACAATGCCCATAAATTTCTCGGCGTTGACGGTAGCTGCCTGTGACTTGTCCAGTTCGGCTTGCAGGGCGGCGGCTCTCTTTTTCAGCTCCGCTTGCTCGGCTTCGTAGTCAGCCGACAGTTCCATGAAACGCTCATCGCTGATTTTGCCGTTTACATTGTCCTCATACAGCCGCTTGATAATGCGGCTGATTTCAGAAATGCGTTCCTGCGCCTGTTCAAGCTGCTTGATGGCTGCGGCGGTCTTTCGCTTGCCGCCGATCTCGTTCTGCTGGACAAGTAGTTTCACAAACCGGCTCTCATGCTTGGCTGCGTATTCGGTCACTTGCCGGAGATTTGCCAGGACACCAGCGGTCAACAGATCGGTGCGGATAAAGTGCGCCGTACAGTTGCGGGTGCGCTTCTTGTAGCTGCCGCAGATGTAGCAGTCCTGTTTGCGGTCTTTGTTCTGATACCGCTGCTGATACAGCACATGGCCGCAGTCGGCGCAGAACAAAATCCCGGAGAACAGCCCCACTTCATCGTAGCGGTTCGGGCGTTTGCGCTGTTTGCGTAACTCCTGCACCCGTTCCCATGTTTCCTTGTCGATGATCGGCTCATGGTGGTTCTCGAAAATGGCCTGCTTCTCGACGGGGTTCTCTATGCTGTGCTTGACCTTATAAGAAGGCTTTTCCGTTTTGAAGTTCACCAGACATCCGGTGTACTCTCGGTTTTCGAGGATATGAACGACGGTGTTGGTCGCCCATTTGCACTCATAGCCTGGGTGATAACGGCGGGTGCTGCCTGTCCGCTGATATTCCAGCGTCCCCGGCGTGGGGATTTGCTGCTCCGTCAGCATACGGGCAATCTTGGTCGGGCCGTTCCCGGCAAGGCAAAGCTGGTAAATCTGCTGCACCACCGGGGCGGCTTCCTCGTCTATAATAAAATTCTCGTCCTCGTCCATCACATAGCCGTAAACCGGCTTGCTGGTAACAGGCTTGCCGCTCATGCCTTTTGACTTTTTCACTGCCTTGATTTTCTTGCTCGTATCTCTCACCAGCCATTCATTGAACAGATTTCGCAGCGGGGTAAAATCGTTGTCCATGCCCTCGCTGGCACTGTCCACATTATCGTTGACAGCGATAAAACGCACACCCTTTTGAGGGAACAGCATTTCCGTGTAAAACCCTACCTGCAAGTAGTTTCGCCCTAACCGGCTCATGTCCTTGAC
>NZ_JACJJE010000090.1 GCF_016899775.1 Pseudoflavonifractor capillosus
GTATCTACAGTACGAAATACCTCTATTGATTACTTAAAGATGTGGCAGGAGGAGAAGGACCGGCTGGTCAATTTAGATGATCTCACGACACAAGAAGCTGAGAGCGGCCGGTCGATGGATGAGACGCTCATTTTTCAGGAAAAGATGGAACTCTTGAAGACAGTCTGGCCTAAGTTGGATGCTGAGACGAGATTGGTCCTTGAAGGGAAATACATTCTGGGGTATGATAATGAAAAGATCAGCCAACTGTTGGGATGCCGCCCTTCCAGTGTGCGGATGAGGCTGACACGGGCCAGACGAAAGGCCTTGGAGTTGATGCGGAAGGAGGGGAAAAGATATGACAGACCATGAACGCTTGAGGGAACAATATGAGGACGCCCTGTTTGCCCTTTTGATGGAAGGGGTGGCGGAGTCGGAAGGCGAAGAGGCCCTTCGGCTGAATGAGGAGCTGAAGAAAGATCCGAACGCAGAGGTGCCGAAGGATGTGCAGAAGCGCTGTGAGAAGACGATTCGCGCTGCTTTTGCTCAAAAGCAACTCCGAGCCACCGGGCGGACTGCAGCCCGATGGCTCACACGAGTGGCTGTGGTCGCTGCCTTGGGAGGGGTCATGTTCACAGCAGCTTTTGCTCTTTCGGAAGATGTGAGAGTAGCCACACTAAATGCGCTGATTCAAGTGATGGACGATCGGACACAAATCAGTTTTGAAGGAAATCAAATGGAAGATCATCGCTCCTCTTCAGGAACTGTTCCTGGATTGAAGTATCAATATAATATTGCACTAGAATGGTTACCAGAGGGATACAGTCTCGTTTCCGGCTGGACCATTAAAGATGGAGCTAGTGATCATGCAGTTTACGTGAACTCAGAAGATAGTGAAATTATGATCGATATAAAACCATATAATTCCAGTTTAATCTATACTTTTGATACAGAGGGGACTACATCAAAAGAAATAGAAATTCAAAATCATAAGGCAACATTATATACTAAAAATGAAAACATGCTTAAACAAATACAATTAAGTATGCCGCAGATATGGAGCGATTTAACTGTATTTTGGATTGATGATTCGAGACAAGGTGTATATTGTATTTCTGCAACAAACCAAACTGAAGCAGACATGATCAAATTGGCAAACGGAATACACTGGAATGGTTAATTAATATTGTGTTGCATTTCAGACTGTTTGTAGTCTCCTTAAATGAACCTAAGTTCAAAAGGAGGCTTATAAACATGAAAACTCAATTAAAAAGCATTTTAACAGCGGGTGTATTGGTCTGCAGTTTAGCTACATTTACCATTCCTACTGCAGCAGCAGAATTACCCCAATTTCTAGGAAGTTATAGCTCATTTATTTCTGCACGATATGTAGGAATGAGATTGTTTTATGCAGAGTTAAACATTTCAAATGCCGGCTTAGCAACTTCCAGTGGAACAATTGAGGCAAGGAGTGGATATACATGTGATGCAACACTTGAACTGCAAAGAAAACAGGGTTCGTCTTGGATTACAGTTAAGAAATGGGATGATAGCGGCAAGAGTATGTCTTTCAAAGAAAATTGGTACGTCACCAGTGGTTATGATTATCGTATAAAACTTTCTGCAGATGTTTATGATACCAGTGACAGTCTTATTGAGGCTTTAACAACGTATTCTGCTGTTGTGGAGTATTAAGTAAAGCCTGATATATATCCATACAGGGAATATTCCTGTATAATTTAGACGCATCGAATCGTGATTTAATTATCAAACTGGTTGGAGTCCTCTAATTATCTGTGCATTCGAATCCATTGCTCAGAATTTCATAGTAATATAATGAAGAGCAAGCAAAAGCGTCGGTGTTGAATTATTTCAGCACCGACGCTTCAGTCTATCAAAAATTTTTTAATGGAAAAAACGATAAATATTTTAAATTTAGAGAGTGTGTCTAAAATTCTGTGTAAACTCCATAAAGGGTGGAGAACAGAGCAAAATTTATATGGGGCGGCAGCAGCTTATGCGTCGGCCGCCTTGTATGCAGCATAACGTGTGGAAGGTGGGAAGTCAAGGACGTTGCAACTGTTGACTTCCCGGTCCGGCAGTATCACTCAGGCATGCGTTCAGCGAAGAAGACTGCCATCTGGGCGTGAATCACGCTCCAGTCCTGGCGGCGGCCAGTCCATTTTGGGATAATGTCTATCATGGCCAGGTACAGCATTTTCAGCAGACTATCGTCGGTGGGTAACACCGATTTGGCCTTAGTTACTTTCCGCAGTTGGCGGTTGAATCCCTCAATGGCGTTGGTAGTGTAGATGAGCCGGCGTACCTTTTGAGGATACTTGAAATTGGTTTTCAGGTTGGCCTAGTTATCCCGCCAGGACTGAGAGATTTTGGGGTATTTCTTATCCCAGCGCTCCCTGAACGTATCCAGGGCATCCAGGGCGGCCTGCTCGTCCACAGTGGCATAGACCGCCTTCAAGTCGGCCATGAGGACCTTCAGATCCTTGTAAGACACATGCTTACTGGAATTGCGCAGCTGGTAGATGATGCAGTTCTGGAGCTCGGCCTTGGGGAAAGTGGCGTGGATGGCCGCGACAAAACCGGTCAAATTGTCCGTACAGGCAATGAAAATGTCCTCTATGCCCCGGTTTTTCAGGCCATTGAGTACGGTGGCCCAGAACTTGGCACTCTCGTTCTCCCCGCCCCACATGCCCAGCACATCCTTGCGCCCGTTCAGGTCAATGCCTATAGCGATGTACACCGCCTTCTTCACAATCTGTCCCTCGTTGCGGACATGGTAGTGAATCGCGTCCAGAAATACCACTGCGTAGATGGCCTCCAGCGGCCGCTGCTGCCACTCCCGGGCCACAGGCAGGATTTTGGCTGTGATCCGGCTGACTGTGCTGTCCGAGACGGAAATCCCGTAAATATCCTGGACATGTGCCTCAATATCTTCAGTGGTCATTCCCCTTGGCATACATGGACAGAATCTTTTCCTCAATGTCCTGGCTGATACTGGTCTGGTTCTTTTTCAGCACCTGTGGCTCAAATTCCTCCTTCCTGTCCCGGGGCACAGAAACCTCTACATCCCCAAAGCTGGTGCGCAGCGTCTTGCTACTGTGCCCGTTGCGGCTGTTGTCTATGTTCTTATTTTTGTAGTCGTACTTGCGGTAACCCAGCTCGTCGTCCAATTCCGCCTCTAAGCCGTTCTCCATAAACTCGGCAATGGTTTCTTTAAACAAGTTCTGGATGTCATCCATGCTGCTGATGTTTGCCATCTGCAGCAGTTTGCGGCTCTTCTCTCGCCGGGCCTTTTCTTCTGGGGTGCGATTCTTTCTGGCCATAGTAAAACCTCCAATGTGGTGCTCCTATTCTACACCACATTAGAGGTTTATACAAAGCTTGGGATGGACTCAATTTAGATAAATTTGGATTTATCTATTACTCTTTTCCAAATTATTTTCTCTCTTTTTTTCACCTAAATTAACTGGTTCCTGATACAATACTAACTCATAAAGCAAGAGTTTAAATAACGCTTCTTCATACTGTTCTATTAAATACTCATGATATGTCATTTCCAGGTTCCTTATTTGCAACTAAACTACTTCCGGCCTCTTATCAAATCAATTAATCAGCTATTTCATCAATCTGATCATTAGATATATCTCCCTTCTCGTTAATGTCTGTCATTTCGTCTTCCTCACTTTCAGCACTATCTCCACTTTCAAATATAACCGAATCATTGTGCAAAGTACAAACCCCCATCATTTTCCAGTTCTGAATAGTGTATATTGAATCCTTGCTACTAATACTAGGTAGGTTTTCCCTGTTAATATTTAGCAGAGAAAATTGAATTTGATTGGGACAAAATTCATTATTTGCATAATATAGTCCCTCAACCATTCTCCCGTCAAGTAAAACAGGATTATCAGCACAGCCATTGACGGTTTCATGTATGCTACAGTATTCTGATGGAACATCTTCTGATGGACACATCACATATTCTAGTCGTGATCCCCTGGGATCAAGCTCACAGGCCTCAGTAGCTTTCATCCCGCTATCCTTACAAATTGTAACAGTTGTAGTATCCAACTGAGTGAAATAGTTTTTTTCTGCTAATCCCTCATGTACAGGCGTCATTACTTGCTTCCACAATTGAATTGCCGGGTTTGTGCTGCTAGCAATCTTTTCTGGAGTTTCATATCCAACCCAAACAGCAGCAGTATAGTATGGGGTATACCCTACAAACCATTTATCGTAGTTATTGTCAGTCGTTCCTGTTTTTCCTGCTGTTACTATCCCATCAATTGATGCACCTACTCCAGTGCCATTTAGAACGACTTCCTCAAGAAGTTCATTAATATACCAAGCAGTTTTATCTGAAATAGCCAATTCATTCGTTCGATTTGATTTATCCAAAATAACATTTCCGTTCGAGTCTTTCACTTGACTATATGTTGTAGGTTCTATATATACACCTCCTCTTGGAAAAACTGAATATGCGGCAGCCATTTCCCAAGGGGTGACTCCATTAGTCAATCCCCCTAAAGCTAATTGGGCCAGTCCTATATCTTCCGGAAGTATACTTGCATTTGAAAAATGAAAGTTATTTTGTATGAATGCATGTGAATTTGTTGTTCCAACATCGTTTAAAACTCTAACAGCAACAGCATTCGATGATGTTGCAACTGCCTCCTTTATTGACGTCATCCCGTTATAATAGCCATATGCGTTATGAGGCCAAACATTACCATCATTAATAATAGGATAGTCGTCATATGTAGAAAATGATGTAATAAGATTTTTTTCAAGAGCAGGTGAATATACTGATAAGGGTTTTATACTAGAGCCAGGTTGGCGATGCGCGCTTGTAGCCATATTGAATATGCGATTTTGTTTCTTTTCCCCCAGTTGCCCAGCAATAGCAACTACTCGTCCTTCAGGATTAATTATTACAATTGCTGACTGTATTTCTTGACCAGACTTAGATTTTAAGGATAAACTTTCTTTCAGGTACACATTATCAACCATTGTCTGAATCTCAGCATCTACATTTGTGTATATTGAAAGGCCTCCTGAATATACCAAGTCTGTCGCAACTCTTTCTGTATAATTATAGCAATCCATTAAGTCCTGAATTACCTCTGTGATTACTGTTTCTGTATACCAAGAATAGATTCCATCTGATGCTGACGTTTTTGTTTGAGGATCATAAGTTATTATTGTATCTATATTCTCCAAAGCAGCAACGGCCTCATTATATTCTTTTTCAGTAATTTGTTCTTGTTCTAATAGCAGATCTAACACTAAGTGTGCTCGGTTTGACAAATTATCTGTTTGGGTATATGGATCATAAAGAGAAGGATTGTTGGTGATACTAATTAGAATTGCGCATTCTTCTAACGTTAGATCCCGCACATCTTTTCCAAAGTAATAGCTTGACGCTGAAGCAATTCCATAATTTTGATGTCCAAAATAAATGTAATTAAGATAGTATTCCAGAATCGTTTCTTTCGTATATTTTTGCTCCAAATTTAATGCTCTAAATATTTCCAACAGTTTTCTCTTTACGGTTACTTCATCTTTTTGAGTCATATTTTTTATCAATTGTTGAGTAATTGTGGATCCTCCTTCTATTTGTCCACCGGTAAACATTGAAATTCCACCCTTTACTGTTCGTATCCAATCTACACCATGATGGGTCCAAAATCTTTTGTCTTCTATTGCAACAGTTGCATTAATAAGATCTTGTGGTATTTCACTGTATTCAATCCAAATTCTATTTTCTGAGCTAAATAATCTTTCATATTCATTCCAATCGCTATCGGTTTTGTAATATAACGTTGTTGATAATTTTGGTGAGAATGAAGTAAGTGAAATCTCGGCCTGAGGTAGTATAATATTTTTGATATAAAGGGAGAAGATAAAACAAAAAAATACAAATGTAGTCAGTACAATAAGAAACAGTGTCCCACAGACTTTAAGCAAAAGCATTTTGGGAGGCCGATAATTCATAAACACATCTCCTGCTATAGTTTTTGATCAATAATAGATTGGGGTTTCTATATAATCTACCAATTATATTTTGTCAATTACATGCCAAAAAGTCACAAAAAAAATAGATCTTCTCTTTGTGACAATCATATATTGCGTGAACAATATATAGATAGAAAGATCTTTCTGCAATTAAATTACTTAAGGAGGGTATGAGTCTTATGAAACACAAAATTAGAAAGCTACTTACGGTAGTTTGTTCATTTGGTATCCTCATGGGTATGATTGGTAGCACATCTGCCGTTGACACGCGCGCATCTACGATTCCCACATCGCTTGCTCCGGATTCCTGGTACATTGTAGATCACCAATGGACATGTAAAAGTTTAACCTATTCTTCGTATTATTTCGACCTAGGAATTGATGGGTATGCAGAAATTAATGCCAGATGCGATAAACCTTTTACGCTAGAAGTATATAATCTAGATGGAGAACTTTTGGTATCTGACCGCGCATCCTATCGAAACTCTGCTTATCGTGCATCTATCGAAGAAGACTATACAGTTATTGACCGGTATTTCTACATTGTATTGAAAAACACAAATAGTAATACAAGTATTACCTTGGATGATGATGCCTATTACTCTGTCTATGTAATACCTAACGGTTGGGCATAAATAACGGGAGGTATATTTATGAAACGATTTTTTGCCCTTGTTTGTGGCATTGTTCTAGCTTTAGGAACCATTGGAAATGCGGCCGCAAGTCCTATTGACACACAGCAGCTGGATTTGGAGAATTCTTATGTTCAAACGCCTTCCCCCCGTGCCTCTACTAGACCTAATAAAGTACAAGATAAAGATTGGTGGGCAGAATTGCACCAGTTTACATGTAAATACTACACGTATTCGTCGTATTTATTCGACTTGGGCTTAGAAGGGTATGGCTCAGCTTCTGCCCAGTGTAATAAGCCGTTTATCATTGAGGTTTATAACGACGACGATGAATTGGTTGACAGTGAAACTGCCACGAAAAATGGAGGGGTATATAGAGCTAACTTTTCCTTTGGCGTTTATGATGTTGGGAGATATGGTTATATTATCATTAGAAATGCAAATCCTGATGATCCTATTACATTAGATGATCAGGGAACCTATTCGGTTGATCTCTTCCCTTACTCTAGATCGGTATAATTTTGAATTAATCTAATCAATATAGTTTTGCTAAACTAAATCCGCCATTTGGACAAAAGTCCAGATGGCGGATTTAGTTTTTTATTGTACAGCTTCTAATAACATATTTCATGCATACAAAAGCGTTAATATCTAATTACACATTCCAATCACAGATCACTGAGAATAGCTCCAGTATCACAGACAAATAGTCTCTAGGACAAATGCTTATAATACTCTACATGTTTAAAAAGAATTTTACTAGGTCACGCGATCTTTTAAGTCTCATTTTACATGCAGAAAGACTTATATTGTGGGCCAGCGCTATATTTTTAATGTCAATTCCTTTGAAATAATAATCTACGAAAATATCATAGTACTGCTTAGATAAACATTTTTTTAGCAACAAAATCAAAGTCTCTTTAGATATAGAATCAAACGTGGCAATTTCTTGGTTTTCCAAAGGAAAAACAAGATTTTGCTCTTTTATGTAAATTCGATTCAAATTCCTTATCCTATTTTTTAGAGTAAGCACTAACCATTTTGATGGACATGGATGTTTGACAACCTCATCAGCCTTAGAAATAGCGATTATAAAAGTATCCTGTACCACATCCTCAATATCGTTTTTATTTTTTAGCAATCGAAAAGCAATTGAAACAAGACGTCTCTTTTCTTGCGCATATAAGTTAAATAGAAACTGCTCTTTTTCATACTGTGTCATTTATGCACCACCTCTCCATTTCATCAAATTTAATATTTACCCTATATGACAAAAAAACGAGAAAGTGCAACAAAACAAGAAAGAACAACAAAATTAAGCTTGATAAATTATTTCAACTACAATAATTTCACAACCGTTAGTTCAAATCACTGACGTAGTGTTTCATAAATAAAAATGATGAGTCACCTATACAGATATGTGCGGCATTCCAGTCTGTAGCTCCATAAGGGGTACCGCTCTATTGTAGGGGTGGCAAAATAACATTGGACGTGGGCTGCAAAAGAATTGCCGA
>NZ_JACJJE010000091.1 GCF_016899775.1 Pseudoflavonifractor capillosus
ACGGACAGGTCCATGCCGGTGTGCCCTCTTGTCTCCCCGGTGAACGGATCGCTGCGGTAGCCGAACTCGGAGGTGACCCGGCTCTGCCACCCGGAACCGATGGGGGAGCAGAATCCGTCCGCGCCGATGTAGGGAGTCTCCGCACCCGGGATCCACCCCTCCATTCCAGTGGAGGAGCCGTAGCGCACCAGATTGTAGATGCTGTCCGCGTTGCGCTTCTGCTCTGCTGAGATCGTGAGCCCTGTTACTGCAGAGACGTTACTCCAAATGGTTTCCAGGTCCGGGATGGGGACGGCCACCGTGTAGGTCTCCTCCTGCTCCACTTTGTTCCCGTCCTTATCCGTCACGGTCATGGTGCGGGTGCGCTCCTCATAGGTGACGAAGCAGTCCACAAAATCCTGATCCGCCCGGCCCTCTGGAGCATCTGTGCCAAAGAACAGGACATAAAAAATCGCCTTGACTCGGGTGTCGTCAAGACGTTTGTCCCCTTCTGTCATGCGGTTGATTTTCTCTGTCAGCTCGTCCAGCTTGGAGAAACTGGACTGCATGTCTTCCATGTAGGTTCGGTACTCCGCTGGGACGCTCTCCGGCAGAGCCCCGCCGTGGAAGCACAGCTCCACCATGCTGGTGTTGTGCTCCGAAGTTCCACCCAGAAGGCAGCACAGCAGAGCGACTACCAGAATAACTGGGGAGAAAATCGCCGCCAGCACCCAGCCGATTTTTCTGCGGCTGCTTTCATCGGTCAGGGTCAGGAGCACGGTCCTGGCCAACACCGCGGCAGAACTCATGCCCCTAACTCCTCCAGCGTCAGGAAGTAGGCGTAGGTCTCAGGCGCCGCTTCCTCCAGCGCTTTCATACGCATCTTGTCGCCGTTCCAGTCAGTCCAGTATTCAAAGAACTCCGCAAAATACTCATGGGAGTTTTCTGCTGAGTACTCTCCCAGCACCTTGCTGGCAGGCTCCGCCTCCTGGCGGTATAGACGGTCAACCTCCGCGGGAAAGCCAAGCGTCTGATGATAGAAGTGTCCAAACTCATGGACCACGCACGTGGGAACCTTTGCGCAGATCTTTTTCTGCTGATAGTTGGTAAACCCCGTGCAGGACATCCCCAGCTCATCTCCCAGGGCGTCCACCGCCCGGCTGTCCACATGGAAGGACCAGTCCCTCTGGATGTACTCGTCCAGAATGGACTCGGGTACTTTCTGGATCTCGCGCAGATACGGTCCCAGGTCCGCTTCATCTGGGTTGTGAACATCCCAGGTCTCTACCACGTCCGGAACTTCCGTCTGAAGGCCGTTTTCATGGATCTGATACAGAAGCTGCACAGCCTCTCCCCGGGTGACCAGCTCCAGCGGTTCCGTATTCTCGCCGCATAATCTGTTTTCCCAGCCGACCCGGATGTAGTTTTCCGCCGTAGTCAGCGGCACTCCGTCTTCGTAGAACTCATAGGGGTAGACCGGAACATCCTCCGCCGCAAAGGCGCTGGCGTACACGGCGGAGCGGCACATCCCGGTATCCGGGCGGAGCATCGCGTCCATATCCAGCCATCCCTCCCGATAGGCCTGGGACAGTTCCGCCTCGCCAAAGGGTGTACCCGGGGGCGTTTCCACGTCCAGTCCATAGGCGCGGCAGAGCATCACCGCCCACTGCCGGATGGTGATGGGATCATCCGGCGAGAAGGTGTCCACCCCGGTCCCCTGGGAGATCCCGTGCTCCACAGCGAAGACGACGCCGTCGTACCAGGGGGAGGTTGAATCTACATCTCGAAACAGGAGTGGTTCCGCTGCGGCGGCGCCCAGCGCCAACTGCAGACAGAACACTGCGGTCGCTCCAGGGAGCGCCAGCCATTTATGGAATTGCTTCATAGTTTTTTGCCTCCTCCTACTGTTTGTAAAAAAGAAAGCCGGGACACTCCCGGCACAAGTCCTTATATTTTTAACCGCTCACAGAGCAGGAACAGGGCAGGTCGTCCGCGGAGAAGGCCTCGGGAAGCGTGAGCTGCGCCTCATCCGCCAGAATAAAATCCCGCCAGGCAAAATCCCGGCCCAGGCCTCGCACGGTCCGCAGATTCGGCCTGGCATTGTCCTCAATGGCCAGAGCCCGTTCCAGCAGTTCCGGATATTGGTGGTACAGGGTACGGATCTCCCGGGGCTTCATGGACGGGCAGAAAAAACAAGAGGACTTTCCGGGCAGGGGAAGGCCCGCGCTCTGGATGGCTTGGACGCAGTCGCCGCGTTCCCATCCCCAATCTATGAGGGGGTACTCCTTCCGGTATTTCGGATCCTGGAGGTCGTGGGGCAGCGCTTTGATTCGCCGGCGCTCCTCTCCGGCATCATAGCCGATCAGCTTCACCACCTTCTCGCCCTTTGCCCAGGCATCCCGGCAGCCGGGGTGGTGGTTGCAGAACTTTTCCTGGGGCGTTACCTTGTGTTTTAAGGAGCACTTTTTATGGCCGTAAGCAATGGAAGGCAGGCTTTTGGACCGCAGGCACTCCTGCTCTAAAGTCAGCCGTTCGCCGTCCTTTGTCGTGTACCACACTCTGGTAATGGGGGGCATCCCGTGCTCCAACAGCCAGCGCTCCATGATCTCCAGGTATTCATAGGTATGGGGCTGTTCTCCGCCGGGGTCCGCAAAGAGGATCAGATCCACTGGGATCTGCCGCTGCCAAAGCCCCACCAGCATGGCGGTGGAGTCCGTCCCACCTCCGTAGCCCACTACCGTCATACGCCTCCCGCCGTTCCAAACAGCGCGCGCTTGTGCTTGGGTGCAATGACCTGGAGGAGATAGCGCTCCTTGCCGCATTTGTAGAGGCAGTTTCCCTTCTGGGCCTGACATACGAGTTCGTACTCGAATTTCTCCAGCTGCAGATTGTCCATGTAGAACCGACCGTCAATGGCCCCTGGGTTGAACAGGAACTGGTGAGTTGGGATGGCAAACAGAGGCCGGGTGAGTTCCCGGATCCCCGGCTGGTCGAAATCTTCCAAATTTTGACTAGCCAGAATCAGGGAGGACTCCTTCTTCCGCACCCGCTTCAGACAGTTTCGGATGTAGGTCACCGCTGTTGGGTTGGTGAGCCATAAGTAGAGCTCATCAATGGCAGCCACGGTATTTCCGGCAGTAAGCAACTGGTCAGACATGTAGGAGAGGACGGTGAACAGCAGGGTGTCCCGCAGGTTCTGGGCCACGTTGTCCAGGCCCTTTACACAGAACACCAGGAACCGGCTGGAGGAGATGTTGGTGTGGCCGTTGAAGAATCGAGCGTCCGCCCCCTTGCACATGGAGTGGAGACCCAGCAGCAGGTCCCGGAGCATCTCCCTGGGGTAGAGCTGGAGTTTCGTCTCCTGCTCATAGTGCTCATAGGCTGCCTCAATAACGTCATACAGGTCAGAGAGGATGGGATAGTCTGTTGGGACCATTGTTGTGAAGTCCGTTTTGTCGGAAATCCCCCAGCTTTGGTAGAGCCGCTCGATCATCAGCTCCAGTGCATCGATGTGCGGGGTATCAAAGTCCTTATAGACCCGGAAGATGTCCCGCAGAAAGGAGATGTGCTGGGCCAGAAGGGTTCCGCGAAAGGCTGCAGGCTCCTCCGGGTCGTCCGGATCGCTCCCGTCGTCCCACCGCCTGGGCTCCAGCAGGTTGATGCGGTATTGGCCGCTGAGAAAGTCCAGGAAGCAGCCGCCCAGGTTTTCGCACAGCTCCTCCATCTCATGCTCCGAGTCCAGGGAGATGACCGACTTGCCCGCTAGGGCCACGTTGCACAGCAGGAGCTTTAGCAGAAAACTCTTGCCCTGGCCAGAGTTGCCCAGGATGATGGCGCTGCCGTTGGTCTTGTCCGGGGCTCGCCGGTCCAGGTCCAGAATAATGTTGGTTCCGTACTTATCCCGGCCAATGTAAAATCCCCTGGGGTCGGTCTTGCCGGAGTAGCTGATGGGGTACAGATTGGCCGCGCTGGAGGCGGGGAGCACCCGCTCGGCAAAGGAGCCGAAGGCATTCTTTCCCGCCGGATTGACGGAAAGAAACCCCTCCCGCTGGCGCAGGAGCAAGGGGTCTGCGGAGAGCTTGGAACGGAGGAGGACGGCTTGGACCGCGTCCTTCAGGCCCCGCAGCTCGTCCAAAGATTTGGCCGTGAGCTCCAGAAGCACCGAGCAGTGGACCAGCGGCTCCTGATTCCGGCGCAGGCCCCGGATGAGTTCTTCCGTGTCCTGAAGCTTGGCCTCCGCCGTGACGCTCTGCTTCATGTTGTTTAGGTTGCTCCGCTCCATGCGTGTCTTATTGGCGGCGGCATGTAGAATGGCATTCTCCTCGGCGGCCGTGACCTCCCGCGTGGACAGATGCAGAGTGACGCCCTCCATCTCTCCCAGCCGCCGCAGGAGGGCCAGCTCTTCCGTGATTGGCGGGTAGGTCCGCAGGGCCATGACTGTGCGGTAGGTCCCGCCCAGGATGTAGTGGTCCGTGTTGAACTTCACCGCCGCCGGGGCGATCAGGTCCAGAAACTCCTTGGGCCTGGGGGGAGATGCTTCCGCAGCCGGTTTCTTTTTCTGCTTTTGATTCTTAGCCATGTGCTGTCACCGCCCTCTCTCCATCCACATCCTCCGGGGCCTCAGTCAGGAGCTCCTGGCGGTAGTAGACCGACAGCAGCCGCTTCACATCTGATTCTTCCGCTAAATGCAGAGAGAGACCGTGACCAGAGAGCGCCTTCTCGGTCTGCCGCAGGCCGCTCTCATCCGCAGCCGATTTTTGATCTAAACGCTGAACGAGGACAAACTCCCGGGCAGAGGCGGAAGCGGACTGAATGGTATCCAGGTGCTCCAAGTCCTGCCTCAACAGTTCCCGCAGGGCCGGATTCGTCTCCTCCTCCAGGCGGGTGCGATAGAACTCTCGGTTCTGCCCAAAGGTCTCCTGGGAGTCCAGGGCCAGCAGTTCAAGGTCCGGCTTTGCCTTGAGCAGCGCCGTGAACGCCTGTACCCGCAGCCGGATCGCTTCCACGGACAAAACAGAGAGGTTATCTGGGTATACCAGAAAAAATACCAGCTCCTCATTCCCGGCAGTAAGGCCGTGGGCATTGATCCGGCGGATCCCCATGAGCTGCCGAGTGGTCTGCCGCTGTTTCAACAGCTGTTTTTGCTTTCGATTCATCAGTTCAACCCCCATTCGTAAAATTGCTGCCGCAGAAAGAGAAAGCACGCCGCCCGCCACAGAAAGTCCAGGATGCTGGAACCGTCCACCTGAATGGACAGGAAGGCATACAGAGCGGTGATCACCAGAGGGGCCATGCCGATCCCCTGGGCCAACGCCAGAACAGAGAGGATAAGGCAGACGCCCAAAATGGCGATGTCTCGCAGAAGCCATAGCCACAGCATAGGCTTGGCCTTTAAATTTTCCGGATAGATAATCAATGTGATCTCCTTCAAAAAAAGCGCCGCCAGGTCATCCGGCGGCGCACAAGTTTGATTTTATTCGTTTTCTTCCTGCAGATCCTTCTGCTCCGCCTCAGTTTCCTGTTCGGTTTCTTCAACAGGCTCCTCTGCCTCATCCGCGAGGGCGTCCTGGATGCAGGCGAGGAAGAATTCCTTCTGCTTCATACCGTGGCGCTGGAGGTAGTCCTTGAACGCCTCGAACAGCTCTGCCGGTACCTGAAAGGCTACGGTTCTGGTTTCTGTGTTTGTCATCTTCTGTTCCTCCTCGGATTGATAAAATGTGGTGATGAGCCAGGTCATGTACTCGCCCAAACTCTTACCGGACTGGGTTTGACGTTCCCGAACCTGACGGTGCAGGCCGACCGGAATTGGGGCACATAAATTGATTTTTTCACTTATCATTTCAGGTTATCCCCCCTTCATTTCAGCACAAACAATACCAGAAGAAGATCCATAAAGCTATTGCCACACCCACTAAAAATAGCCTTGAAAACCAAGCAGAAGCGCCAATGTAATACGGCGGATCAGATACTCTACACAAGGAATCGCCAAGCTGTTGCCCAGGGCACGGTAGCGTGCGGAGTCGGAAGCGCCCGGTACATCGGTCCAGCCATCCGGATAGCCTTGCAGGCGTTCGCATTCGATTGGGACAAGCCTTCGAATCAAAAAAGGCTGTTCCAGAACTACGTCGGTGGCGTCTTTGCTCTGCCTGGCGCTCTGAGTCCCCGCTGTATCGGTCTCCCGAAACGCATCGGATCTGGGGCGGGCATATACCTGCCTGGACGAAGCCGGCTTTGGCTGTGCCACCAAGCTGAGATTGTTGCCGCCGGTCCCCGCCCGGGCCGGGAGCGTGGGGGCAACGGAAAGGGGGCCCCTGTACCTGGCGTCGATCCCGTGATTTTCATAGAGGTCCGGCCCTTCGGACAGCACCAGAGGCTGGTGGCCGTGCTCTTGGGACCGGAGTGTCCCGGAAATATTCTCGGAACATTCCATAATGCTGCCGCCCTGGTCGTTGAGACAGAGGACGGATGGCATGCAGTTTCCGCTGGCCGAGCCCTTCAAGGTGGGGGCAATCTGCTCTGAGTAGGCAATGCTTCCTGCGCTGGATCCAGCTCCGGCGGAGAAACCTGCAGAAAACTTGGTGTTTTCCGTACCCTGCCCATCTGACGAATCGCTGTCTGCCTCTGCATTCAGCTCCGAGAGCTCATCCAAGGAGCAAAGGCCCGCCTGGATCATCAGCGCGGTTTTCAATTTCTCCGGCAATTCTTTTCCCCGTTCCTCCGACCGGCGCAGGATTCCCCTGCAGGCAGTCTGGGATGAATAGTATTTCGAGGGGACTGTATCCAGCAAAATCTGCGATAAGGAAGATTCTACGACGTCGCTGGGGCACTCCGAGGTATTGAGCGTCCCAAGTGACCCAAGCCACACAGGATCGTTCTCCCAGCACGGCCCCAGCATATTCCCAGCGCCCGGTCTCAGGTCTAACAACATGAAGGTGTGGTTCTTCAATTTGGAGGAAGGACTGGAGGACGATTTGGAAGTCCGCTCCCGGCCTCTTTTCTCTGGTGACGGTGTCTCGTCCGCTGGAGAGGGCTCCAACGACATTCTCCCATATTCCGTATCTGGGCCGAACAGCGAGAGCTGTTCGGCCTCGTCGTTTTTCTGCATTCCGCATCTCCCCAATCACGCGGATCTGTTCCGCAAACAGGCCGGAACGAGTACCGGCCAAACCGGCCCGGGCTCCGGCCACACTGAGTCCTGGCAGGGACTGCCTCCGCAGATGATATCCGTCGGAGGCAATGCTGCTCCATCCAGCGTTGTGATGTCTCCCACATGCGTCATCTGCGGAAAACGCCACTGTGTCACGGAGATGGGAAAGGGCTCGATCTCACTGGCCCACAGAGGCTTTACTCCGCAGCGCACCGCCGCGAGGGGGAATCCTCCAATGCCGTCAAAGAGACTGCCCATAGTAAGTACGCTCATCATGATCTCCTCCTTTTATTTCGCTACCGCTTGGGCGATGGTCCGGGTGGTGTTCACTGCGGCTTGGGCGGTGTAGACGGCGGACATGATGTTTGCCCGGGTGGTGGTGTCCAGGCCGAACGTACCGGCGATCCGGGGCACTTCATTGGCGGACAGCATGAGACCAAGTCCAAGCAGTGCGTTCTCCCGAAACACCATAAGACCGGCTATCAGAATGGTGGA
>NZ_JACJJE010000092.1 GCF_016899775.1 Pseudoflavonifractor capillosus
CGCAAATGCCTAGGCTGGAAATCTCCTCTTGAACTCTTTTTTCACAAACCGTTGCACTTCACTTGACAATCCGCCCGTTGGGAAAGTACCTCGCCGCCGGAGCGGCGAAACACCCCTGCAAATCAATAAACAAGGGAAAACTGCTCGCACCCAAACAAGAAAGTGAGGATCATCTGATGTCGATTAAAAAGTCCGGAATTATTACGTTATGCGGCCGCCCCAACGTGGGCAAATCCACCCTGACCAACGCTTTAGTAGGAGAGAAGGTGGCCATCGTCACCAACAAGCCCCAGACCACCCGCAACCGCATCTCGGCCATCCTGAACCGCGGGGAGTGCCAGTTCGTCTTTGTGGACACCCCAGGCCTCCACAAGGCCCGCACCCGCCTGGGGGACTACATGGTGAACGTGGTAAAGGAGAGCGTGGCCGATGTGGACGCGGTGCTCCTGCTGGTGGAGCCCATCCCCAACATCGGCGCCCCGGAGGCGGAGCTCATCGCCCGGATCAAGACCCTGGGCTGTCCCTCGGTGCTGGTCATCAACAAGGTGGACACCCTGGAGCACAAGGAGAAGCTGCTGGAGGTCATCCAGACCTACACCCAGGCCCACGACTTCACCGCCGTGGTGCCCATCTCCGCCAAAAACGGCGAGGGGGTGGAGGAGCTGCTGGGGGTGCTGGAGGGCTTCCTGCCCGAGGGGCCCCAGCTGTTCCCGGAGGACATGATCTCCGACCAGCCCGAGCGGCAGATGATGGCGGAAATTTTAAGAGAAAAGCTGCTTTTGTGCCTGGACAAGGAGATCCCCCACGGCACGGCGGTGGAGATCACCAAGTTCTCCGAGCGGGACGACGAGGTCATCGAGATCGACGCCACCATCTACTGCGAGAAGAACAGCCACAAGGGCATCATCATCGGCAAGGGGGGAGCCATGCTGAAAAAGATCTCCTCCCTGGCCCGGCAGGATATGGAGCGGTTCATGGGGACCAAGGTTTTCCTCCAGACCTGGGTGAAAGTGAAAGAGAACTGGAGAGATAACGTGAATTTGATCCGGAATTTCGGGTATCGGGACGAGTGAGAGAGATTGCAGGGGAGTTTCGCCGCCCGCACTCCTCTCTAGCCTTCCCCCTGGGGGAAGGTGCCCCAGTGCGCACACTGGGGCGGATGAGGGGGCGGTATTTGCCGGGCGAATCGGGCAGGGCGGGGGCTGAAGGTGAATCGGCCGGAGGCCGAGAAAAGCCACCCTGGGATGTGCCCCCAGCCGCTCCCACTCAGTTTTCACCTGTAGGGCCCGATGCCCTCATCGGGCCGCTGGCTTGGAGCCAGTTAAAAGCTGGACACTCCCTCGCTGACAGAGCCTTTGCTGCGGAGGAGCTCAAGCCGTGCGGCGGGACTGCGATTTTCTGAGAGCTCCAAGGCGGGCAGAGGCGAAACGAGGTTTCCCAGAAAATTCTTTTGCAGGCTTTTCTTTCCAGAAAAGCCGGGGCAAATTCAGACAGCCGGAATGTTCCACACATAGGGTTCGACCGTTTCTGCCACGCTAAGGGCACAGAAAGAGAGACGGGAGGGCATGAAATGGATCAAGCAGGGATGTGGAAGCTGTTTTTTGCCACCGGGCTGCCGGAGGCATATCTGGCGGTCCGGTCCGAAGGGGAGAGGCGGGAGGCCGTGCTGCCGCCCATGCCGCCCCCCGGACTGCCCGGCTCGGTGGGGATGCCTCCGCCGGGGTGGAGCTCCGAGAAAAAGACGGAGACGTCCGCTGGCCCGCTCTGAACCGGAGCGGGCTCTTTACATATTGGGAGCGTGAAGACATGCACATGCGCACCAAGGCGCTGGTCCTGCGGGAGACCGCCTATAAGGAATCGGACAAAATTTTGACCCTGCTCACCCAGGAGGCGGGGAAGCTCACCGCCTCCGGCCGGGGCTGCCGGAAGAAGGGGAGTCCCATCGCCGCCGGCTGTCAGCTGCTGGTGTGGTCGGATATGGTGCTCTATGAGCACCGGGGCCGCTGGGCGGTCCAGGAGGCGGCGGTGGAGCGGGAGTTCCGGGGGATGCGGGACGACCTTGTGAAGCTGGCCCTGGGCTGCTACGGGGCGGAGGTCACCGAGCTGCTGGCAGTGGAGGGGGTGCCCAACCCGGAGCTGCTCTCCCTGCTGCTCAACAGCCTCCACGCCCTGGACAAGCTGGACCGGCCCCCCGCCCTGGTGAAGGCCGCCTTTGAGCTGCGGTGCCTGTGCCTGGCGGGGTACGGCCCCCTGCTGGACGCCTGCGCCGTGTGCGGGAGGGAGCCGCCGGAGGAGCCCCGCTTCCACCTGCGGGAGGGGGTGCTCCACTGCGCCGCCTGCCGGGGGGAGGTGGGAGACGGCATCTCCATGCCGGTGGACGGCGGCGTGCTGGCCGCCATGCGGCACATCGTCTACGGGGACCCCAAGCGGCTGTTCTCCTTCCAGCTGGGGGAGGAGGGCCTCAAGCAGCTGGGGGGGATCACGGAGGCCTATCTGCTCACCCAGCTGGAGCGGGGGGTCCGCACCCTGGACTTCTATAAACAGATGGCCCTGTGAAGCGCCTGATTTCGTTTTGTGTTCCCAGATTTTGAATTCTTCTGTTGCTTCCGTCCCCGCAGGGGGCGGGAACACACAACAGAATCGAGACCGTTGTAAAAAGAAGAGAAAAAAACAACGCCGCTGGCAAGGTACACTGCCAGCGGCGCTTTTTTGAACCCAGATGTGGATTTGCCAAGAGGCGAAACGCAGTTTCGCACAAAGTTCTTTTGCCTACTTTTCTTTCAAGAAAAGTAGGGGCGTGCCTAAAGCCGTATTTTTTCTGGTGTTCCCGCCCCCGCAGGGGGCGGGAACACCAGAAAAGAATTGGGAGTTAAGAAAGGTCGGTCAGAGTTTCCATCTCGTCCAGCAGGGAGTCGAACAGGTCCAGGGCCGCCTGGATGGGCTGAGGGGAGGCCATGTCCACACCGGCCCCCTTCAGCAGGTCGATGGGGTCCTTGCTGCACCCGCCGGAGAGGAACTCCAGATAGTCCTTCACTGCCGGCTCTCCCTCCTGCAAAATCCGACGGGAGAGGGCGATGGCGGCGGAGTAGCCGGTGGCGTACTGGAACACATAGTAGTTGTAATAGAAGTGGGGGATGCGGGACCACTCCAGGGCGATCTGGTCGTCGGAGACCATGTCCGGTCCGAAATAGGCCTCGTTGAGGGCCTTATACTCCCGGCTGAGCAGGTCGGCGGTGAGGGGCTCCCCCTGGGCGGACAGCTCGCCCATGCGCAGCTCGAACTCAGCGAACATGGTCTGCCGGTACAGGGTGCCCTTGAACTGCTCCAGGAAGTGGTTGATGAGCCAGGCCCGGCGGCGCTTGTCCGTGGTATTTTTCAGCAGATGCTCCATGAGCAGGGCCTCGTTGCAGGTGGAGGCCACCTCGGCCACGAAGATCACATAGTCCCGGTACACGGTGGGCTGCGTCTTGTTGGACAGATAGGAGTGGACCGCGTGGCCCAGCTCGTGGGCCAGGGTGAACATGCCGTCCAGGTCGTCCTGGTAATTCAGGAGAATATAGGGGTGGACCATAGAGCCGGACATATAGCCCCCGGAGCGCTTGCCTACGTTCTCGTATACGTCGATCCACCGGTGGTCCAGACCCTCCCGGATGATGGCCTGGTACTCCCTGCCCAGGGGAGCCACCGCCTGATAGACGGTCTCCCTGGCCTCCTCATAGGGGATCTTGGCGTCCACTCCGGACACCATGGGGGCGTACACATCGTACATGTGCAGCTCGTCCACCCCCAGCAGCTTTTTCCGCAGGCGGACGTACCGGTGCATCTTGTCCAGGTTGGCCCGGACGGTGGAAATCAGGTTGTGGTAGACCTCCACCGGCACCCGGGTGCCGTCCAGAGAGGCGGCCAGGGCGCTGGGGTACTTCCGGGCGGCGGCGAAGAACTGGAGCTGCTTCACCTGGGCAGAGAGGGTGGCGGCCAGGGTGTTCTTCACGCCTCCGTAGACGGCATACAGGTTTTCAAAGGCGGACTTGCGCAGCGCCCGGTCCTCGCTGGACATGAGGACGGTGTAGGAGCCGTTGGACAGGGGGTGCTTCTCCCCCCTGGAGTCCACCGCGTCGGGGAAGGTCAGGTCCGCGTCGGCCAGCTTGGAGAAGATGTCGTCCGGGGCCTGGGCCAGCTCCCCTACGCCCGCCAGCAGCTTCTCCTCGGAGTCGGACAGGGTGTGCTCCCGGCGGTCCTGGATGATGGCAAAGTACCGGCGGTACAGCTCCAGCTCCGGCTTTTCCCCATAGAACCGCTCCAGGGTCTCGGTGGGAATGCGTAAGACCTCGGGAATCTCAAAGGAGACCGCCTGAGAGAGGGCCACATACTGGCTGGTGATCTTGCCCACCATGGCCTGGTACTCGGGGACCCGGGTGTCCTCGTCGCTTCTCCGCTGGGCGTAGTCCATCAGCTTCACCAGCAGCTCCCCGGCCTCCTGCTCCAGGGTGACGTACTGGTACAGGGTGTCCGCGCTCTCCTCCAGGCGGCCGGCGTAGGCGGCCAGCTTGGGGACCATGGCCTGGAGACGGGAGAAGTCCTCCTGCCAGGCCTGGTCGGTGGGGTAGAGGTCGGCGGTGTTCCAGGTGAACTCCGGGGCGATCTGACTGCGCTCCGGGATGGCTTTGGCTTGAGACATGGAAAAACCTCCTGTTAGAAAAGTGGATGATACCAGTATGGTACCACGGGACAAAAAATATGGCAAGTGAGCAGAAAAAGGGAGGCGGCCAGCGGCCGCCCCCCTTGTCAGCAGGAAATCAGAAAATCAGCTCCCGGGTAATCTCAGACAGGCTGTGGACCCCGCACATGGCCATGGTGTCCTCCAGCTCGCCCTTGAGCTTCTGGGTGAGCACCTGGACCCCTTCGGCCCCGCCGCCGTACACGGCGGTGACGTAGGGCCGGGCCAGCAGCACGCCGTCGGCCCCCAGGGCCAGCGCCTTCAGCACGTCCACGCCGGTGCGGATGCCGCCGTCCACCAGAATGGTCATCTGCCCCTTCACCGCGTCGGCGATGGCGGGGAGGACCTGGGCGGTGGCGGGGACGCCGTCCTGGACCCGGCCGCCGTGGTTGGACACCACGATGCCGGCGGCTCCGGCCTCCAGGGCCTTCTGCGCGCCCTTCACCGTCATGATGCCCTTGAGGATGAAGGGCACCTTGATGTACTCGATGATCTCCCGCAGCTCGGCCACCGTCTTGGACCCGGCGGGGGGCGTGAGCCCCTTCAGAAAGGGCAGTCCGGCGGCGTCGATGTCCATGGCGAACACCTTGGCGCCGGAGGCCTTGGCCGCGTCCAGCTTGGCGTACAGGGTGTCCTTGTCCCAGGGCTTCACCGTGGGGATGCCCTTGCCGCCCGCGGCCCCGATGGCGGCGGAGGCGGCGGTGAACACATCCGGGTTGGTGCCGTCGCCGGTGAAGGCGGCGATGCCCGCCTGGACGCAGGCGGGGACCAGAATGTTGTTGTACTCCAGATCGTTGTACTTGTCCCCGTAGTGGAGATTCACCGCCCCCACGGGACCGGCGAACACGGGCAGGGCGTAGGTCTCGCCGAAGAACCGGAACGTGGTGTCCACCGGCTTGTTCTCGCAGATGGTGTCCATGTTCAAATAGATATTCTGCCAGGCCTCATAGTTGCGGATGGCCACGGTGCCGGTGCCCTTGGCGCCCGGGCCGGGCATGGTGCTGCCGCAGGCGCGCCCGTTGCACACCGGACAGGCCTTGCAGCTGGGGCCGCTGCAGGTGCGTGCGGCGGCCAGAACTTCCTGATAGGTCACAAAAACCCCTCCTTATTGCTTCGGAAACATTGTAGCCAAAATGGGGAGGAGCGTCAAGAGGGCAGCTTGTCCTCCAGCCAGGCCAGCAGGTCCTCAAAGACCTCCCGCTGGCTGACCTCGTGGAACATCTCGTGGCGGCCGCCGGGGTAGAGCTTCAGGGTCACGTCGGTGCAGCCCGCGTCCAGGAACATCTGCCGGACCTTCCGCACCCCTCGGCCCATGCCGCCCACCGGGTCCTGTTCCCCGGAGAGAAAGAGCACCGGGGTGTCCGCCCTCATATTCCGCAGATCACCCGGCTTGGCGATGAACTGCAGTCCTCCCATCATGTCCCGGAACATGGACACGGTGGGCTTGGGGCGGCAGAGAGGGTCGGCCAGATAGGCGTCCACCGCCGACGGGTCGCTGGAGATCCAGTCGGCGCCGGTGCGGTTGGGGCGGAAGCGGCGGTTGTAGGCCCCCAGGGAGAGGGCGTCCACCAGGGGGCTCACCCCCTGGCTGCCCAGGCGGCGGCACTCCAGGGAGGCCAGGGCCCTGCCCAGGGCCACCAGGGGAGCGGGCTCCTGGCCGGTGCCCGAGAGGATCACCCCGTCCAGAGTGCCCGGGTACTGGATCAGGTAGGTGCGGGTCAGGAAGGAGCCCATGGAGTGACCCAGAAGGAAATAGGGCAGGGAGGGGTATTTTTCCCCCTCCAGCTCCCGCAGGCGGCGGACGTCCCGGACCACCAAATCCCAGCCGTCCTTGGGGGCGAAGAAGCCGTAAGAGCCGTCCTCCACCGTCTTTCCGTGGCCCAGGTGGTCCTCGCCGCACACCAGGAAGCCGTGGGTGGCGAGAAACCGGGATACCTCCTCATACCGGCCCATGTGCTCCGCCACCCCGTGGACGATCTGAATGACCGCCCGGGGCGGCGTGTCCGGGCACAGCTCCTGGGCGTAGATGGTGTGCCCGGAGCGGGCGGAGGGGTATCGGAATTCCAGCAGTTCCGGCATGGAGCAGACCTTCTTTCTTGCATGGTATCTGTTCTCCACTGTACCACAGATGGGCGGAAATGACCAGTCAAACCTTACGGTATCTCCTCCAGAAGGGCGCGCAGGCGCTGGGCGTAGAACTCCGCGTCCTCCCCCAGGTCCTGAAACAGCTGCTGGAGGCAGGGGTCCCCCATCCCCTGGGCGGCGGCCCGGGCCTGGGCGGCGCGCTGGTGGAACTGCTGAAAGAGGGTGCGCAGGGCCAGGGGCAGGGGGCCGGAGGGGGCGGCTCCGGCCTGGCTGGGGCTGTACCGCTCCCCGGTGATGAGAAAGTGGGCGGTGGACAGGCGGCGCTCCTCCCGGCGCAGGTCGCCGGCGATCCCGGACAGGACCCGGGCCGCCCGGCTGCCCGACCGGCGGGACAGGGCCTGGAGGGAGCGGAGAAAGCCCTGGGTCTGGTCTATCATGTCCCGGATGGCCTGGGTGTAGGGCCGGGAGCCCTCCCCCAGGCCTGTCTCTTATACACATCT
>NZ_JACJJE010000093.1 GCF_016899775.1 Pseudoflavonifractor capillosus
CGCGCAAATGCCTAGGCTGGAAATCTCCTCTTGAACTCTTTTTTCACAAACCGTTGCACTTCACTTGACAATCCGCCTGGAGAAGAAGTTCCGGCTGTTGGCACCAAATCTCCCCATCGCAGATTTGAAGCCCGCCTACCGGGAAAATGCCATCCGGGGATTTCTCCGGCAACAGGAGATGTTTTCCCCGGAGCGCCGGGCGGACTACCTGAGCTACATCAAGACACACTGCAAAAACCTCTCTCCCCTGGCACTGGAGGAGCCGGAGCTGCTGCGCATGATGCTGGAGGGGAAGATGCTCACGCCCAAGGCGGCGGAGCAGTTGGCTGTCCAGGCTGCGCAGGAGGGCTGGCCGGAGGCCGCCGCCCAGCTTTTGAACTATCAGAACAAGATTTTTCCCATGGAGAAACGCTTGGAAACCGAGAAACGGAGGCTCCAGCGGCAGACCCGGCAGATGGAACGGGAGCTGAATCTGCTGGAGAGCGGCGGGGAGCCCCAGCCGAAGCAGCCCAAACTTTGGCGGTATGAGAAGGATGAGAAAGGAAATCTGACCCTTCTGGGCTATAAGGGGGGGAGACCGACGTGGAGGTCCCCGCCGCCATCGATGGAGTTCCGGTGGTTGCCATCGGGGACTACGCCTTCAGTCCTAACGGGAAGCCCCTGCCTGCGGCCCAGCGCGAAACCCGGCGGAAAATTCGCTCCATCCGCATCCCGGAGGGCATTCTGACCATCGGGACGAGCGCCTTTGAGGACTGCGAGAGTTTGGAACGGGTGGAGCTTCCAGGTTCGCTGCGGAAGATAGAGGGCAGCACCTATTTACCCGACCAGTATAAAGCAAAACGCAAAAAGTCGGACAATCCCTTCCGAGGATGCCTGGCCCTGCGGGCGGTGGTTGTGGCAGAGGGGAACCGCTGGTACGCTGTGCGAGACGGTCTGCTGCTCCGGAAATCCAGAGGCGGAGACAAGATGCTGGGGTACGTCGGCGACCCCCAGGACCGCTGCATTGTGCCAGAGGGGACACAAGAAATCCCAAGCTGGTTTTTCCAAGGCTGTTCCATGTTAAAAACTGTGGTTCTGCCGAATGGCCTGGCTAAAATCGGCGAGGGGGCCTTCCGGGGCTGCGATGGTCTGGTCAGCGTAACCCTTCCAGCCAGTACGACCCAAATCAGCTACTCGGCCTTCTATCAATATTTTTGGGGCGACATGCTGCCTGTTACCATCCACGCCCCCGCAGGCAGCTACGCCGAGCAGTACGCCAAGGAGCACAACATCCCCTTCCAGGCCCTGTAACCGGCCAATTCCCACAAAAGAGGAACACCAGAGATGAAAGAACCAGACAAGAGAGGCCGGTCGGCTGTCCCGGCCAACAACATGCAGAAATATGAGAACTATAAGGAGCAGTTCAAGCGGCTGAACCGGGCCCTCGCCAACGGTTTCAACTTGGAAGCCATCTTCATTTCGTATGCGATTTTGGAGGATCGCACGGAGTCTATTCTCCGCCACGGGGAGCTGTGGGACATCTATATGAAAAGCCGGAAAGGGCGGGAGCCTAATCTGGATTCCAAGGTCAAGTACATCCAAAAACGGGCGGAAAATCGAAAATCAATTCTGCATAAATACTTTTCTGACGAGCTGCTGGACCAAATTTTAGTGTGGAAAGAGGACAGGAACCGGCTGATCCATGCTCTGCTGAAACAGCAGTTGGCCCACAACGAGGTGCGGAGACTGGCGGAACAGGGAAATGAGTTAGCTAAGACGCTGCGTTCCCGCACCAGAAGCCATAATCGGGTGGCAGACCGGAATAGAGGACCAGAGCGGTCCGGAGCATCCGCGGATAGATTGACAAAAAGAGGAGTATGACCGATGGCAGGACAAAAAGCATATCAGAAGTTAAGCGGCCAGCGGAAGGTAACACTGCTGGAGGAGACCGTGCTGTCCGGGGACATGGAGCGGCTGGAAGAAGTGCTGGTTGGCTGCGGGACGTTTGAATTCACGGCCCGTGCTTTGGGTTTGGCCTGCCGGTTTGGTACCCCGGATATGATTAAGCGCCTGGCAAAAGCCAAGGCAACCTTCCGGTATGATGAGAGCGACTCCAAACTGCAGAGTAAATATTCCATCTGCGGAAATGTGAAGTATAACTGGGGGGTGTTTGCCCGATTTGAGCTCATGGCCTTTGCGGACAGCGTTCGAGATCCGGAAAAGTTCGGCGATTTGCGAAATACTGTGGGGCTTGTGGATGGCGCATGGGAGCGGGAGCCTGCGCCGGAAAATGTTCGGATGGAAAATCTGCGGTGTATCTGTACTCTGAAACGGCTCAAATGCGATCAGGGAGCTTTGCTCTACCACGCAATCATAGAGGGAAAAGAGCGCGCAGAGACGATTCTGAGGGAAAACAAAGCGGTGTTTGGAAAGCAGGAATTGGCGTTTTTATGTTCGCCGCAGCCAAACCACCGTCGTAATCAGTGGCTCGATCAGCTGGGCCGAATGGATACAGAACAACGGTGTCGTGTACTGAATGCCACGCTGGATGTTCTATCAGAACAGGAAAAGCCGCTGGCTGTTTCTACCGCCCTGATGACCCGCTTTGTGGATTCAGAGGCGCTGATCCAGCGGCTGTTAGAGGAGGGGGCTTGTTCGACCATTGACAAAAACCAGCTCCTGAGGGAGGCAGTGGTCCGAGGGAGCGGCGGCACGTTCACCCTGTTCTTGAAGCATGGTTTTCTCAAGAGTATTGCGGTGTGGGACGACCTGTGCCGGCTGGCGGATGAGCATCAGAATACAGAGCACAAAGCAATTTTACTGGAGTATCGAAACAAAGAAATGACCATACAAGACCCGTTGAAACCGCTTACGCTGTGAGTAGACTGGATCGGAGCGCTTGACCGGCAGAAAGGAACCCATTTAGTATGAACATCAAAGAAGCCAAAGAACAGATTAAAAACGCCATGACGGCGTATTTTGCCAAGGATGAGTACGGCTATGAGATCCCCATGGAGAAGCAGCGGCCGGTGTTTCTCATGGGCCCGCCGGGCATCGGCAAGACGGCCATCATGGAGCAGATCGCCTCGGAGCTGGGGGTGGGGCTGGTGTCCTACTCCATGACCCATCACACCCGGCAGAGCGCCCTGGGCCTGCCCTTCATCGTCCATAAGACCTACGGCGGCATGGCGTGCGACGTGTCCGAGTACACCATGAGCGAGATCATCGCCGCCGTGTACGACCTGATGGAGGACACCGGGGTGCAGGAGGGCATCCTCTTCCTGGACGAGATCAACTGCGTGTCCGAGACCCTGGCCCCGGTGATGCTGCAATTTTTGCAGTACAAAATCTTCGGTCGCCACCGGGTGCCGGAGGGCTGGATCGTGGTGACGGCGGGCAACCCGCCGGAGTACAACAACTCCGTGCGGGAGTTCGACGTGGTCACCTGGGACCGGCTCAAGCGCATCGACGTGGAGCCCGACTTCGACGCCTGGAAGGAGTACGCCTACCAGAAGGGGGCACATCCGGCGGTGCTCACCTATCTGGAGATCAAGAAGGGGGACTTCTATCGCATCGAGTCCACCGTGGACGGCAAGCGCTTTGTCACCGCCCGGGGCTGGGACGACCTGTCCCGGATGATCCAGGTGTATGAGAAACACGAGCTGAAGGTGGACGAGAAGCTGGTGGGGCAGTACCTGCAGAATCCGAAAATAGCCAAGGACTTCGCCATCTACTATGACCTCTTCAACAAGTACCGCAGCGACTACCAGGTGGACAGCATCCTGGCGGGCAAAGCCAGCCGGGAGGTCAAGGAGCGGGCAAAGTCCGCCAAGTTCGACGAGCGCCTGGCTCTGCTGGGCCTGATTTTGGACGCGGTCACGGGACAGCTGCGGGAGGTCATGGACCTGGAGGAGCTCACCTTTGACCTGATGGCGGCGCTGAAACGCTACCGCGCCGCCCTGTCCGCCAAAAAATCCGACTCCCCGGCGGAGCTGATGCACCAGCAGACAGAGGAGCAGCGGCGGCTTTTGCAAAGTGGCCAGAAGGCGGCCAGCCTGTCCCAGGAGCAGAAACGGCAGAAGCTCCAGCTCATCCAGATCTTGGAGGACTTGGAGCGGGCGGTGGAGCCGGAGACCGACGGCGCGGCGGCCTTTCAGATTGCCAAGCAAAATTTTGATAGCCGGGTCAAGGACATCCAGAAGGCCGCCCAGGCGGGCCGGAAGGCCCTCTCCAACGTGTTCCAGTTCTGCGAGGAAGTCTTCGCCGACGGCCAGGAGATGCTGATTCTGGTCACCGAGCTGACCATCAGCCCCCACGCCTCCAAGTTCATCGCCCGTTACGGCTGCCCGGAGTACTTTGCCCACAACAAAGAGCTGCTGTTCTACGAGCGCCAGCAGGATATTATTACAGAGCTGGAGAAGCTGGATTTGGATGAGTAGAAAACAGGATTCCATACAGAACAAAATAAGGAGGACAAGAACATGAGCGACAGCAAGGATTTTGTCATAAAAAACGGTGTTTTGGAGAAGTACAACGGCCCCGGCGGGGAGGTAGTGATCCCGGAGGGGGTGACAAGCATAGCACCCAAGGCAATTTGGAATCATGACAGCATCACAGAGCTTTTGCTTCCCCAAGGATGCCACAGCATAGAGATGAATTTTGAAGGCTGTAGCGGTATTCGCTTTGTGAGGCTCCCTACCAGCGTCACTTACTTTTGCCCACTGAACTATTTTTACTTGAATCAGACGCGGCTGGAACTCCCGGTAGAGCTGTATCGGGCCATCCCGCTGGACAGCGATGCGGTACGGGACGACTATGACCGCTACAGCACCATTCCATATGAGCGCCATCAAACAATGCTGGACCTCTGTCTGACCGGTCCGGAGGGGGTGCTCGGACTGTTCTACAGCCGTCTGGAGACCCAAGCATTCATCTATCGGGACAGCCGAAGCCTGGCTTGCAATGTTCCGGATGCCGCAGGGTGTCTGGCCTATGATGAGCAGCTTCCCCGTGAAAAGCTCCAGGTTCAGTTGATGGGGGCACTGGGACGGTTGTATGCGCCTTTAGAACTGACACAGGAGCATCTGGAAGAATTCGAAACGCTGGTGGGGGACAATGCGGCCAGGTGCATCACGCTGGTAGTGAATGCGGACGACGCAGAGAGGCTGAGCGTGCTAAACGAACTGGGTCTGCTTGAGAAGAAACAGTACGCCAAGGCGCTCAAAAGCTGCCAAGAAAAGGGGGCCGCCCGCTGTATCGCCTATCTGATGGAACATGCTGCCGAGATTCAGATGCAAACTGCGTCCGTCAAGCCGGCGAAGGGCGTAAAACATCCCTCCCACCCGGCCGAGGAACTGGCGGCCCGCAATGCAAAGGGGATAAGTGTTAAAACTATCCTGAGTCGAGCGGGTGTCACGGGGATTCAGCTGAAAAACTTGCCGGACGTAGTTTATGCGGATACCGATGAGAAAGCCGCGCCGGAGGTCCTGGAGTATTTGCTGGCCGCCTATATGGGACAGATGAAAAAGCGCCCGCCAATGAGCTCGAACTATATGTTTGAGTATGTTCCTCTAAAGATCGACACCTCTGTGGATCAGGTGGCTGCCCTGCTGGATCAAAGTTCCCTGCGCCAGGCCCTTCGGGAGGTGGCGGACTTAGGGCATGGGACAGACAAGCCCCAGAGGCTGATTCCCTATGCCCGCTATGCTGACGGTGAACAGATTCGGGAACTTCTCAGAAAGATGAAAGGATGGGCCAGATGGTCCCAGTATGGCTCGGCCGGACGCAGTGCCATTGTGGTGGCTCGAGGAGCGGTACTGCTCAGCGACACCCGTGAGGCTATGCTGTATGCCGATGAATGCGGCTGTTTAGACAACTACGCGGAAATGAGGGGCAGCGATGCCCAAACCCTCCGAGATACGCAGCTCTCCAACTTTGGCCTAAACGAGTCGGGAGAAAAGGTTTATGACTTGGGGGGCAACAATGTCACTGCCCGCCTGTCCGATGATTTGACTGTTGGCCTTTACGATGGCAGTACAGAGAAATTGGTCAAAACACTCCCCAAGAAAAATGCAGACCCGGAAAAGTATGAGGCGGCCAAGGCGGACTTGGCCGAGATGAAAAAGAACATCAAAAAGGTGGCTAAGGCCCGGCGCGACCTGCTCTTCCAAGACTTTTTAGAGGCGAAGGAA
The DNA here is from genome assembly GCF_016899775.1 of Pseudoflavonifractor capillosus. Lineage (GTDB taxonomy): Bacteria > Bacillota > Clostridia > Oscillospirales > Oscillospiraceae > Lawsonibacter. Next base: position 6,171 of record NZ_JACJJE010000093.1, read on the forward strand.
CGGAGCGGTGAGGCTTGGCGCACCTCGTATTTAGGCAATCCGCTGCTTCGGCAGATTGCTGCCCTTTTGGTGTGGAGCCAAGATGGGGTTACCTTTACCATAAAAGGGCAGGAAACCGTGGACGCGGGCGGACGTCCGTATTCCGTCACCAACCACCCAGTGATTCTGGCCCACCCCATGGAGATGGCACCGGAAGAGGTCGTGGCTTGGCAGAAGTATTTCACCTCTCATGGATTGAAACAGCCCTTCGAGCAGATTTGGGAGCCGGTGGTGGACTTTGCTCAGGTGCGGGAGGACCGCTATCAGGGTGTCAAACTCCCCGCCTACCGCTTTAAGGGGAAGGAACGGCATGGAATTCAACTGAATTTTGCCTATGACGCCAGCCAATTAGACATTTGGATGGTGGACTGCCAGTTAAATTTCGACTCTGGAAGCGCTGTGGAGCGGCACTTTCTGGACTTGAACGGTGAATTGATACTGCAGGACTTTTCGGTGTGCAAGCCCAGCCGTGCCGCCAACCACATCATCGGCCTGCTGGATAAGTGGACGGCCTATGGCCGGGTACGAAAGGACGACGCCACGGTGGTGGACATTCTGGACGGCTTCACCCTGGCCCAGATCACCGAGCTTTTGAACCTGGCCATTGAGAACCACTGCACCAACTGCACCGCCGCCCTGCTGGAGTACAAAAATCAGAAGTTCCCGGACTTTGATCCCATGGACGTGTTTACCCTGGAGTAAATAAAATATCCGTTTCAACTGTGGATTCCCGCCCCCGCGGGAGCGGGAATCGCAGGGGAAATGTCACATTTGTGAACAACAAGGAAGGACAAGAACATGAGCGAGAACAAGGATTTTGTCATTAAAAAGGGCGTTTTGGGGAAGTACAAGGGCTCCAGTAGGGATGTAGTCATCCCGAAGAGGGTGACGGAGATCGGAGAGTCTGCTTTCGAGGATTGCACAGGTCTGACCAACGTGACTATCCCGGAGGGGGTAACGAAGATTGGTGAGTTTGCCTTTCTTAACTGTACGGGTCTGAC
>NZ_JACJJE010000094.1 GCF_016899775.1 Pseudoflavonifractor capillosus
GCCATAATGACCGCCATCTCGTTGCGGGTGACGTTCTGATCAGGGTTGAAATCGCCGTTCTCGTCGCCGACCATGATGCCGACGGTCTGGAGAACCTCGATGGCTTCCTGATTGTCCTCAGAAGTCACGTCCGCGTAGCTCGCGGCGCTGGAGCCCATCACCATCAGGCCGGAAATCATGGCCGCGGTGAGACCCAGGCTGAGAGCACGCTTCAGGTTTCTCATTGGAATTCCTCCTTTTAAATTCAGGTTCGGAGGAAAGTTATCTGCCAAAACAAGGAAGAAACTCCCTTAAACTAGAAGAAAAAGGGACTTTTACCCAACTATGACAGCATAACTCCCCTTGCCTGTGCCCATACTATACCCCATCTTCGTGCCCGCGTCAACGGGTTACGGGAAAGTGTAACAAAACCGTAACATTGCGTCAGGATTGTTACAAAGGAGGATTTCTCTGAAATATTTCCGTAAAGTCACAAAAAAAGTTACCGTTTTTTGAGAGGCCACCCGCTTCCAGCACCTCCGGACGGCCCCGGGTGCCCCGTTTTCCGAAATTTATGCGCAAGGGGAGCACAGCCCACAGGCGGGGTTGGAAAACCCGCCCATTTTGGTACCCCGGAATGGCCTACCGATACGCTCCAAAGCCTTCTTTTTCTCCGTAGGGGCGGTGTCCTCATCGCCCGAAAGCCTTCCCCCTGGGGGGAAGGTGGCTGGCCGTCAGGCCAGACGGATGAGGGGGCGAATTTTGGAATGCCTTTGTAGGGCGCGAGAAGGTGAATTGCCCCGCAGGGGCAAGAGAAGCTGGCCTGGGCCACGACCTCGGCGCGCCGCTCCGGTTTTCGACAATTTCCCGCTGGGGGATTTCGCCGCCTGCGGGCGGCGACCTACTTTGCCCATGGCGGCAAAGTAGGCAAAACGCCACCGGGGACGGCTCCAGATGAGCACTTCGTGCTCATAGTCGCCTTTCCCCCGGACCCCCATTTACGGGGGCCGCCAATTAGGCAGCCGTGGCAGTCAACGCAAAGGCGCGGGTGGCTCAACTGACTGGTTGACCTTCTATGACCGCTGCCGCTGAGTTGTCTGGTAACCTTATGGGTATTTCTTCTATCGGTGGAGAGCGCGCCTTTGTGGCTGGCGGGGCTCAAGTTCGACTCAGGGCATCGGCGGGCGGGTGAGGACACCCGCCCCTACGGCCGGTCGCCTCCAGATTTGCCGTAGGGGCCGGTCCCACACCAGCCCGCCGGGTAAAGAGAATACGGCGGGAGGGGCACACCCCAGGGTGGCTTCTCTTGCCCCTTCGGGGCAATTCACCTTCAGCCCCTCCCCTACAGCACTACAGCACAACGCGAAATGGTCTCGTTGTTTTCGTAGGGGAGCCCCTTGGGCTCCCGCCTCATCCGTCTGGCCTTACGGCCAGCCACCTTCCCCTAAAGGGGAAGGCTTTAAAAACGCGTTCCTCTGCCTTCCCCTTTAGGGGAAGGTGCCCCCGAAGGGGGCGGATGAGGTATCCGTGTTTTGAACTAGGCATGTTGGCTCGGCAAACCCAGGCGCGGAAGTGGAATCGTGCAAGTTCTAATTTTCGGAGACCCAGGGCCCAGTGGCCCGGCGGGGATTTAGATCGTCACTCAGATTTTGCGCGCCGGAAATTCCGCTTACACTTTCAAGCTTGCGTCCCTCGTAATGGGGGACCGGGGGTAAGGCGAATATGAGCGCGAAGCGCTCATCCTGAGCCGTCCCCCGGCGATCCTTTGGTGACTTTCCCATCGCTGGGAAAGTCACTCGCCGCCCGCAGGCGGCGAAACTCCCCGCGAAAACCTCCAGAATTGGCGCGCCGAGTCGTCGCGCCCTACAAAAAGAGGAAACAACGCTCACCGCCGGGGCGGCAAAACCCCCCGCCGACGGAAAAGAATCATCTCCTACCTTATATATAATAAGGAAGCCCCCTCCAGTTGCACGCCGCCGTACACCCAAGGCGGCAATTTTTGACAAAACTCCCCTTGCATGATACAATGCAAATCGGGACGCTGTTCTGTGACAAAATGGAAGGCGGTTTTAGCCACTCCCTCCGAGAGGGGGTGAAGCGAATGCGCATTACGCTGCACATCGGAGCCTTTACGGTAACGATCGTCGTAAAACGCAGAAACCGCCACTCTGCCAAGTGACGGTTTCTGTGATCGTATAGCGTTTGCTATATAGACCATTTGAAATTTTAACGAATCAGGGCTAAAACCGTCTTGTCCAAACAGCGTCCCTTCTATTTATTATAATACCCCGCCGCCCCCCGTTTGTCAAGGGAGCGGCTCTTGTGCTTTTTGGCGAATACTGGTATAATCTCCCTAGGGACGCTGTTTGGAACAAGCGGGGCGGTTTCGCTACAACCCTCGAAAGGGGGTGTGTATATGCGGATCACATTACATATCGGACAGTTCACTGTTACGATCATTGTGAAACGCAGAAACCGCCACCCGGCACGGTGACGGTTTCTGTGCTGATATAGCAGCCGCTATATCGCAAATTTGAAATCTTCATAAATCCGGGCGAAACCGTCTTGTCCAGACGGCGTCCCTTCTATCCATTATAATATCCCGCCGCTCCCTGTTTGTCAAGGGAGCGGCGGTTTTGCTTTACACTTCCATAATCACAGGGAGGATCATAGGCGAACGCTTGGTCTTTTTATAGAGGTAGTTGGACAGGTCCCCCTTGATGGACTGCTTGATGGCGGACCAGTCGGTGGCGTACCGGGTGTCCACGTCCAGGATGGCGTCCAGCGCCACCTGGCGCAGCTCGTCCATCAGCCCCTCGGACTCCTTCACATACACAAAGCCCCGGGTGATGATGTCCGGGCCGGAGACCAGGGCCCCGTCCTCGCCGGACATGGAGACCACTACCACCACCATGCCGTCCTGGGCCAGGTGGCGGCGATCCCGCAGCACCACGCTGCCCACATCGCCCACGCCGGAGCCGTCCACAAACACCTTGCCCGCAGTGACGGTGCCCCCCAGCTTGCAGGTCTTGGGGGTGAGCTCGATCACCCGGCCGATGTCGCTGATGATGATGTGGTTGGGAGCCATGCCCATCTCCCGGGCCAGCTTGGCGTGGATCTTCAGGTGGCGCTGTTCCCCGTGGACGGGAATGAAGAACTTGGGCTTGACCAGGCCGTGGATGATCTTCAGCTCCTCCTGGCAGGCGTGGCCGGACACGTGGAGGGGCATGGCCCGCTCGTTCACCACGTCGGCCCCCTTCCGGTAGAGCTCGTTGATCACGTTGCCCATGGCGTTCTCGTTACCGGGAATGGTGGAGGCGGAGATGATGACCTTGTCCCCGGGCTGGATGTCCACCTGCCGGTGGGTGGAGAAGGCCATCCGGGAGAGCGCCGACATGGTCTCACCCTGGCTGCCGGTGGTGATGATGCACACCTTGTGCTTGGGCAGGGACTTGATCTGGTTCAGGTCCATGAGCACCCCGTCGGGGATCTTCATATAGCCCAGCTCGGTGGACACCTTCATGGCGTTCTCCATGGACCGGCCGGTGACCGCCACCTTGCGGCCGTACCGGGCCGCCACGTTGATGATCTGCTGCAGGCGGTCCACGTTAGAGGCGAAGGTGGTGACGATGATGCGCTCCTGGCAGCCCTTGAACAGGGCGTCAAAGGAGTTGCCCACGCTGCTCTCGCTGCGGGTGTAGCCCGGGCGCTCCACATTGGTGGAGTCGGCCAGCAAGGCCAGCACCCCCTCCTGCCCCAGCGCACCGAACCGGGCCAGGTCGATCATCCCTCCCTGGATGGGGGTGGTGTCGATCTTGAAGTCGCCGGTGTGGACTATGGTGCCCACCGGACACTTGATGGCGAAGGCCACCGCATCGGCGATGGAGTGGTTCACATGGATGAACTCAATGGAGAACTTGCCCGCCTGGATCACGTCCCCCGCCTCGCAGGTGATCATCTTGGTCTTGGACACCAGGTGGTGTTCCTCCAGCTTCAGCTGGATCAGACCAGCGCTCATGCGGGTGGCGTAGATGGGGGCGTTGATAGACCTCAGCACATAGGGGATGGCTCCAATGTGGTCCTCGTGGCCGTGGGTGATAAAGATGCCCCGGATCTTGCTCTGGTTCTTGATCAGATAGCTCACATCTGGGATAACCACGTCGATGCCGTACATATCGTCATCCGGGAACCCCATTCCGCAGTCCACAACCACGATGTCATTCCCGTACTCGTAGACGGTCAGGTTTTTCCCGATTTCATTCAGGCCGCCCAGCGATATGATTTTCAATTTTTCTGCCATATCAGTTTCCTTTCTCAATCTATTCTCTTAATTATGATCCATTTCATACCAGAAAACACGAGATAAGCCGCCGTGCGGCCGCACGACAACCAGGCGAAAAGGCCCCTGCCCGCAGCCCTGCCTCGCTGTGGGTCGGTAGCGGCTTTTCGCCCTCCGGTGTCCTCTTGTACTGTGCCCCGCACCTCCGTCCCGGCCTGTCTTTCTACCGGTTGGGATCTGTGCGGCTATTTAAACGCGGAGGGCGCGTCCCGCCCGGCATCCCGCGTATAAATCCAAGCGTGCGGCAGATTTCAGCTGCCGCTTCTGGATACCAAATCAATGGTATTATACCACAGTTTTCTTCATCTGTATACCTTTTCATAGGAAACTGCAAAAGTTTGTCCATCAAACCGGGGCTCCATAGAAATACACATATTCTTGAATCACCTCTTGTCCACACATGCAAAATATGGTATACTTTTTATGGAAAAATACGGATTGAAGGGAGCGAGTCCCATGGAAGAGCACAATCCAGGACAGCGATTTCTGCCGCTGTCCGTTGGCGTGCGGGCCGTTGGGCCCAGTCAAAAGATTCCGGCACAGGCCTCCCGCCGTTCTTCTTCCAACGGACAATGGCATGAATATTCAAATTTTTGGAACTTCAAAGAGCTTTGATACCAAAAAAGCCGAGCGCTGGTTTAAAGAGCGCCGCATCAAGTTTCAATCGGTGGATTTAAAGCGGTACGGCATGAGCCGAGGAGAGCTGGCCAGCGTCCGTCAGGCCGTGGGTCTTGAGGCGATGATTGATTCCAAGCATCCGGATGCCGTGATGATCTCCTACTTGGCCTCGGAGCAGGCCAAGCTTGACCATCTGTTTGAGGACCCCTCCCTGCTCAACACCCCCATCGTCCGCAATGGAAAGCAGGCGACTGTGGGCTACTGTCCTCAGATCTGGGAAACCTGGTCCTGAGCAGACCGTTTTCCCTCTGCTCTCGCAGTGAGCGGCCCATCGGTCTGAACGCTGGAAGGAGGCGGCCCCCATGGCCCGAAGCGCCAATCAAAAGCTGAAGCTGCTGTATCTGTGCCGGATTCTGATGGAGCAGACCGACGAAGATCACCCGTTGTCTGTTCAGGAGCTGATTGCCCAGCTGGCCCAGTATAACATCCAGGCGGAGCGGAAGAGCATCTATGACGATCTGGATGCCTTGGCGCGGTTCGGAGTAGATATTCAATGCCGGAAAGGACGCTCCCCGGGGTGGTTTGTAGGGGGCCGGGACTTTGAACTCCCAGAGCTGAAGCTGCTGGTGGACGCGGTCCAATCCTCCCGTTTTATCACCCGCAAGAAGAGCGACACCCTGATCCGAAAGCTGGAGCGGCTGGCCAGCGTGTACCAGGCCCGGCAGCTCCAGCGGCAGGTCTTTGTCAGCGGCCGGATCAAAGTCATGAATGAGAGCATTTATTATAATGTAGACAAGCTCCACGCCGCCATTGCCTCCAAACGCTCCATCACCTTTCAATATTTTGACTACAACATGTACCGGCAAAAGGTATTCCGACGAAACGGCAGCCGGTACACTGTCTCCCCCTATGGATTGATCTGGAACAATGATAACTACTATTTGGTGGCTTATGACAGTGAACACCGCCAGATGCGCCACTACCGCGTGGACAAAATGGCAGAAATCACCGTTACACGCCTGCCTCGAGAAGGAACAGATGAATACCCAGCCTTTGACATTGCCGCCTATGGTCAGAAACACTTTGGAATGTACAGCGGAGAGGAGATGACTGTCACCCTGAGGGCAAAGAGCTCCATGGCCGGCGTGGTTTTGGACCGCTTTGGGCTGGATATCATTCTGGTCCCGGATGGCCCAGACTACTTTACGGTCAGTATCCCTCTGGTTCTGAGTCCTCAGTTTTTCGGGTGGCTCTTTGCATTGGAGCCGGACGTCACTTTGACGGCTCCCGCCCGGGCGGTGGATGCCTACCGCCAGAAACTTTGTTCAGCTCTGGAGAAGGATCCTTAGGCGGGCAGCCCCTCAAAACAGATAGGAGGTACTTCCATGAAGCGTATCCTGGTTGTTGATAGTGACATGGCTGTACGGAGCCAGATCGGCCGTCATGCCCGCCTGGAGGGATACGAGGTTGCGGAAGCCAGCGATGGCTATACTGCGGTCGCCCTCTGCCGGCAGAACGCCTTTGATTTTGTGATTCTGGCAATTTTATTGCCGGAGTTAGACGGGTTTTCGGTTTGTCAGACGATACGCAGCTTTTCTCAGGTTCCGATCTTGATTTTGTCGGAATGCGGCGATGAAAATGATCGAATTCGCGGACTGGAGCTGGGAGCAGACGACTATATGGTCAAACCATTTTCCCCCAGAGAGCTTATGCTGAGAATTGCAGTCATCCTGAAACGCGGCCCTGTTTTGGATGCCATGCGCCCTCAGTACATCAAGCGGAATGGTATTTCCATTGATCTGACCGCCCGGCGCGTGACGGTTGACGGGCAGGCCGTCAATCTGACCCCTAAAGAATTTGACCTGCTGGCCCTGTTGGCCGGTCACCCAGATGTGGTGTTTTCCCGCAAAAAGATCCTGGATGTCGTTTGGGGAGGCGAACTTCCTGAAGACACGCGTACCCTCGACACCCATATCAAACAGGTCCGCCATGCAATCACCCCATATAGCGACCGCATCGTAACTCTGCGCGGCGTTGGCTATCGCTTTGAGAAGGAATAGTTCATAGAGTCTACCAAATGTCTACCAGGTCTACCGCCGGGAAGCCTTGCGCGCCAAGGGTTTCCGGCGGTTTCTTTTTGCTGTTTTTGGGAGGCG
>NZ_JACJJE010000095.1 GCF_016899775.1 Pseudoflavonifractor capillosus
GGTGGGGGACAGGTCCAGGGCGGCGGTCTCCCCCACCACGATGACGGCGGGGGGGAGGACCCCCGCCCGCTCCGCCGCCTCGGGCAGCTGTTCCAGCGGGGCCCGGACGGCGGCCGGGTGGGGGGCGCAGCCCCCCGAGACCACGGCGGCGGGGGTGTCCGGGGCGCGGCCCGCCGCCATCAGCCGCTGGACGATGGCGGGGAGCTGAGACAGGCCCATGAGGATGACCAGGGTGCCCTCCGCTCCGGCCAGCCGGTCCAACTGGTCAGAGGCCCCATCTTTTGTGTGGGCGGTGATCACATGGAAGCTGCGGCTCAGCCCCCGGTGGGTGACGGGGATGCCCGCCTGGCCGGGGATGGCGATGGCGGAGGAGATGCCGGGCACTACCTCAAAGGGGACGCCCGCCCCCTGGAGGGCCTGGATCTCCTCGCCCCCCCGGCCGAAGACGAAGGGGTCGCCACCCTTCAGGCGGACCACCGTGTGCCCCGCCTGGGCCAGGGAGATGAGCGTTTGGGAGATGTCCTCCTGGGGGGCGGAGTGGCGACCCAGCCGCTTGCCCATGTAGAGCTTCTGGGCCTGGGGCGGGACGGCGTCCAGCAGCTCCGGGGCGATGAGGTCGTCGTAGACTACCGCGTCACAGGTCTGGAGCAGCCGGTACCCCCGGAGGGTGATCCACTCGGCGGGGCCGCACCCGGCCCCCACCAGATAGACGCGGCCTGACGGTTGGGTCATGGCAATACCTCCTCAAAAAACTGGCGTAAAAGGGATTCTGTCTCCTCCGAAGTGAGAGGCCGCCCCTTCTCCAGGGCGGCGGAGAGCAGGCGGGAGAACCAGCGCCTCCGCTGGGACGGGGGCAGGGCATCCTTCCCCGCCTCTCGCTGGTCCTCCAGCCAGTCCAGGATGGGTTCCAGGGATTCGGGGAGCTGCCCCTCCAGGGTCCGGCGGACATAAGCCGCGGCGGCGGGGCTGGCCCCTCCGGTGGAGATCCCCACCGACAGCCGCCCCCGGCGGACCACGGCGGGGAAGAGAAAGGTGCTCTCTTCCCGGCTGTCCGCCACGTTCACCGGAATGGAGCGCTCCCGGCACAGCTGGGCCACAGCGTGGTTCAGCTGGCGGTCGTCTGTGGCAGCCACCGCCAGGGAGATCCCTTCCAGCAGCTCGGGGACAAAGGGCTGCCGCAGCAGCTCCGCCCCAGACAGCTGCTCCAGCTCGGGGACAAAGCGGGGGGCGCACACCAGCACCCGGGGGCCGTAGTCCAGCAGGACCCGGGCCTTCCGGGCCGCCACCGGGCCGCCGCCCACCACCAGGACCGTTTTATCGTTCAGGTCAACAAACAGGGGAAAGCAGACCATAGCCCGGGCTCCTCTCAATCGTAGTAGTACCGCCAGCCCCCCTCCGTCCAGATGCGGTTGAGGGGGGTGCGGAAGGTCTCGGTCAAAATTCCGGAGGAGAACAGCTCCTCCGGCGTGCCTGTCTGGAGAAGGCGGCCTTCAGAGAGCACCGCCCCCCGGTGGGCGAACCGCAGGGCCAGGCACAGATCGTGGAGGACCAGCACCACTGCCTTGCCCTCCCGGGCCAGGGTCTGGGAGAAGGCCATCAGGTCCAGCTGGTGCTGGATGTCCAGATAGGTGGTGGGCTCGTCCATGAGGATGGTCTGGGTGTCCTGGGCCAAGGCCATGGCCAGATAGACTTTCTGCCGCTGGCCGCCGCTGAGGGTCTGGACGGGCAGCCGGGCCAGCTCCCAGGCGTCCGCCTGCTCCAGGGCCTTTCGGGCGGCGGCGTGGTCCTCCGGGCGGTACCGCCGGGGGTAGGACAGATAGGGAAACCGGCCGTGGAGCACCATGCGGTAGGCGGTGATATTGGGGACAGTACGGGACTGAGGCAGATAGGTGACCTTCTGGGCCAGCTGCCGCCGGGTGAGGCGGTGGGCGGGCTGGCCGTCCACCAGCACCTGCCCGCCCGCGGGGGGCTGGAGTCCGGCGATGACCCGGAGCAGGGTGCTCTTGCCGCAGCCGTTGGGACCCAGGAGGACCAGCACCTCCCCGGCTTTCAGGTCCAGGCTCACGTCCTGCACCACCAGGGGACCGCCGTATCCGGCGGAGATATTCTGAAGCTGAATCACGAGATCCGTCCCCCTCTCTGCCGCAGGAGCAGCCAGATGAAGAAGGGCCCGCCCGCCAGAGAGAGGACGATGCCCACCGGGATCTCATAGGGGGCGAACAGCACCCGGGAGAGGAGATCGCACAGGGTGAGCAGGGACGCGCCTCCCAGGGCGCAGGCGGCCAGCAGGGGGCGGCTGTCCTCCCCCACGGTGCGGCGTATGATGTGGGGGACGATGAGGCCCACAAAGCCCAGCAGCCCGGCAAAGCTGACGGCGGCCCCCGCCAGGGCGGCGGCCAGGGCCAGCAGCGCCAGCCGCAGGGGCTTCACCGGCAGCCCTAAGCTCTGGGCGGTCTCCCGGCCCAGGGCGAGAATGTCCATCTCGCTGGACAGGGAGAACAGGAGGACCAGGGCGGCGAGGACCACCCAGAAGGCGGGGATGATCCGGTCCATAGACAGGTTGTTCAGCCCGCCGATGCGGAAGTCGGTGTAGCTGAGCACCGCGTCGGGGAAGAAGGTGACCAGGGCGTCGATGCCCGCGCTGAAGATGTTGGACACCGCCACCCCCGCCAGCACCAGGGTGATGCGGCTGGCTCCGGTGCGCTCGGCGATGAGCAGCACCAGCAGCACCCCCAGGAAGGCCCCCAGAAAGGCGGCCAGGGGGGTGAGGGTCACCGACTGGGGAAAGAGAGCGGAGCACAGCACCACCATCAGACCCGCCCCCGAGTTGACCCCGATGATGTTGGGTGCGGCCAGGGGGTTGTTGAGGACGCTCTGGATCACCGCCCCGGAGACCGCCAGAGCCATTCCGGCTAGCAGACAGCCGCAGGTGCGGGGCAGCCGGACATACTGGATGATCTGCCCCTCCACCGAGCCCTCCAGCTGGCCCAGCAGGGCCTGGGGCACCAGGGCCGGGGAGAGGGTGGTGGAGCCCAGGCAGAGGCTGAGCACGGCGGAGAGCAGGGTGAGCAGGAGCAGTCCCGCCAGCACCCGCCCCGCCGGGCGGAACTCAGGGGTAGAGGATGTCCGCAAGCTTTTCATAGGCTTCCCCCCAGCGCGCATTCGGCTTCAAATTATATAGAGAGTGCTCCAGGGTGTGGAACCGCCCCTCCTGCACCGCCCTTAAACTGCCCCAGGCGGGGTTGGACAGGAGGGTTTTCTCCAGGGTCTCCTGGGCGTCGGTGGCATTCGAGCCCTGGAGGACCACAAAGATATAGTCCGGGGCGGCGGCCAGGATGGCCTCCAGACTCAGCTCTTCCAGCAGGGAGGTCTCGCTGTCCGCCACATTGACGCAGCCCAGATCGGAGAGCATCTCCCCCAGGAGGAAGTCCTGGCTCCCCTTCACCTTGCAGCTGGAGCCGGTGGCCCGGATGGTGAGCACCGTGGGGGCGGAGCCGTCCTGCCGCGCCTTGGCCGCCTCCACCTGTTCCTGGACCTGAAGGCCGTAGGTCTCATAGTTCTCCGGGCATCCGGTGAGGTCGGTGCAGATCTTCAGCATGTTCAGATAGTCGTCAAAGCTCTGGATGTCGAAGTAGGCCGTCGGGATGCCGGCGCTCTCAAAGGTGCTCTCCAGCTCCAGGTCCGCCGTGGTGTTGCAGCTGGCCAGGATAAAGTCGGGCTGGGCGGCCAGCAGGACCTCCAGGTTGGGCTCCTTCACCGCGCCCAGGTCGGCCACCGTATCGCTGAGGCCCAGATCGAAGGAGGTCCAGGTGTCGTGGGCGGCGGCCACCAGGGTGTCCTGCCCCCCGGCCAGGCACCACACGTCGGCAAAGCTGCCGATGAGGGCGGCCACCCGCTCCGGCTGTTCCACCGTGACGGTCCGGCCCAGGTCGTCGGTGAAGGTGTATCCCTGGAAGGCAGAGCTTGGAGCCGAAGAGGAAGGGGCGGAGCTGGAGGAGGCCGCGGGCGAGCCGCAGGCGGTGAGAGAGGCGGCCAGAACGGAGGCCGCAAGGAGAAGAATCGGAATTCGTTTCATAGATGGTTCCTCACAGAGTGTTCGATGGATAAGCGGAAGGCGGAGCCAAAGAAAAAGCCCTGCCGGCAGAAGGTCCCTTCTGTCGGCAGGACAGAGCGTGTGATGACAGCCGGCGCGCCGCCGGCGGGAGGGTCAGCGGCTCTCGCCCCGCTGGAGCAGAGGGGCGTCCAGAATGGACTGTTTGCGGGCCAGAACCTCGTCGCTGGTGAGCTGGGCAATGAAGTTGTCCGGGCCGATGCGGTCGATGAACGCGCCGAACCGCTCGCCGGTCCAGCCCTGCTCCCGGTACAGGAGGATGGCCTTCTCCACCAGCTGGAACACCTCCTCCTTGGTGTAGATCTCCGGCAGGCGGTTGCCCATCCGCTGGCGCTTGCCCCACAGGCCGCCTACAAAGACCGCGTAGCCGGCCTTCTTCTCCGAGACGGTGTGGAACACGCAGTTGTCAATGCACTTGCCGCAGCTGGTGCAGAGAGTCCGGTCGATCTCCATGACGCCGTTCTCCATGTGGGCGGCGTGGACCGGACAGCGCTCCGAGGCCAGGCATCTTCCGCAGCCGTGGCAGTCCTTGGAGTCATACTCAGGCATCCGCTGCCCCATGATGCCGAAGTCGTTGAGGGAGGGCTTGACACAGTTGTTGGGGCAGCCGCCGATCCCAATTTTAAACTTGTGGGGCAGCTTTACGTCGTACCAGCCCTTGTAAAATTTCTCATGGAGCTCCCGGGCCAGGGCCTGGGTGTCGATGAGGCCGTGGACGCACACGGTGCCCTTGCAGGCCACGATGGGCCGGACCCGGGCCCCGGTGCCGCCGGTGTACAGGCCGCGCTCCCTGAGGAACTGGTCGAAGGGTTCAATGGTCTCATAGGTAAGTCCCTGGACTTCCACGGTCATGCGGGAGGTCATGGCAACGGCTCCGCTGCCGAACTTTTTGGCGGCCTCGGCGGCCACCATGAGCTCCTCACTGGTGAGGACCCCGTCCTCGGTGATGATACGGCCTACAAAATGCTCCCCGTCCCGGGTCATAATGTAGCCGCGGCCCTTCAGGGCCTTCTTTTCGGCATCGGTGATCTTCATGTTTTCCCCTGCTTTCCTCAAAATCTGGCGCGCTCACGCCGCGCCTGCACAGGCATCCTTGTGGGTGAAGCATCTCCATTATAATCGCAGGGCGGGAGAAATGCAAGCAAACCTTACAAAAACCGCCGGGAAAACGGGGGATGCGCTGGACATTTTTCGCGCCATCCTCTACAATGGAGGCGAGAGGACCGGCGGTCCGCCGCCCGGAGGGGAGCGGCCCGCCTCAGCGGGAGGGAGGAGCGAAATATGGAGGAGCATGCCCTGTCTCAGAGCGGGCCCGGCCTGCCGCCGGAGACCTGGAGGGAGCAGTTTGTGCAGGTGCTGACCCTGAGCGTGCCCGCCATTCTGGCGCAGATCAGCTCCATGGCCATGCAGTACATCGACGCGGCCATGGTGGGCAGCCTGGGGGCCAGGGCCTCGGCCTCCATCGGCCTGGTGTCCACCTCCACCTGGCTGCTGGGGGGTATGTGCATCTCCCTGGCCACCGGCTTTTCCGTCCAGGTGGCCCACCTGATCGGGGCGGGCCGGGAGGAGGAGGCCAGGAACGTGCTCCGGCAGGCCCTGCTGGCCGGGCTGGTGGTGGGAACTCTGCTGTGCACGGCTGGAACCTCCATCAGCGGGGCGCTGCCCGCCTGGCTGGGGGGCGAGGCGGAGATCCTGGGGGACGCCTCCAGCTACTTTTTCATCTACTCCTGCGCCCTTCCCGCGGTGCAGATGCGCCAGCTGTGCGGAAGCATGCTCCAGTGCAGCGGGGATATGCGCACCCCCAGCCTGCTCAACGCCCTCATGTGCGGGGAGGACGTGGTGTTCAACAGCCTGCTGATCTTCCCGGGCGTCTCCATCCCCGGGACCGGGCTGTCCCTGCCGGGGGCGGGGCTGGGGGTGACGG
>NZ_JACJJE010000096.1 GCF_016899775.1 Pseudoflavonifractor capillosus
GCCGTGCGCCTGCTGTCTCCAGTAAACTGAAACGGGAACGCACCTTATGTGATGCGTTCCCGTTTCGGCTCACTCCACTTTTCCGTTTATCCTTGCTTTTGGAACCAATTACTTTCAATTCCTGCCACATCGTCCAGCGGAATTTTCGTCCCGTCCGTCAGGACCAGCACCTGCTGGATCTCGTCCAGCTTTTTCAGCCGCCCGGTAGCCGTGAGGTAAGCCCCTCCGTCCTTCCGCTCGTCCGGCTGGAACCAGGTAACCGTGATTTCCGGCTGTTCCGCGATATGCTCCAGCAGAACCGCCTGCCGCCGGTCTAGCTCCGCCTTGGTGTCCTCGTCCAGCTCCATCTTCTGGTCCGTCAGCCGGGCGGTCTCCGCGATAGCCCCTGCGTGGCCAGTGAGGGCGGCGAAGGGGCTGAAAATAGCGGCCCGCTCTGAGATGGGCATTCGTGGGTGTCGAACGGAGGTGGGATGGGGCAGGTGGAGGATGTCATCGTATTTCCCGCTCATGCCTGATGCCCTCCGATCGTCTGGTTACGCTCCCTTGCGGTGGCACCATCCTCCAGGTTCATCCCCTTGAGGATGGCGTTCTTGCCGTACCGCTTTTTGATTCCCAGCATGGCCTCCTGGAGCTTCCGCTCTCTGGCGTGGGCGGCTTTATCTGCCTGCTCCTGCTGCTCCTTAGCGGCGTAGTCGGTAAACAGGTCCAGCTGCTCCGTCGGCTCCTCCTTCCAGGCGCTGGCCTCATCCAGCAGCCTGTTGGCGCTGATACTCAGGCGGCGGATCAGCAGGTTTTGATCCACGATCCGGTCATAGAGGGCCGTCACAGCTCTCAGCAAATCATTGGCAGAGGAGGTGTAGAGGAAATTCTCCGTCCCCACCGCGTGCTTGGGGATTTTCCGCCCATAGCGGTCGGCGGTGACAGGGCCCTTATACTGGGCGGCCCGGCTGGGATCATCCAGGTTTTCCCGGTCATAGCCCACGGTGAGGACCAGCTGGTTGGTCACCAGCCCCTTGTCCACCAGGTCCAGGGCCAGGGCGTCCGCCATTTCCCGCACCACCAGGCGGGCTTTCTGGAAGTCATACGGGCACTGGAGCACCTGGCCGGAAACAATGCTCTTGTTCTCCGGCTTGTACGACTTCGCGTCCGCAATGGTGCACGGCTCCCAGCCCCAGGCGTGGTCGATCAAAATTTCCGCGTTGATGCCGAACAGTTTATAGAGCAGTTCCTCATTATGGTATTCTCCCGGTTTTCCGATAGAGCACCGGGCCACATCCCCCATAGTGTACATCCCATGGGTCTCCAACTTATTGGAATAGCCCTTGCCTACCCGCCAGAAGTCAGTGAGAGGCCGGTGACTCCACAGCAACCGCCGGTAGGTCATTTCATTCAGCTTGGCGATGCGCACTCCGTCCTTGTCCGGGTGGACGTGCTTGGCCACGATATCCATGGCCACCTTGGCCAGGTACAGATTGGTACCCATGCCCGCCGCAGCGGTGATGCCGGTGGTTTTCAGAATATCCAGGATGATGGTTCGGGTCAGCTCCCGGGCGGTCATCTGATAGGTGTCCAGGTAGTTGGTCAGATCCATGAACACCTCGTCGATGGAGTAGGGGTAGATGTCCTCCGGTGCCACATATTTCAAATAGACGCTGTAGATCTTGGTGCTCCAGTCGATATAGTGGGCCATCCGGGGCGGGGCCACAATGTAGTCCAGAGCCAGAGCGGGATTCTTCTGCACCTCCGGATCGTGCCAAGAGGAGCCGGTGAACTGATGGCCGGGGGCACTCCACTTCCGCCGGGCATTCACCTCCGCCACCTTCTGCACCACCTCAAAGAGCCGGGCGCGGCCCGCGATGCCATAGGCTTTCAGGGAGGGGGAGACAGCCAGGCAGATGGTCTTGTCCGTGCGGCGCTTGTCCGCCACCACCAGGTTGGTGGTCATGGGATCCAGGCCCCGCTCCACACACTCCACACTGGCGTAAAATGATTTCAAATCACAGCAGACGTAGGTCCGCTCCTTCATGCTACCTCACCCCCTGATTTTAGTATATCACGGACGCTGTCCCGTTATTGGGTCCATCCCAGCACGGCGTCCAGCGTCTCCGGTGCGGCCTCTGGGAAGTTCTTTCGCACCTGTGCATAGACCAGCGCTTTGGACTCCACTGGGTCCACGGAGTAGGCGGAGGCGATGTGGTCGTATCCCCACAGGGCCTCCGGAGTGGTGTAGACGGAGATGGGCCAGCCATAGGGCACGCCCTTCTTGTTGATCCGCTGGCGGAAGTCCCGGATGAGCAGATAGCCTCCCATCTGGAGGTCTGTGACCGTGCCCTCAAAATTTTTCTCTCCGCCTTTTCCGAATCCGGCCTGCCGCTTCAAATCGGAGGAAAACCACTCCTCCTGCTCCAGAAAGCGGTCCATGATCCGCTTCTGACGCATGGTGGCCTGCCCGTCCTCCCACCGGCTGTCGAAGTCATAGCCGTCCCGCCGCCAGTTGGCGAAGTGCGGAAACCAGGCTTTGGAGATGAAACCGGCCCGTTTGCCGAAAAACTTGCCGTAGGCCACCTGACCGCTGCGGGCGATAAGCGCGCGCCACTCCCAGGGGTCCTGCTCCGGGTCTCCGGTCCACCAATAGAGGTCTGCGGTGTTTTCCTCCACGGAGAAGCCGCCTATCTCGTTTTGGAACAGGGGCAGGAAGCCGATCTCATCGACCCAGCAGATGAGTTCCTCCCAGCTTTGGATGCGGGCAGGATTGTCCCAGTCCATGCCCCGCATGATCCATTCGCCGTTTTCAATGGCCATAGTGAAGCCTCCCCACCCTTCTTTTATGTGTATGATTATAGCACATCTGTTCTAAAAATTCTACTGCGGTATTTTCCCAAATGAAGGGCCAGAGAGGAAACAGCAGAAAAGGGATTGCCGTTTCCTCTCTGGCTTATCTCATAAAAGCTGTATAATTCGCTTTATAAGATAATATGTTTAGAATCAAATTATGCGATTTTCATAGGAATGCCCCAAATTCCTGTAGTGCTAATTGGCGCAATCCTTGATTACCAAAAAACGCAAGTTGGCCCATTGAGCTCAGGTTGTTGAACCGAAGGCTATGTTGTTCATGGCGAAGTATGCTATAAATGTAATCCGCCGTTGAAATTTGAAATTTCACCAATTTGCTACGAGGTTTACTTGTTGCGTTTCTAGCTATGTGACGTATTATAATATGTGACGTAATATATTGATCTACTCACATTGAGAGAAAGGAATCTATATGAAATATAAATTCTTAAAACTGAGTACATTGTTAATCCTAACCGGTTTGTTATCTACAGTTGCGACTGCCGCAAACGAAAGTGAGCAGTCTGTAGGAATGTGTTTGGGCCATGTTTATTCTACTGATATTGTAACCTATGTAGATGGCATGCCAATCATTTCCTATAATATCGGAGGGAAAACAGTTATTGCAGCCAAAGACTTAATGGAATATGGCTTTCAAGTGAATTGGAGCGAGGAAGACCGCACAGTATTTATTACATCGGGCAGGTATCCGGAACAGAAGCCAGCGCACCAACCTGCAGTAGATACTCCCGGGCGCATATTGGGAAATATCTACCAAAGTGACATTCGTGTATTTGTCAACAATCAAGAAATCCCTTCCTATAACATTGGCGGTCAAACGGTGATTGCTCCGTCTGATATGTCCGCCAGTGACACGAACAACTTCGAGCATTGCAATCTAAATCAGAAACTCGGCTATTCTAACGCAGGCTTTCGAACGGAATGGGATGCTTCTGCACGCTCGGTCAAAATCACAGCTCTCCGTCCCGGTTCCGAAGTGATTTTCCAAGGAGATATTTACACAGTTTCCGAACTAACTTCTGATTTCTATCTGCAGTCTGCGGGGGCGGGTGTAATCTCAAGTTCGCAGGAGACTTGGGCGGATCTTCGGATGCAAGGACTTGCTTTGGTCGTCGGTGATCAGGAATATTTTTCTCTTGAACTTTTACAAGCTGCCCTTTGGAGTGGTGGAGTGGATACAGATTGTCAGTTGATAGACGGGACCTTGGTCATCCATGGAGAACTTGCCCCGGTTTTAATATCTCCTCCGCCACCTGCCGAAACGAATGATCCGCGATATTCTGGTTATGGCGCCGTGTTTTGTTTTGGAGCCCACAAAGGAGGGGGCTCTGCAGCGTTGGCAAAACTGTCGATCCCTGTAAAATGGATTGACAACGACGGCGCTTCAGAAGAATTTACGGTAGACGGCTACATTGCGGGAAGTGCTGATCGTTCTGACAACTATTTCTTTTTGGATCTAGCACAAATATTTGAAAAATCTTTCTAACGTTTACTTTTTCCTTTCATATGTATCTCTATGTTATATGTAATTGATTTTTCTCGGTATGCTGTAATTGGGCATTACAACATATCGTTATGCCCTATTTAGGAGAATCTTTTACAAATTAACATATGAAAGGAATTAAGCAAATGGCAACATTAACTTTTTTGGAGCCTTCCGGTTCTAATCTGAGATCCGCCATTCTCAGCACTAGCGGTCGTAAAAAGCTTACTCCCACCTCCAATAATGCGCCTTGGATTTACTGTAATTACCCGGAACGAATTGGAGATGGGAATAAGAGCTGGGGGACTGCTGAAAATGGATATTATATTAATCGCCAGACGGTGAACGGCCCAGCCCAGATTTTTTACTCCCATTGGAATAAGACTGGAAAAACTCTTCGTTATCGTATTCAACTCAAAAATAACAATTCCTCTGTCGCAACCGTTACTCGCAGTAATGTAGGAGCTTGTACTGGTTGGGATGGTACAATTGCAGTAAAGAATTTCTTTGCCAGTTCTAGCAAAACAATCTCTGTGCCGGCAAAGGGAACCGCTTGGCTTATCGATGAACTCGTCGTTTCCAATGGCCAGCCATTTACGGGAATGGTACGGTTTAGTACAAATAAGAGTGTTGTTGTTACTGTAATTGCATATGAATCTAGTAGCAAGATTAATAATGCCACAAAGCCTTTCCCTTATAGATCTACAGAAGTGCCCTCCAATGATAATAAGGTCTACTCTGGACTAGGAAATGGTTACTTCCTTACCTTCAATCATGGGACAATCAGCACCAGCAGTCTTCCTTATCGTTTTACAACTAATTGTGATGCCAACGCCGGACTGCAAAATAATGGAGAAATGGTCCCAATCAAGCTTGTTGACGGAAATTTTACTGCATCTATTACCAGTTCAGATCAGGAATTAAGAAACTTGGGAAATTGGTGTGTTCAAAACTATCATAAAATTACTCTAAGAAATACCAGCTCTTCTTCCGTTACAGTATATGGTTATGTAGGTGCAAATGCGTCAGGGAATGCTCAGGTAATTAATCGCGGGGGTACTGTTAAGTCTGCCCGACTTTCTGCAGGCACCACAGGTAAATTTACCTGGAAGTGGTGTAAAGTTGTCTTAGCGGCCGGAGAAAGTTTTACTTTTGATTATCAGCAGATTCTAGCGTCTTATGATGCAGCTGCTACTTTCCATGAGTGGAGTTTGGAATAACCAAACTTTTTTGCAGAACGGCCATTGGGGGTTACTGAAGGCTAAATGAGTAGGACTCATAATATAACATACGATTTTGGAAGTAAAGCGATAAAATCTATTCGCGCCATTCTTATTTTCAATTTTAAATAAGCAAATACGGTCCAATCTTTTTAAAGATCGGACCGTATTTGTCTCCTCTCCAAACATAAAATTAATATATTTAATGAGTACCATTTTAGCGCGTCTAAACCAAAAATCTTGTTAAATAATGGACTAGATAGGAAAAAGTTGCATTGGGGCTGCCTTTTCCTATCTGGTCCTTCTCACAGGAACTGTATGATCTGTTCCCAAAGCAGGATGTGTTTCTGGTCCACCGAGCGGTTGTCATGGAAGTGTCCAAAGAACCAGTATTCGTATTCCAGTCGCCG
>NZ_JACJJE010000097.1 GCF_016899775.1 Pseudoflavonifractor capillosus
ATTGAGGATGAGAGCGACCGTGACTTTATGGAGCAGGTGTACCGGCAATACCATCGACTGATGTATCATACAATCTACCAGCTCACAGATGATCCATGGCTGGCAGATGATGTTCTCCAAATCACATTGGTGAAATTGATTGACAACATACCGACCCTCCGTTCTCTTTCCAATACAAAAAGGATCAACTACATCATCTCTGCAGTAAAAAACTCCACTTACACTCAGTTACGAAAAACAAAGAATCATCCGGAAATTGATATAGAGGAGTGGATGATGAAAAATACACTCACTGCAGAGGACGATCCAGAATTATTAGCCATTCACAAAGAAGAGATACAAGCGTTCAGCCAAATATGGCCCAAACTGGATGATAAGAATCGGCTTTTGCTAGAAGGCCGCTTTATTTTAGGAAAGTCTTATGAAGAATTAGCGGTTGACCTTGGCATGAATCCAAGCAGCGTCCGTATGGCGGTAACGCGGGCCAAACGGTTGGCTTACCAAAAGTGGCGTAAATATATGAAGGAGTAGTTTTGTTCTCTGATTCTCTGAGTATGATGAGTCTTTACCCTGAGTCCTTCTGCCCGGTCCACTCTGACCCTACCCCTAGTCCACAAAACCGGCGCAGTGTTCCCTTGGCGGAGCACTGCGCCGTTTGCGCTGTTCTCACTTCAGTATCCGGTATAGATTGGAGGTACATCCCCCATTTTCCCGGTATCTGGGCCGCTTCTCGATCCATCCTAATCGAAGCAGGTCTTGAATCGCCCGCTTCACTGTGGAGCGGGACAGGTTCAGGTCCTGGGCAATACTGCCAATGGCGTACCAGCTTTCACCGTCTTTGTTGGCCCGATCATGGAGATAGAGACATACCATCTTGGCCCGGGGACTTAGCTCTTGATCGCCGTATACGGCATTAAAGAAACTCACACAGGCTCCTCCTCCCGCTTCTGCGTGTTGTAGCCCGCTTTCGGGGAGGGGCCTTCCTCATCCACGCACTCCTCTACCCTCTGCTCTCGCTGCTGAGCGTGTAAAATCGCCTGAACCAGTTCCCGCTTTCCCGCATAGATCACTTTTCGGGCCGCTCTTCCTGGAGTCTGATATGGTTCCTCAAAGGTGATTCCCCACTCTAAAAATAATCGCAATTTGGTGCGCATAGGGTATGTACCGGTCTTCATCACGATAAATTCTCCCTTCGGGAGCGCCTTGAGTTCATCCGGCGTCATCAGTGCCCGTTCCATCATTTGCAGAGACTGGCTGGGATCATTCTTCCCTTTGGAGACAGAGCCGCTCATCACGGTGCGGCTGCCCAAGGCTTTGGACAACGCCTCTGCGGTCTGGGAGTTTGGGGCAAAGCCTCCGAAGATCGTATCCTGACAGTTGTCTGCCAATATTTCCGCGCCTTCTTTCCCATAATTCTTCTCCATCTGGGCCAGAGACTGAATAATGGGCACCATGGTCAATCTCCGGGAGCGCCCAGCGGAAAACAGAGACAGTACATCAAAGGGCGGCATCGTGCCGAACTCGTCGCACAGAAATACAACCCGATTAGCCAATTTGCCGCCGCGTTTTTCCGCCACAGTAAACAGCTCCCGGCTTAAATTTTGGATCAATAGACCGGCCATGAAGTTCTTGGTGCTGTCCTCCTCGGGTAAGACCAGAAAGATGATACACTTCTGTGAGGCAAAGGTCTCCGCATCTATGGAGCTGTCAAAGCAGAGTACCTGCTCCAACTCCGTATCCAGGAACGCGTTCAGCCGGGACAATACCGTAGACATGACAGAGGCCATCGCCTGATCCGATGTGTGCAGGGCAGAGGCAGCCAGCATCCGGGCCTTGTGGTCATCCGGAAGGAGGCTCATCAGCGTCTGAAAACCATTCCTCCCCCGGCTTCTGGGATCGGGGGCCAGGAGATCCTGGATCAACTTGAACACAGATACAATGTGGCGGACGTCCGGCTCATCTTTGCCCGGCGGCAGATACTGGGCCAGCAGCAGCGTGACCGAGGCCATCAGGCCCTCAGCCGCTTCGTAGAAATAGCTGTTTTCCCCGTACTGAGCAGCGTCGCCCGATGGGTTGATGATGGACTTGGCCAGAATCTTGGTGTACTTCTCTGCCGCTGCCGCATAGTCGATCGCGTTCGGAAATTCCCGGAACAGATCCATGTAGTGATTGATCAGGGTCAGCAAATTATATCCATCAGAATGCATGGGATTCCGCAGGTCGATGACCGATACCCTATAACCGTAGTATTTTTCCGCAATAGTGCCATAATTTTTGGCCAAGTCCCCCTTTGTGTCCAGGGCGAAAATACTCATTCCGCTGGCACAGGCATACTCCAGGTTGGGGTACAGGAAGAACGCTGTCTTACCCACACCGCTGGCCCCAATCATCAGGCAGTGGATGTCGTCGCAGTCCACCAGAGCATGGATCGTTTTGTGCGCCCAGATCCGTTTTGGGATCGGCGGATGAATAGACCTGCCAAACAAATGCAGCTCCGGCGGCACAGGCGGCCTTCCAACCGAACCAAGGACCAGCCCCTGGGCTTGGGGACGATGCTCACCGTTTCTCCACACTTGCGGCGTAAACGGAATATTCTGATAGGTCTTGGAGATCTCCTTTGGAGTTGCCCAGCGTGCGGTTCCATACTGACCATCTCCCACCGTGCGGCTCTTGATGTTGTCCAGTGTGTAGTGCTGGGAGAGCATGGCCAGTCCGCCGATTATAATGATCGCAGCCGCGGCAAACAAAATCAGAGGCCATATATTGTCCTGCATCGCATCACCTCATTCCCATTGCCAAGCCTTGTTTTGGCGCTTCCCGCAGTGCACACAGATCGTCATTCCAGTCCTTCCGCTCTGGGATCAGACGGTCTGAGGCGATATGGAACTGCTCCCCTATTTGTTCCGCCATCCGCAAACTGGCCTCATGTCCGGCCCGGTCATTGTCCAGGCACAGGTAAACCGCCTGGGGCGTTTTCATCCGCTGGAGCATGGTCAGCACCGGAATGGGAGACGTCCCGCAGCAGGCCACATAGCTGTGTTCGTTCCAATCCTCTGGGTAGAGGGAGAGATACGACAGAAGGTCAATGGGCGCCTCAAATACAAACAGGCTTCCATCTCTGCCAAAGTGGTGAAAGCTGTATTTGGGATCGCTGCCCTCCACGTTTTGACGAAATGCCTTTCCAGTGCTGTTGGTGCTCCGCTTGTGCGCATGGCGGGCAGTGCCGGTCTCATCCTTACCGACAAACACCACGTTGTGGTACGTTTCATCTTCATAGAGCAGTCCCGCTCGTGCGAAGTGTGTGATCACATCCCGGTCAATATGACGGTGCTTCATCAGATAGGCGTACACCCGGCGCATATCCCGGTTGGCAGGAGGCAGCGCAAACGGTTTGGAAGGCGGCGGGGTTTTCTCCCTTGCCTGCGGATAGCATTGTCCCTGCTCCCCATCCAGGAGCATCGTCACTGCCTCCGGAAAGGTCATTCCGTAGTGTGTTCGGACGAAATCAATGGCGTGGCCGCCGGTTTGGGTCTCGTGGTCAAACCACTCGCTGCCTCGGATGGTCACACTGTGGTCGGAGTCCAGACGGTAGTCTCGGCCGGAGGGAAGGAGCTTTTCCCCCTGCCGCCGCAGGAACTCAGCCAGATCCACCTCGTTGGCCTGGCGTTTCTGCTCTTCTGTAAAGTAAATAAAGGTTCCCATAGACACACCTCGCATCGCTATCATTTTAATTGAATTTCCTCATTCTCATGGTCATCGGCCTTATGGCCCATGGCCATTTTCTTTTCCAGAAGCTGCCGCCGGCGTTTACGGTCGATTTGAATGCCGCGCTGCATGGTGTCCGTCAGACAGCGATCTTCAAAGATCCTGCCCATGTGGTAGAACATCCGGGAGATTGCCGCAGCCACAGCAGGTCCTTTTTCCTGTCCTGAGAGCTTGGAGCGCTCCGGCGCAGCAGGACGGATGGAGTCATCCTCCCTCGGCATTTCTGCCTGTTTCCCGTCAGGTTGATCGTTTGGCGGTTCTGAGGCATTCGGTATCTCTGCTCGCCCCTGCGAAGGATCTTCCGAAATTGACTCGGTCTGCGACAGCCGCAGGGCCTCTTGGATCACCATGTTGCGCACCGCCTTGAACTCTTTCTGCCGAGAGAGCGGCACGCGCCTGGGCGGCTGTTGGGAATAGGTGCGGCAGATCTCCTCCTGCATCTGATACCACAAATCGTAGGCGGCGGCTACACGCTCATCCTTGGCCAGCTCATCCACGATCTCATCCACGATGGCCTTCGTCTTAGGCGGCAGATAGCCGTACACCTTTTTGCCCTTTGTAGTTTGGAGCCGCAGAGCGAGCGCAGTGGTTAGTTGCTCCAAACGCGGATTGTCTCTATCACCATTCCGCATCTGTCGGATCAGCTCCTCCATGGCCAGCCGTGCCTCCCGCTGGATGGCTGTCCGATACTCCGTCTTCTGCTCGTAGACATGGAACAGGTCATCCCGGAAGATTCTCCGGGCGAAGGCGGACTTGACCTGCTGGATGCCCTGTTTGGTCAAGTATCCCTCCTTAGGATCAGAGGAGAACACCACCATGTGGATGTGGACGCTTTGCTCCTTCCCGTGGAAGGCGGCGTACCAACGCAGGTGGTCCGGCGAGATTTTATAACCCTTTGCGATGTCTGGGAGACAGGCATTGACCAGCGCGCGCCAGTTCTCCGCCGTGTCGTAGCTCAGCCGCTCCGCGTCCTCCCGGCGGATGGCGACCACCGGCGTCCACACATTTCCTGTGTGATCCGCCACCTCCCGAATCGCTTGGGAGAGGTTCTGCACCTTGCCTCCCGGTCCCCAGAGGCCGTGCTCTCCCTGGAGTTCTACGCCGGGACGGTGTGCCACATAGTCCAGATAGTTCTCCCGCTGACTCATGGCCTCCACAAAATCCTCCCGCACCTGCTGGATAAAGACGGAGGCGGTTCCCCTGGCGGGGTTGGACTGGTAGTCCTCATACTCCAGCAGCTCCTGAGCGTCTGGGAAATCTCGAAGGAGCCTGCGGATGTACTCCTGCTGTTTTTTCGTGGCAGGCCGGTCTCCGTACTCCTCCGAGAGCACTTCTACACCGGGGCGCGTCGCCACATACCGAGTTCGGTTGGCCAGCTTGACCGCGTCCCGACCGCCCTTCAGATAGGGAGACATGAAGCGAATACGGCTCACAGTCCGTCATCCAGAAGCCGCCGCTGCTGGTCCAGCGCCCGGTCGAAGCTGATCTGTCCATTGGTGCGCTTCACCTCGTCCACCGCGTAGGCGCGCAGTTCCCGCCGGTTGATGGGGTCGGCGCGGAAGTGAGCGGCGATGGTGTGTCCCATCATGTTCAGCTCCACACACCATTTGAAGATCATGGTGCGCAGCCGGTTGGAGTTGTCCGCCACGATTCCCTGGAGCGTATCCACCAGTGCCTGGGACAGATACTCCGAGGTGTCCTCGGTGGCTAGGTAGCCCATGTAGAACCGCAGGGCCTTCTCCACAAACTCTCGCCGGGTCTTACAGTTGTCCTCCTCCAGCCAACTGTCAACTCGTCGAAGAATATCTGGTTGCAGCCAGAGTGTGATTTTTTCTCGGTTATCTTCCTTCATATCTTGCTCCTTTCCTACCACGGTGCTCCAAAACGGCGGAATACCTTGATACGTGGGCCTTTTCTTGAATTGCCACCGCTCCAAAAGGAGAAATGGCGATTCAGAACGGCGGTATCTCAACAGGCGAAAAGCCCCGCACTGCGGGGCTTTGTGGCTGGACCGCCGGGGCTCACCACGGCGGTCCTTTATCCTCGTACTAAAATCGAACGCCCCCAATCCCGGGGAAATTTGCGGAAATCTGCCCAACAGGGCCTCCTAT
>NZ_JACJJE010000098.1 GCF_016899775.1 Pseudoflavonifractor capillosus
CTGGCTTTTCCTCTTTGAGTCACTCTTTTTATTTACTGTTGCACTTGCATTGTAAATCGGCACGCTGGGAAAGTACCCAAAGGATCGCCGGGGGACGCCGCAGAGGCGAACTTCGTTCGCCAATGACGGCTTTCCCCCGGCCCCCCCCATTACGGGGGTTACCCCTTGGGTTAGGCAGAAAATTTCCGGCGCGCAAAATCTGAGTGGATGGTCTAAATCCCTGCCGGCCCACTGGGGCCTTCGTCGTCGCGGATTTCGTATCCCTCGCTTCGCCCGATTGGGCAAAGCTCGCTCACTCCATTGCTCCTCCTCTCCAACGCAAACCCGCTGCGCTGGGCTTTGCGTTGGGGGCCGCCTGCGGCGGCCTATTTGGGTGGAAAATTGCGGCTGGTGCGGTTTCAGTCTCGCGCCTGGCTTTGCCGAGCAGGTGGCGGTCGGTCCGTAGTC
Source organism: Pseudoflavonifractor capillosus (assembly GCF_016899775.1). GTDB lineage: Bacteria > Bacillota > Clostridia > Oscillospirales > Oscillospiraceae > Lawsonibacter. Next base: position 448 of record NZ_JACJJE010000098.1, read on the forward strand.
GGCGGGCCGGTCTGGGACCGGCCCCTACAAAAGGGCAGGACGCCTCTATACATGCTGTAGGGGCGGCACACCGGGCCGCCCGGGAACGGCCCGATGAGGGCATCGGGCCCTACGAGAAAAACGCAACGACTCCCGTATCCGCCGTTTCCCTCCGCACAGCTTGAGCCCCGCCGCAACAAAGGCGCTCTCAACCAGGGGAGTTCCGGCTTTCGATTACAACCCGGCCAGCGCCAGCGAAAGACGAGGGGCGGGCGTTCGACTGAACCTCCCGCGCCTTTGCGATAACGGACCATGCGGCCTAATTGGCGGCCCCCGTAAAGCGGGAGTCTGGGGGCAAGCCGACATGGCGAACGAAGTTCGCCTCTGCGGCGTCCCCCAGCGTCTTTTTGTTCCTTTTCCACGTGGAAAAGAAACCCGCCCCGCAGGGCGGAACCCTGCCCGCCGCCGGGGCGGCGAAATCCCCCTGCGAACCCCTCTCTATTTTGACATCCCCCGCGATTTCTGTCATAATAAAAAACAAAAGGCAGGTGCCGCCCATGAAGCGCTATATCGCCGCCCTGGACCAGGGGACCACCAGCAGCCGGTGCATCCTCTTCGACCGGGAACAGAACATCATCGGCTCCGCCCAGCGGGAGCTCACCCAGATCTACCCCAGGCCCGGCTGGGTGGAGCAGGACCCCATGGAGATCTGGTCCACCCAATATTCCGTCCTCACGGAGGTGCTGGCCCAAACCGGCGTCTCCCCGGAGGAGCTGGCCGCCATCGGCATCACCAACCAGCGGGAGACCACCATCGTCTGGGACCGGGAGACCGGCCGGCCCGTCTCCAATGCCATCGTGTGGCAGTGCCGCCGCACCGCCCCCCTGTGCGAGGAGCTGAAGGCCGACGGGGCGTTCTCCGCCTATGTGCAGGAACACACCGGACTGCTCATTGACGCCTACTTCTCCGCCACCAAGCTGAAGTGGATTTTGGACCACGTGGAGGGGGCGCGGGAGAAGGCGGGGCGGGGAGATCTGCTCTTCGGCACGGTGGACTCCTGGCTGGTGTGGAAGCTCACCGGCGGGGCGGCCCACATCACCGACGTGACCAACGCCAGCCGCACCATGCTCTTCGACATCCGGCGGCTGTGCTGGGACGAGCACATCTGTGCCAAACTGGGCATCCCCGCGAAAATGCTGCCCCAGGTGCGGGACTCCAGCCAGGTCTATGGGACCGCCGATCTTCTGGGGGCGGAGGTCCCCATCGCCGGGGTGGCCGGGGACCAGCAGGCCGCCCTGTTCGGCCAGGGCTGCTTCGCCCCGGGGGAGGCCAAAAACACCTACGGCACCGGCTGCTTCCTGCTGATGAACACGGGGGACCAGCTGTGCCGCAGCCGGAACGGCCTGCTCACCACCGTCGCCGTGGGGCTGGACGGGAAGGTGGAGTACGCCCTGGAGGGCTCCGTCTTTGTGGGCGGCGCGGTGATCCAGTGGGTGCGGGATGAGCTGCGCTTCATCAGCGAGGCCCGGGACGCGGAGTACTACGCCTCCAAGGTCCCCGACACAGGGGGCGTCTACCTGGTCCCCGCCTTCACCGGCCTGGGCGCCCCCTACTGGGACATGTACGCCCGGGGAGCGCTGGTGGGCATCACCCGGGGGACCAGCCGGGACCACATCATCCGGGCGGCTCAGGAGTCCATCGCCTACCAGGTGTGGGACCTGGCCGACGCCATGGAGAAGGACACGGGCATCTCCCTGAAAGAGCTCAACGCCGACGGCGGGGCCAGCCGGGACAGCTTCCTGATGCAGTTCCAGGCGGACATTCTGAACAAGCCCGTTTGCCGCCCCAAGATCCGGGAGACCACCGCCCTGGGGGCCGCCTATCTGGCGGGGCTGGCCGTGGGCTTCTGGAGCGGCCGGGAGGAGATCCGCGCCCTGCGGCAGACCGACCGGCTCTACCAGCCCGACATGGACGGCAAAACTCGGGAGCGGCTGCTCCGGGGCTGGCACAAGGCTGTGGGCCGCTCCCTGAACTGGGCGGAGCCCCAGGACTGAATCGCAAAACGCCAAAGGAGAACCAAGGGAATGGAATATTTTAACGTCTGCAAAGAGATCTGGAACCGGTGGGTGCCCCAGCGGGGGCACGCCCAGGTGCTCCAGGGGGAGCTGCTGCGGCAGATCGAGCGTCTGCGGTACGAGGCCCAGCACAACGAGAACCGGAACTGGAACGATGACTTTCTCTACTACTGCGACTTTCTCCGCTCCACCCTGCGGGAGGCGGACTGCCTCACCCCGGAGGAGCGGGAGGAGGTAAACGCCGCCCTGGTGCGGCTGCGCTCCAGCGGTGAGGTGGCCTGCCGCTACTACCAGGGGGACATCTCCGATGAGGAGCTGGCCGAGGACTACAACGGGGAGCTGGCCTATCAGGACGACGACCTGTACGACCTGGTGTGCGACGCCATCGCCCTGTTCTACCGGGCCAATCCCAACCCCATTCCCTACGAGCGCCGGCGGGGCGGCCGCCGGTAACCCTCAGCAAAGGAGCATCACTGTGGAAGCACTGTTTATCCCCACCCTGTCCTTCTGGGAAAACGGCAACAGCTGGTACGGCAGCCTGGGCCAGGCCCGATTTTTCATCCAGCCCCAGGAGGGCCAGCTCACCGTTCAGCTGTGGAAAGGTCCTCTCACCAAAGAATTCAGCGAAATTTTGGCGGAGGCGTCCTTTCCCCTCAGTCCGGAGGGGCTGGACCAGCTCACCGCCTGGCTGAATCAGCAGGCGGAGGAACTGAATCGAACATAAAAAATCCCACCGGAATCCGGTGGGATTTTTTATTATTTACGTCAGTCCTGGACCTCGCGCAGGCGTTTGACTGCGGCGGACTCCTGGACGCTCTTGACTTTTGCCTCGTTCACATAGCGGGTAACAGCGGCGGTGCTCTTTTTCACCGGGGTGATGGTGCCCGCGCCGGCCACGCAGCCGCCGGGACAGCCCATGCCCTCCAGCAGATAGCCGTTGTACTTGCCGGCCTTGGCCATCATCAGCATCTTGCGGCACTCCCGCAGGCCGTCGGCGTGCTCCACCAGGACCTCCCGCTCCGGGTCGATCTCGGCGATGGCCTTCTTCACCGCGTCGGCCACGCCGCCGGTGACGGCGAAGCCCCGGCCCAGAGAGGTGCCGGTGGAGAACTCGTCGTCGGGGTCGTAGGGCATCTCAGAGGGGACGATGCCCTTGGCGTCAAAGATGCCCTGCATCTCCTCAAAGGTGAGCACAAAGTCCACGTCGCTGCGGATGGTGCGGCGGGAGGCCTCCAGCTTCTTGGCGGTGCATGGACCGATAAACACGATGCGCACGTCCGGATGGTCCTTCTTGTACAGACGGGCGGTGAGCACCATGGGGGTCATGGCCATGGAGATATAGTCCTTGAACTGGGGGAACAGCTTCTTGGCCATCACGCTCCAGGAGGGGCAGCAGGAGGTAGCCATGAAGGGCTGCTGCTCCGGGACCTTCTTCAGGAAGTCCTCAGCCTCCTCAGCGGTGCACATGTCGGCGCCCACGGCCACCTCGATGACCTTGTGGAAGCCCACCTGGCGCATGGCCTCCCGCATCTGGGAGGAGGTGACATTCTCGCCGAACTGGCTGACAAAGGCGGGCGCCACGGCGGCCACCACCTTGTCGCCCCGCTTGATGGCCTGGATCAGCTGGAAGATCTGGCTCTTGTCGGAGATGGCGCCGAAGGGGCAGTTCACCAGACACATGCCGCAGGAGACGCACTTGTCATAGTCGATCTTGGCCCGGCCCAGCTCGTCGGAGCCGATGGCGTCCATACCGCAGGCCTCGGCGCAGGGGCGCTCGAACTTCAGGATGGCGCCGTAGGGGCACTCGTCGGCACACTTGCCGCACTTGATGCACTTCTCCTGGTCGATGAAGCTCTTGCCCTGAACGATGGAGATGGCGTCCTTGGGGCAGACCTCCTTACAGGGGTGGGCCAGACAGCCCTGGCACATGTTGGTCACCTGCACCCGCTTGGTGGGGCAGGCGTTGCAGGCAAAGGAAATAATGTTGATCAGCGGGGGATCGTAGTACTTCTCCGCCACCAGGCTGTCCTCCAGGTAGGCGTCCGTGGGCTCGTACTCGCTCACATTCCGCAGGGGCAGGCCGATGGCCAGGCGGATGCGCTCGCTGACCACAGCCCGCTCCACCAGGATGTTTTGGCGGTACTTGGCCACCTCGCCGGGGATGATTTTGTAGGGCAGCTCCCGAATGGTTTTGGCGTAGTTGCCCCCCTCAAAGGCCATCCGGGCCACCTCGGTAAAGACCTGGCGCCGGATATCGTTGATAAAGGTATGGACACCGCGCATTTGCTTTCTCCTCCTCTGTTTTGCAGGAAAACTTTCATCTTACACGGCTCTATCTTACCATAGCCGGCCCGCTTTGGCAACTGTTCCGCCCGTTAAGAAAGTGGAGATTTCTGCAAAATTTTCCTGCATCTCATACAGCACTTTCCCCAACTGCCTGCTTTCTTTGAAAAAGAAAGTAAGCAGTTCCTTTTCTTGAAAGAAAAGGAACCAAAAGAACTTTCTGCGAAGCTCCGCTTCGCCTCCATGTTTTAAGAGACAGGTCCCAGGCCTGTCCCTCTTTCTATATGTAGAGCCGTTCGTAAATACGCCGTAAGGGCGGGTACACTCACCCGCCCGTCATGCCTTCCCCCTGGGGGGAAGGTGCCCCCGAAGGGGGCGGATGAGGGGGCAGGTTCCCGCCACCCCCTTTGTAGGGCGCGGCCTCCCGGACGCGCCGCCTGGGCGTACCACTCCTCCGTCGTAGGGGCGGCACACCGGGCCGCCTGGAGGCCTTCCCCTTTAGTGAAAGGTGCCGAGCGAATGCGAGGCGGATGAGGGGCCCCCTACACGACTGGCCCCACCCCCAACAGGCGCACTCCGTCCTAATTCCTAATATATGTATCTAAACGTCCTACAAAGGTCCAAATTCCCCCCTATTTGAGTAGATCCAAAGCCTTCCTCCTTAGGGGAAGGCGCCCCAGTGCGCACACTGGGTCGGATGAGGGGGCTGGATTTCCCCCCTGTAGGGGCGGCCCCATGTGGCCGCCCGCCTCGATATCACCCCAACTCAAACAAGGAGGAATTTTATTTATGGCAACCAATTACACGGAACACTATGAATTGAACCAGTGGGAACCCACAGACGCGGTCCAGCGGGTGGACTTCAACGCCGACAACGCCAAGCTGGACGCGGCGCTGAATGCACTGTCAGATCAGGTGGCGAAAAAGGCGGACGAAGAGGATTTGAC
>NZ_JACJJE010000099.1 GCF_016899775.1 Pseudoflavonifractor capillosus
GCAACTACCATTTTACTGGCTTTTCCTCTTTGAGTCACTCTTTTTATTTACTGTTGCACTTGCATTGTAAATCGGCACGCTGGGAAAGTACCTCGCCGCCCGCAGGCGGCGAAACCTCCCTGCCAAGAAACGAAACCGCTCTATCATCGCCCCCTCATCCGTCACGGCTTCGCCGTGCCACCTTCCCCCCAAGGGGAAGGCTTTTTGGGGGGAGCCCCCTCATCCGCCCCAGTGTGCGCACTGGGGCACCTTCCCTCCGAGGGGAAGGCTTTTGGGGGTGCGGCTTAGGAGAGCCGCTTCAGGATGGCCCGTGCCGCCTGCACGCCGGAGGCGCCCGCCTGGGCCAGGCCGCGGGTGACGCCGGCGCCGTCGCCGGCGGCGAAGAAGTTGGGGATGGCGGTCTCCAGCTCCTCGCTGAGCTGGAGCCGGGCGGAATAGAACTTCACCTCCGCGCCATAGAGCAGGGTGTCGTGGTTGGCGGTGCCCGGGGCGATCTTGTCCAGGACGTAGATCATCTCGATGATGTCGTCCAGCTGCCGCTTGGGCAGGGCCAGGGACAGGTCGCCGGGGACGGCGGCGGTGAGGGTGGGCCGGGTGAAGGATTTACTTAGGCGGTGCTCGTTGGTGCGCACCCCCTTCACCAGGTCGCCGAAGCGCTGGACCAGCACGCCGCCGGCCAGCATGTTGCTCAGGGAGGCGATGTGCTTGCCGTAGCGGTAGGGCTCGTTAAAGGGCTGGGTGAAGCGGTTGGACACCAGCAGGGCGAAGTTGGTGTTCTCACTGCGCAGCTTGGGGTCGGCGTAGGAGTGGCCGTTCACCGTGTTGATACCCTCCACGTTCTCGGCCACCACGTGGCCGTAGGGGTTCATGCAGAAGGTGCGCACCTGGTCCCCGTACTGCTGGGTGCGGTAGACCAGCTTGGACTCGTACACCACGTCGGTGATGTGCTCAAAGACGGAGGCGGGCAGCTCCACCCGCACGCCGATGTCCACCTGGTTGTTCAGCAGCTCCAGCCCCAGGCCCTTGCACTGCTCAGAGAACCACTCGGCGCCGGAGCGGCCGGGGGCGGCGATGAGCCGCTTGCAGGCCACCTCCTCGCCGCTGCCCAGGGTGAGGCGGAAGCCCCCCTCCCCGTCCTGGGCGATGTGCTCCACGGCGGTGTTGAAGCGGAACTCCAGCTTGTCCTTCAGACCCTCGTAGATGTTCTGGAGAATGCGTAAATTGTTCTCGGTGCCCAGGTGCTTGCACCGGGCCTGGAGCAGGTGCAGGTCAAAGCCCAGGGCCTTTCGGGCCAGAGCCTTGGCCTCGGCGCTCTCGGTGGAGAACACCTCCTGGGTGGCCCCGTGGGCAACGTTGATGGAGTCCACGTAGTCGATGAGCTCCATCACATGGCGGGGCTCCATAAAGTCGGTGAGCCAGCCGCCGAACTGGGTGGTGAAGTTGAACTTGCCGTCGGAAAAGGCCCCCGCGCCGCCGAAGCCGCACATGGTGTCGCACACGGAGCAGTGGATGCACTCCCGCACCTTGCCCGCCACAATGGGGCAGCTGCGGTGGTAGATGTCCCGGCCCTGGTCCAGGGCCAGCACCTTCAGGCCGGGGCGGTGGTGGGCCAGCTCATAGGCAGCAAAGATGCCCGCCTCGCCGCAGCCCAGGATGGCAACGTCATAGATGGGATTCATGGGGTGTCTCCTCTCTCACTTTCCTCGGAAATTGCGGCCCACGCCGGGCCATATCATATCAGGATACATTATACCACATTTTTTGCTCCAGGAGAAGAAATTTTCTCTTGTTTTCCCCCATCCGCCCTCTGTTTTTGCAGGCCGCCGCCTCCGCCGCGCCGGTCTGCCGCCCGACTCCGCCTCGGGGAGCGGAAAGAAATTTCCCCCGGAAGGCGGTGAAAAATTGGAAAAAGTGAAAATTTCCTGTTTACCTCAACGCTTTACTGTGTTAATATAAGGAAAGAATGGACGGACCGGCGGACTGCGCCGCCGGCCGGCCGCAGAAAGGAGCCGCGATATGGCAAAGGCAGGACGAAAGGAGCACAGTCTGGCGCTCTACGAGACCATCTTGAAGCTGAAGGACCTGGACGAGTGCTGCCGGTTTTTTGAAGATCTCTGCACCCCCACCGAGCTGCAGGCCATGGAGCAGCGCTTTGATGTGGCTGTCTATCTCCAGCAGGGCCTGGTCTATCTGGACATCCTGGAGAAAACCGGGGCCAGCAGCGCCACCATCAGCCGGGTGCGCCGCTCCATGCTGGAGAACGGCGCCGGGGGCGTGATGCAGGACATCATCATCCGGGAGGGGCTGGATCAACCCAAATAGAGCCGCCCCAAAGAATTTTGCAAGAAAGCAGGGAGTAACGCGATATGAAACAACTGATGCTGGGCAACGCGGCCGTTGCCCGTGGACTGTACGAGGCGGGATGCTGTGTGGTCTCCAGCTATCCCGGCACCCCCAGTACCGAGATCACCGAGGAGGCCGCCAAGTTCGACGACATCTACTGTGAGTGGGCCCCCAATGAGAAGGTGGCCATGGAGACCGCCTTCGGCGCCTCTCTGGCGGGCCGCCGCTCCTTCTGCGGCATGAAGCACGTGGGCCTGAACGTGGCCGCCGACCCGCTGTTCACCGTCTCCTACACCGGGGTGAACGCGGGCATGATCATTGTGGTGGCCGACGACGCGGGCATGCACTCCTCTCAGAACGAGCAGGACTCCCGCCACTACGCCAAGGCCTCCAAGATCCCCATGCTGGAGCCCTCCGACTCCGCCGAAGCCCTCTCCTTCACCAAGCTGGCCTATGAGCTCTCCGAGGAGTTCGACACCCCCGTCATCATCAAGATGTGCACCCGGGTGGCCCACTCCCAGTCCCTGGTGGAGACCAGCGAGCGGGTAGAGCCTCCCATGAAGCCCTATGAGAAGAACATCGGCAAGTACGTGATGATGCCCGGCAACGCCATCCGCCGCCACCCGGTGGTGGAGGAGCGCACCCGCAAGCTGGCCGCCTACGCCGAGACCAGCCCCCTGAACCGCCTGGAGGAGGGGAGCGACCGCGCCCTGGGCATCATCACCTCCAGCACCTCCTACCAGTACGTGAAGGAGGTCTTTGGGGACCGCTATCCCGTGCTCAAGCTGGGCATGGTGTGGCCCCTGCCCAAGCAGAAGATTCTGGACTTCGCCGCCTCGGTGGACAAGGTGGCCGTGGTGGAGGAGCTGGACCCCTTCCTGGAGGACTACTGCCGTGAAATCGGTCTGGACGTGCTGGGGAAGGACGTGCTTCCCATGGAGGGGGAGTTCTCCCAGAACCTGGTGGCCGCCAAGCTGGGCGGCACGGTACATACGGGGAAAACCCTGGAGGACGTCATCCCCGCCCGTCCCCCCGTCATGTGCGCCGGCTGTCCCCACCGCGGCCTGTTCTACACCCTGAACAAGAACAAGTGCACCGTCATGGGCGACATCGGCTGCTACACCCTGGGGGCGGTGGCCCCTCTGGCCGCCATGGACATGACCCTGTGCATGGGCGGCTCCATCAGCGGCCTCCACGGCTTCAACAAGGCCCGGGGCGCCGAGAGCGAGCACAAGACGGTGGCCGTCATCGGCGACTCCACCTTCATGCACTCGGGCATGACCGGCCTGGCCAACATCGCCTACAACCAGTCCAACTCCACCGTCATCATCCTGGACAACTCCATCACCGGCATGACCGGCCACCAGCAGAACCCCACCACCGGCTACAACATCAAGGGGGACCCCGCCGGCAAGATCGACCTGGAGTCCCTGTGCCGGGCCATGGGCTTCAAGCGGGTGCGGGTGGTAGACCCCTACAACCTGAAGGAGTGCGACCAGGCGGTGAAGGAGGAGCTCTCCGCCGACGAGGCCTCCGTCATCATCTCCCGCCGGCCCTGCGCCCTGCTGAAGTACGTCAAGCACAAGGCGCCTCTGGCGGTCAACAAGGACAAGTGCATCGGCTGCAAGAGCTGCATGAAAATCGGCTGCCCCGCCATCTCCATGAAGGAGGGCAAGGCCCACGTGGACTTCACCCAGTGCGTGGGCTGCGGGGTCTGTGAGCAGCTGTGCCCCGTGGGGGCCTTTGAGAGCACCGGCAAGGAGGGTTAAGGCAAGATGGAAACCAAGAATATTATGATTGTAGGCGTGGGCGGCCAGGGCTCCCTGCTGGCCAGCAAGCTGCTGGGCCACCTGCTCATGGAACAGGGCTACGACGTGAAGGTGTCCGAGGTCCACGGCATGTCCCAGCGAGGCGGCAGCGTGGTCACCTACGTGCGCTACGGCGACCGGGTGAACTCCCCGGTCATCGACAAGGGGGAGGCCGACTTCATCGTCTCCTTCGAGCTGCTGGAGGCCGCCCGGTGGCTGAGCTACCTGAAGCCCGACGGCCAGATCGTCACCAACACCCAGCAGATCGACCCCATGCCCGTCATCACCGGGGCCGCCCAGTACCCCGAGAACCTGGTGGAGAAGATGAAGGCCGCCGGGGCCAAGGTGGACGCTCTGGACTGCCTGAAGCTGGCCGAGGAGGCCGGTTCCTCCAAGGCGGTGAACATCGTCTTGATGGGCCGGCTGTCCCACTACTTCGACCTGCCCGAGGAGGCCTGGCAGAAGTCCCTGGAGGCTATGGTGCCGGCGAAGTTTTTGGAGCTGAATAAAAAGGCGTTTGAGCTGGGGAAAAACGCCTGATTCCTTCTAATTTTAAAAGGGGGAGTTTCGCCGCCCCGGCGGCGAGTGACTTTCTGGGCCAGAAAGTCACCAAAGAGCCGCCAAGGGGTGTGTGCAGAGAGACAGGCACGGCTTCGCCGTCCCTGCCTCAATGACACACACCCCCTGGACCCCCATTACGGGGGTTACCCCTTGGACATTGTGCAGCCCTTCCGGCGCGCAAAATCTGAGTGACTTTTTGCAATTTCTTCCGGGCCACTGGGCCCTGGGTGTGTAAAAATTTAGGACGAGTGCGGTTCCGCTTCTGCGCCTGCCTTTTCCGAACCAACGCCCCCAGTGCGAATCCTGCGCTCCCCTAAACCTTCCCCTCGGGGGGAAGGTGCCCCAGTGCGCACACTGGGGCGGATGAGGGGGCAGAGTTTGTACTCTTTTGTAGGGGCGGCACACTGGGCCGCCCGGCGGGTACGGACCGGCTTCGAGTGAAAGGAGTGCCCCAATGTCCATAACCAGCCTTCTGGCGGTGGGGACAGGCGGCGCCCTGGGGGCCATGGGCCGCTGGGGGCTCAACCTGCTACCCTTCCGGGGGGAGTTTCCCCTGCTCACCCCTGTCTCTTATACACATCT
>NZ_JACJJE010000009.1 GCF_016899775.1 Pseudoflavonifractor capillosus
AGATGTGTATAAGAGACAGCCTGGAGGGGGTGCGGGTGGCCCTCACCGGCACGCCGGCCATCCAGGCCCGCCTGCGCCGCCCCCTTATTGATCTGGGGGCCCGCCCCTTCTCCCTGATGACCACTCGGGTGGTGGAGCAGGAGAGAAACTTCGACTGGAACCTCCTCGCCCAGGGCCCAAACTGGGTGGTGCTCACCAGCCAGAACGGGGTAGAGCGCTTCTTCCGGGCCCTGGACCGGGCGGATGTGGACCTGCGCGCCCTGGCCTCCTGCCGCTTTGCCGTCATCGGCCCCGCCACCGGGGCCGCCCTGCGCCGCCACGGGATCTCCGCCGACCTGTGCCCGGAGGTCCACACCACCCAGGGACTGGCGGACGCCCTGCTGGAGCGGGTCTCCCCCGGAGAGCCGGTGCGGCTGTTCCGCTCCCAGCTGGGCTCCCGGGAGCTGTACCGCCGCCTGGCGGAGCGCTTCCCGGTGGAGGACGTCCCCCTCTATGCCCTCCGGCCCGACAACACGGACCCGGCCGCTCTCCAGGCCCGGCTGGAGGAGGCGGACTACCTCCTTCTCTCCAGCGCCAGCGGGGTGGATTTTTTGCTGGATACCGGCGTGACCCTCCCTCCGGGCCTCACCTGCGTGTGCATCGGACCGGTAACCGCCAAGGCCCTGGCCGCCCGGAGCGCCGCTCCCTTCCTCACCGCCCCCGATATCTCCGCGGAAAGCGTGGTTCAAACTCTGGCGGACCACGCCGCGCAGTCCGGGAGGATATAAGGGCGCTCTCAGTTCCGGCCCGGCGTCAAAAAATCCGCCCTCCAAAGTGAGGGCGGATTTTATTGATACGCAAACCCCGCAGTCCTTGGAATGCAAAGACTGCGGGCGGAGATGGGCGGCTTCGCCGCCCTGAGCATTAAAATAGAAATGCCGAAGGGTGGAGGCCGCCTCCGGCGGCCGGAACCCAAGCCGGAACCCAAAATGGAAGGGATCGTAAGAGCGGATGACGTCTTTTTTTCCTCGGGCATAAAAAGACGTCGGAGCAAAGCGAACTTTGCTCCGACGTGGCGCAGAAGGAGGGATTCGAACCCTCGCTCGGTTTAACCCGACTACTCCCTTAGCAGGGGAGCCCCTTATAGCCACTTGGGTACTTCTGCATGGCTGTAAGTCGTCAACACATATTTACCTTTGCCCGAGAAAAAGTGGCGGAGAGAGTGGGATTCGAACCCACGGCTCTTGACGAGTCACCGGTTTTCAAGACCGGCTCCTTAAACCACTCGGACATCTCTCCTCGTCTTTTCAATCAGAGGCGAGTAATATGTTATCATAGCAAACGGGTTCTGTCAAGTATAAAATCCTGGAATCCGGCACAAATCTGTCAAATGATTTCCAAACCGGATCAGCCCTATCTTATGCCGGTTCCGCCCACCCTATCCTCAGCCCGCTCCCGACAGGAGCGCCGGGGACTGCGCCGCCCCTTTGGGTCAGTGCGGAAAATCCCTCGAATTTATCTTGAAATTCCCTCCCTTCTATTGTAAAATGAATCGGATATGCTCAAAACAGCACCCGGCAGTCTGGAGAGGAGGCGCGTACAGTGAGCATGACAGTCATTCGGTCGGTGGACCCCAGAAGCCCGGCCCATCGTGCGGGCCTGCGCCCCGGTGAGACCCTGCTGGAGGTCAACGGCCACCCGGTGGCGGACGTGCTGGACTACAAGTTCTACACCTACGACCCCAAGCTCGCTCTGGTCCTCCAGGAGCCCAATGGGAACCGCCGCACGGTGCGGGTCCGCAAGGAAGAGGGGGAGGACCTGGGCCTGGAGTTTGAGACCTACCTCATGGACCGGGCCCGCTCCTGCGCCAACAACTGCATCTTCTGCTTTGTGGACCAGATGCCCCCCGGGATGCGGAAGAGCCTGTACTTCAAGGACGACGACGCCCGGCTCTCCTTCCTCATGGGCAACTACCTGACCTTAACAAATCTGTCCCAGCGGGAGGTGGAGCGGATCATCGCCCTGCGCATCTCCCCCATCAACGTATCCGTCCACACCACCGATCCGGAGCTGCGCTCTGAGATGCTGAAAAACAAGCGCGCCGGGGAGGGCATCGCCATCATGCGCCGCTTCGCCCAGGCCAGCATCACCATGAACTGCCAGATCGTCTCCTGTCCCGGGATCAACGACGGCCCCGCCCTGGACCGCACCCTGCTGGATCTGGCGGACATGGCCCCTGCTGTCAACAGCATCTCCGTGGTGCCGGTGGGGGTGACGAAATACCGGGAGGGCCTCTACCCCCTGCGCCCCTATACCCAGGAGGAGGCCGCCGCCCTCATTGACCAGGTGGAGGCCTTCGCCGCCGCCCATAAGGCGCAGCACGGCACCTCCCTGGTGTGGTGCTCTGATGAGTTCTACCTGCTGGCCGGGTGTCCCCTGCCCCAGGAGGACTACTACGAGGAGTTCACCCAGCTGGACAACGGGGTGGGCATGCTCCGGCTGCTGCGGCAGGAATTTTGCCGGGGACTAGACCTGATGGAGCCCGAGGAGATGGAGGGGACCACCCCCTTCTCCATCGCCACCGGCGTGTCCGCCGCCCCATTCTTAACGGAATTGATAGGCCTGGCCCGGGAAAAATGTGGTAAAATAGAGGGGACGGTGTACCCCATCCGCAACGAGTTCTTCGGGGAGACCATCACCGTGGCCGGCCTGGTCACCGGCGGCGACCTGATCGCCCAGCTGCGGGGAAAGCCCCTGGGGAAGCGGCTGCTCATCCCCCAGAACATGCTCCGCCACGGGGAGCGGGTCTTTTTGGACGACGTGTCCCTGGACGACGTGGAGCGGGAGCTGGGGGTGCCGGTCACGCCCGTGGCCCAGGACGGGTACGAGCTGCTGGACGCCATGTGCGGCCTGGAGGTCCCTCCCATGGAGCAGGTACAGCTGCGGGAGGAGACGGAATACTTTCAATATAATCCAGGAGCGAGATAATGCAGAATGCAGGAAGGCAGAATAGGGCGGAAAAACAAACCGTTATCTTCGGATTGAAGACCTTCTGGGAAAGAAGTCATAAAAAATAAATATGAATTCCGCCAAAGGCGGACACCATCATTCTGCATTCCTGCATTCTGCATTCTGCATTGTGTTCGGACTGCTGTGGAGTTTGGAGTGAGAAAATTATGAAGCCATTAGTAGCCATCGTGGGCCGCCCCAATGTGGGCAAGTCCATGCTGTTCAATAAATTGTGCGGCCAGCGGCTGTCCATCGTGGAGGACACCCCCGGCGTCACCCGGGACCGGATCTACGCCCCCTGCGAGTGGCGCAACCGGGTCTTCGATCTGGTGGATACCGGCGGCATTGAGCCGGGCACCGACGACCAGATTTTATCTTTCATGCGGGAGCAGGCGGAGATCGCCATTGCCAACGCCACCGTCATCGTCTTTGTGTGCGACGTAAAGACGGGCATGACCGCCTCCGACCAGGAGGTGGCCAACATGCTCCTGCGCTCGGGCAAGCCGGTGGTGCTGGCGGTAAACAAGGCCGACCAGGTGGGCCGGGAGAACCCGGACATCTATGAGTTTTATAACCTGGGGCTGGGAGACCCCATCCCCGTCTCTGCCGTCCACGGCCACGGCACCGGCGACCTGCTGGACGCCTGCTTTGAATATTTTCCGCCGGAGGACGAGGAGGAAGTGGAGGACGACGTGATCAAGGTGGCCATCATCGGCAAACCCAACGTGGGCAAGTCCTCCCTGGTCAACCGCATTCTGGGCGAGGAGCGGGTCATCGTCTCCGACATGGCGGGCACCACCCGGGATGCCATCGACAGCTACTTTGAAAATGAGAAGGGCAAGTTCTGCTTCATCGACACCGCCGGCATGCGCAAAAAGTCCAAGGTGGACGACCGGATCGAGAAGTTCTCCGTCCTGCGCTCCACCATGGCCATTGAGCGCAGCGACGTGTGCCTCATTCTCATCGACGCCCAGGAGGGGGTCACCGAGCAGGACACCAAGGTGGCCGGCCTGGCCCACGAGGCAGGCAAGGCCTGCATCATCGTGGTGAACAAGTGGGACGCCATCGAGAAGGACGGCAAGACCATGGACAAGATGCGCCAGGAGGTCATGCGGGATTTAAGCTACATGACCTATGCCCCCATCGTGTTCATCTCCGCCCTGACCGGCCAGCGGGTGGACCGGCTCTTTGAGCTGATCACCTATGTAAACAACCAGGCGGCCATGCGCATCACCACCGGCATGCTCAACTCGGTGCTGGCCGACGCCACCGCCCGGGTGCAGCCCCCCACGGACAAGGGCCGCCGGCTGAAGATCTACTATATGACCCAGGTGGGCATCAAGCCCCCCCACTTCGTCTGCTTCTGCAACGACGCAAGGCTGTTCCACTTCTCCTACCAGCGGTATCTGGAGAACCAGATCCGTGCCACCTTCGGCCTGGAGGGCACCCCCGTGCGGCTGACCATCCGGCAGAAGGGCGAAAAGGAGGGGTGAGAGGATGGAGAGTACGCTTACCTTTTTGGCCGACTATGGGGCGGACCTGTGGTTCCCGGCCCTGGTGACAGCGGCGATCGCCTACTTCTGCGGCTGCTTTAACGGGGCGGTGATCGTCTCCAAGTATATCCTGCGGGACGACGTGCGCAACCACGGCAGCGGGAACGCGGGCCTCACCAACTTCTACCGCACCTTCGGCGGCCCTCTCACCTTCGTGGTCATCCTGTGCGATGTGCTCAAAGCAGTGGTGGCCATTAAAATGGCCGTGTGGCTCACCGGGCAGCTCCTCCCCCTGGGGAGCATAGAGGTGCACAGCGCTGCAAATGCCCTGGCGGAGTACTGGGGCGGCCTGTGGTGCCTGCTGGGACACATGTTCCCCTGCATGTTCCACTTCAAGGGGGGCAAGGGCATCCTCTCCGGCGGCGCCATCGCCATTATGATCGACTGGCGCATCGCCCTGGTGGTGTGGGGCGGCTTCCTCCTTCTGGCGGTTCTGACCCGGTATGTGTCCCTGGGCTCCTGCTGGGCTGGGGCCAGCTTCCCCTTCGCCACCTGGTTTGTCTACCATGACGTCTTTTTGACCGTGTTCGGCGCCTGTTTGGGCTGTCTGATCCTGTACATGCACCGGGGCAACATCCAGCGGCTGCTCTCGGGAACAGAAAACAAGTTTTCGCTGCACCACAAGAAGGAATAGGGGCGGCCGCTGGCCGCCCGCAAGGGTATGGATTTTCAGGCGGCCAGAAGCCGCCTTTACAGAGAGGAAGGAAACGACGTGAAAATCACGGTAGTGGGCAGCGGCGGCTGGGGGACGGCCCTGGCCC
This sequence comes from Pseudoflavonifractor capillosus, assembly GCF_016899775.1. Classification (GTDB taxonomy): domain Bacteria; phylum Bacillota; class Clostridia; order Oscillospirales; family Oscillospiraceae; genus Lawsonibacter. The sequence continues at coordinate 5,303 of NZ_JACJJE010000009.1, forward strand.
TGGTGCTGGAGGAAAACGGGCACGATGTGACTCTGTGGTCTCACCGGCCCGAGAAGGCAGAGGAGTTGAAGCGGACCCGGGAGAACCCCATGCTCAAGGGGGTGCAGCTGCCGGAGTCCCTGCATCTCACCGCCGATCTGAATGCCGCCGGGGAGAGCGAAGTGGTGGTGATGGTCACCCCCTCCTACGCGGTGCGGGAGACCGCCGCCAAGCTGCGGTTGATCGTGAAGCCGGGGACGGTGATTGTCTCCGCCTCCAAGGGCATTGAGCGGGGAAGCTCCCTGCGCCTGTCCCAGGTCATTGACCAGGAGCTGGGCGGAAGCTGTCCGGTGGTGGTGCTGTCCGGCCCCTCCCACGCGGAGGAGGTGGGCCGCCATATCCCCACCGGCGTGGTGGCGGCGGCGGAGCGGCTGGAGCATGCGGAGCTGGTCCAGGATCTGTTTATGAACCCCCGCTTTCGAGTGTATACCAGCAATGATCCCATTGGGACGGAGATCTGCGCCGCCCTGAAAAATGTCATCGCTCTGTGCGCCGGCTGCACCGACGGCATGGGCTGCGGGGACAACACCAAGGCCCTGCTGATGACCCGGGGGCTGGCGGAGATGGCCCGGCTGGGGGTGGCCCTGGGCGGGAAGAAGGAGACCTTTACTGGCCTGGCCGGAGTGGGCGACCTGATCGTCACCTGCTGCTCCATGCACTCCCGGAACCGCCGGTGCGGCATTCTCATCGGCCAGGGCAAGCCGGTCCAGCAGGCGCTGGATGAGATCGGCGCGGTGGTGGAGGGCTACTACGCCGCCGCCAACGCCCGGACCCTGGCCCAGAAGGCCGGCGTGGAGATGCCCATTGCCCAGGCCGCCTATGAGGTGCTCTATGAGGGCCGGGACCCCAAGCTGGTGGTCATCGACCTGATGGGCCGGGCCAAGCGCTCGGAGCTGGAGGAGTCCTGGTCCTAGCGTCCCATCCCCACCGCCTCTGAGAAAGCAAAAAAACTGGACCCGAAATCGGGTCCAGTTTTTTACTTTGATTTCATGGGAGAAGCCGCAGCTCAGCACAGCTTCATAATCCAGCCGTGGGGATCGGGCAGGCGGCCCCACTGGATGCCGGTGAGCTCGTCGTACAGGCGCTGAGTGACGGGGCCGATCTGGTTGTTGCTGACGGTGACCTTCTTGTCGCCCTCGGCCAGCTCGCCGATGGGGGACACCACGGCGGCGGTGCCGGTGCCCCAGGCCTCCTCCAGCTCGCCCTTCTCGGCGGCCTCAAAGAGCTCCTCGGCAGAGATGCGGCGCTCCTCCACCTCATAGCCCCAGTCCTTCAGCAGCTGGATGCAGGAGCGGCGGGTGATGCCGTCCAGCACGGAGCCGTTCAGGTCGGGGGTGAGGATCTTGCCGGCCACCTTGAACATCACGTTCATGGAGCCGACCTCCTCGATATACTTGCGGTGGACGCCGTCCAGCCACAGCACCTGGCTGTAGCCCTGGGCCTCAGCCCGGTCGCCGGCCCGCAGGGAGGCGGCGTAGTTGCCGCCGGTCTTGGCGGTGCCAGTGCCGCCCTTGACGGCGCGGACGTCCTGGTCCTCCACATAGATCTTCACCGGGTCCAGCCCCTCGGGGTAGTAGGCGCCTACAGGGCAGACGATGACGATGTACTGGCAGTGGTGGGAGCTGTGCACGCCCAGGGCGGCGTCCAGGCCCACCATAAAGGGACGGATGTACAGGGAGGTGTCCTTCTCATGGGGCACCCAGTCCTGCTCCACCTTGACCAGCTCGGTGATGCCGGCCAGGGCCAGGTCCTCGGGGATCTGGGGCAGAGCCATACGCTCGGCGGATGCGTTCATCCGGCGCACGTTGTCCAGGGGGCGGAACAGCTGGATGGAGCCGTCCTCGGTGCGGTAGGCCTTCAGACCCTCGAAGATCTCCTGGGCATAGTGGAGCACCTTGGCCGCCGGGTCGATCTGCAGGGGGGCGTAGGGGACGATCCGGGGATCGTGCCAGCCCTGACCGGCGTCATAGTCCACGATGAACATGTGGTCGGTCATGCTCTTGCCGAACACCAGGGTGGAGGAGTCAGGCTTCTCTTTCAACGTCTGCGCGCGGGTAATTTTGATCTCTTGCATGTTGGAACAGCCTCCTAAGGTAATAAAATGTAACAGGCTTAGGGTCGTCCCCCCATCATGTCCCCGTCCCTTTTACAGGCGGGGCCTCTCCCGGGGGCCGGCTCTGCTCTGCAGCAGCGCTGCAAAAAACACGCTTGTGGCCTTTATTATATCAGTCTTTTTCTTTGGTTGCAACGGCTGGACCGGGGCTGTGAGCACTTTTTCTGTATTTTTTTGGTGCCCGATTTTCCTTTCTGATCCAACCGCCTCCATGGAATCGAAGTTTTCATTTCCGCCCCCCACTTCTCTTGTGGTTTTGGTTGTATTTCCTCCCGCAATCTGCTATAATAAAGTGCTGATTTTATCCCCATGGCTTTGGAAGGAGGGTCCCTTCTTGAATCGAAAGTTGCCCCAGCTGCTTCAGCCCAGCCTGCAGCTCTATTTTATCTGTCTGATTCTGTTCGCCCTGGCCTCCGCTATGTTCAGCCTTCCCCTGGCAATTCTGGAACTGGCGGTGGTGGTGCTTCTGGCCCTCTACCACCGCAGCAGTCTGAGCAAGCGCCGCCGGGAGATCACCAAGTATATCGAAAACATCACCGGCAATGTGGACATCGCCACCAAGGACACCATGGTGAACTCCCCCCTGCCCATGATCATCTTCCGGCCGGAGCGCGGGGACATCATCTGGACCAATGACCGCTTCCTCCAGCTCACCGGCGAAAAGGAGCACCTGTTTGACGCCAAGCTGGAGACAGTCCTCCCCGATTTCGACACCCGCTGGCTGCTGGAGGGAAAGAGCGAGTGCCCCGACGAGGTGAAGCTGGGGGAGCGCCGCTTTCTGGTATACGGCCATCTGGTGCGGGCCAGCGAGCGGGGAGGCGGCTTTCTGGCCACCACCTACTGGGTGGACGTGACCGAGCTGGCCAACACCCGGGACCGGTACCAGGCCAGCCGGCCCGCGGCTGCGGTTTTGCTGCTGGACAACTATGAGGACCTGATGAAAAACCTCACGGAGAACCAGCGCTCCACCATTTACTCCGAGATCAACGCCCGGCTGGACGCCTGGGCGGCGGGCACCGGCGGCATGCTCCGGCGCATGGAGCGGGACCGGTACCTGTTCCTGTTCGAGCAGCAGTACCTGTCCCGGTTCGTGGACCAGAAATTTGACATTCTGGACACCATCCACCAGGTGGTCAGCCCCAGCGGCCTGTCCGCCACCTTCTCCATCGGCATCGGCGTGGACGGCGACTCCTTCCAGGAGCTGCTCCAGTACGCCAACCTGTCCATTGAGATGGCCCTGTCCCGGGGCGGCGACCAGGCGGTCATCCGCAACAAGTTCACCTTTGAGTTCTTCGGCGGCCGTTCCAAGGAGACGGAGAAGCGCACCAAGGTCAAGAGCCGGGTCATGGCCAACGCCCTGTCCGCCCTGGTGTCCGACTCCTCCTGCCTGTTCATCATGGGTCACCGCTCCCCGGACAACGACTGCATCGGCGCCGCCGCCGGCGTGTTCGCCATTGCCCGGAAGAGAGGGGTCCCCGCCCACATCATTCAGGAGCCGGGCTCTCCCCCCTCCAAGGTGCTCACCGACCGCCTGATGCAGCTGCCGGAGTATAAGGACTGTTTCCTCTCCTCCCAGGAGGCGCTGCTCCTCATGGACAACCGCTCTCTGGTGGTGGTGGTGGACACCAACCGCCCCGAGCAGGTCCAGTCCCAGGAGGTGCTGGAGTCCTGCAACCGCATCGCGGTCATCGACCACCACCGCCGGGCCGCCACCTATATCGAAGGTGCCGCCCTCAACTACCACGAGCCCTACGCCTCCTCCGCCTCGGAGCTGGTCACCGAGCTGCTCCAGTATATCGCCGACCCCACCGACCTGACGCGGGCGGAGGCGGAGGCCCTGCTGGCGGGCATTGTCCTGGACACCAAGAACTTCTCCATGCGCACCGGCGGCCGCACCTTTGAGGCGGCGGCCTTCCTGCGCCGGGCCGGGGCGGACACCGCCGAGGTCAAGAAACTCTTTCAGAACGACCTGGCGGGCACCATCGCCAAGTACGCCATCATCCAGAACGCCAAGCTCTACCGGGACCAGATCGCCATCGCGGTGGTGGACCACACGGTGGGCCGGGTGACCGCCGCCCAGGCGGCGGACGAGCTGCTGAACATCATCGGCATCGACACCTCCTTCGTCCTCTACCCGGACGGGGACCGGATCATCGTCTCGGCCCGTTCCATTGGGGACACCAACGTACAGGTCATCCTGGAGAAGCTGGGGGGCGGTGGCAACGCCGCCGCCGCCGGAGGCCAGATCCAGGGCAAGACGCTGGACCAGGTGGCCCAGGAGCTGGCCCAGGCCATCGATCAGTACCTGGAGGAGTAATGCAGAAGGCAGAATGCAGAAATGCAGAATGAATTCAGCGCACAGGTTTCATCTTACAGTTTGAAAGGAGCCCTTGGAATGAATTCGCAAGGTTTCTGGCGCCGCAGAGAGACACGGATAGCCATATATGCGATTCTCTTTTTGTGCTGTTTGATTCTGATTTTCGCCTCGGAATTCCTGGGCAGAGCCATTGTTAGTTTTGGAAAAAGCAGCTGGCCTACAGAAGATGTGTACCGGACTGCTGCCATGGTGCGCCAGGCTGGGATCTTGACCGGAGGGATCTCCGGCTTGGGACTGGTCCTTGAGTCCTCCAAGCTTGGAGAAAAAAACCAGGATTCCACTGTTTAAATGCGGCTTTGTCCCTAGTAGACAATGATAGAATCCCATCGATGCGTAGGGGCGGCTCCTGGCCGCCCGCCGCAGTTTTAAACCGGGCGGCCGAAGGCCGCCCCTACACCCTACACAGCGTATCTTCTCATCTTTTTATTACCAATCGACATTAGGAGGAACTGAACATGAAAGTGATTTTGCAGCAGGACGTGCGCGGCCAGGGCAAGAAGGGCCAGATGGTGGAGGTCTCCGACGGATACGCCCGGAACTTCCTGCTCCCCCGGAAACTGGCTGTTCTGGCCACCGCTGAGAACGTGAACACCATGAAGCAGCAGGAGAAGGCCCGCAAGGCCCAGGAGGCCGCCGAGAAGGCGGAGGCCGAGGCCCTGTCCAAGAAGCTGGAGGGGCTCACCGTAAAGGTGGCCGCCAAGGCCGGCGAGGGCGGCCGCCTGTTCGGCGCCGTCACCGCCAAGGAGATCTCCGAGTGCCTCTCCCAGCAGCACGGCGTCAACATCGCCAAGGCCAAGCTGGTGCTGGACGAGCCCATCAAGTCCTGCGGCGGCTATCAGGTGAAGGCCAAGCTGGGGTATGAGGTCACCGGCATCGTCAACGTGGTCGTAACCGAGGAAAAATAAGCCTTTTGGCTTATTTTTCCTCTTAATGCAGAAGGCAGAATGCAGGAATGCAGAATGTGAGGGCATCCATGCGAGAAAATGTCATCTTGGAAAAAAGCTTTGCCTTTTCTGTCCGCGCAGTCCGAGCATATCAGCATCTAGCAAGCGAAAAAAAGAGTACGTACTCTCGAAACAATTCCTGCGCTCTGCCACCAGCATCGGTGCAAATGTACATGAGGCAAATAATGCCCAGAGTAAAAAGGACTTTATTTCCAAAATGTACATTTCCTATAAAGAGGCCACAGAAACGGAATATTGGATCAAGTTGTTGACTGAAACAGAGTATTTTACAGACGCAGAGGGCAGCAGCCTGCTGACAGACTGTGTGGAATTGAAGCAGATTTTAACCGCCATTTTAAAAAGCGCAAAGCGGTCGGTATAATTCATTCTGCATTCTGCATTCTGCATTCTGCATTATCTGGGGGTGGTTGAACATGCCAATGGAAGACGAGGAGCTGCTGCTCAAGCAGCTGCCCCACTCGGTGGAGGCGGAGCAGGCGGTGCTGGGCTCCATGCTCATCGACGCCCGGTGCGTGCCCGAGGTCATCGACCAGCTCCGTCCCGACGACTTCTATGTGAAGCAGAACCGGGAGATCTATGAGACCATCTACTCCATGTTCAACTACTCCCTCACCATTGACCCGGTGACGGTGCTGGAGAACATGAAGCAGAACGGGGTGTACGACGAGAACACCTCCCGGGGCTATCTGCTCCAGCTCATGGACACCACTCCCACCGCCGCCAACGTCAAGGAGTACATCGGGATCTTAAAGGACAAGACCCTGCTGCGCCGGGTGGCGGAGACGGCTGGAGAGCTCACCGTTCTCATCCAGCAGGGCACTGAGACCGGCCAGGACGTGCTGGAGGCGGCGGAGCAGCGGATCTACGCCATCCGTCAGGGCCGGGCCGCCCAGGGGCTCACCCCCATCTCCCAGGTGCTGCTGGATGTGTACGCCCGGCTGGAGGAGCTGGCCGCCAGCGATTCGGCCATTCCCGGCCTCTCCACCGGCCTGACCGATCTGGACCGGGCCATCTCGGGCCTTAACAAGTCCGACCTGATTCTGCTGGCCGCCCGCCCCGGTATGGGCAAGACCTCCATGGCCCTGAACATTCTGCTTGAGGCGGGCAAGAAATCCGGAAAAAATGTCGTCTTCTTCTCGTTGGAAATGAGCCGGGAGCAGCTGGCCCTCCGTCTCATCTCCAGCGAGTGCTTTGTGGACAACAAGAAGCTGGTCACCGGCAACCTGGCCCCGGAGGACTGGGAGAAGATCATGGTGGCCACCGAGTCCCTGAACCGCTCCCACATCCTCATCGACGACGACTCCACCGTGTCGGTGGCCGACATCCTGGCCAAGTGCCGCCGGGTGGACAACCTGGGGCTGGTCATCATCGACTACCTTCAGCTGATGCAGTCCGCCGGCGGGCGGCAGTACTCCGGCGAAAACCGCCAGCAGGTGGTGTCCGACATCTCCCGGGCCCTGAAGATCATGGCCAAAGAGCTGGACGTGCCGGTTCTGTGCCTCAGCCAGCTCTCCCGCGCCAACGAGAGCCGCAGCGACAAGCGGCCCATGCTCTCCGACCTGCGTGAATCGGGCGCCATCGAGCAGGACGCGGACATTGTCATGTTCCTGTATCGGGAGGGCTACTACGACAAGGAGACCCCCAACCCCAATCTGGCCGAGTGCATCATCGCCAAAAACCGCCACGGAGAAACCCGGACGGTGGAGCTCCAGTGGCTGCCCGAGTTTACCACCTTCGGCAACATGGAGTGGCAGCACGAGGAGTACTGACCGTATTTTCAGGAGGAATTATGACCGATCCCATGGTCCAGCTGATTCGGGAATACCGTCTGATCCCTCCGGGAAGCGCCGTGCTGTGCGCCGTCTCCGGCGGCGCGGATTCCATTTATCTGCTCCACCGGCTCTGGCGGCTGCGCCGGGAGCTGAATTTCACCCTGGCGGCCGCCCACTTCGACCACCGGCTCCGGGGTGCGGAGTCCGCCCAGGACATGGAGTTTGTCCGGGAGTTTGTCTCCCTGTGCTGCGGCCGGGAGCGGACGCTCCGCCCGGACGGAACCGTGGAGACGCTGCCTCCGGTGGAGCTGTTCACCGGCTCCGGCGATGTGGCGGCCCGGGCCAAGGAGACCGGCCGTGGCCTGGAGGAGACCGCCCGGGAACTGCGGTACGCCTTTCTCCGGAAAACCGCCCGGACCGCCGGTGCCCAGTACATCGCCGTGGCCCACACCGCCGGCGACAACGCCGAGACGCTGCTGTTCCATCTGGCCCGGGGGACCGGCCTGCGGGGGCTGTGCGGCATGGCCCCCAAAAACGGGGACCTGATCCGCCCCCTGCTCACCACCACCCGGGGGGAGATCGAGGACTACCTGCGCTTCTGGGGACTCCCTTGGCGGGAGGACCCCTCCAACCGGGAGGACGTCTACGCCCGGAACCGGCTCCGCCACCGGGTGCTCCCTGAGCTGGAGGCCCTCTACCCCGGGTTCCTGGTGCGGCTGACTGACACCGCCCAGCGGCTGCGGGAGGACGAGGACTGCCTCACCGCCCAGGCGGAGGAGGCCCTGGAACGGCTCCAGGAGGAGGTGGACGGGACCCTCTCCCTCCCGGCGGAGGATGTGGCCCGGCTGCCCCAGCCCCTTGCCGTCCGGGCCGTCCGGGCCCTGCTGGCCCGGGCCAGCGGCGGAGATGACCGGTGCTCCGCCGCCCATCTGGAGGCCCTGACGGACCTGTGCCGCACCCAGGACCCCTCCGCGCAGATCGACCTGCCCGGGGGGCTGACCGCCCGGCGGGAGTACGGCCGCCTGGTCCTCACCCGGCTGGCCTCTCCCCCTCCCCTCTCCGCCGTGGAGCTGGCGCTGCCCGGCCTGACCCGGGCCGGGGACTGGGAGATCACCTGCACTCTGGAGCGGTACCGCGGACAGCCCCAGCGGCCCCTGGACTTTTTTTTGGACCGGAGCGCGGCCCCGGCCCTCACCGCCCGCTCCCGGCAGGTTGGCGACCGGCTGACGCTCCCCGGACGCCCCGGACGTCCTCTGAAGAAGTGGTATGTGGACGAAAAAATTCCCCGGACGCTGCGGGACCAGCTCCCCGTCCTGGAAAGCGGCGGACGGGTGGCCGGAGCGGCCGGCCTGGGACCGGACGCGGCGTTTTTGCCCTCAGAGAGGGGCGAAGCCTGGCACATCCGCCTGGTCCATCCGAAATTCGGAGAAAAAAACTGAAAAAACGCCTGGTTTTGAAGGCTGGGCTGTGGTATTGTATTGCGAGGAGGAACCAAACATGCTAGAGAAAGATATTCAGGAGGTCCTATTCACCGAGGAACAGCTGGCCCGCCGGGTGGGTGAACTGGCCCACCAGATCACCCAGGACTACCAGGGCCGGGAAATTGTGCTCATCAGCGTCCTGCGGGGCTCCTTCGTCTTTATGGCGGACCTGTGCCGCCGGATCGACCTGCCCTGCACCGTGGACTTTATGTCGGTGTCCTCCTACGGCACCGGCACCTCCTCCAGCGGCCAGGTCCAGATCACCAAGGACCTGTCCGGCAACATCGAGGGCAAGGACATCCTCGTGGTGGAGGACATTCTGGACTCGGGCAACACCCTGAGCTATCTGCTGCGGGTGCTGGAACAGCGGGGTCCCGCCTCTGTCCGCCTGTGCACCCTGCTTGATAAGCCGGACCGCCGGGTCAAGCCAGTGGAGGTCCACTACTCCGGCTTCACCATCCCCGACGCCTTTGTGGTGGGTTACGGTCTGGACTACGCCGAGCACTACCGCAACCTACCCTACATTGGAATTTTAAAGCCGGAGGTCTACGGGGGCTGAACTCCCCCTTCTCCGGCACGGCGGCTGGCGGACTGCCCATCAAAACCGCCGGAAAGGAAGTGCATCCCCTTTGAAGCGATTCAGTTCCCGGGACGTGATCCTCTATCTGATGCTGATTCTGCTGATGGTCTTTGCCGTCACCACGCTCCAGCGGATGGATCAGTCCAGAGATCCCACCTACGGCCAGGTGCGGACCCTGTTTGAACAGGAGCGGGTCCAATCCTTCTCCCTGGAGGGCAACAACCTCACCCTGGAGGTTCGGGGGGAGGGCGACACTACCAGCACCCTCCACTACGAGGTGGCCAACCTCTATATCTTCTACAATGACCTGCACGAGCTCATCGACCAGCAGCGGGCCAGCGGCGTGCTGGTGGACTGCGACTACAAACCGGGCATCGAGTCCAGCTGGTGGTTCGGCCTGCTGCCCTACCTGATTATCATTCTGGTGGTGGGCGCCTTCTGGTATATGATGTACCTGCGCCAGGCCAACGCCAACTCCGGCGGCGGCCCCGGCCCCAGCCGGTTCGGCCACGCCCGCACCCGCACCCTGGCCGACCAGGGAAAGAAGGTCACCTTCAACGATGTGGCCGGGGCGGACGAGGAGAAGGAGGAGCTCCAGGAGATCGTGGAGTTTCTCCGGGACCCTCAGAAGTTCATCGCCCTGGGGGCCCGCATCCCCAAGGGCGTGCTGCTGGTGGGCCCTCCGGGCACCGGCAAGACGCTGATCGCCAAGGCGGTGGCCGGGGAGGCCGGTGTTCACTTCCTGTCCATCTCCGGCTCCGACTTTGTGGAGCTGTACGTGGGCGTGGGCGCCAGCCGGGTCCGGGATCTGTTTGACCAGGCCAAGAAGGAGGCCCCCGCCATCGTCTTCATCGACGAGATCGACGCGGTGGGCCGCCAGCGCGGCGCCGGCCTGGGCGGCGGACACGACGAGCGGGAGCAGACCCTGAACCAGCTGCTGGTGGAGATGGACGGCTTTGCCTCCAACGAGGGGGTCATCGTCATGGCCGCCACCAACCGCCAGGACATTCTGGACCCCGCCCTGCTGCGCCCCGGCCGCTTTGACCGGCAGATCTATGTGGGACTCCCCGATATCCGGGGCCGGGAGGAGATTTTGAAGGTCCACGCCCGGAAGAAACCCCTGTCCGAGGACGCCTCCCTGTCGGATATCGCCAAGGCCACCGCCGGCTTCACCGGCGCCGACCTGGAGAACCTGCTCAACGAGGCCGCCCTTCTGGCCGCCCGGGCCAACCAGCGGTTCATCACCATGTCCGACCTCCACGAGGCCATGATGAAGGTCATCGCGGGCCCGGAGAAGAAGAGCCGGGTGGTCACTCCCCTGGCCAAGCGGCTCACCGCCTACCACGAGGCGGGCCACGCCGTTGTCATCCACGAGCTGCCCACCCAGGACCCGGTGCACCAGATCACCATTATTCCCCGGGGCCCCGCCGGCGGCATGACCATCTCCCTCCCCCAGGAGGACCGGGCCTACCAGTCCAAGGCGGAGCTGGAGGAGCACATCGCCGTGTGCCTGGGCGGCCGGGTGGCCGAGCAGCTGGTGCTGGGGGATATCTCCACCGGCGCCTCCAATGACATTCAGAAGGCCTCCTCCATCGCCCGTGCCATGGTCACCAAGTACGGCATGAGCGAGAAGCTGGGCACTATCGCCTACGGCAACGAGAGCGACGAGGTCTTTATCGGCCGGACCATGGCCCAGGCCCGCAGCTACTCCGAGGATGTGGCCGGCCTCATCGACGAGGAGGTCAAGTCCATTGTGGACCGGGCCTACGCCCGCTGCGAGGAGATCCTCACCCGGTGCCGGCCCCAGCTGGAGCTCACCGCCCAGTATCTGCTGGCCCATGAGACCATGAGCGGCGCTGAGTTCGCCAAGGTGTTTACCGACCCCGAGGCCGAGGAGTTCCTGGCCCTGCCCAGCGCCACCTGAGACATCCACCTGTGTACAACTCTGCCCCGCGTCTATTTCTGGACGCAGGGCAGTTTTTTCGTCTCCGGACGGCCGCCCCCATCCCTCCACGGCTCCATAGCCCACTGATGCCGGTGGACGGCGGTCCTCCCCGAAATCATTCTCCAGTGTTCTCTGTCCTGATTCACAGACACCGGTCTGTCCCCGCCTCCTCACGGTGGCTTCCATTCCCCTGCCGACCGCCCATCCCGCACCGGGATTCTCCTCTCAATGCAGAAAACCGCGCCCTCCATCGAAGGAGAGCGCGGTTTTGGGCAGATTGGAAGCTGTGCCGGAACCTGCGGCGATCAGGACGCTCCGAACCAACCCATGGGGACCTCCACCAGGAAGGGGAAAATCGCCAGGGCGAAGCAGAGAATCGTCTGAGAAATGAAATAGGGCATTGTCGGACCAATGATCTTATCCATCTTCACATTGCCTGCGGCGCAGGCGACATTCAGAACCGGTCCCACAGGGGGGGAGGTCAGGCCCAGCACGTTCATCAGCACGAAGCACACGCCGAAGTAAACCTTGTTGATGCCGGCTGCCTCCACCAGAGGGATCATGATGGGGGTCAGGATCAGAATGCTGGGGGTCACGTCCATGGCCAGGCCCACCACAATGACGATGAGCATGAGGACGATCATCAGCAGAGTCCGATTCTCCACCAGGCCCTCCAGGCCGCCGGTGAGGATCTGGGGAATGCGGGAGACAGTCATGTAGTAGGCCGCCACGTTGGCCGCCGCCGCCAGGAACATAACCACAGCGGAGGTCTTGGCCGCGTTGACAAAGACCTTGCCCAGATTCTTGATCTTCAGCTCCCGGTACACCAGCAGGCCGATGAGCAGCGCATAGACACAGGCAATGACGCCGGCCTCAGTGGCGGTGAACTTGCCGGAGTGCAGGCCCACCAGGATGATGACCGGCAGAAGCAGGGCCCAGATGCCGCCGCCGAAGATCCGCAGAGCCTCCTTGGGCGTGGGGGGCACGAAGTGCTCAGTGGTGGGCACCACACCTTTCCGGTGGCTGCGGAAGAACCACACTACACAGGCCACGATGGTCAGATACACGGCAGGGGCGATACCGGCCATGAACATGGAGTTGATGGACACACCTGCGGACACGCCGTACACGATCATGGGCACGGAGGGGGGCATGATGGGGGCCACCAGGTTGGCGCTGGCCACCAGGGCGGAGGACTCCTCACGGTTGTAGCCGGAGCTGACCATCATGGGGATCAGCATGGCACCCAGAGCCGCGCAGGCGGCCACAGCAGAGCCCACCAGAGCGGCAAAGATCAGGCAGGCAAAGATGGTCACGTAGCCCAGGCCGCCGCGGATGCGCCCCAGGAAGATGTTGCAGAAATTGATGATGCGCTTGGTCAGGCCGCCCTGATTCATGATCTCACCGGCGAGGATGAAGAAGGGCAGAGCCATCATGGTCACCGAGTCGGAGCCCTGCATCAGGGTCCGGGCGATGATGGTGGGGTTGGCAACGCCGCCGCCCATGGCCATAGCGGTGCAGATGGCGCACAGCAGCAGGGCCATGGCAATGGGAAGGCCGATGGCAATGCCGGCCAACATGGAAACAATAAAGACGCCGATAATCACTGCAGGCCGCCTCCTTCCGCCGCCGTAGGATCATCCGAATTCCCGTGTCCGGTCAGAAGCTCCATGACCGGCTCCTTTTTCACGATCATACGGTACAGGTTAACAATGGAAATGATAATCACCGATACGCCCAGCAGGACGCCGGCAAAGTGAACCATAAACACCGGGATGTGAGTGGCAACCCAGAAGTCGTTGCGGTTATTCCAGGCGTTGGTGAACGCGCCATTGGTCAAGGTGGCCATCAGCCAGATGATCAGGCCCTGAATAATCACATACAAAATCTTCTGTCCCACCTCAGGCAGTTTGCTGATTAAGGTATCAATCATCAGGTGCTGATTTTCTCTTGCGGCGATGATCGATCCTAAATAAATCAGGTAAATAAAGCAGATCCGGGAGATCTCCTCCGTCTGAGCAAAGCCGATGCCAAACTGACGCAGCACCACGTTCAGGAACGTAAAGAAGATCATGACGCCCAGGAAGATGGCGATCAAAATTTCGATGGCACGAAACAGCTTGTCAACCGCCCCACCCAGGCCGCTGGGTTTACGATTGCTGTCGGACATAAACGAACCTCCTTCTGCATATTCGCGGGCCGCGTCCCGCTGTCGGGGCGCGGCCCGCGGCAGAATCAAAATGATTACTGAACGGCGTTAATCTTCTCGATCAGAGCGGGAGCCCAGTCGGCGTTCTCTTCCAGCAGGGTGTCAATGGTGGGCTGGATGGCGTCGATCATCTTCTGACGCTCCTCGTCGGACAGCTGGGTCACGGTGACACCGGCCTCCTCGATGGTGGCGCGGTCTTCGTCAATGGAAGCAATGTAATCATCCCAAGCCTGGACAGCGGCGGCCTTGGCAGCGTCGCGGACGATCTGCTGCTGCTCTTCGGTCAGAGAGTCCATGGTAGTCTTATTGGCAATGATCTCCAGGGTGGCGATGATGTGGTTGGTCTCCAGCAGGTAGCTCTGGACCTCCTGGAAGCTCTGGTCCACGATGGTGACCATGCCGTTGTCCTGGCCGTCTACGGTGCCGGTCTCCAGAGCGGTGAACAGCTCACCCAGACCGATAACCTGAGCGGAGGCGCCCAGGTCCTCCACAATGCCGATGTGGATGGGGTTGTTGGGCATACGGAACTTCTGGCCGGCAAAGTCATCCACACAGGTCAGAGGCTTGCTGGAGGAGAAGGTGCGGGCGGAGTTGGGGCCCCAGGAGAGCAGCTCCACCTCGGGGAAGAACTCGTTGAAGTCGGCGGTCACCTCGTCGGCCACCTCGCCGGTCCACACGGCCTTGGCGTGCTCCAGATCGCGGTACAGGAAGGGCCAGTCGGAGATGAGCATCTCAGAGAACTCCTGGTTCATGGGGGTGCCCACCACCACGAAGTCCACGGAGCCGTCACGGACGCTCTGCCACAGGTTGGCCTCGTCGCCCAGCAGGCCGTCGTGGTAGACCTCCACAGTGAGCTCGCCGTTGGTCTGCTCCTCGATCTGGGTTTTGAACACATTGTCCAGCGCCGCGGCCATGGGGTGGCTGGCGCCCCAGTTGTCACCGATGCGCAGGGTCTTGGCGCCGCCGCTGCCGCCGCAGCCGGCCGCCACAGTGGCAATCATGCCGGCAGCCAAGAGAACAGAGATCAACTTTTTCACTTTCATGATACATCCTCCTAATCCTTTGCTTTTCTCACAGAAGTATTTCTTTAACGGCTTCACACCGGCCGCTAAATTCAAACATAGGGAACGGGTGCGCGCTTACTCCTCGTCAAAGACGATGACCATCTTCTTCATATCCTTGGGGGGATGGATGATGTTCTCAAAGACCTGCCCCACCTGGCTGAAGGGGATATAGTGGCTCACCATGCCGTCCAGCTGGTACTCGTGCTTGGCAAAGCGCTCGATGGTGGGCTGGAACTGGTTGCAGGACATGCGGGTACCGATGATGGACAGCTCCCGGGTGTTGATCATGGCCTGAGTGATGCCCTCCTGGGCAGTACAGAAGCCCATGGGGACGATGGTGGCACCGTTGGCGGGGATGCCCATCTCCAGCACGGCGGTGAGAGAGCCGGGGTAGCAGGCAGAGTCGAAGATCACATCCACACCGGCGCCGTCGGTGAACTTCTGAACTGCGTCCTTCAGATTCTCCGTTTTGGTATTGACAATGGCGTCGGCCCCGTACTCCTTGGCCCGGGCAAGAGAGGCGTCGTTGATGTCCGCGCAGATCACCCGGCAGCCCTTCAGCTTCAAAGTCTGGAGGATGACGGCGCCGATGGTGCCGCTGCCCAGGACCAGCACGGACTCGCCGCCCTGAATGCCGGCGCGGGTGGTGCAGTGTCCGCCGATGGCGAAGGGCTCGATCAGGGCCGCGTCCTTGAAGGGCATGTCCTGAGGCAGGAGGTACACCTCATGCTCGGGCACAGCAAAATACTCCCGCCAGCCGCCGTCGATGGCGGAGCCGCGGGCCTTGACGGTGCGGCACACGTTGCGGCGGCCCTTCTTGCACTGGGGGCACTCCCCGCAGGCCACCACCAGGTCCACCACCACGTGGTCGCCCACCTTGATGTTCTTCACATCCTTGCCCACCGCCACGATGACGCCGGCGTTCTCATGGCCGGGGACCCGGGGAAATACGGCGTTGGGGTTCTCCCCCAGGAACTGATGGACGTCGGAGCCGCACACACCGGCCGCCTTCATCTGAATCAGCACCTCGCCGTCGCCCGGCTTGGGCACCGGGACTTCACGGATCTCGTACTGCTTGGGGCCGGTAATGACGACTTCCTTCATGGTCTCTTTCATTGCTGTTTACCACCTTTATCTAAAAATTTTCGTTTCCGTGCTTCTGTGACCGGCGCCGGCTTTTGGCAGCTGATAAAATCTCCTCGCCTCTCCGCGCTCGACGATTCAGAGCAGCTTGTCCCACAGATATATCTGCGGGACAAGGGGGTACCCCCTTGTCAAAGACTTGCATTTTGCCTCACTTTACCGGCTGGAGCCTTTTTAATCTACCCATATTCTACAATACTTGTATACTAGAAAACAAGACGCATTTATAAACAAATCTGGCCGTCCATTTTTATACAAATCATAAAATTCCGGTCTGAATTTCGCCTCTGCTCCGTGATTTTGAAGGGATGATCCCGGCGCTGTCCGCCGCTAAAACACAAACAGCGGCTCTCTGTATCCTTAACAGAGAGCCGCTGCCTGTCCTTCTCTCCCCAGCCGCGCCGCGCCGCCATGGGGCATCAACTATAATTTTTATTATTTAAAATACTGCGGGTAAGCAGCCCGGATTTCCGCCGCATCAATTTTGTACCGGTTCAGGTGCTTTTCCATCAGTGCCCGCGCCTGCTGTGTCTGTCCGCTCTCAATGCAGCGGATCAGCCCCTCATGGTCCTCCACAATCTTCTGGTTTTTTACTGTAGCCAGGGCCATGCTCCGCACCCGATCAAAGTGGATGGAGATGCTCTGGATCAGGGTATAAACTTGAGACTTCCGGGCGATGTCAAACAAAATGCCGTGAAACTCATTGTCCAGCTTCAGCAGGTTTTCCGGATAGTAGCTGTTGAGGTAGAACTTCTGCAGCTGCAGATTGTCCTCCAGCCGGCGGATGTCCTGGGGGGTGGCCATCTCACAATCCAATTCCGCCACCGCGCATTCCAGCAGATTCCGCATAAAGCGGGACTCCTCCACCAGTTCATAGTCGATCAGGGAAACCATACTCTTCCTCTGAGGGTAGATTTCGATGATTTTTACTTTGGACAGTTCGATCAGCGCTTCCCGCACCGGCGTACGGGACAAATCCATCTCTGCCGCCAGCTCGTTCTCGCTGATCTGGCTGCCCGGCTCCAGCTTCAAGGTGATAATATTATCCCGAATTGTACGCAGAGCATAGTCTCGCCCTGTCTCTCGGGGCAGTCGTTCCAAAATTTGCATGAGAGAGCCTCCCGCTTGACCTATCGTTGAACTCACAAATCCAGGCCTGGCAATTCCAGCCCCGTCAGGTTCCATACCATTTGTGAATACTAGTATATCAGTGTTTTAAACATATGACAAGGGGATTGGCAGAAAGTTTTTACCATTTTCACAAAAGAATTGCATTTCCCCGGTTTCCTGTCCCGAGGTTCTGAATACAAGTTGGTCCCCCTTTTCGTATACTAGTATACTAGCACAAAAATTCATTCCCTCCTTTGTATATTTCTCTGAAAAATGGTTTCCCCTCTTGCGCAATCTTATTTTGAATGTAAAATAGAGGGTGAAAGTAAGCAAACCGTTGTTTTTTCACCCTGCGAGGCCCCGCCTCGTGTTCCTGCCCGCCGTCCCGCAGATATTGCGCGGACGTTTCTTTTCTTGGTATCTTGTTTTCTAGTATGCAAGTGTACATGTTAATCCGGACACAGCATCCAGCGTGTGGGTGCAGAAATAAATTTGAAGGAGCGTGCGCAATATGAACGAAGTTCTTCAGCGAGTGTATCAAATCGGTATCATTCCGGTCATTGCCATCGACGACGCCGACAAGGCGGTCCCCCTGGCCCAGGCCCTGGTGAAGGGCGGTCTGCCTGCCGCCGAGGTCACCTTCCGCACCGCCGCCGGCGAGGAGGCCATCCGCCGCATCGCCGCCGAGGTGCCCGACATGCTGGTGGGAGCCGGCACGGTTCTCACCACCGAGCAGGCCGACCGGGCCATCGCCGCCGGGGCCCAGTTTATCGTCAGCCCCGGCTTCAACCCCGTGGTCACCCGCTACGTCATCGACAAGGGCGTGCCCATGATGCCCGGCACCGCCACCCCCGGCGAGATGGAGCAGGCCATGAGCATGGGCCTGGACGTGGTGAAGTTCTTCCCCGCCGAGCAGAACGGCGGCGTGGCCAAGCTGAAGGCGGTGGCCGGCCCCTACACCACCCTGCGGTGGATGCCCACCGGCGGCGTGAACACCAAGAACATGATGGACTACCTGAGCTTCGATAAGATCATCGCCTGCGGCGGCACCTGGATGGTGAAAAAGGATCTGATCGAGGGCGAGAAGTGGGACGAGATCACCCGCATCTGCCAGGACGCGGTGAAGACCATGATGGGCTTCACTCTGGCCCACGTGGGCATCAACTGCGCCAACGCCGACGAGGCCGCCCAGACCGCCAAGGCCCTGTGCGCTCTGTTCGGCCTGGAGTATAAGGCGGGCAACTCCTCCGACTTCGCTGGCTCCATAGTGGAGTGCAATAAGGCCCCCGGCCGAGGCGCCAACGGCCACATCGCCATCGGCACCTACAACGTGGACCGGGCGGTGTACCACCTGGGCCTCCAGGGCGTACGCTTTGACCAAGCCAGCCGCAAAACCGACGCCAAGGGCAACACCAAGGCCATCTACCTCCAGGACGAGGTGGGCGGCTTCGCCATCCACCTGGTGAAGCGCTGATTTTAAAATCTCAGATCCACGATATATCTTTTAAGGAGTGCTGAATATGAAAGTCGTTACCTTCGGCGAGCTGATGATCCGGCTCCAGCCCTACAACTATGAGCGCTTTGTCCAGGCGGACCACCTGGAGTTCACCTTCGGCGGCGGCGAGGCCAACGTGGCCGTCTCCCTGGCCAACTACGGCGTGGACGCCGCCTACGTCACCAAGCTGCCCGCCCACGCCATCGGCCAGGCGGCGGTGAACTCCCTGCGCCGCTACGGCGTGGACACCTCCATGATCGTCCGGGGCGGCGACCGTGTGGGCATCTACTTCAATGAGAAGGGCGCCTCTCAGCGGGGCAGCGTGTGCATCTATGACCGGGCCCACTCCGCCATTCAGGAGTCCCAGCCCTCCGACTTCGACTGGGACAAGATCTTTGAGGGTGTGGACTGGTTCCACTTCACCGGCATCACTCCGGCCCTGGGCCCCAACCTGGTGGAAACCTGCAAAGAGGCCTGCAAGGCCGCCAAGGCCCACGGGGTGAAGATCTCCTGCGACCTGAACTACCGGGGCAAGCTGTGGACCCGGGAGCAGGCCCGGGAGGCCATGACCGAGCTGTCCCAGTACGTGGACGTGTGCATCTCCAACGAGGAGGACGCCAAGGACGTGTTCGGCATCGAGGCAGAGGCCACCGACATCTACGCCGGCGAAATCAACCGGGAGGGCTATAAGTCCGTGGCCAAGCAACTCTCCGACAAGTTTGGCTTTGAGAAGGTGGCCATCACCCTGCGGGAGTCCCACTCCGCCTCCGACAACGGCTGGAGCGCCATGCTCTACGACGCGGCCTCCAACGAGTACTGCTTCTCCAAGAAGTACGAGCTGCGCATCATCGACCGGGTGGGCGGCGGCGACAGCTTCGGCGGCGGCCTGATCTACGCTCTGCTCAACGGCAAGAGCACCCAGGACGCGGTGGAGTTCGCCGTGGCGGCCTCTGCCCTCAAGCACACCATCGAGGGCGACTACAACATGGTCACCGTGGCTGAGGTGGAGAAGCTGGCCGGCGGCGACGGCTCCGGCCGCATCCAGCGGTAACAGGATAACATCTTCCAGATCCAGATACACAGTGAGAGAGGACCGGTCCCCTGCGGCGATCGGTCCTCTTTCCATCCATTTGAATCCTTCCCGCACCCGCCGGGTTCGGGACACCAATCAAAATCAGGAGGGGCGTATTTATGGAGCATTTCAATCCGCTGCTTCGGGGGACCAGCTCTCCCCAGAAATTCATCACCATCGGCGAGATCATGCTGCGGCTCACACCCCCGGACTATGAGAAGATCCGCATGGCCACCAGCTTCCAGGCCAGCTATGGCGGCAGCGAGGCCAACATCGCCCTGGCCCTGGCCAATCTGGGCATCGACAGCACCTTCTTCAGCGTAGTCCCCAACAACAGCGTGGGCAAGAGCGCCGTGCGCATGCTGCGCAGCAACGACGTCCACTGCACCCCCATGATCCTCTCCACCCAGGAGGAGACCCCCACCCACCGCCTGGGCACCTACTACCTGGAGACGGGCTACGGCATCCGGCCCAGCAAGGTCACCTATGACCGGATGCACAGCGCCTTCGTGGAGTACGACTACAGCCGGGTGGACCTGGACGCCCTGCTGGAGGGCTTCGACTGGCTCCACCTCAGCGGCATCACCCCCGCCCTGAGCCCCGGCTGCGCCAGGCTTACTCTGGACTGCCTGAAGGCGGCCAAGGCCCACGGATTGACGGTCAGCTTTGACGGCAACTTCCGCTCCGCCCTGTGGACCTGGGAGGAGGCCCGGGACTTCTGCACCCAGTGCCTGCCCTATGTGGACGTGCTGCTGGGCATCGAGCCCTATCACCTGTGGCGGGACGAGGCGGACCACAGCAAGGGGGACTGGAAGGACGGGGTTCCCCTCCAGCCCAGCTATGAGCAGCAGGAGGAGATCTTCCAGGCCTTCGTGGACCGCTACCCCAACCTCAAGTGCATTGCCCGCCACGTGCGCTACGCCCACAGCGGCAGTGAGAACAGCCTGAAGGCCTTCATGTGGTACGACGGGCACACCTTTGAGAGCCGTCTGTTCACCTTCACCATCCTGGACCGGGTGGGGGGCGGAGACGCCTTCGCCAGCGGCCTTATCTACGCCATGATGCACCAGTATAAGCCCATGGACACCCTCAACTTCGCCGTGGCCAGCAGCGCCATCAAGCACACCATCCACGGGGACGGCAACATCACCGACGACGCGGACACCATCCGCAGTCTGATGAATATGAACTACGACATCAAGCGGTAAATCCACATCCGGACCCCAGGGGCCTCCGGCGGGCAGTCTGTCCGCCGGAGGCCTTTTTATCCTGCATTGTTCCGGGCACCCCGGCGGCTCCCAGAAAATGAAGAATAATTTTACTCTTTCTTTATGACAGCTCCGGGAGCAATCCGGAGCAATCTGTGGTATGATACAGAGAAAGACGTCAAACTGGAAAATTTCCTTTTTTACGAAGAACCGTCCGCCTGGAGGAGGAGCTGCAATGAAGCGAACCATTTTATGCTATGGGGATTCCAACACCTACGGCTATGACCCCCAGTCCCCCCTGGGCGGGCGGTACCCGCCCCAGGTGCGCTGGCCCGATCAGCTGGCTCTCCTCCGGCCGGACCGGCAGATCGTCAACTTTGGGGAGAACGGCCGGGAGATCCCCCGCCGCCCCTGGGAGGTCCAGCGCCTGGAGGAGGAGCTGAAGCGCTCCTCCCCCGTGGACGCGGTGGTGATCATGCTGGGCAGCAACGACCTGCTGCAGATGTCCCCGCCCCAGGCGGAGGTGGTAGTGGATCGGATGCGCGCCCTCCTGGCCTGGCTCCTGGTGCGGCGGGGGCAGTGGGGGGACCAGACGCAATTTCTTCTGGCCGCCCCGCCCCCCATGCGCCGGGGCGCCTGGGTGGCGGATGAATCCTGGGTGGAGGCCTCCCGCCATCTGGCGGAGCAGTATAGCACTCTGGCCCGGGAACAGGGAATTGCCTTTGCCGACGGGGGCGCATGGGGGGTGGAGCTGGCCTTTGACGGCGTCCACTTCACCCAGCGGGGCCACCTGGCCTTCGCCCAGGGGATGGACCGGGCGCTGCAGGCCCTGGGTCTTTAAAGTTTACAAACCCGCCCTTGTTTCCGCCCAAAAACTCCGGTATAATGGGAGACAGCCCGGAGATACCTCTCTGCGGACAAAGGAGTGAGTTTATGGATCAATTTCGCAACAAGAGCGGCTATATCTGTGATATGGACGGCGTGATCTACCACGGGAACCGTTTGCTGCCCGGCGCCAAGGAGTTTGTGGAGTGGCTGTACCGGGAGAAGAAGAAATTTTTGTTTTTAACCAACAACAGCGGCAAGACCCCCCGGGAGCTGCAGGACAAGCTCGCCCGCATGGGGCTGGAGGTGGACGAGCAGCACTTCTACACCAGCGCCCTGGCCACAGCGGAGTTCATCGCCTCTCAGATGCCGGGGGCCAAGGCCTATGTCATCGGGGAGCCCGGGCTGTACAACGCCCTGTACGACCGGGGCATCACCCTCAGCGACATCAACCCGGACTACGTGGTCATGGGGGAGTCCCCCAACTATAACTACGATGCCATCTGCAAGGCGGTCCATCTGGTGCAGAAGGGGGCCCGGTTCATCGGGTGCAACTCCGACCTCACCGGCCCCACTGAGGATGGACTGGTCCCCTCCTGCCGGGCCCTGGTGGCCCCCATTGAGATGGCCACCGGCCAGCAGGCCTACTTCATCGGAAAGCCCAACCCCCTGATGATGCGCACCGGCTTGAAGCTGCTGGGGGTCCACTCCCAGGACGCCGCCATCATCGGCGACCGGATGGACACCGACATTGTGGCCGGCATTGAGAGCGGCCTGGACACCCTGCTGGTCCTCTCCGGCGTCACCACCCGGGAGGAGATGGAGCGGTTCCCCTACCGGCCCCGCCTGATCCTCAACGGGGTGGGCGAGATCCCGCCTGGAGAGGCCTGAATATTCTCCGCAGCCCTTGGAGCCTCCAGGGGCTGTTTTTTTCGGCCCTAACCTGCGTTCCCGCCTCCGCCGGGGGCGGGAACGCCAAGAAAAGATTTTTCCAGAAATGTAAGGCAAACGTGGAAGTCTTATTTTAGGAAAACAGAGTTGACAGCCGAATGAAACGCGCTATAATAAAGTCATCCCGTATTATTGATATATCAATCATTGATATGGCAAGAAAAGAGGTTGATTGCTGTGCGCTATGCCATCCACACCCTTTTGGCCCGCACCGCCCACGCCCAGCGGAACTATCTGCGGCCCTACCTCAGGGAGATGGGCCTCTCCCCCGGGCAGCCCAAGGTGCTTCGGTATCTGAGCGAGTTGGGACACAGCAGCCAGCGGGAGCTGGCGGACTGCTGCGACGTGGACCCCTCGGCCATCTGCCGGATGCTGGACAGCCTGGAGCGGGGAGGCTTTGTCACCCGCAGCCCCTCCCCCAACGACCGGCGCAGCGGCCAGGTGGAGCTGACCCAGCAGGGCCGGGACGCCCTGGACGCCTGGGAGGGGCGGTGCAAGGTCATTGAGGAGCAGATGCTCCAGGGCTTCTCCCCGGAGGAGCGCGCCCAGCTGCGGGACTTTCTGGAGCGGACCTACCGCAACGTGGGGGGACGCGTTCTGGAGGAGGAGACGCCATGAGAGATCTGCGCGTGATGGCCCGGTACCTGTCCCCCTGCCGGTGGGATTTTTTCATTGCCATCCTGCTCCTGCTGGTGGAGTGCGGGTTTGAGATGGCCATTCCCCTGCTGATGACGGGGATCATTGACGACGGCGTGGCCCTGGGGGATGTGCCCCGCATCTGGAAGCTGGGGGCCGCCATGGCCCTGTGCGCGGGCCTGGCCCTCATCGCCGGATTCATTTACGCCCGGTTCGCCGCCCGGGCGGCCTACCGCTTCGGCGGGGGGCTGCGGGAGGCGGAGTATGAGAAGCTCCAGAGCTTCGCCTTCTCCAACCTGGACCGGTTCTCCTCCTCGTCCCTGGTGACCCGGATGACCACCGACGTGACCGTGATGCAGAACGCCATCAACGGCGGCCTGCGCCCCATGGTCCGGGGGCCGGTGATGCTCCTGCTGGGCATCGGGCTGTCCTTTGCCATGAACGCCAGGCTGGCCCTGGTCTTTGTGATCTGCACCCCGGTTCTGGGGCTCATTCTGGCCCTGATCGTCCGCAAAGTGAGCCCCCTCTACAGCCGCCAGCAGGCCGCCATGGACCGCCTGAACAGCCGCATCCAGGAGGGGCTCACCGGCATCCGGGCCATCAAGGCCTTCGTCCGGGGGGAGTACGAGGAGGAGCGCTTCCAGGAGGTGAGCCAGGAGCTCTCCGACGCCAGCCGCACCACCTTTCAAAACGCGGTGCTCAACCTGCCCTTCTTCCAGCTGGTCATGTACTCCGCCGTGGTGATGATCCTGTGGTTCGGCGGACAACTGATCCTGGCCGGGGAGATGCAGGTGGGGGAGCTCACGGGATTTTTAAGCTATGTGCTCCAGGTGATGAACTCCCTGATGATGATCTCCAACGTGTTTCTCCTCCTCACCCGCTCCCTCACCAGCGCCCACCGCATCGGCCAGGTGCTGGAGGAGGCCCCCGACCTGGAGGAGCCGGAGGACCCGGTTCAGGAGGTGCCCGACGGGAGCATCGACTTCGACTGCGTGTCCTTCCAGTACCAGGCGGGCTCGAAAAAATACGCCCTGCGGGATGTGGAGCTCCACATCCGGGCGGGGGAGACGGTGGGCATCCTGGGGGGCACCGGCTCGGCCAAGAGCACCCTGGTTCAGCTGATCCCACGGCTGTACGACGCCACTGTGGGGACGGTCCGGGTGGGCGGCCGGGACGTGCGGGAGTACGACCTGAAGGCCCTCCGGGACGCGGTGGGCATCGTCTTGCAGAAAAACGTGCTCTTCTCGGGCACCATCCGAGACAACCTGAAGTGGGGCGACCCGGAGGCGGACGACGACACCCTGTGGGCCGCCTGCCGGGCGGCCTGTGCCGACGAGTTTCTGGAGCGGATGCCCAAGGGGCTGGACACCGACCTGGGCCAGGGGGGCGTCAACGTCTCCGGCGGCCAGAAGCAGCGGCTGTGCATCGCCCGGACCCTGCTGAAGCGGCCCAAGGTGCTCATCTTTGACGACTCCACCAGCGCGGTGGACACCGCCACCGAGGGGAAGATCCGCCGGGCCCTGGCCCAGCGGACGGACGTGACCAAGCTGATTATCGCCCAGCGCCTCACCTCGGTGATGGACGCCGACCAGATCGTCATTCTGGAGGACGGGCGGGTCCACGCGGTGGGCACCCATGCCCAGCTCCTGGCCAACGACCCCATTTACCAGGAGATCTACCATTCCCAGATGAGAGGAGGGGACCAGGATGGCCAGAGTTTATAGCGGAAAGCGCCCCCAGAACCTGAAGCGGACCCTGGGGGCGGTCTCCCGGTACCTGGGGCGGCACCGGGTCCTCATCGCGCTGGTGGCCGTGCTGGCCGCCCTCAGCGCCTCCGCCAACCTGCTGGGGACCTACATGATCCGTCCCATCGTCAACCAGGTGGTGGCCCGGGGCAGCGTATCCGGCCTGATGGCCGGCGTGGGCGTCACGGCGGCCATCTACGCCGTGGGCGTTCTGTCCACCCTGGGCTACACCCAGATCATGGTGCGGGCAGCCCAGAAAATTCTCCTGGACATCCGCCGGGACCTGTACCACCGGCTCCAGACCCTCCCCCTGCGCTTCTTTGACCAGAACCGGAAGGGGGACCTGATGAGCCTGTTCACCAACGACGTGGACACCATCTCCGACGCCCTGAACAACAGCTTCGCCGTGGTCATCCAGAGCATGGTCCAGCTGTTCGGGATGGTGCTGCTGCTGTTCCTCCTCAACTGGAGGCTGTCCATCCTGGTCCTGGTGGGCTACGGGGTGATGTTTGCCTACATCCGCTACAGCAGTAAGCGCAGCAAGTTCTACTTCGACCGCCAGCAGGAGCACCTGGGCAGCCTGGACGGCTACATCGAGGAGATGACCGCCGGACAGAAGGTGGTCAAGGTGTTCAGCCACGAGCCGGCCAATCTCTCCGGCTTCCGGGCGCGGAACCAGGCCCTCCAGGAGGCGGGCTCCCGTGCCCAGGCCTACGCCGCCACCATGATCCCCGCGGTGGTGACCATCTCCTACTTCAACTACGCCATCATCGCGGTGCTGGGGGGACTGATGGTGCTCAACGGCCAGTCCGACCTGGGCAGTCTGGCCAGCTATTTGGTCTTTGTGCGCCAGTCCGCCATGCCCATCAACCAGCTGACCCAGCAGGGCAACTTCCTCCTGGTGGCCCTGGCCGGCGCCGAGCGCATCTTCCGCACCATGGAGGAGGAGCCCGAGGTGGACCGGGGCGCTGTGGAGCTGGTACGGGTGCGCCAGGAGGGGGACGGGACGCTGACCCCCTGCCGGGAGTCCACCGGCCGCTGGGCCTGGCGGGACTCCGCCCGGCCGTCGGCCCCTCTCGTTCCCCTGCGGGGGGACGTGCGGTTCGACCATGTCACCTTCGGCTATGAGCCGGGGCAGACCGTTCTGCGGGACCTGAGCCTCTATGCCAAGCCCGGACACAAGATCGCCTTTGTGGGCTCCACCGGGGCGGGCAAGACCACCATCACCAACCTCATCAATCGCTTCTACGACGTGACCGGCGGGACCATCACCTACGACGGCATCGACGTGCGGGACATCCGCAAGGACGACCTGCGCCGCAGTCTGGGCATCGTCCTCCAGGACACCCACCTGTTTACCGGCACCGTGGCGGACAACATCCGCTTCGGCAAACTGGACGCCACCCAGGAGGAGGTGGAGCGGGCCGCCCGCATTGCCAACGCCCACTCCTTCATCAGCCGCCTGCCCCAGGGGTACGACACCATGGTCACCGGGGACGGGGCTAACCTGTCCCAGGGCCAGCGGCAGCTGCTGGCCATCGCCCGGGCCGCCGTGGCCGATCCCCCGGTGCTCATTCTGGACGAGGCCACCTCCTCCATCGACACCCGCACCGAGGCCCTGATTGAAAAGGGCATGGACGCCCTGATGGAGGGGCGCACTGTGTTCGTCATCGCCCACCGTCTGTCCACCGTGCGCAACGCCAATGTGATTCTGGTTCTGGAGCACGGGGAGGTGGTGGAGCGGGGGAGCCACCAGGACCTGCTTGCCCAGAGGGGGGAGTATTACCAGCTCTACCACGGGATGTTCGAGCTGTCCTGAGCCACAGGCTGTCGAAAAAGTCCAGGGACTTTCCCAACAGCCTGCAAAATGCCGTTGCTTTCCCGCCGCGCAGCGGCGGAAAAGTCCTCGCTGCGCTCACTGAACGCCTTGTCGTACAAGGTATTCAGGGCATTCGATCCCACTCGAGGCGGGCTGCCGCCCCCTCGAGTTCCCCCGCTAACACTCGGGCGGATTCGTCTTAACAGAGGTTTTTCGACAAACGGAGGCCCCGGGACATGCGCAGCACGCGTGTCCCGGGGCCTCTCTGTGCGGTTTACTTCTTCGACAGGGCCTCCCGGTCCTGGAGCATGGCCTCCACCTCCCGGCGGGGACAGCGGTAGTCCCCCTCCCCCCGGCGGTAGTAGGTGCCGGTGTAGGGGTCCTGGCCGATGTACACGGGCCGGTCCTTGGCCGGGGCCCGGGGGACGAAGATGGCCACCACCTCATTGCGGCCATTCTTCAAAATCTGCACGTCCTCCTCCCGGAGCAGGTTGACGCTGACCACGCTCCGATCCCGGACCATGGACCAGAACTCCTCCACTAGCTCCTCCGGGTCAAAGAGGGGGACCGAGTAGAGGGAGCCATCCCCCTTGTCCTCCGCCACCCCCAGGAGAATCACGCCCCCCAAGGTGTTTGCAAAGGCGGAGTAGGTCTCCCACAGGCTCTGGGGCAGGCCGCCCTGGGCCCGCTTGGCCTCAATGCGGTTGTCCTCCCGGTACTCCTCCAAAAATTCCAAATGCTCCAGGGCCATGGGGCCTCCCTCCAATCCAGATTGTAAATTGTTTTGAAAAAATCCAGTTCGTTTTCCAAAAAGCCGTCTTTTCCCCGCTCCGCCTCGGCTTCTGGCGGAACCGCCTCCCAGGACGGGCATTGACTTCCCTGATAAATTTGCTATCATAACAGTAAAAGTACGACCCCATTAGAGAGGAGGAGCCACGATGTTCCGCTGGGACCCGAGGGCCCTGGAGGTCCTCCAGGGCTTGGAGCAGGCCGGCTATCAGGCGGTGCTGGTGGGGGGCTGCGTCCGGGACGCCCTGCTGGGCAGGGAGCCCCACGACTACGACGCCGCCGTCTCCGCCCCGCCGGAGGAGATCCTGGCCGCCTGCCGTTCAAAGTTCAAATGCATCCCCACCGGCCTGGCCCACGGGACGGTCACGGTGGTCCACGGCGGCCTCCCGGTGGAGGTGACTGCCTTCCGAAAGGAGGGGAGCTACTCCGACCACCGGCACCCGGACCGGGTGGCGTACACCTCCCGCCTGGAGGAGGACCTGGCCCGGCGGGATTTTACCGTCAACGCCATGGCCTGGGGCCGGAGCGGCCTGACGGACCCCTTCGGCGGGCAGGCGGACCTGGCCGCCGGGGTCATCCGCTGTGTGGGGGACCCGGACCGCCGCTTTCAGGAGGACGCCCTGCGGGTGCTCCGGGGGCTGCGGCTGGCCGCCCAGCTGGACTTCCGGCTGGAGGGGGAGACCGCCGCCGCCATCCGGCGGAACACCCCCCTCCTGTCCTATGTGGCCTGGGAGCGCATCCAGGCGGAATTTCTCCGCCTGCTGTGCTGTCCCGGGGCGGAGCGGATTTTACTGGACTTCCCGGAGACGGTCTGTCAGATCGTCCCGGAACTGACTCCGGCGGTGGGCTTTGACCAGAAAAACCCCCACCACTGCTATGACGTGTACACCCACAGCGTGAAAGCGATGGGCCAGGTGCGGCCGGAGTCTGCCCTGCGGCTGGCCGCCCTCCTCCACGACGCGGGCAAACCCGCCTGCTTCTCCCTGGATGAACAGGGGGTGGGACACTTCTACGGCCACGAGGGGGAGAGCGCCAGGCTGGCGGAACAGGCCGCTGCCCGGCTGCGGCTGGATAGGCGCACCCAGGAGCGGGTGGTCACGTTGGTCGCCCGCCACGGGCTGCAGATCGAGGCCACTCCCAAAGTGGTCCGCCGCTGGCTCCAGCGGCTGGGACCCGGTCTCTTTTTCGACCTGCTGGAGCTGGAGCGGGCGGACGGCATGGCCTGCGCCCCCCGGCCCGCCCCGGAGCCCGACCACTGCGCACAAGCAGAAACGATGGCCCGGGAGATTCTGGACCAGAAGCCATGTCTCACCTTGAAGGAGCTGGCGGTGAACGGCCGGGACGCCCTGGCCGCCGGCCTGTCCGGCCCCGCTGTGGGCCGGGCGCTGAACCGCCTTCTGGATCAGGTGGCGGCGGGGGACCTGCCCAACGACCGCTCCGTCCTCCTCCCCCTGCTGAACCAGGACGTCAGAGGAGAATCATGGTAATCCCGTTGTTGTGCCGCTCCCGGTCCGGGTCCTTCCGCAGATCGTCACAGCGGCGAAAGGCCTCCAGCACCGCCGGGTTGAAGATGGAGAAGTCCTCCCCATAGATCACGTCCCGGATTTCTCCCCGCCCCTTCAGGCGGGCTAAGTAAGACCGGGCCTCCACCCGGATGCGGCCGCCGGTCCCGGAGGAGCCGTAGCCGTGGATGATCTTCAACGCGGCGCACCCCAGGGACCGGCTGTGGTGGAGCTCAAAGGTGAGGCGCTTGATGGCGGCGTTCACCGTGGGCTTGCCCAGCTCCAGGTTCACCTCCCGCAGCCGCCCGGCGGAGGCGGTCACAGGTCCCCTCCGTCCCGGAAGGCCTTGGACACCCGGTAGATCAGATACAGGTCGCTGGACCCGTCGTACACCAAGGACGCCCCAATGAGCATGGTCATGGCCTCCATGGTCCCGAAGGGGTTCAGCAGCACCACGCCCCCCAGCACAACCGTCAAGGCGGCCAGGACCAGGTCCACCCACCAGTTGGGAATCCCCAGCCGCGCCAGGCTCACCGCCCCCTGCAGGTCGATGACCCCGTGGAAAATGAGCACCGCCGCCACGCTGAACTGGATGAGGACGATCACCGACCCGGGGCTGGTGAGCAGCCACAGCCCCAGGGCCGCCAGAATCAGCCCCGGGATCAGGAACCAGGCGGGAAAGCCCTCCCGCCGCTTGGCCAGCCAGGTAAACAGATAGATGAGCCCCGCCACCAGCATGGCCGCTCCCAAAACGGTGCACAGCAGCCGGATGGACCGGTTGGGGGCCAGTACCAGCAGAAGCCCCAGCACGAGGGTGAGCACCGCCATGACGATGCTGCTGCGCCGCTGTTCCCGAAAAATATTGCCCATAGTTGCCTCTCTTTCTCTATCGGCTCCAGATGGTGCGGCCACATCGAATGGTCCGCTCCACCTGGAGTTTTTTCAGTTCTTCCGGCGGCGTCCTCAGCGGGTCGCCGGACAAAAGCACAAAGTCCGCCCGCTTGCCCGGCCGCAGGGTCCCCAGCTCCCTCTCCAGTCCATACTGGAGGGCGGCATTTTGGGTCACCGCCCGGAGGGCCGCCTCCACCGGGATGCGCTCCTCCGCTCCCAGCACCCGGCCGGTCTTGGTCCTTCGGACGCAGGCGCACCAGATGGTCTCCAGCATATCCGGCGGGATCACCGGAGAATCCTGGTGGAAGGTGAAGGGGATGCCCCAGGTCAGGGCGCTCCCCGCCGGGCTGATGCGGCCGGCCCGGTCCAGGCCGAAGTTTTTCACATGGATCTCCCCCCAGTGGTACACGTGGGCCACAAAGAAGGAGGGGATCACCCCCAGGGCCTTCACCCGCTCCAGCTGGTCCAGGCCCAGCAGTTGGGCGTGGATCATCACCGGGCGGCACAGCTTTTTGCCCGCCTCTCCCTCCGCCTGGGCCAGGAGGGTCAGATACTGCTCCGCCGCCCGGTCCCCGTTGCAGTGGGCCAGCAGCTGGGCGTCCCGGTCCAGGGCCTGCCGAAAGGCCGACCGCACCTGACCGTCTGTCATGGTGGAGGTCCCACAGCCGCCCCCCGCATAGGGCTCCCGCACCCAGGCGGTGCCCCCCTGGGGGGAGCCGTCCAGAAAGATCTTCATGCCCGCCACCCGGAAGGTTCCAGGCGAGGCGCTCACCTCCTGGGCAAACTGTCCCCGGAGGCGGTCATAGTCCGCCGGGGGGACGTAGGCGTTCACATCCAGGTACAAGAGCCCCCGCCGCAAAATCTCCTGGTACACCGGGGCCATCACCGGCTGGAGCAGCCCCTCCTGGGCGGTGGTGACGCCGTGGGAGGCGTACTCCTCCTGGGCCCCCTGAAAGGCCCTCAGTACATCCTCCAGACCGTCCATGGGAATCCGGCCCAGCAGGTCCAGGAAGGGGTTCTCCTCCCCCCGGCCGGTGAGTTCCCCCTGTCCGTCCCGCTCCAGGCCGCAGTCCTCATTCAGCGCCCCCAGCCGCTCCAGGGCCAGGGTGTTGAACACCCCCGCGTGGCCGGAGGCGTGCTGGATGACCACCGGATTGTGGGGACAGGCCCGGTCCAGGCAGAAGCGGTCGGGGGCCGCCCCCTCCGCCAGGGCGTTCTGGTCGTAGCCGGTGCCCTTGACCCACGCTCCGGGCGGAATGTCCCGCTCCTGAACATGCCTGCTCAGCCGGTCCGTAATCTCTCCCCAACCGGCGCACTCCCCCAGGGGCACCTGGAGGTGGGCGTAGGCGCAGGCCAGCAGGTGGCTGTGGGGGTCCACAAAGGCGGGCAGGAGGGCCCGGCCCTCCAGGTCCACCCGGCGGGTCCCGGGACCGGCCAGCCGCTCCGCCTCCTCCCGGTCCCCCACATAGGCAATCCGTCCGCCCCGCTCCACCAGGGCCTGGGCATACTGGGGCTCCTCCAGGGTCACAATGGGCCCGCCAAAGTAAAGGGTGGTCTCCATGGCTCCGCCTCCTGTTCCGTTTGTCCTGATTGTATCACGCATCCCCTATGCAGACAAGGGGCCGCCGGTGTCTAGTGTGTCCGTTTTTCCTCTATATTTCACACATGTTCCTCTCTGCAATCTTCAAAACATAAAAACAGCCGTCCCGATTGGGACGGCTGTTTTTATGGAGCAGTTTCCTTACAGCAGATCCTCTTCGTTGACGATCTGCGCCTTGATCAGGTTGGTGGAGCCGCTGCGGCCCAGGGGCACGCCGGCGGTGATGACCACGGTGTCCCCGTTCTGGACCAGGCCCTCCTTCAGGGCCACCTCCACAGACATGGAGAAGATCCGGTCGGTGGAGGTCACCTCCCCGGTGAGGAAGGGGATGATGCCCCAGGAGATGGCCAGCTGGCGGCGCACCTTCTCGTGCATGGTGAGGGCGGCCACCGGGCAGGAGGGGCGGAACCGGCAGATCATCCGGGCGGTGCGGCCGGAGCTGGTGGCCACCAGAATGGCCTTGGCGTCCAGATCCTTGGCGGTGAGGCAGCAGGTGTGAGTGATGGCGTCGTCGATGTTGGAGGCGGACACCCCCATCATCTTCTCGAAGCGGCGCCAGTAGTGGATGGACTGCTCGGCCTCCTCCACGATGCCCACCATGGCGGACAGGGCCTCCACGGGGTAGTTGCCGTTGGCGGTCTCGCCGGAGAGCATGACGCAGCTGGTGCCGTCAAAGACGGCGTTGGCCACGTCGGACACCTCGGCGCGGGTGGGGCGGGGATTGCGGATCATGGAGTCCAGCATCTGGGTGGCGGTGATCACCGGCTTGCCCAGGCGCAGGCCCTTACGGATGATTTGCTTCTGCAGGATGGGCACCCGGGCGGCGGGGATCTCCACGCCCAGGTCGCCCCGGGCCACCATGACGCCGTCGGCGGCCGCCAGGATCTCGTCGATGTTGTCCACGCCCTCCTGGTTCTCGATCTTGGCGATGATCTTCACGTCCTGACCGCCAAACTGGTCCAGCACCTGGCGGACTGCCTGGACGTCTGCGGCCCGGCGGACAAAGGAGGCGGCGATGAAGTCAAAGTCGTGCTCCACACCGAACTTGATGTCGCTGACGTCCTTCTCGGTGAGGGCGGGCAGATGGATCTTTACGCCGGGGATGTTGATGCTCTTGTTGGCGGACAGGGTGCCGCCGTTTTCCACGGTGCAGTGGATGTCCTGGCCCTCAATGCGGTCCACCTTCAGGGCCACCAGGCCGTCGTCAATGAGGATCTCCTGGCCGGGGCCCACCTCCTTGTGGAGGTCGGGGTAGGTGACGGAGACCAGCCCGGCATTGCCCGCCGCCTCCCGGGTGGTCAGGGTGAAGGAGGCGCCCGCCTCCAGGGTAATCGATTTGGTATCAAAGCTCTTGATGCGGATCTCCGGGCCCTTTGTGTCCAGAATGGTGGCCACCGGACGGCTCATGGCGTCCCGGACGTTGTTCAGCTTGTTCAGGCGCTGCAGATGCTCCTCGTGGTCGCCGTGGGAAAAGTTGAAGCGCGCCGCGTCCATGCCGGCACGGATCAGCTTGCGGATCAGTTCCTCGTCGTCTACCGCGGGGCCCAGGGTGCAAATCACTTTTGTTTTTCTCAAAGTCATATAATTCTTCCTCCTACGGGAATTTGATTCTTTGTTCCTCTTCTTTGCCAAGTTAATCATACTAGACGGGCATGGGGTTTGACTAGGGGAAAAACGATGAAAAAAGCCGTCGGAAGCCCAAAAAAATCAGGCAAAGCGGTACGTTGATTCCTCCGCTTTGCCTGTATTTTACGCCGATTTTATCGATACGAATCAGCCAGCTCCTTAAATTTCGGCAGCGCCCGTTCAATCATCTCGGTCTGGACGCAGTAGGCCAGCCGGAAGTGGCCGGGAGCGCCGAAGCCGGAGCCGGGCACCAGCAGCAGGTCGAACTGCTTGGCCCGCTCGCTGAAGGCCATGTCGTCGCTCTCCAGGCTGCGGGGGAACAGGTAGAAGGCCCCGCCGGGCTCGGCCACGTGGTAGCCCATCTCCCGAAGGGCGGACACCAGAAGCTTGCAGTTGTGCTCGTATACCGACAGGTCGGAGGTCAAATCACAGCACAGGGAGGTCACCTGCTGGAACAGGCTGGGGGCGTTCACATAGCCCAGAGAGCGCCCGGCCCCCGCCACAGCGGCGTACACCTCCTTGGAGTCGGTGACCTTGCCGGGGACCAGCACATAGCCCAGACGCTCGCCGGGGAGGGAGAGGGACTTGCTGAAGGAGTAGCACACGATGGTGTCGTCGTACAGATGGGGAATCCAGGGGGCCTTCACGCCGGAGAACACGATCTCCCGGTAGGGCTCGTCGGAGATGAGGTAGATGGGGTGGCCGTACTCGGCCTCCTTCTTTCTCAAAATGTCCGCCAGGCGCTCCAGGGTCTCCTGGGAATAGACCACACCGGAGGGGTTGTTGGGGCTGTTCACCACCACGCCCTTGGTGTGGGGGGTGAGGGCCTGCTCAAAGGCGGCGAAGTCGATCTGGAAGTGCTCGATCTCCGGGGGGATGAGCACCATCTTGGCTCCGGCCCCCTCGATGAACACCTTGTACTCGGGGAAGTAGGGGGCAAAGACGATGAACTCGTCCTCCGGGCAGGTGAGGCCGTTGAACACACAGCACAGGGAGGCGGCCGCGCCCACGGTGAGGTAGAACTGATCGGCGGTGTAGTCCCCGCCGAAGCGCCGGTTCAGGGAATCGGCAAACCGCTGCCGGGCGGCGGCGTCCCCCTGGGCGCTGGTGTAGCAGTGGATCAGGTCGGGCTGCTCCTGCAGAATTCGGATGGCCGTCTCATTCACCTGGGGAGGGGCGGGGACGCTGGGGTTGCCCAGAGAGAAGTCATACACGTTCTCCCGGCCGACGACGGCGGCCCGCTGGTTGCCGTACTCGAACAGCTCCCGGATCACAGAGCGGGCGGTACCCAGCCCAAGCATGCGTTTGGAAACCATGACACAAAACCTCCTGGAAATCAAAATTTACTAATTTTACAGCCGCGGGCGGAAAAAGGCCCCCTGCGGCAGGACGGATTTGGTCTTATTATAGCACGACTGTTTAACGCTGTAAAGCGTCGATTTCTCCTCCGTTTTTCGCGGTTTTTCCCTTTCTTTCACCAATATACCAGGCAAAATGTTTTCTGTTTCTTTGAACTTACCAAATTTTAACATTCTTTGTTGTGCAATTTTTCCGATTTACAAACTGCACAAATGTCACTATAATCAAAAATACAGAAAGGTCCTTGGCACATTTGCCCTGGGAACAGCCTCCGGCAGAGGCTGCTTCCCTGCGAACAGCCAAACATTTTTCAACGCAGAGGGGCGGTGATCGTATGAAAATCCTGACCGGCAAATCCATTTTGGATCAGGTTGCCTACGGTCCCCTTCGGGTGTACCACCGCCAGCCTTTCCAGCTGGACTTCCTCTCCCACCTCTCCTCGGGGGATGAGGTCCTCCGGTTCCAGACCGCCCAGCGCCGGGCGGTGCTCCAGCTGGCCGATCTGTACGACCAGGCCGCGCTGGTGGTGGGTCCCCAGGCGGCATCCATCTTTGCCATCCACGCCATGCTGCTGGAGGACACCTCCTTTGTGGACAGCATTCTGTCCATCATCCAGACCCAGTACACCACCGCGGAGTACGCCGTCCAGGTGGCGGGGACCAGCTACTCCGCCGCCTTCGCCGCCATGGAGAACCCCTATATGGCGGCCCGGGGGGCCGACCTGCGGGACATCTCCAACCGGATGATCCGCCTGCTTCTGGGCGAAAAAATCCCCGATCCCCTGGGGAACCGGCCGGCCATTCTGGTGTCCGACGAGCTGCTGCCCAGCGAGGTGCTGGCTCTGGACCGGAAGAAGCTGCTGGGGCTGGTCACCTGGCACGGCAGCGTGGACAGCCACACCGCCATGCTCCTGCGGCTGCTGAACATCCCCGGCCTGGCCCAGGCCAACATCAATCAGGACTGCGACGGCCACCAGGCCATCCTGGACGGCTTTCATCAGAATTTGTACCTGGACCCGGACAAACAGCTGGTCACCGACATGGGCTTCGAGCCCAAGAAGGGGAAACTCCCCTCC
Organism: Pseudoflavonifractor capillosus; assembly: GCF_016899775.1. Classification (GTDB taxonomy): domain Bacteria; phylum Bacillota; class Clostridia; order Oscillospirales; family Oscillospiraceae; genus Lawsonibacter. The sequence continues at coordinate 40,694 of NZ_JACJJE010000009.1, forward strand.
CGCATGCTGGCCGCCCAGCAGCCGGGATGACCGAAGATATCACAAATGAAACCGCTCCCCGGAGGAATGTCTTCTCCGGGGAGCGGTATTTTCTCTAAAAGCGCAAGAAAATTTCTCTTCCTCTCATGGGGCGTAGAAAAATTCGCACAGGAGTGTCCGGGGCGCGTATTGCTCCCGCAGGGATTTGGACACGGTCACCGAGTGCTCCAGCCAGCCCCTGTTTTTCTCCCCCTCCTCCGGCCCCTGAAGCAGCCCCAAAGCAGGACTCTCCTCCTGCTGTTCCCGCTGGTGGAGGTACGTCCCGCACACCTGGCTGTGCATGGAGATCTCCGGATAGAGGGGCCGTGCGTACAGCTCCATATATGCCTTCTTCTCCTGGCCCTGGGCAGTCCCGGCCAAATCCAGAATCATGGCCCCGCCCTCCCAGTCCGGCGCAGCCAGCGTCTGATAAGCCGTGCCATCCTCAAGTCCGGCTCCGGCCTCATTCTCCCCGCCGGAGCGATACCATCCGCGCAGGGTCGAATCGTCCGCGGTGTACCCCTTCACAGCGATGCCGATCACGTCCTCCCAGCCCTGAGCGGGTTGGGTGAGCCATAGGGCAGTTACCGTAAACAGATCCCCCTCCGGTTCTTTGCTCCCACTGGTCCAGCCCACCCGCAGGTTCATCCAGGCATCTCTGACTGCCCTCTCTCGGTCCGCCGTCAGCTCTGCCAGGGCCTCCTCCCGGGTATGGTAGCTCACCGTGCCGTCCTCCGCCGTTTTGAGGTAGGCAGAGTGCACCGTGATCGTCTTGGCCGAACAAAACTCCTCCAGCCGCTCCAACGAGTAGGAGGCCACAGCATCTTGATCCAGTCCCAGAGCGGTGAGCAGACCGCGCATCTCCTCCGGTCCGGCCTCCGGCAGAGTCTCCGGCTCCGGACGGCTCCAGCGCCGGATCTCCTGCCCATAGGGGCCGGTCTCCTCTGTGACATACGGGGCCGCCCACGCCGGGACCTCCCCACGCTCCTCCACCGCGGCCTGGAGATTGACCATATCCACCTCCAGCGCCGCCTCCCCCTGGGCGCAGCCAGCCACCAGCAGCGCACAGACCGCCGCCGTCCCCACAGAGAGCCAGGCCCTCATTCTCGTTCCCATACGCTTCCTCCCGCCGTCCCAGCGGCCCTTCTCTTTAAAAAAGGCCCTGGAGCGGCGTTTGCTTCCTCTCCAGGGCCGGTATTTCGTTTGTCAGAACCGCAGGTCTCAGCGCTTGCGGTTGAAAATGCGCTCCAGAATGTCCCAGTCGTCGTCGCTGACGGCGGCCTTCTCGGCCTCGGGCTCCTGCGCGGGGGCGGGGGCGGCGGGCTGAGCCGCTCCGGCGGCGCGCTGCTCCTCCACACGGGCTCCGGCGCTGGTGAAGGGCTTGCTGCTGGCGGCCGCGGCGGGGGCGGCGGCAGGCTGCTCCTCCTTCTCGTCAAAGCCGGTGGCGATGACGGTGACCCGCAGCTCGTCCTCCAGAGTGTCGTCAAAGGCGGCGCCGAAGATGATATTGGCCTCGGGGTGGGCGGCCTCCTGCACCAGATTGGCGGCGGTCTCCACCTCCTCCAGGCCGATGTCCATGGAGCCGGTGACGTTGATCAGCACGCCCTTGGCCCCGTTGATGGAGGTCTCCAGCAGGGGGCTGGAAATGGCCATCTTGGCGGCCTCCTCGGCCTTGTTCTTGCCGGCGGCCCGGCCCACGCCCATGTGAGCCCGGCCGGCGTCCTTCATCACGGCGGACACGTCGGCGAAGTCCAGGTTGATGAACCCGGTGTTCTTGATCAGGTCGGAGATGGACTGGACCGCCTGCTGCAGCACGTCGTCGGCGATCTCAAAGGCGTTGAGCATGGTGATCTTCTGGTCGGTGGCCAGCTTCAGCCGCTCGTTGGGGATGATGACCAGGGAGTCCACCTTGTTGCGCAGCTCGTTGATGCCCCCCTCGGCCTGCTTCATCCGGCGCATGCCCTCAAAGCGGAAGGGCTTTGTTACCACGCCCACGGTGAGGATGCCCAGCTCCTTGGCGATGTCGGCCACAATGGGGGCCGCGCCGGTGCCGGTGCCGCCGCCCATGCCGGCGGTGATGAACACCATGTCCGCGTCCTCCAGGGCCTTGGAGATCTGGTTGCGGTTCTCCTCGGCGGACTTGCGGCCCACCTCCGGGTCGGAGCCCGCCCCCTGTCCGTTGGTGAGCTTCTCCCCGATCTGAATTTTATACGTGGCGGCCGACACGGTCAGCGCCTGCTTGTCCGTGTTGATGGCGATAAAGTCAACCCCCTTGGTGCCGGTGCGCACCATGCGGTTGACCACGTTGTTTCCGCCGCCGCCCACGCCGATTACTTTGATATTTACCACACTGTCGGGACCCATGTCCATTCCGAAGGCCATTGTCGTTCCTCCTAAGTACAAAGTCAAAATCCCCCACAAGCCTACTTCTTGTGGTCGGATGAATTGCAAAGTCGATATTTTGTTATATTGTATCGCTCTTTTTCAGGCAGGTCAAGAGAAAAAGGCGGAATTACAGAAACTTTCCAGCTCAGCTCGCGGAAAATGCCCTTTCGGCCAGCCGACCGCACTCATCAGAATGTTAAAACATTCTGATGAGTGGTTTGATTGCACGTGAAAGACAACCCTGACGGTTTTCTTTCACACTATCTTTCCCTCCGAACCCTTTGACTGACCGTTTTTTTGACAGACTGCCAGCTTTTCAGCTTTCCGCCGGAGTAAAGATCGCGTCCGCCATCTCCTGGGTCAGATCCATGGTGCCGGCGGCCTGGGGCCCCCGGGTCTGGAGGGTGTCCTCCACCGCCGCCGACAGCACTGCCAGGGAGTGGGCCATATCCTCTCCCAGGGGCAGGCGTGCGTCAAAATTTTCCCGGTAGCGCATTCCCACCCAGGTGGAGTGGGTCAGGTCAATGGAGGAGACCTGATCCAGCTCTCCAGCCGCCTCCAGGGCGGAGAGCAGCTCCTTCAGCGTGGCCAGCCGGGACTGCTGCTCCTGGGGCACCGCCAGCATGGTACCCGCCTGGGGGGCCAGAACGGTCAGCCCGGTGACGGACAGCGCTCCGCTCCCCTCCGGCGCCGCCTCCAGCAGCTTGCCGCTGGCGCTGATGAGCCAGGGCTGGTCGGCCAGGGTCTGGGTCTCCTCCCCCTCTGTCTGGGAGCTGTCCCCCTGGGCGGAGCTGTCCGCCTCCCCGCTGTCCCCGGACCCGTCTTCCGCCGCCGGCTCTGCCTGCGCCGAATCGTCCTGATAGACCTCCACCTGGGCGGCGGCGGAGATCTCCGTCACCTGGATGGTGAGGGTGCTGGGCAGCCCCCGCTGGGGGGATACCTCCCCCACATAGGGCAGCCGCTGCAAAATCTGCTGGCTGATCTGGTTTTTGTTCATCTGAAACAGGTTGTCGCCGATCTGAACCCCGGAGGCGTCGATGACCTCCTGGGCGGTGTAGCGGCTGTTGCCCACCACCGCGATGGTCTCCACCTGAAAAAAGACGGTGGCCCCCAAGGTGGCGGCGGCCACCAGGGCAGCCCCGCACAGCAGCTTGAACAGCAGGCCGAACCGCCGCCGACCCCGTTTCCGTTTTCGGTTGTGCCGCATTGACGCCATAGGTGTTCTCCTGCCGCCGCCCCGCGCGGGAGCGGCGTCTTTTTATCTCAGTGTATCAGCCGGACCTGCGCCCCCAGGGCGGTCAGCTGTCCCTCCAGGTCCTCATAACCCCGGCGGATGTGCTCCAGGCCGCTCACCTGGCTCACCCCCTCCGCCCCCAGGGCGGCCACCACCAGAGCGGCTCCGCCCCTCAGGTCGGTGCTGTGCACCTTGGCTGCGTGGAGGGGCCGGCCGGTGACCACCGCCACCCGCCCCGCCAGCTGGATGTCGGCCCCCATGCGGGAGAGCTCATCCACATGCCGGTACCGGCTGTCAAACATATTCTCTACAAACATGGTGGTGCCGGTCCCCCCGGCCAGAGCGGCCATGAGCACCGCCTGGGCGTCGGTGGGAAAGCCTGGATAGGGGGCGGTGCGCACCGGACGGATTCCCCTCAGCCGTCCCCGGCTGTTCAGGGCAACACGGTCCCCCAGGATCTTGATTTCACAGCCCGCCTCCTGGAGGCAGGCGGTCACCGCCGCCAGGCTGGACGCTTCCGCCCCCTCCAGCTCCAGCCGTCCGCCTGCGGCCCCTACCGCGCATAAGTACGTGGCCGCCGCGATGCGGTCGCCCATCACGGTGTGTTCCGCAGGGTGGAGGGGCATCCCACCCTCCACGGCCACCACCGGGCTGCCCGCACCGGACACCCGGGCCCCCATGGCGTTGAGGAAATTCTGCAAGTCCACGATCTCCGGCTCCCGGGCCGCCCCCACGATGGTGGTGGTCCCCCGGGCCCCGCAGGCGGCCAGCATGGCGTTTTCCGTGGCTCCCACGCTGGGGATGGACAGGCACAGCTCCCGTCCCACCAGGCCCCTCCCCACCGTACAGCGCAGGCGGCCCTGCTCCTCCACGATCTCCGCCCCCAGACTCCGCAGCGCGGCCAGGTGCAGGTCGATGGGCCGGGGCCCCAGCTCACAGCCCCCGGGGTAGCTCAGCTCCGCCCGGCCCAGCCGGGCCAGCATGGCCCCCAGAAAGATCACCGAGGAGCGCATCTCCCGCATCAGCGGGTCCGGAATGGTCCAGTCTGTGGGCTGGGACGCATCCACCAGCAGAGTTTCCCCCTCCCGCTCCACCCCGCAGCCCAGCAGCCGCAGGATCTTCCCCGTGGCCTCCACATCGGACAGGCGGGGACAGTTGTGGAGGACGCTCTGGCCCGGGGCCAGCAGGGCGGCGGCCAGGATGGGCAGAACGCTGTTTTTCGCCCCCTGGACCCGCAGCCGTCCGGAAAGCGGCACGCCGCCGCGAATTTCAAGATAACTCATGGGATAGCCTCCAATTATATGTTGGATTCAGGCTATCCTATGCCCAAACGCAAAAATTGGTTTCTTTCCTCGGGGACAGACTGCCCGCGGAAACCTCATCCGGGCGGCGGAACGCCGCCCCTACTTCTTCAAGAGGCCCATGAGGGTCTGATAGATCTTCTCCCCCGCGTCAGGCACCGCCATGGAGTTCAGGGCCCGGATCATGGAATCCCGCCTGGCCGGGTCCCGCAGCAGGGCGGAGGCCTGGTCGTAGAGCTCCATGCCGGGGCAGTCCTTCTCCAGCAGCAGCACCGCCGCCCCCTGCCCGGACAGCACCCGGGCGTTCTTCTCCTGGTGGTTGGCGGTGACGTTGGGGGAGGGGACCAGAATGGACGGCTTTGCGATGGCGGTGAGCTCCGAGATGGTGGAGGCCCCCGCCCGGCACACCACCACGTCGGCGGCCGCCATTACCAGGGGCATGTCGTAGATATACTCCCGCACCTCGATGCCGGTGCCCTCCAGCTTCACGCCCCGCCGGAGCAGCTCCTCCTGCATCCAGGCGTAATCCCGGCCAGCCCCGTGGATGTGGCGGAAGGGAGCTCCCTCCTTCGCCTCCCGCTCCAGGAAGTCCACCATGCGGCGGTTCATCACCTCCGCCCCCAGAGATCCCCAGTAGGACAGCAGGAGGGGCCGGTCGTCGGCGAGGCCCAGCTTTTCCCGGGCCTCCTGCCGGGTGTAGCGGAAGAAGTCCCCCCGCACCGGGGTGCCGGTGACCACCACCCGCTCCGGGTGATCGTAGTGGGCGCGGCTCTCCTCAAAGCCCACCATCACACAGTCTACCACCTTGCTCAGGGCCTTGGTGGTGAGGCCGGGGACCGCATTGGACTCGTGGACGGCGGTGGGGATCTTCCGGCGGGCGGCCTCCTTCACCACGGGGAAGGAGGCGTAGCCCCCGGTTCCCACCACCAGGTCGGGCTTGAACTCATCCACAATGCGCCGGGCCTGCCCCTTGGACTTCTGCATATTCATCAGGGTCCCAAAGTTGTGGGCGATGTCCGCCGGAGCCAGGGAGCGGTGGAAGTTGGTGATGGTCACCGTCTCGATGGGGTAGCCCTCCTTGGGAACCAGACGGGTCTCCATCCCCCCGTCCGCCCCTACGAAGAGCACCCGGCAGCCCGGATTGCGCTCCTGAAAGATGCGGGCCAGGGCCACCGCCGGATTCACATGTCCGGCCGTCCCGCCGCAGGTAAACAGAATGTTCATGCAAACACCTCGTAAGAATTGACAATTTACGAGAATTGACAATTGACAATTTACAATTGACAATTGTCGCCTCTGGGATGCGATTCTTCTTTTGATGCCGTAGTCTTAATTGGAAGATATAATTCACGCTCTTTTTCCGCGGCGCTGTTGAACCAGAGCCAGCAAATTCAAATGCCATCCCACAGAAGCCAGTACAGCCTTCTTCTCCACGCATCCGGCTCCGTCAACCACCCAATTGTCAATTGTCCATTGTCAATTGTCAATTGCTCAGTCGTTTTTCGGCGCCCGGATCTGCCGGGAGATACTCAGCACCATCCCCATCTCCGCCAGCTGGATCATCAGAGCGGTGCCGCCGTAGCTGAAGAAAGGGAGGGAGATGCCGGTGTTGGGAATCAAGTTCGTGACCACGCCGATATTCAAAAACACCTGGACGGCCAGCAAGGTGATGATGCCCACAATGGTCAGGGCCCCAAACTTATCCCGGGCGTGGAGGGCCAGCCAGTAGCCCCGCAGAATGAGCAGGGCAAACAGGATCAGCACCACCAGTCCCCCCACAAAGCCCAGCTCCTCCACCACAATGGGAAAGACGAAGTCATTCTCCAGCTCAGGGAGATAGAGCATTTTCTGCATGCTGTTGCCAAATCCCAGGCCCAGCAACCCGCCGGAGCCCATGGCAATGAGGGACTGTACGGTCTGATAGCCGTTTCCCTGGATATAGTTCCAGGGGTTCTGCCACAGGTCGATGCGGGCATTCATATAGGGGGTGAAGGCGATAATGATAGCCGCCAGTCCCCCCACCAGACTGCCCCCCGCCAGAAACCAACCCCAGTGGATACCGGCCGCAAACAGGACCGAGGCGCCGCCCGCGAGAATCAGGAGGGTGCCCGACATATGGGGCTGAAAGACCACCAGACCTGCCACCACTCCGAGGACCAGCATATAGGGCACCAGCTCAATAAATCCGATCCGGTCCAACAGGTTGTAGAGCCGCCCAAAAAAGGAGCGGTTTTTATAGCGCTTGTGCTTCTCCGTGTCCCGCTTGCACAGCCGGGCGGCAAAGAACAAAATGACCGCAATTTTGGCAAACTCAGAGGGCTGAAATTCGATTCCCAGCTTCAGCCACCGGCGGGCGCTGTTGCGCTCCACGCCCAGGGGGGTGTAAACCAGCAGCAACAGGAAGATAGACCCCACCAGCGCGATGGGGGCCATCCACCGGAAGGTCTGGTAGTTGATTTTGGAGACCACATACATGGCCACCACTCCCACCCCGCCGAACATGGCCTGACGCGCAATATAAAGCAGGGGGTCCCCGTCGTGGTAGTAGGCGGTGGCGTAGGAGGCGGAGAACATCATAATCAGGCCGATGCCCAGCAGAAGGAGCACCAGCATCAGGAAGGGCAGGTCCATGGGGCCCCGGGCCAGCTGTTCATCGACGGTCAAATCACGTTTGGGCTTTCGGGCCATGGGCTGCCTCCTTACTCACATTTTTGATACAGATGGGATTTTATTTCTCGAGATATACTGTTAGGATTGCTTTTATGGCCGGTGGAGTTTCGCCGCGCGATGGTACCGTTTACATAGGATACCGATTCATAACCCCCAAAAATGCCAGCAGGCACAGCACCAGGGTAATCCCGGAAAAGACGCAGAACAGCTTGGTCTCGCTCCAGCCCCCCATCTCCAGATGGTGGTGGAGGGGCGCCATGCGGAAGAACCGCTTGCCGCCGGTCTTTTTGAAGTATACGACCTGGATAATATCGGACAGAACCTCCAGGACGTAGATGAGTCCCACAATAGGGATCATCAGAGGCAGGTCCAAGGCGAAGGCCAGGCCGCACACCGCGCCCCCCAGGAACAGGGAGCCGGTGTCCCCCATGAACACCTTGGCCGGGTGGAAGTTATAGATGAGGAAGGCGGACAGTCCCCCCGCCAGGGCGGCAGACACGATGACCAGGTCGGTGCGGCCGTACCAGGCGGACACCGCCACATAGCAGAGCATCACCGGGATGGTCACTCCGGTGGCCAGGCCGTCCACCCCGTCGGTGAGGTTGACGGCGTTCACCGTCCCCACCATGACGAAGGCGGCGAAGACCATGTATACGATCCAGGGGATGCCCACGATCTCCACATTCAGGAAGGGGATATACAGGTCCGGGGTGAGATAGCCGTCCCGGCGCATCAGGATGACAAACACGACGGCCGCCGCCAGCTGCAGGAAAAATTTCTGGGGGGCGGTCAGTCCCTCGTTGGCGTGGTGGCGCAGCTTCTGGAAATCGTCCACAAAGCCGATGGCCCCAAACACCAGGGCAAAGAGGAATACCACCAGATGGTTGTGAAGGCCGCTCTGGAGATCCCCCCAGCCGGCGGTGAGCACGGCGATTCCAATACCCAGAATAAACATCAGGCCGCCCATGGTGGGGGTGCCCTGCTTGGACATGTGCCAGGTAGGCCCATCCTCCCGGATGGACTGCCCCGCCTTCAGGCGGCGGAGAATGGGAATCAGGATCTGCCCGGCGATGGCGGTGACGCCAAAGGCCACAATAAAGCTGAGGATGTATGTCATCGGTCAAACCTCCAGGAGTTTTCTTTCTCTTGGGCACGCCAATGGGTCGGTTGGCAAACTGGTATTATACTACACCCGCCGGAAAATTTCCAGCCCTTTCCCGCCGCTTGGCCTGTTTTTCAAAATATTCCGCCACGATCTCCCGCTCGTCCATGGGGTACTGCACCCCGTTTACCTCCTGATAGGTCTCATGCCCCTTGCCCGCCAGGACGATCACGTCCCCCGGCCGCCCCTGGGCCAGGGCCCAGCGGATGGCCTGGGGCCGGTCGGGCTCGATGTGGATCTCGCCCCCCGGGCCTCCCATGCCGGCCAGGATATCCTCCAGAATCGCCCAGGGGTCCTCGGTGCGTGGGTTGTCGGAGGTGACCACCGCCACGTCGGCCAGCTCCCGGACCACCGCCCCCATGAGGGGCCGCTTGGTCCGGTCCCGGTCCCCGCCGCAGCCGAACAGGCAGACCAGCCGCCCCGCCGTAAAGTCCCGGGCGGTGAGGAGCACATTCTCCAGAGCGTTGGGACTGTGGGCATAGTCGATGAGCACCGTGTAGGCAGTGGGGGTTGGGACCACCTCCACCCGTCCCTTTACCCCCCGGGCACAGCGCAGGGCGGCGGCGATCTCCCCCAGCTCCAGCCCCAGGCACAGTCCGCAGGAGGCGGCGGCCAGGGCGTTGTAGATGGTAAAGCCCCCGGGGATAGGCAGATGGATGCGCTGAATGTCCTGTCTGGACACCGCCTCAAACTCCACATGTCCCGGGAAAAGGCGGATATTCTTGGCGGTCAGGTCGGCGGCGTCCTTGTTCTCCGAGTAAGTGAACACGGGGCAGGGGACCCGCTCCCGGTACCACCGGCCCGCCTCGTCGTCCAGGTTGAGGACGGCGGTCTCACACTGCCGGAACAGCAGCCCCTTGGCGTCCCGGTACTCCTCCATGGTGTGGTGGTAGTCCAGGTGGTCCTGGGTCAGGTTGGTGAACACCCCGGCGGCGAAGGTCAATCCCTCCACCCGGTGCTGAACCAGGGCGTGGGAGGACACCTCCATCACCACATGGGTGCACCCCGCGTCCGCCATCTGCCGCAGCAGCTGCTGAACCTCGCAGCTCTCCGGGGTGGTGCGGTGGGCAGGAAGGCGAAGGGCGCCGATCTGGTTCTCGATGGTGCCGATGAGGCCCGCCTTGGTCCCCAGCACCCGCTCCAGCAGGTCCTTGATGAGACAGGTGGTGGTGGTCTTGCCGTTGGTGCCGGTGACGCCCACCAGAGTGAGCTCCCGGGCCGGATGGCCGAACCAGTTGGCGGAGACCAGGGCCAGGGCCCGCCGGGCGTCGGGGGTCGCCAGCCAGGGCCCTTCCCCCTCCGGGGGCGTCTCACACAGGACGGCGGCCGCCCCCTTTTCCAGAGCCTCCTGGATAAACCGCGCCCCGTCGGTCCTGGCTCCGGGCAGGGCCACAAACAGGGCCCCGGGCTCCATGGTCCGGGTGTCGTAGGATAAGGAAGAAATTTCCATATCCTCGGTAAAATGCTCCCCCGTGAGGGGGACGCCGTGCAGCAGATTCCACAGCTTCAAAGTTGTCACCCCTCACGGGTGCGGTTTCATTCTCTCTAAATTTTGCGCATTGGGCCTTACGGCCCTCTTGGGAACACCGTCTAATCCAATCCGGCGTAGCCGTCCTCCACCACGGTGGAGAACTGTACGTCGATCACCGTGCCGATGGCCGCGGTCTCCCCGCCGGCCACGCTCTGGCTCTGGGCCCGGGAGGAGTTGGTGTAGAAGGTGCTGGTGCCGGTGGCCCGCATGAAGAAGCCGGCCGCCTCCAGGGCGTTCTTGGCCGCCTCATAGCTCTGTCCCACTACGTTGGGCACCGTCCCCGTCTCCTCAGGGGTGGCTCCGCCCAGGTAGAGGATCACGGTGGACCCGCCCGGCACGGCGGAGTTGGCGGCGGGCACCTGGCTGGTGACCACATCCCCCTCCCCGATGGTCCGGTAGCTCAGGCCCTTATTGCTCAGCCTGGTCTCCGCGTCGGCCACGGTATATCCGGTCACCTGGGGGGTGGTCACGTCCACGGCGGCGGACTCCTCCGCCGTGTACTGCTTCTCCACGTCCAGATAGTCCAGAATCTGGGCAATCACCTCGCCGGCCATAGGGGCGGCCATGTTGCCGCCGCTGATGTACACGCCGGTGGTGGACCAGTCACTGCCGGGCGAGGATGGCTTGGGGTTGTCATAGGCCAGGAGCACGATGACCTCCGGGTCGTCCGCCGGGGCAAAGCCCATAAAGGAGACGATGGTGTGGTCCTTCTCCGTGGTCTCGGAGGAGCCCGTCTTGCCGCCGATGCGGTAGCCCGCCTGATAGGCGTTGTGGCCGGTGCCCTCGGACACCACGGTCTCCAGAATGGCCCGGCAGCGCCGGCTGGTCTCCTCGCTCACCACCTGGCGGATCAGGGTGGGCTCGGTATTCTGAATCACCGCCCCGCTGGCGTCGGAGACGGACTGGACCACATAGGGCTGGTACAGATTGCCTCCATTGATGACGGAGGAGAAGGCGGTAATCATCTGTAAGGGCGTAACGGTGAAGCGCTGACCGAACGAGGCCACTGCCAGGTCCACATAGGTCATAGCCTCCCGTCCCCAGTCCAGACCGATGTTCTCTCCCGGCAGGTCGATACCGGTCTTTTCAATCATGCCGAAGGCCTCGAAGTAGTCGTAGAACTTCTCCACCCCCAGCCGCTGTCCGATTTCAATAAAAGCGGGGTTGCAGGAGTTCTGCACTGCCTCTGCCAGCGTCTGCATCCCGTGGCCATCTCGTTTGGAACAGTGGATGGGGTTTGCCACTCCGGGCAGCCGGCAGGAGCCGGAACAATAGAAGGTGTCGCTCTCGCTCACCACGCCCTCCTCCAGGGCGGCGGCCAGCACCAGGGCCTTGAAGGTGGAGCCCGGCTCGTAGGGCTCGCTCAGCCCCTTGTTCCGCCACTGGGTCTCCCGGACGGCGGCGTTGGCCTGGGACTGGGCCTGCTGCTGGAGCTCCGCGTCGGTGAGCTGCTCCTCGGCGGGCTTCTGGTCGTTCTCCGCCTTGAGCTGTTCATAGATCCCCTGGACATTGGACGAGGCCTCGCCCTGGAGCAGACTGTCCATGATCACCGAGTAGTTGTTGGGGTCAAACTCCGGGGAGCTGGCCATGGCCAGGATCTCCATGGTCTTGGGATTGGCCACGATGCACACGCCGCCGTCCTGCACGTCGTAGGCAGCGATGCCCTTCTCCAGGATCTGCTCGGCATAGGACTGGATGGTACTGTCGATGGTCAGGGTCAGGTTATAGCCGTTGACCGCGTCCACATAGTTGGAGTAGCTGTTGTACAGCTCGTCGTTCTCAGCGGTGCGGCCGGTGACTACCCGGCCGGGAATCCCTTTCAGGATTTCCTCGTACTTGGCCTCCAGACCGTACGCGCCGCCCTCAGAGTTGACAAAGCCCAGCACCTGGGAGGCCAGCGCTCCGAAGGGGTAGTACCGCTTGGTGCCGGGGGTGAGATAGAGGTAATAACCCGTTTTGTTCTCCTCAATAAAGGTGCGGATGGCCTGGGCCTCTTCCTCCTCCAGCTCGGTGAGGAGCACCTCATACTGGGAGTTTTCCTTGGCCATTCGCCGCTCCAGATCGGCCCGGTCCAGGTCGGGACGAATGGCCATCAGGCCGTCGATGATCTCGTCCCGCAGCTCCTGCACCGCCGCTCTCCAGGCCTCCTCGTCCTCATTGCCCTCCTCATCGGTATAGTCGCTCTGGTCCACGCTGTTCATCAGGTCCTTGGGGGCCAGAATCAGGTTGTATACGGTGGCCGACATGGCCAGCACATCGCCGTTGGCGTCCAGAATGTCCCCCCGGTGGGCGGACACCGACACGTCCATCAGCTGCTGATCCGTGGCCCGCTGCTGGTAAAAATCGTGGTCCCGGATGGAGATCGTCCACAGCTGGATCACCAGCGGAATGAACAGTCCCACCCCGCACACCAGCATCAAAAACAGGGAGCGCCGGAATACCAGGCGCTTGGACTGCCGGTTGCGGTCAATCCGGCTGTCCCGGTCCTCCCGCTCCCAGCGCGGTCGATTCTGCACGTTGGTCCCTCCTTGTATCTCTGCTCAAAGGCGTCATCAGCGCCAGAAGGGCGCAAGAAAGCCTCCCTTCCTGCGCCCTTATCTCTGTCCCGCCTGTGTTTTATGGTTTCAATTTATGGCTGCGTCACTGAAAATATGCGAACAGATCGCCAAACAGCTCCTTCAGGCCGTCCAGCAGCCCCTGGGGGCCCTGACTGGTCTCCTCCTGTCCGTACAGCACCACGCTGTCCGGCTCAGACAGATCCAGATAGACGATCTGGTCGTTGGTGGGCCGGACCATGGTGTCCCCCACCGCCGCCTGGATGCGCTCCATGTCAAAGACCTTCTCATACTGGGCGGAGAGCCGCACGTTCTCCTCCTGGAGGTCGCTGAGTTCACTGCGCATGGTCACCAGCTGGTCGCTGGTCACGATATACTGGGAGTAGCTCCACAGCACCAGGGCGGCAAAAATGCCCACCGCCAGAAAGCCGATCACCGCGAAGGGAGAGACCTCCCCCGCCTCCCGCACCTGGACCCGGGTCCGGGTGAGGGTCCGCTCCCGTTCCCGGGGCCGGACCTTGGGCTTGGGCCGGAGCGTATCCTCCCGCCCGGGGGCACGGACGGCGCTGCCGTCGTAAGCGGGGGCATAGGCTACGCTTCCATAGGTGTCGTATGAGGGTCGGTTGCGGCGGCGGCTTGCCATTCCATTCACTCCGTTTCTCCTTGGTATCCCACAGTCTGCCCGCTCAGGCCCGCCTTGCCGGGGGCTTGAGCTTCTCCGCGGCCCGCAGCTTGGCGCTCCGGGCCCGGGGGTTTTCCGCGATCTCCTCCGCCGTGGGCAGAATGGGCTTTCGGGAGATCAGTTTCACGTCCGGGGTCTTCCCGCACACACACACCGGGAAGTCGGGCGGACAGGTACAGCCTTTTGCAAAGGCGGCCAGGCCGGTTTTCACGATCCGGTCCTCCAGCGAGTGGAAGGTGATCACCGCCAGCCGTCCCCCCTGATTCAGCCGGGGCACGGCGGCCTGGATCATCCGGTCCACCGAGGAGAGCTCGTCATTGACGGCGATGCGGATGGCCTGAAAGCTCCGCTTGGCCGGGTGCTGCTTCTCTTTCAGCGCTCTGGCGGGCATGCCGCTCTTGATCACGTCCACCAGTTCCAAAGTTGTCTCAATGGGGCGCTCCTGCCGGCGGCGGACGATGGCCGCGGCGATGGTCGGGGCGTACCGCTCCTCCCCATACTGGGACAGGATGCGCCGCAGCTCCTCCTGGGGCCAGGTGTTCACCACCTGGGCGGCGGTGAGGCCCTCGGACCGGTCCATCCGCATGTCCAGAGGGGCGTCGGTCCGATAGGAGAAGCCCCGCTCTCCGTCGTCCAGCTGGGGGGAGGACACCCCCAGGTCAAAGAGCATCCCGTCCACGCCTGCGAGATGGAGCCCGTCCAGGATGGCGTCCAGCTGGTCGAAGTTGCTGTGGACCAGGGTCACCTTGTCCATCCACTCCCCCAGCCGCTCCTGGGCCGCGTCCAGGGCCGCCTGGTCCCGGTCCACGCAGATGAGCCGTCCGGTGGTCAGCCGCCGGGCGATCTCCCGGCTGTGGCCCGCCCGGCCCAAGGTCCCGTCCAGGTAGATCCCGTCAGGGCGGATGTTCAGGGCCTGGATGCACTCCTCCAGAAGCACCGGCTTGTGGGTCAACACTTCTTCCATACGCTAGAACCCCAGCTCGCTCATACAGGCGGCCATCTTTTCAGGGGTCATCTCCTCCTCGTCCTGATACCAGAGCTGGGCGCTCCAAATCTCCGCCCGGTCGTTGACCCCTAAAATAACCGCGTCCTTCTCCAGCTTGGCGTACTTGCGCAGCTTCTGGGGAATGACGATGCGCCCCTGGCTGTCCAGCTCGCACTTTACCGCGTTGGCAAACAGGGGGCGCATGACCTTGGACTGGGTCATGGGCAGAGAGGCAAATTTTTCGGTGAACTTGTCCCACGTGGACTGGGGGTAGATGGCCAGGCAGGTGTCAATACCCATGGCCAAATAGAAGGTGACGCCCAGCTCCTCCCGGAGCTTGGCGGGGATGAACAGACGGCCCTTGGCGTCGATGCTGTGCTCGTACGTGCCGGTCATCTGTGTCACCTCTCCCCCACTTCTCTATCTTTTTATGGGAGATTGATCCACTTTCCCCCACCACGTGTTTTTAGTATAAAAGCTGTTGACATAAAATGCAACCCCTTTTTTGAATTTTTCCCAGAAAAAAACCGCAGGAATCCTGCGGTTTCGTCTCTTTTCACGACTAAAACATCCGTTCTATTTAGTTGACAGAACAACCTGTTTTTTCAATCTCTTCAGACAGAATTGTGTCGAATTGCCCTCCTTACTACTATATGTTGTGTTTTGTGGTTTTTGATGCGCAGTTCTTTCTCCTCCCGCCCGATTGCACAGTCCGCCCAGGTATGCTACACTAGCCTTATCTGATCTGTGAGAGGAGTCGCCGCCATGCTGGATTGGGAAGAATTGGAGAGACAGTGCCTGTCCTGTCAAAAGTGCGGACTGGCAGAGACACGCCATCATGTGGTATTCGGCACCGGTCCCCGGGACGCGGAGGTCATGTGCATCGGAGAGGGGCCGGGCGAGCACGAGGACCTGCAGGGGCTCCCCTTTGTGGGCCGGGGCGGCCAGCTGCTGGACGAGATGCTGGAGCTCATCGACCTGAGCCGGGACAAGAACGTGTACATCGCCAACATGGTCAAATGCCGTCCCCCCCACAACCGCGACCCGCTGAACACCGAGCAGGACGCCTGCATCGGCTACCTGCGCAACCAGGTGGCCCTGATCCGCCCCAAAATCATCATCTGCCTGGGGCGCATCTCCGCCATCCGGCTCATCAAGCCCGACTTCAAAATCACCAAGGAGCACGGCCAGTGGTTTGAGAAGTCCGGGGTCCACATGACCGCCCTGTTCCATCCGGCGGCCATCCTCCGGGACCCCTCCCGCCGTCCGGACACCTTTGTGGACCTGAAAGGCATCCAGGCCAAGATCCGGGAGGTATGTACACACACCTACCGGTGAGTTAGGAATAAGGAATTATATTGCAACTGAGGCAGTCCAGAACCCGCGGAACCAATATCCAGGCGCAAGCACAGGCATAAGAAAAGCGGCGCGGAATACTCCGCGCCGCTTTTGCACTCTTTCCTGGAAATCCAGAAGCACCCCGCTTCAGGAAACTCCTAATTCCTAACTGACTGAATTACATCATCTTCACGGTGTAATACACCAGCAGGGCAAACAGCCAGGCCACCATGGCAAACAGCAGATAGTAAGACACCGCGCCGCCCAGGGCGATGGCCGCCGCAATGGCCGCCAGACTCACCACGCAGCTGGCAAACATCAGCCCGTAGCCGGCGTCCGAGGGCAGCACCCGCTTGATCCCCTCTTTGACAATGAGCCGCCCCTGGTGGGCCTTCATCCAGAACATGGCCGCAGCCAGCAGCACGATGGCCACAATGGCCACGACAGTATAGAGGCTGGCAGCCCCCGCGTGGCGCACAAACCACAGGCCCAGCACACCCGCGCCGCTCACCAGAGCAGCCAGGAAAAATTCCCGCTGATAGAGGTAGTACACCAGCGCCAGCGCCGCCCAGGCGGGCACCAGCCAGAACAGCATCCGCACTCCTGCGTCCTGGAAGTGCAGAATCACTACCGAGCAGATCAGCAGAACCCCGGCTCCGGCAATCAAAGTCAGCTGCAGGCCCGCTTTTTCTCCTTTATTCAAGCGCAGGATGGCCCACACCACACAGGCAGCCACGGCCGCCAGGCTCACCCACTGCAGGACCGTCAGGCCCGCATTGATGGCAAGGGCAAGATTGATAGATTCAGACGTAGTCCGGTAGTTGATATAATAACGATTCACAAGCACCAAAAGAAATTCCAGGACGATCGCCGCTCCGACCCAGATCAGGGCCCGGTTCAGATCCCGATCCTCCTGGCGCCGACGCGCCTCTCTCTCATTATAATCCATGTGCCTTGATTCTCCTCTTATTGATCCGGGGACATAGCCCCGCTTCTCATTCTTTCAGGCATATTGCGCCTATCTACGATCCAGTCAGTTTATTATTGTACCAGAACTCAGAAATTTTTGCAACACAAAAAAAGGAAAAAAGCAGGATAGCGGGAAAAGCCGGGAGATTTCTCCCGGCTTTTCCCCATTTTACACAAAAGTCACTTCTCCGCCTCAGTTGTTTCCGCCAAACTCAGAGAAGAATTTATCGTGGACCGCCTGGACCGCCCGGTCGGCGTCCCGCTCATCCACCAGGACGGAGACTTTAATCTCACTGGTGGAGATCATGTTGATATTGATGCCGGCGCTGGACAGGGCCTCAAACATGCGGCTGGCCACACCGAAGTTGTTCACCATGCCGGCCCCCACGATGGACACCTTGGCCACCTGGGTGTTCATCTCAATGGCCTTGAAGCCGATGTACTCCTGGTTCTCCTCCAGAATCTTCTTGGCCTCCTCCGCGTCGCCGCGGGCCACGGTGAAGCTGATGTCCTTGGTCTCCTCACGGCCGATGGACTGCAGGATGATGTCCACGTTGATCTTCTTCTTGGCCAGCAGGGAGAAAATTTTAAAGGCAGTGCCGGGCTCGTCAGCCAGGCCGATGAGAGCCAGCCGGGCCACGTTCTTATCCTTCGCCACACCGCTTACATGGGTCTTTTCCATGGTCTTGACAACCTCCTTGACTTTTGTACCGGGATTTCCCGTGAAGCTGGAGAGGACCTCCAGATTGACATTGTAGCGCTTGGCCATCTCCACCGAGCGGTTGTGGAGCACCTGGGCGCCCAGGCTGGCCAGCTCCAGCATCTCGTCGAAGGTGATCTCCTCCAGCTTGCGCGCCCCCTTCACAGAGCGGGGGTCGGCGGTGTACACGCCGTCCACGTCGGTGTAGATCTGGCACAGGTCGGCATGGAGGGCCGCCGCCAGAGCCACCGCCGAGGTGTCCGAGCCGCCCCGGCCCAGGGTGGTGATGTCGCCGTACTTGTTGATGCCCTGGAACCCGGCCACCAGCACGATCTTGTTCTTGTCCAGCTCGGTCTGGATGCGCTCGGTCTGGATGCGCTTGATGCGGGCGTTGCTGTAGGCGGAGTCGGTGTTCATGCCCGCCTGCCAGCCGGTGAGGGAGACCACCTGATAGCCCATCCCCTCAATGGTCATGGCGCACAGGGCGATGGAGATCTGCTCGCCGGTGGACAGGAGCATATCCATCTCCCGCTTGGAGGCGTTGGGATTGAGCTCCTGGGCCTTGGCGATCAGGTCGTCGGTGGTGTCTCCCTGGGCGGAGAGCACCACCACCACGCTGTTGCCCTTCTTATAGGTCTCGGTGATGATCCGGGCCACGTTGCGCACGCGGTCCGCGTTGGCGACAGAGCTGCCGCCGAATTTCTGTACAATCAATGCCATATATTGTTTCCCTCCAACGGTTTGTCAAAACGCAGGTCTGCTCTCTATCCTATGCAGACCGGGCCCCCCGGGCAAATAGCCGCCCCGCGGCTTACAGCACGCGGAACCGGGAGCCCACCTCCATGCCCGCCAGGCGGTCCATCAGCTGGGGCTCCGTCATGGGGGCGGTGAGGAAGGCGGCCTCTCCGGCGGGAGCGCCGGCGCGGGCCAGGGGCTGAATCTCCCCGCAGGCCAGCCGGGCCTGATCCATGGTGGTCTGGGCCCGGACGTACCACCGGGAGGTGAGGCCGTCGGGGGACACCACCAGGTCGGGGGCTCCGGGGCCCCACTGGTTGTGGTGATCCCGCTTGGTGTCCTTGGCGATGTCGATGACGTCGGCCACCACGGCGGAGGCGGTGGGCAGCTTGCCCGCGCCCCGGCCGTAGAACATCACGTCGCCCACCGCGTTGCCGGTGACGGCGATGGCGTTGAACACGTCCTCCACCCCGGCCAGGGGGTTCTCACAGGAGACCAGGTGGGGGGCCACAAAGGCGCACACCTTGCCCTCCGGCTCCCGGATGGCGCGGCCCAGCAGCTTGATCTTATAGCCGCAGGAGTCGGCGTAGGCCACGTCGGCCAGGGTCACCCCCCGGATGCCTTGGGTGGGCACCTGGTCGGGGTACACGTGCTGTCCGAAAGCCAGGGCGGCCAGAATACAGATCTTCCGGCAGGCGTCGTGGCCGTCCACGTCGGCGGTGGGGTCCTGCTCGGCGTAGCCGTTGGCCTGGGCCTCCTTCAGGGCCTGGTCGAAGGACAGGCCCGCCTTGATCATCCGGGTGAGGATGTAGTTGGTGGTGCCGTTGAGAATGCCGGTGATCTGGTCCAGCTCATTGGCGGCCAGGCAGGCGGTGAGGGGGCGCAGGATGGGGATGCCCCCGCCCACGCTGGCCTCAAACAGATAGCTGACCCCGTGCTCCTTGGCCAGCTGGAGCAGGTCATAGCCGTGGGTGGCCACCAGCTCCTTGTTGGATGACACCACGCTCTTGCCCGCCTTCAGGGCCCGCTGGGTGAAGTCCAGGGCCACCTTGGCGCCGCCGATGGTCTCCACCACCACGTCCACCTCGGGGTCGTTCTCAATGACGGAGAAGTCCTTCACAAACAGGTCCTTGTAGGGGCTGTCCGGGAAATCCCGCACATCCAGAATATATTTCAGGCGGACCAGTCCGTCCACCCGCTGGTCAATGACCGCGCTGTTCCGGGTAAGCACGTCCGCCACGCCGGAGCCCACGGTGCCAAAGCCTAAAATCGCTACGTTTACCATTCCAAATCACCTCAATGTATCCGCTTTCCGTTATCCCGCCAAAATCTCGCACCGGAGCACGCCGGGGCTGGAGGCGGCCGCCTCCAGCATCTCCTCCAGGGTGCGGCGCAGGGCGGAGGTCTCCGCCGTAATGGTGACCACCGCGCAGCCGTTGCTGGGAATATTCTGGTTGATGGTCAGAATATTGACCCCGGTCCCGGCAAAGACGTTGAGCAGGCCGGAGAGAATCCCCGGCTCATCCCGCAGCATGGTCTGAAAGGTGACGATCCGCCCATGGAGCATGTCGTTGAAGGGGCGCACCGCATCCTTATACTTATAAAAGGCGCTGCGGCTGATCCCTACCGCCCGGGCCGCGCCGTTCACTGTGGTCTCCTCGCCGGTCTCCAGCAGACGCTTGGCCTCGGCCACCTTCCGGAAGATCTCCGGCATGGCGGATGCCTCCACAATGAAATATCCCGCCGACTGACTCATGGGTGTCCCTCCATCCTGTGCCGACCTCTGTCCGCGTATCGCGGGCATTTGTAGTTACACTGTGGTCTATTTTAGCACACCCCCCGGGGGGATGCAATGAAAAACCGCGAACGGGCCGTAGATTTTCCGCAGCCACAGAGGGCGCATTTTGTCGTATTTGCCCAATTCTCCCAGACAGAACAGCGGGCGGAGAGAACCCGAAGTTCTCTCCGCCCCTTTGGTTCCATTTGCTCAATAGCCATAGGGTCGGCCGGTCTCCGGATTGATGGCCACGCCGCCCTCGCTGTTGTTCCCCATCGGGTCCGTGGTGCTGGAGGAGCTGGACCCGGGCGTCCCGGGATCGTCCGTTCCCGGCTGGCTGGAACTGCCGGAGGAATCTCCGCCGGAATCGCCGGTCCCCGGCTCATCCCCGGAACCGCCGGGGTCGCCATTGGGGTCCTCCACCCCATTGGGATCGTCAGGGTCGATGATCTGGCCGCCCTCGCCGTGGACGGTGCACTGCTCGGTGCCTGCCGCCGCCACATAGGCGGAGTAGAAATACTGGCTGTCCTCGGCCACCGCGCCGCCCACGCTCTCCCGGTCCAGGTTCAGATAGCTGTAGGTGCGGATGCTGACCTCGGGACAGTTGGGGCCGGCCAGGTGATAGTAGCCGGTGAACTCCCCGTTGGCGTCCAGAACCGGGTCGTCCACACACACCCGGACCATGGAGTTGGAGCCCTCCTCCAGGGAGTGGCAGGTACACACGGTAGTAGGCCGGTCCTCCGCGAACACATAACCGGTACCGATCCGAGCGCCCCGGGGATCGCTCTGGCAGGCGGCGGTGGCCTCTCCCCCGCAGTCCAGACAGTAGGACACCTGGGTCAGGCCGCCGGGCTGGGTAAACCCTGTGTTCTCCAGGCCGTCATGAATCGGGGCCATCACCTTCTGGAACATCTGAGCCGCCGGGTTGCCGGAGGCCTGGACACGGGCGGGCGTCTCATAGCCCACCCACACCGCGGCGGTGTAGTAGGGGGTGTAGCCCACAAACCAGCGGTTATCCTTGGTGTCGGTGGTACCGGTTTTGCCGGCCACCGTCATGCCGCTGATTCGGGCCTCAGAGCCGCCGCCGCTGCTGACCACATTGGTGAGCATATAGTTCATATAGTAGGCGGTGGTGTTCTTGATGGCCTGCTCTTCCTCCCGGGTGTTGTCCAAAATCACATTGCCGTCGGCGTCCTCCACCCGGGTGAAAGTGCGGGCCTCCCGGTACACGCCGTCGTTGGGGAAGGTGGCAAAGGCGGTGGCCATATCCCGGGTGCTGACGCCCAGGGACAGGCCGCCCAGGGACAGGGGGGCGATGGCGATGTCGCTGACCGTCTGACCGCTGATGGTCTGCTCGCTGATCAGGGGCAGGTGGAACCGCTGAGTCCCGTACTCAAAGCCCTTGGCGGGGGTCACCAGATCGGCCAGCACCCGCACCGCCACGGTGTTGAAGGAGTCCTCCACCGCCGCATTGACGGTGACCTGTCCCCGGTAGCGCCCGTCCACGTTCACCGGCCAGGCGCTTCCGCCCAGCACCTGATAGGGGTAGTCCGGGATCACCGTGATGGGGCTGATCAGCCCCATATCCACGGCGGGGGCGTACACGGTCAGGGGCTTGATGGAGGAGCCCGGCTGGCGCTGGGCGTCGGTAGCCAGGTTGAAGCCCCGGTTGAGCTCCTTCTCCCCGATGCGGCCCACGATGGCGGCAACGTCTCCCGTCTCGTTGTCAATGATGGTGATGGCGGACTGGAGCCGCTGGCCGCTGGAGGAGTGGTAGTTCAGGTTGGACTCGTCCTCGTAAATGGCCTCCGCCTGGGCCTGGACCTCCGGATCGATGCAGGTGTAGATCCGCAAGCCGCCCTTGGCGAGCATCAAGCTGACTACCTGGTCGGAATAGTCGTACTGCTCCTTCAGGGCCTCCCGCACGTCGGAGATCACCGCCTCCTCATACCAGGAGTAGATCTCTCCGGTCTCCACCGAAGTTTCCCCGGTATCGTCGGCGTTGACACCCACAAACTGGAGTTCCTCGGCCACCGCCTGGTCGTGCTCCTCCTGGGTGATGTAGCCCTGGTCCAGCATCTCATGGAGGATCAGCTCCTGGCGGTACTTGTTCCACTGTACCGCCGTCCACATCTCCCCTTCGCTGTTGGCCACCCGGGCCAGGGAATAGGGACCGTAGCGGGAGGGGTTATTGGTGATGGCGATGAGGCTGGCGCACTCGGCCAGGGACAGTTCGGACACAGACTTGCCAAAATAGGTCTCGGCCGCCGCGCCCACGCCCTCACAGCCGGCCCCCAGCGGGATAATATTCAGGTAGTACAGCAGGACGGTGTCCTTTCCATAGGTCTCGTCCACGTACAGGGCCCGGAAGATCTCAGTGACCTTCCGCTTGACCGTCACGTCATTTTCATCCGTGAGGTTTTTGATGAGCTGCTGGGTGATGGTGGAGCCGCCCTGGATATCTCCGCCGGTGAACATGCTCACCACCGCCTGGGCGGTGCGCCACCAGTCCACCCCGTGGTGGGTGTAGAACCGGCGGTCCTCGATGGCCACCGCCGCGTCCTTCAGATCCTGGGGGATCTCCTCAAAATCCACCCACTCAGAGCTGGTGTCGCTGAGGACCTGGCCCAGCTCCTGGTACTGCCCGCTGTCATCCTGGTAGTACATGATGCTGTTCTCGTTGAGGGTGAAGTCGTTCATGTCCATCTGGGCCTGGGGCAGGATGTTGTTGCGGATGTAGACCGCCGCGAAGCAGCACATAATGGCCCCCGTAGTGACGGCCACCAGCAGAATGGTACCGATCACCCACAGAGCCGTGCGCCCCGGGCTCCGCTTCCCGCGCTTCTTGCTCCGGCGGGGCTCAGAGGAGCGGCGGCCGGAACTGCTGCGGCTGCGGGGCCGGGATTCGTCCTGGGACGAATAGGAAGAATAATTTCGTTCAGACACAGGATTTACCTCCGAACATAGGGAGCGCCGGAGACCGGACGCTCCCAGGGTCATAGCGTTTTCGTTCGTCAAGGAATCTTGCCGCTGGATGGCTCCCGCGGCAAAAAATCTCCATATATTATACCATATTCTGCCCATTTGTCCATCCCGTGATTTTCCTCACTTTTCTTACTGTTTTCCCCATAAAACGCCTGATTTCGAATAAAAATCGCGCCTCCCGCCCAATGAGAGCGGGAGGCGCGGCTTTCTTCTTTGTCAAAGGAGGTCGGGAGTCTCCACCTCTTCGATGCCGTGCTTTTTGGCGTAGCCGGTGAGCATCAGGGTCAGCGCCCCGTCGCCGGTGATGTTGCAGGCGGTGCCGAAGCTGTCCTGAAGGGCGAAAATAGTCATCATCAGGCCGGTGCCCGTGTTGTCAAAGCCCAGCACACTGGTGATGAGGCCCAGGGAGGCCATGACGGTACCCCCCGGCACGCCGGGCGCGCCCACGGCGAACACCCCCAGCAGGAAGCAGAACAGGACCATCGTGCCCAGGGAGGGCAGCTCCCCGTAGAGCACCTTTGACACGGTCATCACAAAGAACACCTCAGTGAGCACCGAACCGCACAGGTGGATGTTGGCGAACAGGGGAATCCCGAAGTCCACCATGTCGCTGCGGAGCACCTTGGACTTGTGGGCACACCGCAGGGCCACCGCCAGCGTGGCGGCGGAGGACATGGTGCCCACGGCGGTGATATAGGCGGGGCCGTAGTGCCGCACCACCTCCAGGGGATTGGAGCCGGAGTAGAGGCCGGCCGCCCCGTACAGCACTGCCATCCAGATATAGTGGCCCACCATCACAATGAGAATCACAATGAGGAAGACGGGCAGCTGTCTGGTGATGGAGCCCTCATAGGCCAGGCCGCAGAAGGTGCCGGCAATGAAGAAGGGCAGGATGGGGATGATAACCCGGGTCACGATCTCCAGCACGATGCGCTGGAACTCCTCCAGCACCTTGGTGATGAGCTCCGCTTTGCTCCAGGTGGCCGCCAGACCCACCAGCACCGAGAACACCAGGGCGGACATCACCGACATGATGGGGGCGATCTCCAGGTTGAAGAGCAGCTCGGGCAGCTCATTGAGGCCCTCCGCCGCCGACTGGATGGACAGGGCAGGGATGATGGCAAAGCCCGCCGACATGGACAGCAGGGCGGCCAGCACCGACGAGCCGTAGGCCAGAACCAGGGCCAGCAGCAGCATCCGGGACGCGTTCTGCTTCAGCCGGGTGATGGACGGGGCGATAAAGCCAATAATGATCAGGGGCACGCAGAAGTTGATGACGGAACCCAGCAGCTCCTTGACGGTCAGGACCACCTGCATGACCTGGGACCCGAAGGAAGCGCCTCCGGCCCACAGTCCCAGCGCGATGCCCACCACGACGCCCACCAGCAGACGGAAGGGCAGGCTTTTGACAATACTTTTCATATACACACTCCATTTCCCCAGGTTTCCGCCCAGCGGGCGGCACACACCGCTTCGGCCTCCCATTCTATGCCGAAACGCAGGGCAATTGTACCATATTTCCCAGCTTATTACAAGGAGAAACCCGTCTTCTGCAGAAAAGGCGGCCCGCCGCCGGAACACGGAGGGCCGCCAAACCGAACATTCTTGATTACGCCAGCACAGCTTCCAGGGCCGCCCAGCCGTTTTTCTCCCGCTTTTTGGTCACCTTCAGACCGTTCCGGGCCAGGGCGTCGGCCACCTCCTGGGCCCTGGGGGCGATAATGCCGGAGCACAGGAACACCCCGTCCCGAGAGAGCACCTGGGGCACCCAGACGGACAGGGGGATGATCACGTCGGCCACAATGTTGGCCAGCACCAGGGGGTACTTCTCCCCGCCCAGCTCCGCCTCCAGCTTCCGGTCGGTGAGAATGTCCCCCGCCCGGACGGTATACCGGTCCTTTCCGATGCCGTTGAGAGCGGCGTTCTCATAGGCCACGTCCACCGCCTTGGGGTCGATATCCACCGCGGCGGCGTATCCCGCCCCCAGGCACAGGGCGGCGATGGAGAGGATTCCGCTGCCGCAGCCCAGGTCCAGCACCCGGTCCCCGGGGCGGGTGTGCTCCTCCACCCCCTCCAGACACAGCTGGGTGGAGGCGTGGGAGCCGGTCCCAAAGGTGAGGCCGGGGTTCAGATAGAGGGGCACCCGGCCCTCGGGCACCGGCTTGTCCTTCTCCCACTCCGGGACCACGTAGAGCCGCTCCCCCACCACCAGGGGCTTATAGTATTTCTGCCAGCTGTAGGCCCAGTCGTTCTCCGACAGGGGGGCGGTGGTGTACTCGCAGTCCAGCCCCTGGGTGTACCGGGCCAGCTGCTCCCGGCCGTGGTCGTCGTCGGTGACGTAAAATTTCACCCGGCAGACGCCCGCCATCCGGTCCAGCAGCTCCTGGTCCACATAGTCCCAATACTGGCGGTTCTGCTCCAGAAACTGCTTGAAATCCCCCTCGTCCTCAATGACCACCGAGGCCATGCCCGCTGCGGTGAGCTTGGCGGTCACCTCGTCCAGCCGCTCCGGGGTGGTGTTCACCGCCACCTCCAGCCACTTGATATCCTCCATAATTTCAAACCTCCAAACGAAACGAGAGGCCGGGGCACCCCACGACGCTCCGGCCCATATGATTTCTTGCTTACCGCTCCGTCCCCAGATAAAACAGCGCCAGGGTCCCCGGACCGGAGTGGGCTCCGATCACCGGACCCACGAAGTTGATGCGGATATCCTGGGTTCCAAACCGCTCCCGCACCATATCCGCCACCGTCACCGCGTCCTTGCGGCAGTCTCCGTGGCTGATAAAGACCGTCTTCCTGCCCTCCTCGGTCACCGTCTTCTCCATCTTGTCCACCAGGGCCTTCAGGGATGCCTGTCGTCCCCGGGCCTTGCCGATGTTGATCAGGTGCCCCTCGTTGTCCACGTGGAGGACGGGCTTGATCTGGAGCATAGAGCCCACCACGGCGGTGGTGGCGGAGATCCGGCCGCCCCGCTTCAAAAAGTGCAGGTCGTCCACGGTAAACTGGTGGCACAGGTGCAGCTTGGTCTCCTCCGCCCAGTCCCGCACCTCCTCAATGCTCTTTCCCTTCCGCTGCTCCTGGGCCGCCAGATAGACCAGCAGCCCCTGGCCCAGAGAGGCGCACAGGGTGTCCACCGTGTAGATCTTCCGGTCCGGATATTTCTCCCGCAGCTCCCCCGCCGCCAGGACCGAGGCCTGATAGGTGCTGGACAGCCCGGAGGAGAAGGCCAGGATCAGAACATCCTTTCCCTCCTGAAGGATCGGCTCCACCGCCTGGGTGTACTCGGCCACGTTGACCGCGGAGGTGGTGGCCAGCTCTCCGGCCCGGAGCATGTCGTAGAACAGGGGCAGATCCATCTCCCGGTTATCCGGATAATTTCGGTAGATCTTTCCCTGAATGGTAAAGCTCAGGGGCAGAACCGTCACTCCCAGCTCCTGGACCATCTCCTGGCTCAGGTCGGCGGAGGAATCGGTAATCAGTACGTATTCAGACATGGCAGCGGCCTCCTATTTTCTCGGGACTTCTTTTTTCGTCTTCTTGGCATGCTCCTCCGCCTGAGGCTGGAGAATATCCAGAATGCGGGCGCAGGCCAGCTGGTCGGCGTAGCTGCGCAGGGCCAGGTCCAGCGCCATGCGGGCCAGGTCCTCCCGGCCGGCCTCCCCGTCGATGGCGGCGGCGGTGTCGTTGAGGGCCCGGTCCAGCGCGCCGCAGAAGTACTGATAGAGCTCCTCCGGGGATTTGTTGCGTGCCTCCCCAGCCCGCAGCAGAATGCCGATGTCCCGCACGGAGAGCACCTTTTTCAGGGCGCACACCGCCGTGAGGTAGCCCAGGTGGATGGGGCCGTACCGCTTGCCCGCCGCCCGGGGCACCAGGCCGTCCTTGATATAGTTGTTCACCATGGCGGAGGTGAGGGCCTCCCGGTCGTCAAAACGGATCAGCTGCCGGGGCATATAGGCGATGATCTGATCCATATACAGGGCAATGTCGGGCAGCTCGTGCCACTGGGCGGGGCGCTCATGCTCCATGCGCTCCTTCAGGTCCATCAGTTCGTTCATCCGGACGTTCTCCTCCCTCACTTCTCATTAACTCTATGCTACCACGGGGTGATAGAAAATGCAAATATGATTTTCAATACCACGCCCCAGCATGTTCACCGCTTCTCCAGCCAGCGGCGCAGACGCTCCAGGGCCCTCTTGTGGTCCAGGGACCGCATCCGGGGGAAGGCGGCCAGCAGCCGCTTCTGGCCGAAGATGTACCGGCCACGGGCCTCCTCAAGCCGGTTGCGCAGCTCGTCCAGGTCCCGCTCCCGCTCCTCCAGCCACTCCGCCTGGTCCATGCGCAGCTGGAAGCGTCTCTGGGCCAGGGAGTCCTTTACCTCGTCCATCCCCTCCAGCAGCTCCCGGCGCCGGCGCTCCGCGGCCTCCCGCAGCTGGTCCAGGCCGTCCTCGAAGTCCTCCCGCAGGTCGTCCCCCGCCTCCGCCGCGTCGATCACCCGGACGGCCAGGTGGCCGCCCAGGTCGTTGGACACCTCCCGGAGCCGGCCGGCCAGCTCATCCAGCTGGCTCAGCTGCTTGTTCATCCGGGCGATGGTGCGCACCGTGGCCGCCAGGTCCACCGCCATCACAGCGGCAAACACCGCCAGCAGCCCCCATCCCGCCAGATGCGGCAGCGCCCGGATGCTCCACACAACGGCGGGGTGGATGATTTTCACCACCAGCAGGCAGGCCGCCCCCCACATCAGGGAGAAGCGCAGGCAGATATAGCCCCCCACGTTGAAAGGCTCGTCGGAGTAATCCCACCACCGCTGGTGGAACAGCTTCTCCAGCACCAGGCCGGTGATCCACTCCAGCGCGGAGGTGAGAACCACAGAACCCAAAAACAGCAGCAGGATATTTTCCGCCAGAGGCTCCAGCACCCAGAGCACAATGATCACCCCGAAGCCGTAAATGGGACACACCGGGCCGTTGAGAAAGCCCCGGTTCACAAACCTGCCCGTACGCAGGGCGGCATAGCCCACCTCCGTGCACCAGCCCAGGAAGGCATAGACAAAAAAGATCCAAAGGGTCAGATAGAGCATGGGAAACCTCCCGGCCGGCCGTGCCCCTTACAGGGCCTTCTCGTAACAGTTTAGAATTTCATGGATAAACCCCTGGAAGAAGAACTCGGTAGCTCCAGCAAAGGTGTAGCCCAGGCGGGGATACATGGCGTTGGCGGGGTGGTTCCCCTCATAGGTGTCCAGGCGGACCGCCTTCTTCCCCTGGCGGCGGAGCTCCTCCTCACAGAAGGCCACAAACTCCCGGGCCTTCCCTCTCCCGGACCAGCTGGGCCGGATGACCAGGGTGTGGATCACCCCCACCTCCGAGGGCTGGGCGGGGATGGACCAGGGGATGGCGTCGTACTCGGGCAGCTGCTCCCCGTTCAGGTTGACGCAGCCGTATACCGCTCCGTCTTCCTCCCCCACCCACAGGGTGCCCGCCTCCAGGGCGGCCTCTGCCGTATCCCGGGTGGGGTACTTTCCCCGCTGCCAGTTGGTGTAGGACACCGGGCGGGCGTCCTCAGCGGCCAGAATCTCCTCGTAGATCTCCGCAATGGCGTCCAAATCGGAGGGATTTGCAAGTCGGATCATAGCAGAGCGCTCCTTTCCAGATCATGCTGCACAACGTCTTGCAGCGGTCTGCGGGCCGAAAGCTCAATATCTGGGCACCCAGCTGGTCAAAAACCACACCGGCGCCACCCAGAACAGCAGGAAAATCAACAGGTTCAGTGGGGACAGGGAGCCGTAGGCATCCACCGCCGTCAGATAGTAGGCCAGCAGGATTCCCAAGGCGGAACCCACGCAGGTGAGCACCGCCCCAAACCGGGCGCACCACCGCAGGCGCTTGGCCCCCACCACCGCGTCGGCGTAGGGCAGCAGCCCCTCCCGGCACAGGACGGCGGTGATGGTCTCGCTGTGGGGCTGGTCCGGGTCGGACAGCTCCCGGCGGCGCTCCACCGGGGGAAAGTCCATCTTGTCCGCCGCCAGCTTGAAGCGCTGATGGAGCATGGCGGGGATGAGATTGAAGTCCCGGGTGGCCAGCACCGGCCCCACCTTCTCCCGCATGAGGGAGTCCAGGGCGGGGAACACCACATCAGGCAGGGTGTAGTTCAGGGCAAAGATGCCCGCCAGCTCCCCGTCGATGGCGCAGAACACCGCGTTTTTCACGTGGAGGCCCTGGGGAAGGCGCACCTCCATCAGGTTCATAAAGGCGGCGGAGCCCACCAGCACCTGCTCTCCCCGGATATTGGCGGACAGACCTCCCCCCTCATAGCAGCACAGGTCGTCCGCCCGGCGGAAAATGGCCCCCTGGGCCCGAAGCAGGTCGTGGAACAATTTGGTCAGGCCGCTGCCGGAGTCCCGGATCAGCGTGGCAGTGCACCCCACCACCTTCTCAATGGACCAGTCTCCAAAGACCTTGATGCCGTTGAGCTCCACATAGCCGGGCGGGAACAGGTCCCCGTCGGTGATGAGCACCCGGTCCCCCTTCCGGGACTGGGCCATCCCCGGCCATCCGGCCAGGGCTCCGCCGCTCTGGGCCAGGCGGCGGGCCACCTTGTGGAAGGGCCGGCCGTAGACCAGCGCCCCGCCGAAAGCGGCGGCGGCGGTGAAGGTGGCGGACAGGCACCACAGCAGATGCTGCGGCTTGCCCACCCCATAGGAGGCCAGCAGGGAGAACAGCACGCAGGCCAGCAGAAGGACCGGACATACCACCCGGTAGATCCGCTGGGCCCCGTCGTCCATCTGGATCTGGCTGCCGAAGCCGTTGGGGGTTCCGGTCCACTTGCAGTAAGTGTCCCGGCCGTTCCATTTCCCCTCATCCAAGGTGAGAATGTAGGGCTCGGACACCGAGGCCGCCGTGCGGCAGCTCAGGCGCAGGCCGCACCTTTTATGATACGTCCCGTGGAGCAGGAAAAACAGCCCCGCCAAAACGGCGGCCGAGTAGGGCAGCTGTCCCTCCCGGTCTTGGGTGATGGCCAGAACCAGGGCGTCGGCCAGAGTAAAAATTCCGGACAGGGCGGCCAGGGTGTCCATCCCCACCCGTCCCCGGAACATCCGTGCGATGCCGGCGGCCAGTACGTCCAGGGACAGCAGAATCCCCACCCCCAGCAGTCCCGCGGCAATCCAAACCTGCACTTGATAGCCGTCCAGAGGGGGCAGCCACACAAATCCGGCGGCGGGTACCGCCAGCTGAAACAGGGCGGCGGCGGCCAGCAGAAAGACCAGCACGACCCGCAGCCGCATGACCTTCAGCCCCTTGCCGTACTGTCGGGCCAGCTCCTGGGGCGCGGTATCCGGGGGCGGCGGCTCCGGCCTGCGGGGACGGCGGAAGCGTCCGGGGAGTTCCTCGGGTTCGTCCTCCTCCACATCGGTGCCGGGGATCAGCTTCTCCAGGCGGTGGATCTCCTCCTGGTCCATCTCCTCCGACTCCTGGAACATGTGGTCCGCATAGTGGTCCGCCTTTCGGGTGACGTCCTTTAAAAAGGCGGACAGGACGCTCTCCTCCTCCGGGAACTCCACCACCCGGTCGTTGGGCTCCTCGTCCTCCCCCTCCTGGTCCTCTGCGTCCTCTCCGGATTCCGGCTCCGTGTCCTCCTCCGGCTCCCGGACGTTCTCTTCCTCCGCCTCCTGGGGCGGCTCCGGCACAGGAGCAGAGCGGGCGCCAGGAAACAGCACCACGTTGTCTTTTTCCGTCCTCTGAGGCTGACTTCGGCTTTCGATCCTCCGGGGAACCGCCTCAGGCTCCGGCTCCCGTTTCACTCCATACTCCGCCAGAATGTCGTCCAGTGTGAAGGGGCCCGGCTCCGCATCCCGGACCAGCTCCTTCACATCCACCAGATCGTCCTTCTTATTCAGTTGTTCCGGATCGCGGTCACGCATGGGGAACTCCTTAGGTGCTGTCAATTTTCCGCGGAACGGAGCAAAGCGCCCCACAGGCATTTCCGTCCCGCAATATTGATTTAAAAAGCTACTATTTGTTATCGCCTTTGCGGGGCTGAACCTGTCAGCCGCCCATCCGCTGGCGCACCGCCTCATAGAGCAGGACGGCGGCGGCCGCCGACGCGTTCAGGGAGTTGATCTTCCCGAACATGGGAATGGAGACGGTAAAGTCGCAGTTCTCCGCCACCAGCCGCCCCATGCCGGTCCCCTCGCTGCCAATGACGATGGCGGCAGGCCCCTTCAGATCGGCCTGATAGAGGGGGGTGGTGCCGTCGGCTGCGGTGCCGAACACCCAGACCCCCTCCTCCTTCAGCTCCTTGAGCAGGGCGGGCAGGTTGGGCACCCGGGCCACGGGCACGTGGGCCACCGCTCCGGCAGAGGTCTTGCCCACCACGGCGGTGAGGCCGGCGGAGCGGCGCTTGGGGATGATGACCCCGTGGGCCCCGGCGGCGTCGGCGGTGCGGATCACCGCCCCCAGGTTGTGGGGGTCGCTGAGCTCGTCGCACACCACAATGAGGGGGTTCTCCCCCTTCTCCCGGGCGGCGTTCAGAATGTCGTCCACACTGGCGTACTCCCGCACAGCAGCCAGGGCGATGACTCCCTGGTGGGAGTGGGTGCGGCTCATACCGTCCAGCTTCCGCCGGTCGGCGTCCACCACCACGATCCCCTTCTCCCGGGCGGCGGAGGCGATATGGCCCAGGGCGGAGTCCGTCTCCCCCTTCATAATATAGATCTTATCAATGGCCGTTCCAGCTCGCAGCGCCTCGATCACTGCGTTGCGGCCCTCGATCACGCCGTCGTTCTCCGCCTCAATGGGGGCGGAACGGCGCAGAGGGGGACGCTTATTCATAGGACATAACCTCCTGAATCCGTGTTGACGGAAAAAGATGCAATACGGAGTATACTATAACATACTTCCTCCTGAAATGGAAGGAGGAAATTCCGTCCGGACCGCCGCCCCGCCGGAAATTCCGGAAAGTGCTTGACTTCTGGGGGAAAGTCCGGTAGAATAATACAGCCTTCTATTCGCACCCGGTCCAGGCCGGCTTTTCATTCATTCGCTGCTGTGGCTCAATGGCAGAGCATCTCACTCGTAATGAGAAGGTTGTGGGTTCGATTCCCACCAGCAGCTCCACAAAAAAGGGCATCTGCAAAGCAGATGCCCTTTTTTGTGGACTCCGCGGGCTGTCAGCCCGCTCCGCCCTTCGGGATTGAAATGCTCGGGATGGCAAAGCCATCCCTGCGCCGAGGTTTTGCCTGGGGCAAAACGCTCGTACGGTGCAAAAGCACCGCGGCCCAGAAGGGCCGTCGGGCAAGATTCAAGATAATTGATCACAATTTTAAAATCTTAAAATCGCAGTGGCTTATCGCTAAAAAGGGCACGATGTGAATCGTGCCCTTTTGTGTTCCCTTTGGAAACTTACTGCTTACTACATTATTAAAGCGTGCGGCTGCCGACCCATTCCGGGGAGAGCAGATCAGCCCATCAGCTGCACCGCCCGGTCGATGACCCGGTTGGCGGCCTCCTCCTTGGACAGCAGGGGGAGCTCCTCCGCCCCGTCCCGGGTGATAAGGGTGAGCACGTTGGTATCTACCCCGAATCCCGCTCCGGCTACCTTTAAATTATTGGCGCAGATCATATCCACATGCTTTTTCTCCAGCTTGGCCGCGCTGTTTGCCAGCATATCCCGGGTCTCCATGGAGAAGCCGCAGATCACCTGTCCCGGCCGCCGGTGGTCCCCCAGGTGCTGGAGGATATCCCGGGTGCGCTTCAGGGGGATGGACAGGTCCCCGTCCTTTTTCTTCACCTTGTCGTCGCTGTAATCCGCCGGGGTGTAGTCGGCCACGGCGGCCGCCTTGAAAATGAAGTCGGACTGCTCCTGGCGGCTGGTGACCGCCTCAAACATGTCCTGGGCGGAGACGATGGGCACCACCTCCACAAAGGGGGGCGGCTCCAGGGCGGTGGGGCCGGACACCAGGGTGACCTGAGCTCCCCGGAGCATGGCCATCCGGGCGATGGCGTAGCCCATTTTTCCGGTGGAGTGGTTCGTCAGATACCGCACCGGGTCGATGGACTCCTGGGTGGGCCCGGCGGTGACCAGCACCCGCTTCCCCGCCAGGTCGTGGGGCAGGGCCAGCAGGCGCAGGATGTGCTGGAGCAGCTGCTCCGGCTCCGGCAGCTTCCCGGCACCCACGTCTCCGCAGGCCAGGCGTCCGGAGGCGGGGGCGATGACCTCCCAGCCGTAGCGGCGCAGGGTCTCCAGGTTGTCCTGGGTCACCGGGTTTTCAAACATGCCGGTGTTCATGGCGGGGGCGATGAGCTTGGGACAGGAGCAGGCCAGCACCGTGGTGGTGAGCATGTCGTCCGCCAGGCCGTGGGCCAGCTTGGCACACACATTTGCCGTGGCCGGGGCGACCATCACCAGGTCCGTGCGGTGGGCCAGGGAGATGTGCTCCACCTGGTGGGAGAAGTTCCGGTCAAAGGTATCCACCATACAGCGGTTGCCGGTGAGCTGCTCAAAGGTGAGGGGGGCGATGAATTTTGTGGCATGCTCGGTGAGGATCACTTCCACCGAGCAGTGCTGCTTCACCAGGGCGGAGGCCAGAGCGGCCGCCTTATAGGCGGCAATGCCGCCGGTGACCCCCAGCAGGACGGTTTTCCCTTTCAGCATGATGATGAAATCCTCCTTCTTGCGGGATGGACGCAAAATTTCGATACCAGGATTATGACACAAATCCGGCCGGTTGTAAAGGAACTGGTCCACATCCGCAAAGTTTTGGAAAATCCTAGCCTTGCAATCCCCTGGGACTTTCGCTATAATAAGCCGGATAAGAGGGCGTGGTTTCCGCCCTCGCCCTCTTAAATATTGCGCTGCATCCTCTTTGGGAGGAGCGGCAGCAGGAGGTAATCGAATATGAAAAACCGGAAGAAAGACACCCGCTGGCTGGTGGGCGTGGCCATGATGGCCGCCATCGTGGTCCTGCTGGCCAACACCCCCCTGGGCATGATCCAGCTGCCCATCATCAAGGCCACTACCACTCATATCCCTGTCATCATCGGGGCGATTCTGTTGGGTCCTATGGCCGGAGCTGTGCTGGGCGGCGTATTTGGGCTGTGCTCGCTGGTGAGCAACACAGTGGCCCCTGTGGCGGCATCCATCTGTTTCTCCCCCTTTCTGGCCGTCTCTGTGGGAGGCATGCTCGGCGCGGCAAAGGCCCTGTGGGTCTCGGTGGGATGCCGGATTTTAATTGGCGTGGCAGCCGGCTGGCTCTGGATCGCGCTGAAAAAGATCCGCGTCCATGACGCCATCGCCCTCCCCCTGGTGGGCGCGGCTGGGGCTATGACCAACACTGCCGCCGTGATGGGCAGCATCTTCTTCCTGTTCCGGGCGGAATATGCCGCCGCCAATAATCTGGCCATGTCCGCTGTTTTTGACTTCATTATGGCCACTGTAGTCGGTTCCGGCGTGATGGAGGCCATTGCCGCCGCCATTCTGGTAACAGCTATTGGAATCGCTCTCCTGCGGGTCAATCGGACCCGCACGCTCCCTGCATAAACCAAAGGAAATTTTTGAGGTGAACAGCTATGCTCCTTGCCATCGACATCGGCAACAGCAATATTGTAATTGGCGGCATTGACGGGGACGACATCCGTTTTGAGGCCCGCATCGCCACCGACCGCATCAAGACCTCCGACCAGTACGGGGTGGAGATCAAAAACATGCTGGACCTGTTCAGCGTATCGGTGGAGGAGGTAGAGGACTGCATCATCTCCTCGGTCGTCCCCCCGGTCTTCAACGCGGTATGCACCGGCGTCATCAAGCTCACCGGCCTCAACCCCATGGTGGTGGGGCCGGGCATCAAGACCGGCCTGAACATCCAAATGGACGACCCCGCCTCGGTGGGCAGCGACCGGATCGTGATTGCCGTGGCCGCCCTGCTGGAGTATGCCCCTCCCCTGCTGCTGGTGGACCTGGGCACCGCCACCACCATCGAGGTGGTGGACCAGGGCAACACCTATCTGGGGGGCGCCATCATGCCCGGCGTGCGGGTGTCGGCGGAGGCCCTGTCCAGCCGGGCCGCCCAACTGCCCGGCATCCAGCTGGACCGCCCCAGACGGCTCATCGGCAAGAACACCGTGGAGTGCATGCGCAGCGGCATCATGTATGGGGCCGCCGCCATGCTGGACGGGATGATCGAGCGCATGGAGGAGGAGCTGGGCAAGTCCACCACCGTGGTGGCCACCGGGGGCATGGCCCAGTTTGTGGCCCCCCTGTGCAAGCGGGAGATGAAGGTGGAGAAGGACCTGCTGCTGAAGGGCCTGAACGCCATCTACAAGAAAAACAAGAAATAAACGCAAAGGCCGCCGGCACAGCCGGCGGCCTTGTTTTGCTTTGATTCCGGAGCACACGGCTCCCCTTTTACTTCTGGGGACAGTAGGTGAGCACCGCCGTCTGACCGGGGGTGTCCTTGTCCAGCACCAGCACATTACCAGGATAGCGGACCACATCCCCGCACAGCTCCAGGTAGTCCTCCAGCGGCCCGATCACATCGTAGCCGAAGGAGCCGCCGCGGTAGTGCATGGGAACCGTCACCCGGGGCTTCAGCTGATCCACCAGGGCCCGGGCCTGCTTGGCGTCAATGGTGTAGAAGCCGCCCACCGGGATCATCAAGGCGTCCAGCCCCTTCAGCACCTCCAGCTGCTCCGGCTCCAGCTCACAGCCCAGGTCCCCCAAGTGGGCCACCCGCAGGCCCTCGGCCTGGAAGATATGGATGGTATTGGGCCCTCTCTGAGCGCCCTGCTGGTCATCGTGCCAGGTGTGGATCATCTCCACCGCCACATCGGGCTTCTCTCCGGTGAGGGCCACCAGCTCTCTCGCTCCGTGGTCCCGGTGGTCGTGGCTGCAGTACACCGCGTCCGCCCTCAGGCGGATGGGGGCCAGCCCCGGCACCGAGCCGTCCAGATAGGGGTCGACCACCACAGTGCCTCCGGCGGTCTCCAGGGTAAAGCAGGAATGTCCGTTCCAGATCAGGCGCATAGAATTCCATCCTTTCTGTGTCAGGTTGCAGATTTTTCCGGTGTGTCCGCATGGCAAAATCTCCAACAGCCTTCCCCGCCCTCTGCCGGCCGGAACCCGTGTCAAGGGGGAACAAGGGAACTTTCCTTGGTGATTTGTCACAATTATACCACAGCGGCGGCGGAATGGGAATCTTTTTTCCCGCTGATCCCGCCCAGGCCGCGCCCGAACCGGTGTTTTTCGCCCCCGGAATCGTCTTCTGGCCCCGCCAGCCCACCGCTTATGTTCTCTTTTTTCCCGGGAAGTTCGGCACAATGCCGGGTTTTGCGCGGGTAAGTCTCCCCTTAATTTCCCATTTTTACAAAACCGTCTCCCTTCCTAGTGGTTTTAGGTTGTTTTCGGATTTTTTTGTAATTTTTCGACCAATTTATAGTTGAATTTCTCCGCCGTTTGGAATACAATGAGAACCGATATGCGAGGAGGGCTTGCTTTGCTGAACATTGTACTGGTGGAACCGGAGATCCCGCAGAACTGCGGCAACATCGCCCGCACCTGCGCCGCCACCCGGAGCCGCCTCCATCTCATTGAACCCCTGGGCTTCGACATCAGTGAAAAGGCGGTCAAGCGGGCGGGGCTGGACTACTGGCCCATGGTGGACCTGCATGTGTACCACAGCCTGGACCACTTTTTTGCGGAACACCCCAACCCCGACCTGTGGCTGGCCACCACCAAAGCCCCCCAGGACTACACCAGCGCCCATTTTCAGGATGGATGCTGGCTGTTTTTCGGCAAAGAGACCGCCGGGCTTCCCCAATGGTTCCGGGAGGAGCACCCCGACCGGTGCATCCGCATCCCCATGCGGGAGGACGCCCGGAGCCTGAACCTGTCCAACTCGGTGGCCATCCTAACTTACGAGGCGCTGCGCCAACAGGGTTTTCCCGGTTTGACCGGTACCGGCGAGATGGCGCAGGCCGGCCAATAGGCGCAAAAACCCCGTGTTTGCGGGCACACTGTGAAGGAAGGATCTCCCCGCCGGAGTCAGATCCCGGTTCCTCTCTGGCGGGCAGTTTCCAAATAAATTGCTGACTGTTCCAATCTTTGTTTCAGAGAGGAGTTTTACTGCCATGAACTACAACAAAAAGACGGTCAAGGACATCGACGTCTCCGGCAAGAAGGTGCTTCTGCGCTGTGACTTCAATGTCCCTCAGGAC
This sequence comes from Pseudoflavonifractor capillosus, assembly GCF_016899775.1. Lineage (GTDB taxonomy): Bacteria > Bacillota > Clostridia > Oscillospirales > Oscillospiraceae > Lawsonibacter. Next base: position 77,928 of record NZ_JACJJE010000009.1, read on the forward strand.
AAGACCACCGGAGCCATCACCGACGATAAGCGCATCCGCGCCGCCCTGCCCACCATCCAGTACCTGCTGGACCAGGGCGCCGCTGTGATCGCCTGCTCCCACCTGGGCAAGCCCAAGGGCGAGGTAAAGCCCGAGCTGTCCCTGAAGCCGGTGTCCGTCCGCCTCAGCGAGCTGCTGGGCAAGCCGGTCATCATGGCCGGGGACGTGGTCGGCCCCGACGCCAAGGCCAAGGCCGCCGCCCTCAAGCCCGGGGAGATCATGCTGCTGGAGAACACCCGCTTTGAGCCGGGCGAGACCAAGAACGACCCCGAGCTGGCCAAGGAAATGGCCTCTATGGCGGAAATCTATGTGTCCGACGCCTTCGGCGCGGTCCACCGCGCCCACGCCTCCACCGCCGGCGTGGCCGCCTATCTGCCCGCCGTGTCCGGCTTCCTGATCCAGAAGGAACTGGAGGTCATGGGCGGCGCCCTGGCCAACCCCAAGCGCCCCCTGGTGGCCATCCTGGGCGGCTCCAAGGTGTCCTCCAAGATCGGCGTCATCAACAACCTGCTGAACATCGCCGACACCATCATCATCGGCGGCGGCATGTCCTACACCTTCGCCAAGGCCCAGGGTGCCAAGGTGGGCAAGTCCCTGCTGGAGGAGGACTGGATTCAGTACGCCGGCGAGATGGTGGAGAAGGCCAAGGAGAAGGGTGTCAAGCTGCTCCTCCCCGTGGACGGCCTGGCCGCCACCGAGTTCTCCGCCGACGCTGAGGCCCACCTGGTGGACGGGGTGGACATCCCCGACGGCATGATGGGCATGGACATCGGCCCCAAGACCATCCAGCTCTACTCCGACGCCGTGAAGGACGCGGGCACCGTCATCTGGAACGGCCCCATGGGCGTGTTTGAGTTCCCCGCCTTCGCCGAGGGCACCCGCGCGGTGGCCAAGGCCCTGGCCGAGACCGACGCCATCACCATCGTGGGCGGCGGCGACTCCGCGGCCGCTGTGGCTCAGCTGGGCTACGCCGACAAGATGACCCACATCTCCACCGGCGGCGGCGCTTCCCTCGAATTCCTCGAGGGCAAGGAGCTGCCCGGCGTGGCCTGCCTGCTGGATAAATAATTCTCGCCCGGGCAGCTCCGGGGTCCCCGCGCGAGCCCAGCGTAGCGGGTCGCGTGGGGTGAGGAGGAGCAGCGAAGTGAGCGAGCTTTCCCGCCCGCGGGGAAGCGAGGGGTACGGCGCTTGCTCCGACGACGCCCGGCGCGGCCTGCCTGCTGGACAAGTAAGAGCGCAGATGCAGGGGCGCATACTATGCGCCCGCGGGCGGCTGATAGCCGCCCCTGCTGCGCATCGATATCATTGTAAAATGTTAAAGGAAAGAATGGAGAGAAATACCAATGAACCGTCGTTATCGTAAGACTATTATCGCTGGCAACTGGAAAATGAACAACACCCTGTCCCAGATGAAGGCTTTCGCCGAGGAGCTCAAGCCCATCATGCCCCGGGGCAAGTGGTGCAATGTGGTCCTGTGCGTCCCCGCGGTGAACATCACCACCGCCGTGCGCCTGTTCAAGGACTGCCACATCGCCATCGGCGCTGAGACCTGCCACTATGAGGACCACGGTGCCTACACCGGCGAGATCACCGCCGAGATGATCAAGGAGGCCGGGGCCAAGTACGTGATCATCGGCCACTCCGAGCGCCGCCAGTACTACAACGAGACCGACTTCACCGTGAACAAGAAGGTTCACGCCGCCATCAACGCCGGCCTCTACCCCATTGTGTGTGTGGGCGAGAGCCTGGAGCAGCGGGAGCTGGGCGTGACCATGGAGCTCATCGCCTATCAGGTGAAGTGCGCTCTGGCCGGCGTGCCCGCCGACAAGATGCGCCACGTGGTCATCGCCTATGAGCCCCTGTGGGCCATCGGCACCGGCAAGACCGCCACTGCCGAGCAGGCCGGCGAGGTGTGCCAGGCCATCCGCGCCGTCATCCGCAAGCTGTACGGCGCCCACGTGGCCCGCTCCGTCACCATCCAGTACGGCGGCTCCATGAACGCCAAGAACGCCGCTGAGCTCCTGGCCCAGCCCGACGTGGACGGCGGCCTGATTGGCGGCGCCTCCCTGAAGCCCGCCGACTTCGTGGAGATCATCAATTCCGCGAATCAGGAGTAATCTCCTGGCCGCCGGTCACGTCGGAACCGGGACCCCAACGAAAGCCCAGCGCAGCGGGTTTCGTTGGGAGAGGAGGAGCAAGGGAGCGCAGGAAGGAATGCCCGTCAGGGCGTTCCGCCCGAAGCGGACTTTGCGACGACGAGGACGGCGGCCTGATTGGCGGCGCCTCTCTGAAGCCCGCCGACTTCGTGGAGATCATCAATTCCGCCAATCAGGAATAATCTCCTGGCCGCCGGACACGTCCTGCGCGCAGCGCAGGCCGCGCCGAACGGCGCGCCCAAGCGTTTGCGAAGCAAACCTTGCCGCAGGGCGAATTTACTTCGCCCGAGGATTTTAAAATAACAGGGCTCCCGGCTGGCGTAAGCCAGCTGGGACGGACGGCGGCCTGATCGGCGGCGCCTCCCTGAAGCCCGCCGACTTCGTGGAGATCATCAATTCCGCCAACCAGGAGTGAATTTTAATGCAGAATGCAGAGTGCAGGAATGCAGAATGAATCCTGCCCGACACGCTCTGCCTGTGCGCCACTCTGCATTCTGCATTCTTAATTCTTCATTCTCTTAAAGAGGGGTTACGATGAAAACACCAACAACTTTAATTATCATGGACGGCTTCGGCCTGACGGAGCCCGGCCCGGGCAACGCGGTGGCCAACGCCTCCACGCCCAATCTGGACCGGATCTTCCGGGACTGCCCGGGCTGCAAGCTGTCCGCCTCCGGCCTGGACGTGGGCCTGCCCGAGGGCCAGATGGGCAACAGCGAGGTGGGCCACACCAACATGGGCGCCGGCCGGGTGGTTTTCCAGGACCTGCCCCACATCAGCCGGGACATTGAGAGCGGCGAGTTCTTCCAGAACCCCGCCTATCTGGAGGCCATGTCCAACTGCCGGGAGTGGGGCTCCGCCCTGCACCTGATGGGCCTGCTGTCCGACGGCGGCGTCCACAGCCATATCACCCACCTGTTCGCCCTGCTGAAGATGGCCAAGGAGCAGGGGCTCAGCAAGGTCTATGTCCACTGTTTCCTGGACGGCCGCGACGTGCCCCCCAGCTCGGGCAAGCACTATGTGGAGCAGCTCCAGGCCAAGATCCAGCAGCTGGGCGTGGGCGAGATCGCCACGGTCATGGGCCGCTACTACGCCATGGACCGGGACAAGCGCTGGGACCGGGTGCAGCGCGCCTATGACGCCATCGCCTGCGGCGAGGGTCCCTTCGAGGCCGACGCCGCCGAGGCGGTCCAGAAGTCCTATGACGCCGGTGTGACGGACGAGTTTGTGGAGCCCGTGGTGTGCGCCAAAAACGCCCAGGTCCGGGACAATGACTCCATTATCTTCTTCAACTTCCGCCCCGACCGGGCCCGTGAGATCACCCGGTGCTTCGTGGACGAGGACTTCACCGACGTGGCGCGCAAGACCGGCTTCCTGTCCGTGGACTTTATCTGCACCACCGAGTACGACGCCACCCTGCCCAACGTGACGGTGGCTTACCCCCACCAGAAGCTGGTGAACACCTTCGGCGAATATATCAGCAATCTGGGACTCACCCAGCTGCGCATCGCCGAGACCGAGAAGTACGCCCATGTGACCTTCTTCTTCAACGGCGGTGTGGAGCAGGTCTTCCCCGGTGAGGACCGGTGCCTGATCCCCTCCCCCAAGGTGGCCACCTACGACCTGCAGCCGGAGATGTCCGCCTATCAGGTCACGGAGGAGGCCGTCAAGCGCATCGAGAGCGGCGCCTATGACGTGATCATCCTGAACTTCGCTAACTGCGACATGGTGGGCCACACCGGCGTGTACGAGGCCGCCTGCAAGGCCGTCTCCACCGTGGACGAGTGCGTCAACCGTGTGGTGGAGGCCACCTCCAAAATGGGCGGCGTGTCCCTCATCACCGCCGACCACGGCAACGCCGAGCGTATGATCGACGATGACGGCGAGCCCTTCACCGCCCACACCACCAACCTGGTTCCCTTCTATATCGTAGGGGCCAGCGCCCAGCTCCGGGACGGCCGCCTGGCCGACATCGCCCCCACCATGCTGGACCTGATGGGCCTTGAGAAGCCGGCAGAAATGGACGGGCAGACGCTGATTTTAAATTAAGCGCTGTCATTTTCGAGTTAAATTGAGGTTCTTGGCTTCTCCGGGCCCATTACCCGCCCACAGGGCGGGCGGCGCATCGCGCCGTACAAGCGTTTTCGCCACAGGCGAAAACCTTGGCGCAGGGCGAATTCAGTTCGCCCGAGCATTTAAAAGCATCGGGGCCCCAAACGGGCCTGCCCGTTTGGGATACCTGGAGAAGCCGGCAGAAATGGACGGGCAGACGCTGATCCTCAACTGAGCGCCACCAAGCCTTCCCCCTTCAAGGGGGAAGGTGGCACGGCCGAAGGCCGTGACGGATGAGGGTAATCCCGTACCATGTACAATCGCCCCCTCATCCGCCTCGCTCCGCTCGGCACCTTCCCCCCTGTGTGGGGAAGGCCTGCAATGAGCGGCAGATGCGGTACTGGCTCATGCAGAATGAATTTTTCTGACACGCTGCTCTTTTGGAACCATTCTGCATTCCTGCATTCTGCATTTTTTACCCCCCCCCCCGCGTTCTCGCATGGCTCCGCAGGGGCGCACCATGCAGATCATATACCCCTGACATCGGCGGAAGGACTTCCGCCACATATTGAAAGGAGATTGATTCCCATGAAGCAGATGATCGAGATCGTAGACGTCGTCGGCCGCGAGATCCTGGACAGCCGCGGCAACCCCACCGTTGAGGTGGAGGTCTACCTGGAGGACGGCACCATGGGCCGCGCTGCGGTTCCCTCCGGCGCTTCCACCGGCATCTATGAGGCCTGCGAGCTCCGGGACGGCGACAAGAGCCGCTACAACGGCAAGGGCGTGGAGAAGGCCGTCTCCAACGTGAACACCGAGATCGCCGAGGCCCTCATCGGCACCAACGTGCTGGATCAGGTGGCCATCGACAAGATGCTCATCGAGCTGGACGGCACCCCCAACAAGAGCCGCCTGGGCGCCAACGCCATCCTGGGCGCCTCCCTGGCCTGCGCCAAGGCCGCGGCCGAGAGCCTGGGCACCTCCCTGTACAACTATATCGGCGGCGTCAACGCCAAGCAGCTGCCCGTGCCCATGATGAACATCCTCAACGGCGGCGCTCACGCCACCAACAACGTGGAGATCCAGGAGTTCATGGTCATGCCTGTGGGCGCCACCAGCTTCCGTGAGGCTCTGCGCATGTGCGCCGAGGTCTTCCACCAGCTGAAGACCACCCTGAAGGAGAACGGCACCCCCGCCGCCGGTGTGGGCGACGAGGGCGGCTACGCCCCCAACCTGAAGAAGGACGAGGACGCCCTGAAGGTGATCGTGCAGGCCATCGAGGAGGCCGGCTACAAGCCCGGCGAGGACTTCAAGATCGCCATCGACGCCGCCTCCTCCGAGTGGTGGGATGAGGAGCAGAAGCTCTATATCCAGCCCAAGTCCGGCAAGAAGCTGACCCAGCAGCAGCTGGTGAACATGTGGAAGAAGTTCGCCGACAACTACCCCATCATCTCCCTGGAGGACGGCATGGCCGAGACCGACTGGGAGGGCTGGGCCATGCTGACCAAGGCCATCGGCGACCGCGTCCAGCTGGTGGGCGACGACCTGTTCGTCACCAACGTGGAGCGTCTGGCCACCGGCATTGAGAAGAAGGTGGGCAACGCCATCCTCATCAAGGTCAACCAGATCGGCACCCTGACCGAGACCCTGGACGCCATCCAGATGGCCAACCGGGCCGGCTACACCGCCATCGTGTCTCACCGCTCCGGCGAGACCGAGGACGCCACCATCGCCGACATCGCTGTGGCCCTGAACGCCGGCCAGATCAAGACCGGCGCCCCCAGCCGCACCGACCGCGTGGCCAAGTACAACCAGCTGCTCCGCATCGAGGAGGAGCTGGGCGACATCGCTCAGTATCCCGGTATGAACGCTTTCTTCAACCTGAAGTAAGTTTCTAAGTCTTGCAGCACAGCCGCCTAACTGGGCGGCTGTGCTTTTTTCGTCGCCCAGCTCCTCGGGGCCCCATCTTGGGGAGCCCCAGACGAGCCCAACGCAGTGGGTCGTCTGGGGGGAGGAGGAGCAAGGGAGCGCAGCGAAGTTTTTGCCGCAGGCAGAAACGGAGCAGAGCGGACTTTGTGACGACGAAGGGGCGGCGCTTTGCGCCGTACAAGCGTTTTTGCCGTAGGCGAAAACCTTGGCGCAGGGCGAATTTACTTCGCCCGAGCATTTTAAATAATCGGGTCCCCATTGTGTGCGTTGGCACACAATGGGAGGCTGGGCGACGTGGCCGAGTATCCCGGCATGAAAGCTTTCTTCAACCTGAAGTAAGTTTCCAAGTTTTGCAGCAAAGCCGCCCATTGGGGCGGCTTTGCTCAGTCTGTCAAAAAACAAGCACAAAGCCCCCATATCTGGTAAAATAGAAACAGATATGGGGGCGAAAAAATGGAA